>NZ_JBIAUP010000001.1:244283-764195 GCF_042892945.1 Streptomyces sp. NPDC001678 | reverse complement strand
GGCGCCCCCCCCCCGGCCCCCAATCAGGGCCCCCCCATCGCGGCCCACTAAGATGGCGGGGGGGGCCCCCCCCGCGGGGGCGCACTCAAGACACCCCCCCGGGGGGGGGGCCCCCGCCCGGCCCCCCCCCGGCGAGGGGGTCGGTTTGACCCCCTGGTCAAGGCCCCGTAACCTTGACCGTCGGCGTCTGTGCAAACCTGTACGACGTCAAACCCCTGAGCAAACACCTCCCGGCCCCGCCGGGGGAGGCCGCTCGTCCTTTGGGACAGTCACGGGCTCCGCGCCCGTGCGAGCGGCTGGCATCAGAGGTCCCGTTCCTAGCGAGAGAGAGCTCCGCGTGTACGCGATCGTGCGCACCGGCGGCCGTCAGCAGAAGGTTGCTGTCGGCGACGTCATCGAGGTTGACCGTATTTCCACCAGCAAGGTCGGCGACACCGTCGAGCTCTCCACGCTGCTGGTCGTCGACGGTGACGCTGTCACCAGCGACCCGTGGGTCCTGGCCGGCGTGAAGGTCCAGGCCGAGGTTGTCGACCACCACAAGGGCGACAAGATCCGGATCCAGAAGTACAAGAACAAGACCGGTTACAAGAAGCGCATCGGCCACCGCCAGCTGCACACCGCGCTGAAGATCACCGGCATCGACGCCCCGGCGAAGTAAGGGACTGAGAACACATGGCACACAAGAAGGGCGCATCGTCCACCCGGAACGGTCGCGACTCCAATGCTCAGCGGCTCGGCGTGAAGCGCTTCGGCGGTCAGGTCGTCAGCGCCGGTGAGATCCTGGTCCGCCAGCGCGGCACCCACTTCCACCCGGGCGCCGGTGTCGGTCGCGGTGGCGACGACACCCTGTTCGCGCTGAACGCCGGTGCGGTGCAGTTCGGCACCCACCGCGGCCGCAAGGTCGTCAACATCGTCCCGGCCGTCTGATCATCTGATCAGTACGCCGTAGAGCGATGAGCGAGGGCGGACCTCGCTTCCCTGCGGGGAAGCGGGTCCGCCCTTCTCGCGTTACAACAGAGACATTCCCGCACTAATCTGCGTATCTGGAGGCACACCGCTATGACCACCTTCGTGGACCGCGTCGAGCTGCATGTCGCCGCGGGTAACGGAGGCCACGGCTGCGCCTCCGTTCATCGCGAGAAGTTCAAGCCCCTCGGTGGCCCCGACGGCGGCAACGGCGGCCGTGGCGGTGATGTGACGCTGGTCGTCGACCAGTCCGTCACGACGCTTCTGGACTACCACCACAGCCCCCACCGCAAGGCCACCAACGGCAAGCCCGGCGAGGGCGGCAACCGCTCCGGCAAGGACGGCACGGACCTGGTCCTGCCGGTCCCGGACGGCACGGTCGTCCTCGACAAGAGCGGCAACGTCCTCGCGGACCTCGTCGGCCAGGGCACCACCTACATCGCCGCCCAGGGCGGCCGCGGCGGCCTCGGCAACGCCGCGCTGGCCTCGGCCCGCCGCAAGGCCCCCGGCTTCGCGCTGCTGGGCGAGCCGGGCGACGCCCAGGACATCGTCCTGGAGCTGAAGACCGTCGCCGACGTGGCCCTGGTCGGCTACCCGAGCGCGGGCAAGTCCTCGCTGATCTCGGTGCTCTCCGCGGCCAAGCCGAAGATCGCCGACTACCCCTTCACCACCCTCGTGCCCAACCTGGGCGTGGTCACCGCCGGCGCGACCGTCTACACCATCGCCGACGTCCCCGGCCTGATCCCCGGCGCCAGCCAGGGCCGCGGCCTGGGCCTGGAGTTCCTGCGCCACGTCGAGCGCTGCTCGGTGCTGGTGCACGTCCTCGACACCGCGACGCTGGAGTCCGAGCGCGACCCGCTGAGCGACCTCGACGTCATCGAGGCCGAGCTCAAGGAGTACGGCGGCCTCGAGAACCGGCCGCGCCTCGTCGTCCTCAACAAGGTCGACATCCCGGACGGCCAGGACCTCGCCGAGATGGTCCGCCCCGACCTGGAGTCCCGCGGCTACCGCGTCTTCGAGGTCTCGGCGGTCTCCCGCCTGGGCCTGAAGGAGCTCTCCTTCGCGCTGGCCGACATCGTGGCGAAGGCGCGTGCGGCGAAGCCGAAGGAGGAGGCGACCCGTGTCGTCATCCGCCCGAAGGCCGTCGACGACGCGGGCTTCACGGTCACCCAGGAGGAGGACGGCCTCTTCCGCGTGCGAGGCGAGAAGCCGGAGCGCTGGGTGCGCCAGACCGACTTCAACAACGACGAGGCCGTGGGCTACCTGGCCGACCGCCTCAACCGCCTCGGTGTCGAGGAGGCGCTGATGAAGGCCGGTGCCCGGGCGGGCGACGGCGTGGCCATCGGCCCCGAGGAGAACGCGGTCGTCTTCGACTGGGAGCCCACGATGGCCGCCGGCGCCGAGATGCTGGGCCGCCGCGGTGAGGACCACCGCTTCGAGGCCCCGCGCCCGGCCGCGCAGCGCCGCCGCGACCGGCAGGCGGAGCGCGACGAGGCGGACCAGGAGTACGAGGGCTTCGACCCGTTCGCTTAAATCTTGTCCTCAAACGCCGGAGGGGCTGCGAATGCAGCCCCTCCGGCGTTTGAGGAGCGGGGTCCGGGGCGGAGCCCCGGGAGAGAACCTCAGCCACCCCGAGTGGCGTCCGCCTCCTCCGCGGAGCGAGCACGCGGTGCCGGGATATCCGAGGCGCGGGCCTCCATCCGGGCCCGGCGCTCGTCCGACTTCGCGGCCAGTGCCTGCGCCGCCGCGTTGAAGCGGACGATCGAGGGCGGGTCGGCCGGGCCCAGCAACCGGACCTTCAGCTCCGCGCGTGCCGCCGCCAGGCCGTCGGGGGCGGGGTCGCGGACGGCCGCGAGGAGCGCGGGGACGCCTTCGGCGCCGGGGGTGAGGATCGTGGCCGCCCCGGCGGTGGGGAAGGCCGCCCGGAACTCCTCCTCCGTCAGCCCGCTCGTATTCGCGACCGCATAGGGCTTCTCGCTGATCAGATAGTCGGAGACGACACTGGAGACATCGCTGATCAGCAGATCGGAGCGGTTGAAGCAGCTGAAGAGCGAGGGCCGGGCCCCGGTGACGACCTGGTGCTCCCACTCCGGCAGCGACGCCCAGTACGCCTCCTCCCAGGCGGCCGCGGCGGCCGCGACGGTCTCGGCGCGGCCCTTCTCCGGCGTGCCCTGGAGCAGCATGCGCTCGATCTCGTCCGCGCTGTCGTGGAAGTCGCAGGTGGTGAGCCGGTCCAGCTCGGCCGTACGGCGGGCGAGTGCGGCGGCCGCCTCCGGGCCCATGGCGTTCAGGCCGTGGGGGAGGGCGCCGGACCGTTCGGCTGTGGCCTGCCGGATCAGCGCCTGGATGCGCTGGTCGGCACGGCCCGCGCGCGGGTCGACGGAGCCGGTCATGGGGTGCGGCTTGTAGAGCAGGCGCACACCGGGGTCGGCGAGCAGGGCGCGCACGATGTTCTCCCCGGCGAGCATGACGGAGGTGTTGCCGGGATTGCCGTCCCAGCCCTCCCACGTGGGGGCGTAGAGGACGGTCAGGTACGGCCCGGCGGGCGTGCCGCCGGCGGCCGGTTCGATCGGCGCCAGTTGCGGGCGGCCCACCTCGACGACGTCCTTGTCCTCCACGCCGATGTCGGCGAGCTGGTAGCGCTCCCGGGCGGCGGGGCCCGCGACCCAGACCTCGTCGTAGGCCTTCGCGTAGGGGTTGCAGCTGGAGAGCTTGTCGCTCTCGCCGTGGTTGACGAAGGCGTGCTTGATGGACGGCATGCGCAGCACCTGCGAGGTCTTACCGGAGTTGGCCGGGTGCAGCATCATCTTCAGCGAGGACTTCTCCAGGGCCATCAGATGCACGACCTTGGGGATGCAGAGCACGGGCACGTCGGTGGCCTCGATCTTCTGCATCATGAACCGCTCGCGCAGCACGATCAGCGGATTGCCGTCCAGCGCGCCGAGGGTGGAGAGCCACATGTTCGCCTGGTACGCCGAGGTCGTCCCGCCGGAGAAGTACATGCCGATGGTGGGCCGGTAGTCGGCCAGCCAGCGGTCCAGCCACTCCAGCGCCCGGGCCTCGTCGACCGGCCGGTTCCCCGGGCGCAGCCAGCCCGCCAGGTACGCCGTGCCGCCGAGGGCGAAGGCGAGCGAGGCGCTGACGCCGGCCGCGGCCCAGAACTCCTCGCCGGTGGCGGCGGCCGTCAGCATCCCGGCCGTGGCCGGGACGGCGAAGCGCAGCAGCCGGCGGCCGTGCTGACGGGCCAGCAGCCGGGGCGGCGCGGAGGTCAGCCGCAGCCCGGTGGTGTCGATGTTCCGGGTGAGGAAGGGCAGGGTGCGGCTGCGGCGGACGAGGATCGCGGTGACCTGGCAGGCGAGGTGGGCGCCGTAGAAGAGGACCAGCCCGGCGACGACGGGGGCGTAGTCGCGGGGCGCGTCGTCACCGCCCAGGCGCGTCAGGCCGAGGAGGATCAGTATGTCGCGTTGCAGCTGCCGGACCATGACGTCGAAGCGGATCTTGCCGAGCACGGCGACCAGTCCCGGGTCGCGGTGCTGGAGGAGGAGATCGAGCGCGAGAGCGGCCGCCGAGGAGGAGATCAGCAGCGGGACGTCCGGCAGGAGGGCGCCGACGAGCTGTGCGACGAAGAGGGCCAGCATCGAGAGCAGCGCCGCGAGCTGTGCCGCCCGGCGGGAGGCTGTTCCGGCAGAAGGCACGGGAAGGCTCCTGGCAGAAGTGCGTGGGGGAGGGACCGTTGTCGCTCTCCGGTTGGTGCTCTTCGGTGAGCAGCGCGGGGTGAACGGTTGGTGGGGCAGCGCGGGGTGAACGGTTGGTGACAGACCGTATGACGGTGGCAGGCCGGTGGGCAATCTTCCATCCGGCCGATCAGCCCAAAACGCCTGCGAACGGACGCAATCGTCAGACGGTAGATTTGCGGGTCCGGAACAGGCCGCCGACCGGCGGGGCATCGATGATCACAGGGGTGTGCGTACGTTGACTGGGGCGTTGACTGGGGCAGAGCAGCCGGAGGAGGCCCGGCGGGAGGTCGTCGAAGCCCGCAGGATCGTGGTCAAGGTGGGGTCCTCCTCACTCACCACCGCGGGTGGGGGACTGGACGCCGACCGGGTTGACGCGCTCGTCGATGTTCTGGCCAAGACTCTGGCCGCGCGGGGCGCGGGGGAGAAGGAGATAGTCCTCGTCTCCTCCGGTGCCATCGCCGCCGGCCTGGCCCCGCTGGGCCTGCCCAAGCGCCCCCGCGACCTGGCCCGGCAGCAGGCCGCGGCCAGCGTCGGCCAGGGGCTGCTGGTCGCCCGCTACACGGCCTCCTTCGCCCGCTACGGGCGCCGGGTCGGCCAGGTGCTGCTGACCACGGACGACACCAGCCGCCGGGCGCACTACCGCAACGCCCGCCGGACGCTGGACCAGCTGCTGGCCATGGGCGCGGTGCCCGTCGTCAACGAGAACGACACCGTCGCCACGGACGAGATCCGCTTCGGTGACAACGACCGGCTGGCGGCGCTCGTCGCCCATCTGGTCCGGGCCGATCTGCTGGTCCTCCTCTCGGACGTCGACGGTCTGTACGACGGCGACCCCAGCATCCCGGGCACCTCCCGGATCGCCGAGGTCACCGGCGAGAAGGAGCTGGAGGGGATCTCCATCGGCAGCGCGGGCAAGGCCGGCGTGGGCACCGGTGGCATGGTCACCAAGGTCGAGGCCGCCCGGATCGCCGCCGCGGCCGGCATCCCCGTGGTCCTCACCTCCGCCAGCCAGGCCGCCGACGCCCTGCGCGGGCGCCCCACGGGCACGTACTTCCACCGCACCGGCCGCCGCTCCGCCGACCGGCTGCTGTGGCTCGCGCACGCCTCCACGCCGCGGGGCGCGCTGACCCTGGACGAGGGGGCCGTGCGGGCCGTCGTCCAGGGCACCGGCTCGCTGCTGCCGGCGGGCATCGCGGCGGTCGAGGGCGAGTTCAGCGCGGGCGACCCGGTCGAGCTGCGGGACCCGGCCGGCCGGGCCGTGGCGCGCGGGCTGGTGACCTACGACGCCGGGGAGATCCCCCAGCTGCTGGGCCGCTCCACCCGCGACCTGGCGCGCGAGCTGGGCCCGGGCTACGAGCGCGAGGTCGTGCACCGCGACGACCTGGTCGTGCTGCGCGCCTGAGCGCCGCGGTTCCGGTCCTGAGCACCGCAGGTCCGGTCGCGGGTTCCGGTCGCGAATGCCGTGTCGCTGACGGGCGTCAGCCACGGAAGAGAGGAGCCCGGTAAGTCCAGCCTTTCCATTGACCCTTTCCGCAAAACCGTCACGCGGCCGCCCGCCGACTGGTCAACTTTGATACACGGGGCTGTCGTCGACGGGCGGTCCCACGGCACCACACGGCTCCGCCGCACGCGCGCGGAGCGGCGAGCAACAGGAGGCCGCCGGTGAGACGAGGGCGCCCGGGGGCGCTGCCCCGAGGGACGGCTGGGCGGACACTGACCAGCGTCGGGACGGCCGGGACGGACGAGTGGACGGGGGAGAGGGCCGAGGGGGCCGGCGGCGGCGCGGCCTCGCGGCTGTGGCACATCACCCTCAGCGTCTCGGGTGCCGAGGCGCCGCTGGGGGAGGTCCGGCGGGCGCTGGAGCAGCTCGCCCACGACCACCCGTTCCTGCTGACCAGCCGCTACGCCAACGACCACGCCGAGATCCGCTACTGGGAGGAGGCACGCGACCTCCACGACGCGGCGGCCGTGGCGCTGCGGCTGTGGGGCGAGCACCGTTCCACGGCCCGGCTGCCGCCGTGGGAGATCGTCGGCCTGGAGGTCATCGACCGTGAGACGTATCACCAGCGGGTCGCCGAGGGCTACGGCCCGCTGCCGGCCACCCCGGTCGGGGTGCACCCCTTCTGACCGCCGTCGGCGGGGTTGACCGCCGCCGGCCCTCCAGGGGTCCGCGTGGTCGCGGCTGTCCCGGAGTGTGGAATTCCGGGTGGTCGCGGCCCGCCCGCGGTTAGGCTGCCAGGCATGAGCAGCGTTTTCCCCTCCCCCCTCGCCGACCCCATGCCGCAGTCCCCGGTGCTGCGAGCCGCCTACCGTGCCCGTGCCGCGGCCGCCGAGCTCGCGCCACTGCCGCGCTCGGTGAAGGACGAGGCGCTGCTGGCGATCGCCGACGCGCTGGAGGTCCGTACCCGCGAGATCGTCGAGGCCAACGCCGAGGACGTCGAGAAGGCCCGGGCCGCCGGTACCAGCGAGAGCGTGGTCGACCGGCTCACCCTCACCCCCGAGCGGGTGCGGGCCATCGCCAAGGACGTCCGGGACGTGGTGGCGCTGCCCGACCCGGTGGGTGAGGTGGTGCGCGGCTCCACGCTGCCCAACGGCATCGACCTGCGTCAGGTGCGGGTGCCGCTCGGCGTCGTCGGCATCATCTACGAGGCCCGGCCGAATGTGACGGTCGACGCCGCGGCCCTGTGCCTGAAGTCCGGCAACGCCGTGCTGCTGCGCGGCTCGTCCTCCGCGTACGCCTCCAACACCGCCCTCGTGCGGGTGATCCGCGACGCCGTGGGCGGCGCCGGGCTGCCGGCCGACGCGGTGCAGCTGGTGCCGGGCGAGAGCCGGGACTCCGTACGCGAGTTGATGTGCGCCCGGGGCATGGTCGACGTGCTCATCCCGCGCGGCGGCGCCTCCCTGATCCGTACGGTCGTGACGGAGTCGACCGTCCCGGTGATCGAGACGGGCACGGGCAACTGCCATGTGTACGTCGACGCCGAGGCCGACCTGGACATGGCCGTGGACATCCTCGTCAACTCCAAGGCCAGCCGCGTCAGCGTCTGCAACGCCGCCGAGACCCTGCTGGTCCACCGGGACATCGCCGAGCGCTTCCTGCCGCGCGCCCTGGAGGCGCTGGCGGCGGCGGGGGTGACCGTCCACGGCGACGAGCGGGTGCTGGAGCTGGCGAAGGGCTCCCCGGCCACGGTCGTGCCCGCGACGGCCGAGGACTGGGAGACCGAGTACCTCTCGTACGACATCGCCGCCGCCGTGGTGGACGACCTGGACGCGGCCGTGCGCCACATCCGGCTGTGGACCTCCGGGCACACCGAGGCGATCGTCACCACCTCCCAGGCCGCGGCCCGCCGCTTCACCCAGCTGGTGGACTCCACCACGGTCGCGGTCAACGCCTCGACCCGGTTCACCGACGGAGGCCAGTTCGGTTTCGGCGCCGAGATCGGGATCTCCACGCAGAAGCTCCACGCGCGCGGCCCGATGGGCCTGCCCGAGCTGACGTCGACGAAGTACATCGTCACGGGCGACGGCCACGTGCGCTAGCCGCTCCCGGCGGCCGGTGCGGCCGGCCCCTCGCGGTCCGAATTCCCGTACCGGCCGCGCGGATTGACCGGTTCGGGTCTACGCTGGACGGGTGCCGGACGACGTGGGGGGCAAGCCGTTCCCGGACGGCGAGGAGCCCGACAGCCACCGCCGTGGGGGTGCGGACGACCCGTTCGCCTCCACGGTCTTCGACGAGGATTTCGTGCGGTCCGCGACGATCCACGAACCCTCCGCGGTCGAGCGGATGCTCGCCGCCGACCGGGCCCGCGCCGAGGCCGACGCCGCGCGCTCCCGGGCCGGGGGCGGCCCCGCCGACGACGATCCGTACGACGACGCGCGCGGCGGCCCCGCCGGGTACCACGGCCGGCCGGCCGGGCCGCGGGGCCTCGCCCCGGATCTCGACCCGGACGACGCCTACGGCCCTTACGGGCGCTACGGCATCGCGCGCGGGCCCTACCGGGGGCACGCCCGCTGGCACCGTCCGGTGGCCTGGGTGCTCGCCGTCGTCATGGGCATAGGCGTGATCGCCCTCGCCTTCACCGCCGTCTACCGGGGCGCCTCCTCGGGCGGCCGGCAGAGCCCCGCCCCGCCGCCCGCGACCACGGGTGTGGACGTCCCGGTGGGGGAGCAGCGGGCGCCGCTGCCGTCGGTCTCGGCGGACTCCGAGCCGCCGGTGGCCTCGGCCGTGCCGCCTGCCCGTTGACGGTCACCGAAAGCGACCTGCCGGCGGTCACCGAAAGTGATTTTCCGTCGCCCGGAAGTCGCTTTCTGTTATTCCGTGACTGATCGCAGGAGCCCTGGCCAAGGCTCGGGTCCCCCGCCCGGCCCCTTGAAATTTCGTCGGAACTTGTCGTGTACCAGGGCGTTTACCGAAGCCGCCACGGACCTACTCTTGAGATATGAACGGGCCTGGAGACCCCCCTGAGGGCACGCCCGAGGGCCCCCAGGGAGGCGGCGACGAGGAATACCGATCCGTCGTGTTCGACGAATCGTTCGTCCGGGCTGCCCGTCTCCAGGAGTTCTCCGCCCGCGAGCGGATGGACGACCACGCCCCCGCCGTCCGCACCCGCCACGCCTGGGCCCGCGTCAGCGCCTCCCGGCAGGTCCTGCTGCTGGTGGTGCTGATCGCCCTGGCCTTCGGCACCGCCGTCTACATGGGGCTGCGCCACCCGTACAAGGAGCCGAAGCCGCCCGCCGCCGAGGCACTGCGGATCGCCCTCGTCCCCCTCGCCCCGCGCGATCCCGTGCCCGGCGCCCCCGCCGCGAAGGACCTCTTCGACAACGGTCCGGCCGCACGGCTGCGCGACGGAGCCGAGGGCGTCACCCTTCCGGCCGCACGGCGCACCCAGAATTTCTCCGAGAGCCTGGTGATGGCCGCGCTCGCCACGGCCAAGGAGTACACGGTCAAGTCCGCGCTCGACCCGGGCGTGCTCGTCGGCGGCAACCAGCGGGCCGTACGGCTGCTGCTCGCCCCTTCCCAGCTGGAGCAGTTCGACCGCAGCTTCAGCCGCTCCGCCGACGACGGGCAGCACGCCGCCACCGGCTGGCTGGTGCGCTTCGACCCGGGCCAGGTGTCCCTCGCCGACCGGACCGTCCGCAGCCAGGGCACGTTCACGGTCGTGGAGGCGTCCCCGGCCGCGCTGGAGGTCTCCTCCGACCACACCTTCGTCTACGCCCTCCGCCCGGCCGCCAAGGCGGGCCCGGCGGACGTCTCGCTGTTCACCGTACGGCGCGTGATGCGCTTCCGCTTCGACCGTGACGACCTCCAGGAACACCACGTGCAGGTGCTGCAGAGCCAGACGCAGGCCGGGCCGGAGTCCTGCTCGGCCGACGACGCGTCCTTCCTGCGCCCGCTGTTCGCGGGGGAGAAGGCCACGACGGAGGGCCCGGCGGGCACCGACCCCTACGCCACGGGCACCATGACGGCCGGGCTCTGCGGCACCCTGTCCCCGGCGGCCCAGCCGACGCCGCCGAGGCACTGAGCGGGCTTGGTGAAGTCCGGCGCTGTTCGGTAGCGCCCTGAAGGGGCGCGGGGAACTGCGCGACCGGCCACGACGCACCCGCAGACGACTAGCGGTCCGGGGTGTCGTCCCGCTCCTGCCCGCCCTTGGGGCCGCCGTCCTTGGCGCCGCCGCCCTTGGGCGCGCCGCGTCCGAACAGCCGGCCGCCCAGGTCGCCCGCCCCGCCCGCGATGTCCCGCACCAGCCCCATCAGCGGGTCCTTGCTGGCCCGCACCGACTCCGCGTAGTGGTTCGCCGACTCCCGGAAGGAGTCGGTCACCGAGGTGTCCTTGTCGTCCTCGCGCCGCGCGTAGTGACCGTCCATGATCCGCTGGTGGTCGCGGCTCTCGGACCACTTCTTCAGCTCCGCCGCGCGCACGGTGGTGAAGGGATGGCTGCGCGGCAGCACATTCATGATCTTCAGGACGGAGTCGCGCAGATCGCCGCCGCGCTCGTACTCCTCGGCCTGGGCGAGGAACGCGTCCACGTTCATCTCGTGGAGGTGATTGCCGCCCGCGACCTTCATCAGGCCGCGCATCGAGGCCTGGGGGTCCTGGCCCACCAGCAGCCCCGCCCGGTCCGCCGACAGCTCCGACTTCCGGAACCACTCGCGCAGCGCCGTCACGATCGCCGTCACCGCCATCCCGCCCAGCGGGATCCAGGCGACCTTGACCGCGAGCTCGGTCAGGAACAGCAGGATCGTGCGGTACACCGCGTGCCCGGACAGGGCGTGGCCGACCTCGTGGCCCACGGCCGCCCGCATCTCCTCCTCGTCCAGCAGCTCCACCAGGCCCGTGGTCACCACGATGACGGGCTCGTCCAGGCCGACGCACATGGCGTTGGGCCGGGGGTCCTGCGTGACGTACATCGGCGGGACCTTCGGCAGGTCCAGGACGGCACAGGCGTCCAGCAGCATCGCGTGGAGACGGGGGAACTGGAGCTCGCCCACCCGCACCGAGTCCGACAGGAACAGCAGCCGCAGACTGCGCTCCGGCAGCATCCCGCTCAGCGCCTTGAACACCGTGTCGAAACCGCTGAGCTTGCGCAGCGCCACCAGGGCGGAACGGTCCGCCGGATGCTCGTAGGCCCGCGAGGAGATACCGGGGAAGCGCCTGCGCTCACGCTCGGGCAGCCGCTCGCGGCCCCCGTGCACGTACTCCTGGTCGTCGCTCATCGAGACCCCCTGACGTCGGCCGGCCGCGGTCCGCCACCGGGCTTTCCGGACCCCAGCCTAGGCCGTGCCACCGACATGGCTACCGTGGAGGCATGCCCGACATCACCACTCTCGCCGCCCACCCCGGAATCACCGAGGTCCTCGCCGTCTCCAAGGGCGACCAGGGCCCCGGCGCCCTCCTGCGCACCGTCCTGCTCGTCGGGATCGTGGGCGTCGTCCTCGTCGCCTGGTTCCTGCTGCGGGGCTACCGCAAGTAGCCACCGACGCACTCGCACCGGCGCACCCACCGGCCGGTCCCGGAGACGCCCCGAGGCGGGCTCGTCGACCCCCGACACGTGGAGTCGGCGTGAGCTCCGCATAAGGGCCCGCATACGATGTGGCGGAAGTCTCCAACCGTTAACCCGATCCCTCCCGGATAGGTTCTGCCGACGTGAACATCGCCACCGCCCACAGCGCCCTGGTCTCCCTCGCCGCCGAGGGGCACCACGAGGACAACCACGAGAGCATCAGCCCCTTCATGACCGGCGGCGCCGCCCTGGTCATCCTGCTGCTCCTGCTGTGGATCACCACCCGTTTCAACCGCGACCGCTGATCCCAGCGGTCCCTGGCGAACAGGCGTGGAAACGCGCCCAGTAGGGTCTGCACGCATGGGAGAGCAGACAGGGCCCGGGAAGCGGCGGCTCGGAGTGATGGGCGGGACGTTCGATCCCATCCACCACGGTCACCTGGTCGCCGCGAGCGAAGTGGCCTCGCAGTTCCACCTCGACGAGGTGGTCTTCGTGCCGACCGGGCAGCCGTGGCAGAAGAGCCACCGCGCGGTGTCCGCCGCCGAGGACCGGTATCTGATGACGGTGATCGCCACCGCGTCCAACCCGCAGTTCTCGGTGAGCCGGATCGACATCGACCGCGGTGGCCCCACCTACACCACGGACACCCTCCGTGAGCTGCGGGAGCTCAACGAGAACGCGGACCTGTTCTTCATCACCGGCGCCGACGCGCTGGCACAGATCCTGACCTGGCGGGACACCGACGAGCTCTTCTCGCTGTCCCACTTCATCGGCGTCACCCGGCCCGGCCACATACTGGCCAACCCTGGGCTGCCCGAGGACCGGGTCTCCTTCGTGGAGGTCCCCGCCCTCGCCATCTCCTCCTCCGACTGCCGCGCCCGCGTGGCGCAGGGCGAGCCCGTCTGGTACCTCGTGCCCGACGGTGTGGTGCGCTACATCGACAAGCGCAAGCTGTACCGTCACGACGGCTGAACCGCACGACGGCCGGCTCCGGCCCGCCGGCCACCGAGGGGCACTGGTGAACGACCGACAGGACCCGTACGCGCACGACCCGTATGCGCACGACCCGTACGCGCAGGCGCAGGTGCACGGCTACGACGCCTATGGCCGGCCGGTGTACCGGCCGGACGCCCCGGAGCGCGTGTACGACGCCTACGGCCAGCCGCTCCAGCAGCAGGCGCACGGCTACGACCCGTACACCGCACAGCCCCAGCAGCCGCAGCAGCCGCAAGCGGCGTACGACCCCTACGCGGCGCAGACCCAGCAGACCCAGCAGGCGCAGCAGGAGTGGATCCCCCGGCAGACGGGTCCCGCCGCCCATGAGGAGCAGCCGGAGACGAGGGACGGCCGCATCCCGGAGCCCCGGCCCGCGGCCGACTCCGCGCCCGGTTCCGTACCCGACTCCGTACCCGGTTCCGGGCCGGAGGCGGACGCGTACCGGACCGAGCAGTTCTCCTTCATCGAGGAGCCGGACGAGGGCTCCGAGGACGTCATCGACTGGCTGAAGTTCAGCGAGAGCCGCACCGAGCGCCGTGACGAGCGCAAGCGCAAGGGCCGCAACCGCGTCGTCGCCCTCGCCGTGGTGCTCGTGCTCGCGCTGGGCGGCGGCATCGGCTGGTTCCTCCTCTCCGGAGGAGAGGAGAAGAAGGGCACGGCCGCCGCGACGGGCGCGCAGAAGCGGGACGTGATCGTCGTGCATCTGCGGCAGACCCAGGGCGGCGACAGCTCCACCGCCCTGCTGGTCGACAACGAGACCACCAAGAAGGCCACCACCCTCCTGCTGCCGAACTCGCTGGGGCTCACCACCAAGGACGGCGGCACCGCGACGACGCTCGGCAAGGCCGTCCAGGACGCCGGCACCGGGGCGACCAGGGACGCCCTGAACACCCTGCTCGGCGCGGACATCAAGGGCAGCTGGCGGCTGGACACCCCCTACCTGGAGAACCTGGTCGAGCTCGTCGGCGGCATCACGGTCGACACGGACGCGGCCGTGCCCGGCGCCAAGCAGGGCGACGGCCCGCTGGTCGAGCAGGGCAAGGGCAAGACCCTCGGCGGCCGGGCGGCGGTCGGCTACGCCACCTACCGGGCCGCCGGCGAGGACCAGGGCCGGCAGCTGGCCCGGTTCGGCCAGGTCATGGGGGCGGTGCTGGGGAAGATGTCCACCGACCCCCAGGCGGCCACCACGACCGTGGACTCCCTGGCGCAGATCCCCGACCCCTCGCTCTCCGTCCAGCAGCTGGGCGCCTCCCTGGCGCACCTCGCCGGGAAGGCCAAGGGGGGCTCGTACGCCACCTCCGTCCTGCCCGTGAAGGCGGACGGGGCGCTGGGCGGGCAGGCGGCCGACGCCATGGTCAAGGACGTCCTCGGCGGCACGGTGCGCGCCACCGCCAAGGGCGCGCCGCCCCGGGTGAGCGTGAAGAACGCCACAGGGTCCGCCGCCGCGTCCGGAACGGCGCAGGTCACGCTGGTCAACGGCGGCTACACCTACGTCGACGGCGGCGGCTCGGGCACAGCGGAGGCGGCCTCCTCGGTGACCTACGCGGACGACGCCCGGGCGGCCGAGGCCAAGGAGGTGGCCAGGACGCTCGGCCTGCCGGAGAAGGCCGTGCGCAAGGGCACGGAGACGGGCAACGCGGACGTCGCCGTGGTCCTGGGCAAGGACTACAAGAGCTGAGGACCGCGAGGGGCGGGGAGCGGCCGGAGCGGCTGCGGAGGAGCCGGGCCGGAAAACGCCGGGAGTGCCGTCGGTGGGTCGTGAGACCCTTGAGACGTACTGACCCTCTTTACCGAAAGCATGGCTTGTGACCGCCACGGACCGCTCCATCGAGCTCATCCAGGCCGCCGCCCAGGCTGCCGCCGACAAGCTCGCGCACGATGTCATCGCCTACGACGTCAGCGACGTACTGTCGATCACCGACGCCTTCCTGCTGGCCTCGGCCCCCAACGACCGCCAGGTCAAGTCGATCGTCGACGAGATCGAGGAGCGGCTGCTCAAGGAGCTCGGCGCCAAGCCGGTGCGCCGTGAGGGCGACCGCGACGCCCGCTGGGTGCTCCTGGACTACGTCGACATCGTCGTGCACGTGCAGCACAGCGAGGAGCGTGTCTTCTACGCCCTGGAGCGGCTGTGGAAGGACTGCCCGGAGATCGAGCTGCCCGCCGACGCCGTCGCCACCCGCGGCAAGGCCGAGGAGCACTCCCGCGCGCAGGCCGCCGAGGGCGATCTGGACGGAGAGCTGAGCTGAACGGCCGCCCGGGCGGCCGAGGCCGCCGGCTGGTGCTGTGGCGGCACGGCCAGACCGCGTGGAACGTGGAGCGCCGTTTCCAGGGCACCACGGACATCGCGCTGACCGGCACCGGTGTCGCCCAGGCGCGCCGGTCCGCCCGGCTGCTGGCCGCGCTGCGGCCCGACGCGATCGTCTCCTCCGACCTGGACCGCGCCAGGACCACGGCTGCCGAGCTGTCGGCCGTTACGGGCCTCGCGGTCACCCACCACTCGGATCTGCGGGAGACCTACGCGGGCTCCTGGCAGGGGCTGACCCACGAGGAGATCGCCGAGCGCTACGGCGAGCAGTACGCGGCGTGGAAGCGCGGCGAGCCCGTGCGGCGCGGCGGCGGCGAGCTGGAGACCGAGGTCGCCGACCGGGCGGCGCCGGTGGTGCTCTCGCACGCCGACAAGCTCCCCGACGGCGGCACGCTCGTCGTGGTCAGCCACGGCGGCACGATCCGCACCACCATCGGCCGGCTGCTGGGCCTGGAGGCCCGCTCGTGGGAGGCGCTGGGTGGCCTCTCCAACTGCTGCTGGTCCGTGCTGGGCGAGGGCGCGCGCGGCTGGCGGCTGCTGGAGCACAACGCCGGGACGCTGCCCGAGCCGGTGCTCGGCGACGACGACTGAGCGGCGGTCGGGTGCCCGCCGTGGGGCCGCAGTGGCCCGATTTCACATCCGGGCAGGTCACAGGCTAAAGTTCTTCTTGTTCGCGGGGAACGCGGGGGAAAACCTCCGGGGAAACCGAGAACAGCGGGGCTATAGCTCAGTTGGTAGAGCGCCTGCATGGCATGCAGGAGGTCAGGAGTTCAATTCTCCTTAGCTCCACAGTTCACGACGATCCCGTCTCCCCTCCCGGGGAGGCGGGATTGTTGCTGTTCCGGCGCGGTCCCGTGGCAGAATCGGACACCCGGGAGCGAGCGGGGCCGAGGGGGAGGGGAGGAGCGCGGTCATGGGTGCTCACAGCCGGAAGTGCGACTGGTGCGGCAGCGGGACGCCGATCGTCCGCGACATGGAGCCGCTCAACTCCGCGTATCAGTACTGGTGTGTGGAGTGCGCACGGGCGCTGATCATAAAAGGCGACCCCATCGAGACCTACCGGGAGCTCGAAGGCGAGCCGATCTACGGGCGACTGCTCGACGAGCACTGCGCCCTGAAGCGGTTCTACTCGTTCGTCACCGCGTGAAAATCGGTCATACCGGGGCGTTGCGGGACGCCCGGTGAACCGATTTGGCAGATGGGGGGGAGGTCCGTGTAATGTAATCCGTGTCGCCAGGGAGACCGCGAGGAAAACCCCGGCGGAAAACAAAACAAGGGGCTATAGCTCAGTTGGTAGAGCGCCTGCATGGCATGCAGGAGGTCAGGAGTTCAATTCTCCTTAGCTCCACAGTGGTTGAGAGGGTCGTCCGGAAGGACGGCCCTCTCGGCGTTCATGTGCTCCTTGCGTTCATGTGTTCCTTGTCAGCGGCTGTCGAGTCGTAGCGCCAGCGCGGGGCAGCGGCGTACGGCCCGCTGGGCGCGCCCCCGCAGATGTCCGGGCACTCCGGTGTCCGCGAGCGCCGGAAAGCCGTCCGCTCCCATCCGTACGAGCTCGGGCAGCAGATCCGCGCACAGACCGTGCCCCTCGCACAGCGTCCAGTCCACCGCGAGCCGCTGCCCGGACTCGTTCCCCGGTTCCGGTCTTCCGCCCGCGGGCAGCGGCAGCAGCCCGGCCGTGGGGCGCCCGCAGCCGCCGCCCAGGACGTGCGCGGCCAGATCGTCCGTGAAGGCCGTCAGCGCGCTCAGCGCGAAGCGCGCCGCCCCGTCCGGGTGCCCGCACGCCCCCCGCCCCCGGACGGCCCCCGCCGCCTCCCGTACGGCCTCCAGGGCCCCGCGGCCACCCCCGGCCACCACGTCCGCCAGCGCCCCGGCCAGCGCCGGCAGCCCCAGCCGGCAGGGCCCGCACTGCCCCGCCGACTCGGCCGCCAGCCAGTGCGCCACCCGCACCGCCTCGCCCAGCGGGCAGGTGTCGCCGGACAGCGGCAGCACCGCCCCCGCGCCCAGGGCCGCGCCGCGGGCGGCGAGGGCGCCCCTGGAGAGCGCCGTCCCGGCAGCGGCGGCCGCGTCCAGCCAGCCGCCGTGATAGCCGCCCACCAGCACGCCCTGGGGCGCGACCCCGGCACCGCACTGGGCGAGGACGTACGACAGCGCCACCCCGCCGGGAGCCTCGACCACGCGCGGGAACGGCACCGCGCCGGAGACGGTGAGCAGGACGGTGCCCGGCTCGTCCGGGGCGCCCGTCGAGGCGTAGCGGGGGGCGCCGAGCCGGGCGGCGAGGGCGAGTTGGGCGTACGTCTCGGCGTTGGACAGCAGCGTGGGCAGGCCGCCCAGCCCGGCCGTCGTGGCGTGGCCGCGCCGCCCGGGCGGGAGCGCGGGGCCACCGCCCGCGGCGCGCAGCAGCGCGGAGGACTCCCCGGAGACCAGGCGCTCGGGGAGGCGTACGACCCGGGCGCGCACGGCCCGCCCGCGCCGGGCGGACAGGCCGCGCTCGCCGAGCGCCTCCCGTACGGACGCCTCCGCGCCCGCGCGGGTCACCCCGACCACGAGCGTCCGCGCGCCGAGCGCCTCGGCGGCCAGCAGCGCGCCGTCCAGCACGAGGTGCGGGGCGCGCCGGAGCAGCACCGCGTCCTTGCGGCACGCGGGTTCGCCCTCGCACCCGTTGACCACCACCACGGGCCGCGCCCCACGCCGCCGCGCGGCCCCGCCCACCGCCCGCAACTTCCGCGCGAACGGGAACCCGGCCCCACCCCGCCCGCGCAACGCGACGGCTTCCGCCAGCCGCGTCAGCTCGTCCTGGCCGAGGACGGGCATCGACCCGTGCACGGCCAGATGGGCGCGGCGATCGAGCCGCGCGGCGTCGTCGAACCCGGCGGTGAGCCGGGGCAGCCCGAGAACGAGCACGTCGGGGAGCTCGGGGAGGGGGCCATTCATGAGGACCGCCGTGGCGACAATTCAGCCCGTCCGGCGATTGAGGACACGGGGGCCGGGGCGGAGCCCCGGGAAACGGTGAAAGGGCGGGACTGGGGCACCCTCCCCGCCGCGTGCGCCCCCACCGACCGGCGCCGTACGAACAACCGCACCACCCCCGCCCCGAACCGCCGCAACACCAACGCCCCCGCCACCCCCACCAAGCACCCCACATAACACCCGGTCACCCACCCCGCCGCCTCCCGCCCCGCGTGCAACCCGTGCAGCAGCCCCGCGCACCACGCCCCGTACGCGCTCGCGTGCAGCACCCGCCAGCGGTGCGCCGCGCGCCCGCGCCCGGCGAAGGCGCTGCGCAGGGCGCCGGTCGCCGCCGCGAGCACCAGCAGATAGCCCGCGAGCGAGCCGAGCCCGAGCAGCCCGGCGCGCCCGCCGACACCGGAGGCGAAGGGGATCAGGGCGGCGGTCGCGGAGGCGTGCGCCTCGGCGACCTTGACGCCCACGTGCACGAGGAGGAAGCCGAGCGCGCCGACGCCGAGGGCCCGGTGCACGGCCTGGGCGAGCAGCCGGCCGCGCGGGCCGAGGGCCAGGCGGTCGGCGGCGACGAGCCCCCAGACGACGGTCGCGGTGAGCGAGACGAGGGCGAGCACGCCCCCGGCCTGGTCGAGGAAGCGGTGGAGTTCCATGCCCCGGCAGGCTAGGCAGCGGAGCGCCCCGCGCGGTCCGCTTCGCGCAACCCCGGTGCGTGACCGCTCGCCGCTGCTAACGTCTGTTCGTTCGGCGGAAGTTAGATCCGTTTGCGGCCGCTTTCCCAACAAACCACCCGTGCAGTGGATTTGATTGCGCGCCCGTGGCCTTCCTTTGGCCACTTCTTGGTGAACACATGTCCCCTGAGTGAACGGTTTATCGGTCAGAGTGTGGCCGACCATTCGCATCGCAGGGGGTTTTCCTTGACTTCACGTCGAAGCCGTTCCGGCAGCCGTTCCAGAACGCGCGCGGCCCTGTCCCTGACGGCGGCTCTGCCGCTGGTCGTCGGGGCGCTCGCGCTCGGTGTTCCGGCGGCCCACGCCGACTCCGGCCCGCACGACCGTCAGTCGCTGGCGGGCACCAAGCCGCTGTGGGCGACGCCCGGAGCCGACCGGGGTGCCGTTCCGGAGCAGAAGGCCGTCACCGCCCGCGTCTACCTGGCCGGTCGTGACGCCAAGGGCCTGGCCGCGTACGCGCGTGCCGTCTCGGACCCGAAGTCCGCCTCGTACGGCAAGTACTTGACGGCCCAGCAGGCGAAGGAACGTTTCGGCGCGACCAAGGACCAGATAGCCAAGGTCACCGGCTGGCTGAAGTCCTCCGGCCTGACGGTGACCGGCGTCAACGACCACTACGTCACCGTGAGCGGTGACGCCGCCGCCGCCGAGAAGGCGTTCGGCACCGAGCTCCACAACTACGTCAAGGACGGGAAGACCTACCACGCCCCGGCGCGGAACGCCTCCGTCCCGGCCGGCCTCGACGGCGCCGTCCTGACCGTCGTGGGCCTGAACAACGCCCCGCGCCTGAGCCACCACCGCGACACCCTGCCCGGCCCGAGCGCCGGCTTCCGCAACGCCGGCCCGTTCTCCACGTACTACGGATCGAACGTGAACACCGGCCTCCCCTCCGCGTACGGCGAGCACGCCCCGTACGCCATCAAGGGCTACACCGGAAAGCAGCTGCGCGCCGTCTACGGGGCGAAGAACTTCACCGGCAAGGGCGTGACGGTCGCCATCACCGACGCCTACGCCTCCCCGACGATCGCCGCCGACATCCAGCAGTACGCCAAGCGCAACGGCGACAAGGCCTACCGCCAGGGCCAGTACTCCCAGGTGCTGCCCGCCGCCTGGACGCACGCCGACCCCAAGGAGTGCGACGCGGCCGGCTGGTACGGCGAGGAGACCCTCGACGTCGAGGCCGTGCACGCCGTCGCCCCGGACGCGAACATCGTCTACGTCGCCGGTTCCTCCTGCCAGGACGACGACCTGATCGACTCCCTGCACAAGATCGTCGACAACCGGCTGGCCGACATCGTCTCCAACTCCTGGGGCGACGTCGAGGCCAATGAGTCCCCGGACGTGGCCGCCGCCTACGACCAGGTCTTCCAGAAGGGCGCCGTCGAGGGCATCGGCTTCTACTTCTCCTCCGGCGACGACGGCGACAACGTCGCCAAGCACGGCGTGAAGCAGGTCGACACGCCCGCCAACTCCCCGTGGGTCACCTCCGTGGGCGGCACCTCCCTGGCCGTCGGCAAGGGCGACAAGTACCTGTGGGAGACCGGCTGGGGCACCCACAAGGCCGCCCTGTCCAAGGACGGACTGACCTGGGAGGGCATGCCCGGCGCCTTCACCGGCGGCGCCGGCGGCGGCACCAGCAAGGTCTTCGAGCAGCCCTACTACCAGCGCGGCGTCGTCCCCGACACGCTGGCCAAGGCGAACGGCACCGACAAGCCGATGCGCGTCGGGCCCGACATCGCGGCCGTCGCCGACTCCACCACCGGCTTCCTCGTCGGCCAGACCCAGACCTTCCCCGACGGCTCGGTGAAGTACGACGAGTACCGCATCGGCGGCACCTCGCTGGCCGCGCCCGTGATCGCGGGCGTCCAGGCGCTGGCACAGCAGGCCCGGCACGGCGTCCCGATCGGCTTCGCCAACCCCGGCATCTACGACCGCTACGGCACCGCCGCCTACCACGACGTCACCGACCACCCGCTCGGCCAGGGCCGGAGCATCGGCGACGTCCGCGTCGACTTCGCCAACGGCGTCGACGCCAAGGGCGGCCTGCTCACCTCGCTGCGCACCCTGGGCGCCGACAGCTCACTCTCCGCGACCGTCGGCTACGACAACGTCACCGGCGTCGGCACCCCCGCCGACGGCTACGTGACCTCGTACGTCCCCCGTCAGCACAGCTGACCCGCCGCTGACCCGCCGAGCCGGTCACCACTGACCCGCCGAGCCCCCGGGGCTCGGGGCCCGGGGCCCGCACCACGCTTCGGTGCGGGCCCCGGGCCCCCTGGGGTAACCTGACCCCATGCGTGCCGTACGCCTTCTGCTTAGCGAGCCGCGCTGATCAAGCACCGGCAGGTGATCGCCGACCCTTCGGCGGTCCGGCCCGGCATCGGCGCGGCATCCCCTCCTGTGCGAGGGGTTTTTTCATTTGCGGCCCCGGCCCCTGTGGCTCCGGACCGCGAGCGGACAGGCGACAGACGACGATCGATGGAGCTTTGAGGACGATGAGCGAGACCCCCACCGCCGCCGAGGTGGCCGCCCCGCACCGCTACACGGCCGCGCTGGCCGCTGACATCGAGGCGCACTGGCAGGACTTCTGGGACGCGAACGGTACGTACGCCGCGCCCAACCCCAGCGGTGAGCTGGCCGGCGACGAGGCCGTCGTCGCCCGCCCCAAGAAGTTCATCATGGACATGTTCCCGTACCCCTCGGGCGCGGGCCTCCACGTCGGCCACCCCCTGGGCTACATCGCCACGGACGTCTACGCGCGCTACCACCGCATGACGGGCCACAACGTCCTCCACACCCTCGGCTTCGACGCCTTCGGCCTGCCCGCCGAGCAGTACGCCGTGCAGACCGGCACCCACCCCCGGGTGTCCACCGAGGCCAACATCGAGAACATGAAGGCCCAGCTGCGCCGGCTGGGCCTGGGCCACGACAAGCGCCGCTCGTTCGCGACGATCGAGCCGGAGTACTACAAGTGGACCCAGTGGATCTTCCTCCAGATCTTCAACTCCTGGTACGACACGGAGGCGAAGAAGGCCCGCCCGATCGCCGAGCTCGTCGCCGAGTTCGACAGCGGCCGGCGTGAGGTCCCCGGCGGCCGAGCCTGGAGCGAGCTGAGCCCCCTCGAGCGCGAGGACGTGCTGGGCGGCTACCGCCTGGCCTACGCCTCCGACGCCCCGGTGAACTGGTGCCCCGGCCTGGGCACCGTGCTCGCCAACGAGGAGGTCACCGCCGACGGCCGCTCCGAGCGCGGCAACTACCCCGTCTTCAAGTCCAAGCTGCGCCAGTGGAACATGCGGATCACCGCCTACGCGGACCGCCTGATCGACGACCTGGACGCCCTGGACTGGCCCGAGGCCATCAAACTCCAGCAGCGCAACTGGATCGGCCGCAGCGAGGGCGCGCGCGTCGACTTCCGGGTCGCCGGTGACGAGGACCGTAAGGTCACCGTCTTCACCACCCGCCCCGACACCCTCTTCGGCGCCACCTACATGGTGCTGGCCCCCGAGCACGACCTGATCGACACGATCGTGCCCGCCGAGTGGCCCGAGGGCACCAAGGACATCTGGACCGGTGGCGCGAGCACCCCGGCCGAGGCCGTCGCCGCCTACCGCAAGCAGGCGCAGTCCAAGACCGACGTCGAGCGGCAGACCGAGGGCAAGGACAAGACCGGCGTCTTCACCGGCGCGTACGCCCTCAACCCGCTGACCGGCGAGCGCGTCCCCGTCTTCGTCGCCGACTACGTCCTGATGGGCTACGGCACCGGCGCGATCATGGCCGTGCCCGGCCAGGACGAGCGCGACTGGGAGTTCGCCACCGTCTTCGAGCTGCCGATCGTCCGCACCGTCCAGCCGCCCGAGGGCTGGGAGGGCGAGGCCTTCACCGGCCAGGGCCCGGCGATCAACTCCGCCAACGCCGAGCTGAACCTCGACGGCATGCAGATCGACGAGGCCAAGCGCACCGTGATCGCCCACCTGGAGGCGCGCGGCATCGGCGAGGGCACCATCAACTTCCGGCTGCGCGACTGGCTCTTCAGCCGCCAGCGCTACTGGGGCGAGCCCTTCCCGATCGTCTACGACGAGAACGGCGTCGCCCACTCGCTGCCCGAGTCGATGCTCCCGCTGGAGCTGCCCGAGGTCGACGACTACACCCCGCGCACCTTCGACCCGGACGACGCCGACACCTCCCCGGAGACCCCGCTCTCCCGAAACGAGGACTGGGTCAACGTCGAGCTGGACCTGGGCGATGGGCCGAAGACGTACCGCCGCGAGACCAACACCATGCCCAACTGGGCCGGTTCCTGCTGGTACGAGCTGCGCTACCTGGACCCGCACAACGACGAGCAGCTGGTCTCCGCCGACGCCGAGCGGTACTGGATGGGCCCGCGCGAGGGCCAGCCGCACGGCGGCGTCGACCTGTACGTCGGCGGTGCCGAGCACGCCGTGCTGCACCTGCTGTACGCCCGCTTCTGGTCGAAGGTCCTCTTCGACCTGGGCCACATCTCCTCGGCCGAGCCGTTCCACAAGCTCTACAACCAGGGCATGATCCAGGCGTACGTCTACCGCGACGCGCGCGGCATCGCGGTGCCCGCCGCCGAGGTGGAGGAGAACGGCGGCGCGTTCTACTACGAGGGCGGCAAGGTCAGCCGGCTGCTCGGCAAGATGGGCAAGTCCCTGAAGAACGCCGTCACCCCGGACGAGATCTGCGTCGAGTACGGTGCAGACACCCTGCGCCTGTACGAGATGGCGATGGGCCCGCTGGACGTCTCCCGCCCGTGGGACACCCGCGCCGTCGTCGGCCAGTACCGGCTGCTCCAGCGCCTGTGGCGGAACGTCGTCGACGAGAACACCGGCGAGGTCACCGTCGTCGACGCCGAGGCCGACGAGGCGACGCTGCGCGCCCTGCACAAGGCGATCGACGGCATCGGCCAGGACATGGCGAACCTGCGCTTCAACACCGCCATCGCCAAGCTGACCGAGCTGAACAACCACGTCACCAAGCTGAGCGAGGTGCCGCGCACGGTCGCCGAGGGCCTGGTGCTGCTGATCGCGCCGCTGGCCCCGCACATCGCCGAGGAGCTGTGGCGCAAGCTCGGCCACGAGGGCTCGGTCGTCCACGCGGACTTCCCCGCCGCCGACCCGGCCTACCTGGTCGACGAGACCGTGACCTGTGTCGTCCAGATCAAGGGCAAGGTCAAGGCCCGCCTGGAGGTCGCCCCGTCGATCTCCGACGAGGAGCTGGAGAAGGTCGCGCTGGCCGACCCGGCGGTCGTCGCCGCGCTGGGCGGCGCGGGCATCCGCAAGGTCATCGTGCGGGCGCCGAAGCTGGTGAACATCGTCCCGGCGTAATGCGCCGCGTGACGCGCTAGGGGTTTGTCCCTACGGGCAGGTTGGGGGTTCCGAAGGAACCCGCGGCCTGCCCGTTGCGTTTACGGTGGAGAGGTGGCGGGGGCGGTCCCGCCGACGGGCCCTTCGGGGCTCGCCGAGTGTCCCGTTTGCTGAGGAGCGCGTATGGCAGCCGTGATCATCGCCCTGATCTGTGCGCTCGTGGTGGCGCTGGCGGTGATCGCCACGGTCAAGGCGGTCCGGGCCGTCAAGAACGGCGTCGACCAGGCGGTCACCCAGGCCCGCCGCACGGTCGAGGACACCCGGCTCAAGGCACGGCAGTACACCCAGACCGGCCCGGCGGGCGAGGTCGCCGAACTGCGCCTCTCGCTGCGGACGTCGATGCGCGCCACGCAGGAGGTGCTCCGGGCGGGCCTGAAGGACGACCCCTCCCTGACCGAGTCCCTGGCCCTCTTCGACCGTCTCTCGGCACACGGCCGCGAGGTCGACGACGATCTGCGCAAGCTGGAGTCCGAGCCCGACCGGGACCGTGTCACCGCCTGCCTGCCCGACCTGCGGGAGCGCACCAAGCAGATCACGCACTCCGCCGACTCGCTGCGCTTCGCCGCCCAGGACCGGGCCCGGCAGTTCGCCGGCGACGAACTGTCGCTGCTGAGCGAGCAGATCCGCATGGAGACGGGCGCGCTGCGCCACTGGGAGGCCGGCGCGGGCCCGGGCGCGGAGCCCAAGGCGGAGCCGGGGGCGGGCGCGGAGGCGAAGGGCTCGGAGGCGAAGGGCTCGGAGGAGGCGAAGGACTCGGCGTCGAAGGGCGCGAAGGCCAAGGCGGAGCGACCCGCGATCAGCGGCAGGGATGACTCCCGGCAGTGGGGGTACGGATGGGAAAAGGTCAAGCGTCCGGAAAGCCCCGCCTGAACGAAGCGGCTCTGACCAGCGGAAACGATCAGGCGGCCCGAGCCCCGCACTGCCGGGGCGGCGGCCCGGCGGGTAACCTCCGGGGCATGTCCCGCCATGTCGCGATCATCACTGATTCCACGGCCTATCTGCCCGCTCAGGCGATGGAGCGGCACGGCATCGTCGCCGTACCGCTGACGGTGGTCCTGGGCGACGAGGCGCTGGAGGAAGGCACCGAGATCTCGGCCCGGTCGGTCGCCCAGGCCCTTCAGAAACGCCGGCCGGTGACCACCTCGCGCCCCGCCCCCGAGGACTTCGCGGCCGCCTACCGCGCCGCCGCCGAGGCCGGCGCCGACGGCATCGTCTCCCTCCACCTCTCCTCCGAGTTCTCGGGCACCTACGACGCGGCGGTCCTGGCGGCGAAGGAGGCGCCGGTGCCGGTACGGGTCGTGGACACCGGCATGGTCGCGATGGCCCTCGGCTTCTGCGCCCTCGCCGCCGCGGACACCGCCGAGGCGGGCGGCACGCTCGACGAGGCGGTGGCCGCCGCCGAGAAGCGCGCGCAGGGCACGGCCGCCTACTTCTACGTCGACACCCTCGACTACCTCCGCCGCGGCGGGCGCATCGGCGCCGCCCAGGCGCTGCTCGGCTCGGCGCTCGCCGTCAAACCGCTGCTCCAGCTGGACGGCGGCCGTATCGAGCTGAGGGAGAAGGTCCGTACGGCCTCGAAGGCGATCGCCAGACTGGAGGAGATCGTCGTCGAGCGCGCGGGTGCCGCGCCCGTCGACGTCGCGGTGCATCACCTGGCCGCCCCGGAGCGGGCCGAGCTGCTCTCGGAGCGGCTGCGGGAGCGGGTGCCGGGGTTGGTGGATCTCCACGTCAGCGAGGTCGGTGCGGTCATCGGGGCCCACACGGGGCCGGGGCTGCTGGGCGTGGTGGTCTCGGCGAGGTGAGGAGGAGCGCCGCGCCTCTCCTGTGAGTGACGGGATTTTCCACAACCAGCCGGTTTTCCACAGGAATTGAGGCCTCCGGACAGGATCGAGTGGCGTCACCTAGCGTGACGACATGACTTCGTTCGCACCCTCTCCGACACGTAACGTGACAGCCCTCGATCTGGGTCTCGGCTCGCTGCGCGACCGCGCGGCGGCCGATCCCGGGGCCGTCGCCGCGCGCCCGCGAAGGCGGCCGGGCCCGCGCGGCGCGATGGCCGCGCTGGGGGACCGGCTGCCCATGTGGGTGCGGCTGCGGTGCGGCATCGCGCCGAGGACGCTCGCGGCGCTGACGGCCGTGCTGGTCGTGGCGGTCTCCCTCGGCGCGTACCACTTCTGGGCGGGGCGCCCACGGACGGTCCGGGTGCCCGCTCGTGAGGGGCCGGTCGCGGCGCCGCCGCCGACGGCCGTCCCGACGGTGCCCGGTCCGGGGCCGTCGGCCCGGAGTGTGGTGGTGGACGTGACGGGCAAGGTCCTGCGCCCCGGGGTCCAGCGGCTGCCGCCGGGCTCACGGGTCGAGGACGCGCTGGAGGCCGCCGGGGGAGCCCGCCCGGGAGCGGACACGACGGGGCTCAACCAGGCGCGGGTGCTGATGGACGGGGAGCTGATCGTCGTGGGCGCCCCCGCCCCGGGAGGCTCGGCGCCGGGGCCGGCTGCGGGGTCGGCGGCGGTAGGCGGGGCGGCAAGCGGTGCGAGCCCTCCGGGCGGCGGCGCGGGCGCCGGGCCCGTCAGCCTCAACTCCGCGACGCTCGAACAGCTCGACGCCCTCCCCGGAGTGGGCCGGGTCCTCGCCCAGCACATCCTCGACTACCGCACCCAGCACGGAGGCTTCCGCTCGGTCGCCGACCTCCGTCACGTCAACGGCATCGGAGCCCGCCGCTTCACGGACCTCAAGCCGCTGGTCCAGCCATGACGACGGCCACTGGTCCAGCTATGACGCGGGCCGCCGTCCCACGGGCCGCTGCCGTACAGGCCGCTGTCACCCGGGCCGCTGTCGCCGGTCCCGGCGGCGAGGGCCGTGCCCCGGCCGACCTGCGGCTGGTCGGCCCCGCGCTCGCTACATGGGCCGCTGCGGCGGTCGCCCTGACGGCGGAGGGTCGGACGGTCGCCATCGCCTGCGGGGCGGCGGTGCTCGTGTCCGGCGTGCTGCTGATGGCCGCTGCCCGCCGGGGGAGCCGTAGGGGCCTGGCAAGGGCGGCGGGGTCGGCGGGGCCGGCCGGAACGGCGGGGGCGGCGGGAGTCGCCGGCGCGGTGGTGGCCGTGCTGCTGTGTGCCGCCGCCGGGGCGGCCGTCGGGGCGCTGGCGGGGGCCGACACCCGGCGCGGGCCGGTGCCGGAGCTGGCGCGGCGCCACGCCGAGGCGACCATCGAGGCGACGGTGACCGGGGACCCGAAAGCCACCCGGCCACGGGTGCGGGGCTCGGTGCGGGCCGCGCCCGCCGTCGTGGTGGAGGCCGAGGCGAGCCGGGTGACCACCACACGCGGGGTGACGACAGCGGTCCGCACCCCCGTACTGCTGATGGCCCATCAGTCGTGGCTCGGGCTGCTGCCCTCCACCAGGCTCAGGGTGGAAGGCCGGCTCATGCCGCCCTCCCGGCCCGGCGACCGTGTAGCGGCCGTCGTCCGGGTCGGTGACAGCGGCCCGCCCCAGGTCGTCGCCGGGCCGTCCGTGGCGCAGCGGGTGGCGGGGAGGCTGCGTGCCGGGCTGCGCGAGGCGACCGACGGGCTGGCGCCGGACGCCCGGGCATTGCTGCCCGGCCTGGTCGTCGGGGACACCTCACGCGTCCCCTCCGACCTCGAAGAGGCCTTCCGGACAACGGATCTGACGCACCTTCTGGCCGTGTCCGGGGGAAACCTCGCGGTACTGCTGGCCGTGCTCATCGGACCGCCGTATCTCGCCTCGCGCGCCGAGCGCCGGGGGCTCGCGGCCCGGCTGGGGATCCCGCTGCGGCTGACGGCGGTGCTGGGCGGCGGGCTGGCGCTCGGTTTCGTGGTGGTGTGCCGCCCCGAGCCGAGCGTGCTGCGGGCCGCCGTGTGCGGGCTGATCACCTTGCTGGCCATCGGTACGGGCCGCTCCCGCAGTCTGATCCCCGCGTTGGCGGGCGCAGTGCTCCTGCTGGTCCTCTACGACCCGTGGCTGGCGCGGGGCTACGGCTTTCTGCTCTCGGTGCTGGCCACCGGCGCCCTGCTGACCCTCGCCCCACGCTGGGCGGCGGCCCTGCGACGGCGGGGGATGCCGCCCCGGGTCGCGGAGGCCCTCGCGGCGGCGGGGTCGGCGCAGGCCGTGTGCGCGCCGGTGATCGCCGTGCTGGCGGCGCGGGTGAGCCTGGTGGCGGTGCCGTGCAATCTGCTCGCCGAGCCGGCGGTCGCCCCCGCCACGGTCCTCGGGTTCGCCGCGCTCGCCGCCGCCCCGCTCGCGCCGCCGCTCGCCGAGGGCCTCGCCTGGCTGGCGGGCTGGCCGACGCGGTGGACGGCGGCCGTCGCCCGCACCGGGGCGGGGCTGCCCGGGGCCGAGCTGGCCTGGCCCGGTGGCTGGGCCGGCGGGCTGTGGCTGGCGGCGGCGACAGCGGTCGTCCTCCTGATCGCCGGGCGGGTGCTGCGCAGCCCGTGGGCCTGCGGGGCGTGCGCGTTGCTCCTGCTGCTCGCCGTGGTCCGTCCGGCGCCCCTGACGAGGGGCCTCACCGGATGGCCGCCGCCGGGCTGGCGGATGGTGGCGTGCGACGTGGGCCAGGGGGACGCCCTCGTGCTCGCGACCGGCCCGCACAGCGCGGTGCTCGTCGACGCCGGACCCGAGCCGAAGGCCGTCGACCGCTGCCTGCGGCGGCTGGGCGTCGACGAGGTGCCGTTGCTGTTGCTGAGTCACTTCCACGCCGACCACGTCGACGGCCTGCCGGGGGTGCTGCGCGGCCGTGCGGTGGGGGCGATCGAGACGACGCCGTACGCCCAGCCGCCCGGCCGGGCGGCGTTCGTCCGGCGGGAGGCCGGCCGGGCGGGTGTGCCCGTTGTGGAGGCGGTGCCGGGGGAGCGGCGGAGCGTGGGCGGCGTGTCGTGGGAGGTGCTGTGGCCGCCGCCCGCCGGGACGTCCGCCGTGGCGGAGGACGGACCCAATGACGCCAGCGTCGTCCTCCTCGTCCGTACGGGCGGGCTCACCCTCCTGCTGCTCGGGGACCTCGAACCGCCCGCCCAGCAGGAGCTGTGGGAGACGCGTCCAGGGCTTCCGCCGGTGGACGTCCTCAAGGTCGCCCATCACGGTTCCGCTCATCAGGACCCCCGGCTGACGCGTGGGCTCCGCCCCCGGCTGGCGGTGATCTCCGTGGGTGCCGGCAACCCCTACGGCCATCCGGCCGCCCGCACGATCGGCGCGCTGCGGGAGCAGGGGGCGGCGGTCCTGCGCACCGACACCGACGGCCCGGTGGCCGTCACGGGCGGGCCCGGCGGGCCGGTCGCCGTCACGGGGAGAAGGAGGCGGCGACGCCCGGTACGACGACGCCCGAGACGATCCAGGACCGTGGACGGATGCCGTGCCCTCCCCGCCCGGGGGATAAAGGAATCATGCACGCAGCGAACATCGACGCCTATCTCCGTCACATCGACGCCACCCGCCCGGCCGCCCCCACCGTGGAGGCGCTACGGGACCTTCAGTTCCGCCATCTCGTGGCGGTGCCCTTCGAGAACCTCTCGATCCACCTCGGTGAGGAGATCGTGCTGGAGGGCGGGGCCCTGGTGGACAAGGTGGTGCGCAGGAGGAGGGGAGGCTACTGCTACGAGATCAACGGCGCGTTCGCGGAGCTGCTGACGGCGCTCGGCTATCGGGTGACGCTGCTGGCGGCCCGGGTGATGGGGCCGGACGGGAAGTTCGGGATCCCCTTCGACCACTTGGCCCTGCTGGTCGGGGCCGAAGGCGGGCAGGGCCGGGAGTGGCTGGTGGACGTCGGCTTCGGCCGGAACAGTCATCACCCGCTGAGCTTCACCGAGCGCGGGGACCAGCTGGATCCGGGAGGGGTGTTCCGGATAGCCGAGACGGAGGAGGGGGACCTGGACGTCAGCAAGGACGGTGCGGTGCAGTACCGCCTGGAGCGGCGCCCCCGGGCGCTGGCCGACTTCGAGGCCGGCAACTGGTGGCACCGGACCTCGCCGCTGTCGCCGTTCGGGCAGTCGGTGCTCTGCTCACGGCTCACCGAGGACGGCGGGCGGGTCACCATCAGCGGCCGCACGCTCGTGACGACGACGGACGCCGGCGGGCGCGCGGAACGGACGCTGGCGCAAGAGGAGATGGCGGCCGCCTACCGGGAGCACTTCGGCCTGGAGCTGGAGCGGATCCCCGAGGTGCGGGGCACGGGCCAGGGGAGCTGATCCCCACCCGGCCGATCTCCACCCGGCCGCCGCACCGGCCGCCGCACCGGCCGCCGCACCGGCCGCCACATCGGCCGCGGAGCCGCCTCGGGGGCACGGGGCCGGGGTGTCACTCCACCTCGGTCCAGCCGTCGTACTCCTCGGCGAGCTCGCGCAGCGCGGCGCGGTCGAGCGCGCCGTCGGGGTCGTCGATGACGACCAGCCACTGGGCGTCCTCGGCGTCGTCCTCACCGGCGAGCGCCTCGCGGACGATCTCGGGGTCGTCGTCGAGGACGAACCGTCGGCCCGCCTCCTCGGCCGCCTCCTCGGCGGCGTCGCGGTCGGGCAGCACCAGCAGGTGCCGTACAGGGTCGGAAGACTGTGCAGAGAAGGGAGAAGCGCTGGTCACCCGCTTATTGTGCGGTATGCCTCCGGCGGCTTTCGGAGGGGCCTGTCACTGGCGCATGGGATGCTGGTCACGATGGCCAGGAAGACTGCAACCGACGACCTGCTCGCGCCCGTGACGATCGCCGTGGGCCAGGAGGATCTCCTCCTCGACCGCGCCGTTCAGGAGGTGGTGGCGGCCGCCCGCGCGGCCGACGCGGACACCGACGTCCGGGATCTCACCCCCGACGCGCTCCAGCCCGGCACGCTGGCCGAGCTGACCAGCCCGTCGCTCTTCGCCGAGCGCAAAGTCGTGATCGTCCGCAATGCTCAGGACCTCTCCGCGGACACGATCAAGGACGTGAAGGGCTACCTCGGCGCGCCCGCCGAGGAGATCACCCTTGTGCTGCTCCACGCGGGCGGTGCCAAGGGCAAGGGGCTGCTGGACGCCGCCCGCAAGGCGGGGGCCCGTGAGGTCGCCTGCCCGAAGATGACGAAGCCGGCGGACCGGCTCGCGTTCGTCCGCGGGGAGTTCCGCGCGACGGGCCGCTCCGCGACGCCGGAGGCCTGTCAGGCCCTGGTCGACGCGATCGGCAGCGATCTGCGCGAGCTGGCGAGCGCCTGCGCCCAGCTCGTCGCGGACATCGAGGGCGTCATCGACGAGTCCGTCGTCTCGCGCTACTACACGGGCCGCGCGGAGGCCTCCAGCTTCACCGTCGCCGACCGTGCCGTGGAGGGCCGGGCGGCCGAGGCCCTGGAGGCCCTGCGCTGGGCGATCTCCACGGGTGTCGCCCCCGTGCTGATCACCAGCGCCCTGGCGCAGGGCGTCCGATCGATCGGCAAGCTCGCCTCCGCGCCGCGTGGCGCCCGCCCCGGGGATCTCGCCCGGGAGCTGGGCATGCCGCCGTGGAAGATCGACCGGGTGCGTCAGCAGATGCGCGGCTGGTCCGCGGACGGGGTGGCGGCCGCCCTCACCGCGATCGCCGAGGCCGATGCCGGCGTCAAGGGCGGCGGCGACGACCCCGAGTACGCCCTGGAGAAGGCGGTGGTGGCGGTGGCCCGAGCTGCCCGCAGCCGCACGTAGACCCCCACAGCCGTACGTAGACCCCCACAGCCCGCACATGGACCCGCTTCAGGCCGGCGGCGCGGCCCCGGAAATGCCCGGAGGCCCGTCTCCGCCCTGGGGAAGGGGGGAGACGGGCCTCCGGGATCGTTCAGGCGAGCCCAAAGGGCTCATGCCGCACCCGCGTGGCGAACGACCGAGCGCGGCGGGGTGCCGGGAACGGAGCGGTAGAGGGGCCGCTGGATCCGAAACCGGCGAAGGACCGGGGCTCACGCCCCGGAGAGGCTTCAGCCCTGGAGGGCGGCAACCTGCTTGGCCAGCGCCGACTTCTTGTTGGCAGCGGCGTTCTTGTGCAGGACACCCTTGCTGGCGGCCTTGTCGAGCTTCTTGCCGGCGAAGGCGACGGCGGCGGTGGCCTTCTCGGCGTCACCGGCGACGATGGCCTCGCGGGCCGCACGGACAGCGGTCTTGACCGAGGACTTGACGGCCTTGTTACGCAGGCGCGCCTTCTCGTTGGTCTTGTTCCGCTTCATCTGGGACTTGATGTTCGCCACGAAAAGAGCCTTTTCAGGTTCGTTGGATTTCGATAAGTGCATGATCCCGCGACCGGTGGCCATGGGATCCCGTCGCGTGAGAGGCACGACAGGCACAGTGCACCAGGCTACCAGCAGCCACTCGGCCGTCCCAAACCGGACCGTACCCGCCGCTCATGGGACCATGGTGGGGTCGTATACCCGACTCCCGCCGAGACTGGCGCCTCCGCGCCGAAGTCACCGAATGGATCCTGCGTGCCCGCCACCCCTACCAACGTGCCCGAGCCGAGCCGTACCGACCCGGCTCTGATCCGTAACTTCTGCATCATCGCGCACATCGACCACGGCAAGTCGACGCTCGCCGACCGGATGCTCCAGCTGACCGGCGTGGTCGACCAGCGGCAGATGCGCGCGCAGTACCTCGACCGGATGGACATCGAGCGCGAGCGCGGCATCACGATCAAGTCCCAGGCGGTCCGGCTGCCCTGGGCGCCCACCGAGGACAAGGGCAACACCCACATCCTCAACATGATCGACACGCCGGGCCACGTGGACTTCACCTATGAGGTCTCGCGCTCCCTGGCCGCGTGCGAGGGCTGCATCCTCCTCGTGGACGCCGCCCAGGGCATCGAGGCCCAGACCCTCGCCAACCTCTACCTGGCGATGGAGAACGACCTCACGATCATCCCGGTCCTCAACAAGATCGACCTGCCGGCCGCCCAGCCGGAGAAGTTCGCCGCCGAGCTGGCGAACCTCGTCGGCTGCGAGCCCGAGGACGTGCTGCGGGTCTCCGCGAAGACCGGTGTCGGCGTCGACGAGCTGCTCGACAAGGTCGTCGCCCAGGTCCCGGCCCCGGTCGGCGTCAAGGACGCCCCGGCCCGCGCCATGATCTTCGACTCGGTCTACGACTCCTACCGCGGCGTGGTCACCTACGTCCGTGTCGTTGACGGTGAGCTCAAGAAGCGCGAGCGCATCAAGATGATGTCGACCGGCGCCACCCACGAGCTGCTGGAGATCGGTGTCTCCTCGCCCGAGATGACGCCCGCCGACGGCCTCGGCGTCGGCGAGGTGGGCTACATCATCACCGGTGTGAAGGACGTGCGGCAGTCCAAGGTCGGTGACACGATCACCTCCCAGCAGAACGGCGCCACCGAGGCGCTGGGCGGCTACAAGGACCCCAAGCCGATGGTGTTCTCGGGCCTGTACCCGCTGGACGGCTCGGACTACCCGGAGCTGCGCGAGGCCCTCGACAAGCTCCAGCTCAACGACGCCGCGCTCGTCTACGAGCCGGAGACCTCCGCCGCCCTCGGCTTCGGCTTCCGCGTCGGCTTCCTCGGCCTGCTCCACCTGGACGTGGTCCGCGAGCGGCTGGAGCGCGAGTTCGGCCTCGACCTCATCGCCACCGCGCCCAACGTGGTCTACAACGTGCGGATGGAGGACGGCGCCGAGCACGTCGTCACCAACCCGAGCGAGTTCCCCGAGGGCAAGATCGCCGAGGTCCACGAGCCGGTCGTCAAGGCGACCGTCCTCGCGCCCACCGAGTTCGTCGGCGCGATCATGGAGCTCTGCCAGTCCCGCCGCGGCACGATGCTGGGCATGGACTACCTCTCCGAGGACCGGGTCGAGCTGCGCTACACCCTGCCCCTCGCGGAGATCGTCTTCGACTTCTTCGACCAGCTGAAGTCCAAGACCCGCGGCTACGCCTCCCTGGACTACGAGCCCACCGGTGAGCAGACCGCCGACCTGGTCAAGGTCGACATCCTGCTCCACGGCGACAAGGTCGACGCCTTCTCCGCGATCACCCACAAGGACAAGGCGTACGCGTACGGCGTCCGCCTCGTCGCCAAGCTGCGCGAGCTCATCCCCCGGCAGAACTTCGAGGTGCCGATCCAGGCCGCCATCGGCTCGCGGGTCATCGCCCGTGAGACCGTGCGCGCCATCCGCAAGGACGTCCTCGCCAAGTGCTACGGCGGTGACATCTCCCGTAAGCGGAAGCTGCTGGAGAAGCAGAAGGAAGGCAAGAAGCGCATGAAGATGGTCGGCAGCGTGGAGGTTCCCCAGGAGGCCTTCATCGCGGTGCTGTCCAGCGACGAGAGCGGCGAGAAGGGCAAGAAGTAGCCCCCACGCGCCCACGGCGCGAGCGCACGACGTGCCCCGACCGGTCCCGGTCGGGGCACGTCGTCGTTTGTGGAGTTCGGTGATTCCGGTGGTCTCCGGCGGCTCAAACCGTGTGTCCTCGCACTCTTACGCGAGGAGCCCTTCCGCTCTAGTCTGATCACTGCTCGCGGAGGTTACTCACCGGTCACCAGCGCGGGTCACCAGGGTGAAACCTACGAAAGCAGTCCAGCGACGAAGCGGGCTCCGGAGGATGCCGTGACCGAGACACAGGCTCTGATCGAGAACAGGCCGCCCTCCGTGGCAACGCTCTTCCTCGAACGGGTCGAGGCCACACCGGACGCGGAGGCCTACCGCCACCCCGTGCCGTCCCCCTCCGGCGAGGGCCCCGACGCCTGGGCCTCGCTCACCTGGCGGCAGGCCGCCGACCGCGTCTTCGCCATCGCGGCCGGCCTGATCGACCTCGGCGTCCTCCCCCAGGAACGCGTCGCCCTCGCCTGCTCCACCCGGGTGGACTGGATCCTCGCCGACCTCGGCATCATGTGCGCGGGCACCGCCACCACCCCCGTCTACCCCAGCACCAACGCCGACGAGACCGCCTTCATGCTCTCCGACGCCGACTGCCGGATCCTGATCGCCGAGGACGCCGCCCAGCTCGCCAAGGCCCGGCTGCGCCGCGCCGAACTGCCCGGCCTCGCCCACGTCGTCGTCATCGAGGAGGCCGACGCCGTCCCCGCCGAGGGCGACCCGGAGGGCTGGGTGCTCTCCCTCGCCGACCTGGAGAAGCGCGGCACCGCCCACCTGGAGCGCCACCCCGAGGTCGTCAAGGACCGGATCGCCGCCCTGCGCCCGGAGCAGCTCGCCACCCTCATCTACACCTCCGGCACCACCGGCCGCCCCAAGGGCGTACGGCTGCGCCACGACGCCTGGTCGTACATGTCCCGCGCGATCCAGGCCACCGAGCTCGTCCGCCCCGACGACGTGCAGTACCTGTGGCTGCCGCTCGCCCACGTCTTCGGCAAGGTGCTCACCGCCGGGCACATCAGCGTCGGGCACATCACCGCCGTGGACGGCCGGGTCGACAAGATCATCGAGAATCTGCCCGTCGTCCGGCCCACCTATATGGCCGCCGTCCCCCGGATCTTCGAGAAGGTCTACAACGGGGTCGCGGCCAAGGCCCGTGAGGGCGGCGGCGCCAAGTACAAGATCTTCCGCTGGGCGGCCGAGGTCGCCCGCGAGTACGCCAAGGTCTCCCAGGACAACTACCGCCGCACCGGCAGCAAGGCCGTCCCCTTCGGGCTCACCGCCAAGCACCGGGTCGCCGACGCCCTCGTCTACGCCAAGATCCGCGACGCCTTCGGCGGCCGGCTGCGCGCCTGTGTCTCCGGCGCCTCCGCCCTCGCCCCCGACATCGGCTACTTCTTCGCCGGCGCCGGCATCCACATCCTGGAGGGCTACGGCCTGACCGAGACCAGCGCCGCCAACCTCGTCAACCCCGGCGAGGCCTACCGCACCGGCACGGTCGGCAAGCCCCTGCCCGGCACGGAGGTGCGCATCGCCGACGACGGCGAGATCCTGCTGCGCAGCCCCGGCGTGATGGAGGGCTACCACGGCCAGCCCGAGAAGACCGGCGAGGTCCTGGAGCCCGACGGCTGGTTCCACACCGGGGACATCGGCGAGCTCTCCCCGGACGGCTATCTGCGGATCACCGACCGGAAGAAGGACCTGATCAAGACATCGGGCGGCAAGTACATCGCCCCCGCCGAGATCGAGGGCCGCTTCAAGGCGGTGTGCCCCTACGTCTCCAACATCCTGGTGCACGGCGCCGACCGCAATTACTGCACCGCCCTCATCGCCCTGGACGGCCCGGCCCTGCTGGCCTGGGCCAAGGAGCAGGGCATGGAGGACCGCTCGTACGCGCAGGTGGTCGCCGCCGAGGAGACCGAGAAGCTCATCGGCGGCTATGTGCGGGAGCTCAACGAGGGGCTCCAGCGCTGGCAGACGATCAAGAAGTTCCGGCTGCTGCCCCGCGACCTCGACATCGAGCACGGCGAGCTGACCCCCAGCCTCAAGCTCAAGCGGCCGGTCGTCGAGCGCACGTACAAGGACCTGATCGAGGAGATGTACGCGGGCGCCAGGGAGAACTGACAGGCAGGAGCGAGGGGGAGACCCGAGCGGGGGCCGTGCGGCCGGGGTACTCCCATAGCGGTCACTTGCTCAACTCGGCGCACCTGAACACCGACAGTCTGTCAGTCTGTCGGTGGTGAAATCCGCACTATGCCGTATGCGGTCAGGAGCTCCACTGTGAGGACATCACCGAAGCCCCGGACGGACGGGCCGGTTCCGCGCACCCCGGCTCGTAGTCCCGACCCGCCGTCGTCCGGGCCGCCGTCGTCCGGGCCGCCCACGGCCCGTACCAGCCTGCCCGGCGACGCCCGCGCGCCCTCCGCCGCCCGGCGGTTCGTCCGCGGCGTGCTCGCCGGGTGGAACGCCCACGCCGTGGTCACCGACGACGCCACGCTGCTGGTCAGCGAGCTGGTGACCAACGCCGTGGTGCACGCCGGCACCTCGGTCGACCTCGAGTGCCGGCTCGACCCCGAGCGCGGCGGCAGCCTCGTCGTGGAGGTCACCGACCACCACCCCACCCGGGAGTTCCGCGCCCGCCCCCGCCAGGGCTGCGGGGACCGCGCCGACGGGCCCGCCCACAGCGGCCAGGGCCTGCGGCTCGTCGCCGAACTGGCCGAGACCTGGGGCACCGCCTACCGCCGCACCGACAAGACTGTCTGGTTCCACCTCCCCACCAGCCCAAGGGACCCCACGGGTCCCGCGTACGCCGTCGACCAGACCCTCCTCGGCGACCTCCGGGTCGCCGAGATCCTCGCCCCCGGCACCCCCTGCGAACCACCCGTCCGCGGCGACAGCGGCCCCCACCGCGCCCTGTCCTTCCTCGCCGAGGCCTCCGAACTGCTCTCCGGCCAGTTCGACGAGGACACCGTCGCCTCCCTCGCCACCCAGCTCGCCGTCCCCCGCCTCGCCGACTGGTGCGCCGTCTGGCTCGACGCCGAGCCCACCCCCGGCGGCCTCCGCCCCGCCCCGCGCCTCTCCCGCGTCTGGCACGCCCGCGAGAGCTGCGTCGAACCCCTCCGGACCGCCCTCCAGCGCACCCCGCCCGCCCTCGCCGCCGGCGGCCGCGCCGAACCCTGGCCGCACACCTACGGCCCCGCCGGGGGCTCGGCCCTGGCCTGCCGGCTGGTCGCGGGCGGCCGGGGCGTCGGCACCCTCCTGCTCGGCCGCTCCGGGCCCACTGCCCTGAGCGGCGACGTCGTGTCCCTCACCGAGGACTTCGCCCGCCGCCTCGCCCTGTCCCTCGCCTCCGCCCGCAAATACACCCGCCAGGCCACCATCAGCCACATCCTCCAGCGCGGGCTGCTCCCGCGCCGCGTCGCCGAGATCCCCGGCATCGACAAGGCCGTCGTCTACGAACCCCGCGGCGACACGGCCGCCGGCGGCGACTTCTACGACGTCTTCGCGGCCGGCCGCGGCCGCTGGTGCTTCGCCCTCGGCGACGTCTGCGGCAGCGGCCCCGAGGCCGCCGTGACCACCGGCCTCGTCCGCCCCTGGCTGCGGCTTCTCGGCAAGGAGGGGTACGGCGTCGGCGACGTCCTCACCCGGCTCAACCGGATGCTCGGCGAGGAGGCGGCCGAAGCGGAGACCGCCGCCACGGGGCCGCGCTTCCTGTCCCTCCTCTACGGCGAGCTCGCGCCCCACCGCGAGGGAGTCCGCTGCACCCTCGCCAGCGCCGGCCACCCGCTGCCGCTGCTCCTGCGCCCCGACGGGTCGGTGCGCAGCGTGGCGGCGCCGCAGATGCTCCTGGGCGTCGTCGACGACGTCGGCTACGGCAGCCAGACCTTCGACCTGGCGCACGGCGACACCCTGCTGTGCGTCACCGACGGCGTCACCGAGCGCAAGGCCGGCAACCGCCTCTTCGACGACGGCGACGGCCTCGCCGCCGCCCTCGCGGGCTGCGCGGGCCTCACGGCCGAGGGCGTCGCCGGGCGCATCCGCCACGCCGTCCACGGCTTCGCGCCGACCCCGCCGGACGACGATCTGGCGTTGCTGGTGCTCAGGGCGGAATGACCATCGGAACGATCAAGGGATGGGAACGGCGCGGCATGCCGGACAATGGACGGTATGCCTTCCGTACTGCCCGATGGTGAGCCCATGCCCGAGGACGGGGCACTGCCCCGCCACGCCCTCGACGGCTCCGGGCAGCGGCCCCTCGGCTTCTACCTCCACGTCCCGTACTGCGCCACCCGCTGCGGCTACTGCGACTTCAACACCTACACCGCGAACGAGCTGCGCGGCTCCGGCGGCGCCCTCGCCTCCCGTGACAACTACGCGGAGACGGTCGCCGAGGAGATCCGGCTGGCCCGCAAGGTGCTCGGCGACGACCCCCGCCCGGTCGAGACGGTCTTCGTCGGCGGCGGCACCCCGACCCTGCTCCCGGCCGCCGACCTGGGCCGGATGCTCGCCGCCATCCGCGACGAGTTCGGGCTGGCGCCCGGCGCCGAGGTCACCACGGAGGCCAACCCCGAGTCCGTCGACCCCCGCTATCTGGAGGAGCTGCGGGCCGCCGGCTTCAACCGCGTCTCCTTCGGCATGCAGAGCGCCCGGCAGCACGTCCTGAAGATCCTCGACCGTACGCATACCCCGGGCCGCCCGGAGGCCTGTGTGGCCGAGGCACGCGCGGCGGGCTTCGAGCACGTCAACCTCGACCTGATCTACGGCACGCCGGGGGAGAGCGACGACGACTGGCGCGCCTCCCTGGACGCGGTCATCGGCGCGGGCCCCGACCACGTCTCGGCCTACGCCCTGATCGTCGAGGAGGGCACGCAGCTCGCCCGCCGCATCCGGCGCGGTGAGGTCCCCATGACCGATGACGACGTCCACGCCGACCGCTATCTGATCGCCGAGGAGGCGCTCTCGGCGGCGGGATTCTCCTGGTACGAGGTCTCGAACTGGGCGACGGACGAGGCGGGCCGCTGCCGCCACAACGAGCTCTACTGGCGCGGCGCGGACTGGTGGGGCGCGGGCCCCGGCGCGCACTCCCATGTGGGGGGCGTGCGGTGGTGGAACGTCAAGCACCCCGGCGCGTATGCGCAGGCGCTGGCCGAGGGGAGGTCGCCGGGGGCGGGCCGGGAGCTCCTCTCCGAGGAGGACCGGCGGGTCGAGCGGATCCTGCTGGAGCTGCGGCTGGAGGAGGGGTGCCCGCTGTCACTCCTGCGCCCTGCCGGCGCGGCGGCGGCCGCGCGGGCGCTCGCGGACGGGCTGCTGCGGCCTGCCGCCTATGAGCAGGGCCGGGCGGCCCTGACGCTGCGGGGGCGGCTGCTGGCGGACGCGGTGGTCCGAGACCTGGTGGACTGATTACCTGTTCGGGTGAACTGATGCGCAAGAGCTTGGTGCCTGCCTACCCTCACTCCATAGGCTGCCGCTAGAACGCATGCGGCAGATGTGGAGGACCACGGAGATGACCGCTGTGGACGAGCGACTGATCGAACTCATCGACGAGCACCCCGAGGTGTTCGAGCGCTACAAGATCGAGCTTCTCCGGGGGGAAATCGTGATGATGGCGGGGCCCGACATGGTCCACAACATGATCGTCCTGTCGGTCCTGAAGCAGATTCCCGATGATCGTTGGTGGCCGCTCCAGACCCAGGACATCGCCATCCCGGGCGAGGACAGCGAGCCGCAGCCGGACCTGCTGGTGATGGAGCAGGGCGCGTTCGAGGGCCCCGGGCGGCTGGTTCCCGCCGCAGCCGCCACGCTGCTCCTCGAAGTCGTCTCGAAGACCAGCGCCCTGCGGGACTACAAGACCAAGCGCTCGGTCTACGCGGCTGGGCAGGTGCCCGCTTACCTGATCGTCGACCCCTTCGCCGCCAAGTGCGTCCTGCTCACGGAGCCGGTCGGCGCGGGTGAAGGGGCCGATTACGCGGTGGAGCGAACCACCAAGTTCGGCGACCCGGTGCCTCTCGACATGCTGGGCGTCACGCTGGACACGTCGGGATTCAGGACCCTCCCCGGCACCCCCCGCTAACCCCCCACCGTCACGAAGTCGATCAGCTCCTCCACCCGCCCCAGGAGCGCCGGCTCCAGGTCCTTGTAGCTCCGCACGCCGGAAAGGATCCGCTGCCACGCCGCCCCCGTGTTCGCCGGCCACCCCAGCGCCCGGCACACCCCCGTCTTCCAGTCCTCCCCCCGCGGCACGGACGGCCACCCCGGGATGCCCACCGACGCGGGCTTCACCGCCTCCCAGACGTCCACGTACGGGTGACCCACGACCAGCACGTGCTCGTACGCGCCCGTCACCTCCGCCGCGATCCGTGACTCCTTCGAGCCCGGCACCAGGTGGTCGACCAGGACGCCGAGCCGGGCGTCCGGGCCGGGGGCGAAGGAGCGGACGATCGACGGGAGGTCGTCGACGCCCTCCAGGTACTCGACGACCACGCCCTCGATGCGCAGGTCGTCGCCCCACACCCGCTCCACGAGCTCCGCGTCGTGCCGGCCCTCGACGTAGATGCGGCCCGCGCGGGCGACCCGGGCGCGGGCGCCGGGGACGGCGAGGGAGCCGGAGGCGGTACGGGCCGGGGAGGCCGCGGGAGCCGCCACCGGGCGGACGAGGGTGACGACGCGGCCGTCCAGCAGGAACCCGCGCGGCTCCATCGGGAACACCCGGCACTTGCCGAAGCGGTCCTCCAGCGTCACCGTCGGCCCCTGGGCCGTCTTCTCGCAGCGGATCACCGCCCCGCAGAAACCGGTCGTGACCTCCTCGACCACGAGATCCGGATCGGCCGGGACCTCGGGCACGGGGGCGGACCGCTTCCACGGCGGAGTGAGATCAGGGCTGTACCGCTTGCTCCACATGCGGGCCATTCTGGTTCAAGATCCACACCACGGAGATCCGCACCACGGTCACGACACGCCGAAGCGCTCCGCCAGCGCGTCGCGCTGCGCCCGTACGAACGCCGCGTCCACCACCGCGCCGTGTCCCGGCACGTACAGCGCGTCGTCCCCGCCGAGGGACAGCAGCCGGTCCAGGGCCGCCGGCCAGGCGTGCGGGAGGGCGTCCGGCCCCGCCTGCGGTTCGCCGGACTCCTCGACGACGTCACCGCAGAAGACGACCTCGCGTTCCCCCGCGACCAGCGCGGCCAGGTCGTGCGCCGTGTGCCCGGGGCCGATGTTGGCCAGCAGCACCCGCCGCCCACCGCCGAGGTCGACCGTGACCTCCCCGGACACCGGGTGGTGGGGGATGACGAGGAGGTCCACGGCCTCGGCCGCGGTGTCGGGGTCCATGCCGTGCCGGACCGCGTCGTGCCGCAGCTCCTCCCCCTCCCGCTCCATCAGCCCGGCGGCGCCCACCGCCGCGTACACCTGGACGCCGGAGAACGCCGCCGTGCCCAGGACATGGTCGAAATGGGGGTGGGTGAGTGCGATGTGCGTCACGGGGAGCCCGAAGAGCTCCTGCACCTCGCGGCGGATCTCCACCCCCTCGTGGAGCGACGAACCCGTGTCGACGACGAGCACGCCGTCCGTCCCCGCGATCGCCCCGACGGTCGCGTCCCAGCCCGGCAACCTGCGGCGTACGACCCCGGGCGCGAGCCGTTCCCAGTGCTCCCCACCGGCGTGCGCGGTGCCGGCATCCCCTTGCGTCTGCATACCGCGACGCTAGCGGCAGAGCGGTACGGTTGCCTGCTGCGGCCCGGCCGCGGGCTCGCGGCGAGGACGGCCCTTGCCCTTGCCGTGGGGCCCGGCCGTACACTGGCTGGAGGGATCTGGCACTCGTGACCATTGAGTGCCAGGGGTGAAGACCCTGTGAGACCCGGTAAGAAACCGTAGAACCCGTACGGTCGTACGACGGCTGGACCACTGGACTGGAGGTGCGCGCGAGATGCTGAGCGAACGCAGGCTCGAGGTATTGCGCGCGATCGTCCAGGACTATGTCGGCACCGAGGAGCCCGTCGGCTCCAAGGCGCTCACCGAGCGGCACAAGCTGGGCGTCTCCCCGGCGACGGTGCGCAACGACATGGCCGCGCTCGAGGAGGAGGGCTTCATCGCCCAGCCTCACACGAGCGCCGGCCGGATCCCGACCGACAAGGGCTACCGCCTCTTCGTCGACAGGCTCGCGGGCGTCAAGCCCCTGTCGACGCCCGAGCGGCGCGCCATCCAGAACTTCCTGGACGGCGCCGTCGATCTGGACGACGTGGTGGCCCGTACCGTCCGGCTGCTGGCGCAGCTGACGCGTCAGGTCGCCGTGGTGCAGTACCCCTCGCTGACCCGTTCGACGGTTCGTCATGTGGAGCTGCTCTCCCTGGCCCCGGCCCGGGTGATGCTCGTCCTGATCACCGACACCGGGCGGGTCGAGCAGCGGATGGTCGACTGCCCGGCGCCGGTCGGTGAGAACGCGCTGGCGGATCTGCGCGCGCGGCTGAACAGCCGCGTCGTGGGCCGCCGGTTCACGGATGTGCCGCAGCTGGTGCAGGACCTCCCCGAGTCCTTCGAGAAGGATGATCGCGGAACCGTTTCCACAGTCCTCTCGACCCTGCTGGAGACGCTGGTCGAGGAGACCGAGGAGCGGTTGATGATCGGCGGTACCGCCAATCTCACTCGTTTCGGTCATGACTTCCCGCTGACGATCCGGCCCGTGCTGGAGGCGCTGGAGGAGCAGGTCGTGCTGCTCAAGCTGCTCGGCGAGGCCAAGGGCTCGGAGATGACCGTCCGCATCGGTCACGAGAACGCCCATGAGGGGCTGAACTCCACATCCGTCGTCGCTGTCGGCTACGGTTCGGGCGGCGAGGCCGTCGCCAAACTCGGCGTGGTCGGACCGACCCGCATGGACTACCCCGGAACGATGGGAGCGGTACGCGCAGTGGCACGTTACGTCGGACAGATCCTGGCGGAGTCGTAAGTGGCCACGGATTACTACGCGGTCCTGGGCGTCAGGCGCGACGCCTCCGCAGACGAGATCAAGAAGGCCTTCCGCCGTCTCGCGCGCGAGCTCCACCCGGACGTCAATCCGGACCCGAAGACCCAGGAGCGGTTCAAGGAGATCAACGCCGCTTACGAGGTCCTCTCCGACCCGCAGAAGAAGCAGGTCTACGACCTCGGCGGCGACCCCCTGTCCTCCTCGGGCGGCGCGGGTGCCGGCGGTGGCTTCGGCGCGGGCTTCGGCAACTTCTCCGACATCATGGACGCCTTCTTCGGCCAGGCATCGCAGCGCGGTCCGCGCTCGCGCACCCGCCGCGGCCAGGACGCCATGATCCGGCTGGAAGTCAGCCTGAACGAGGCGGCCTTCGGCACCACCAAGGACATCCAGGTCGACACCGCCGTCGTCTGCACCACGTGCAGCGGCGAGGGCGCGGCCCCGGGCACGTCCGCGCAGACCTGTGACATGTGCCGCGGCCGCGGCGAGGTCTCCCAGGTCACCCGGTCCTTCCTGGGCCAGGTCATGACGTCCCGCCCCTGCCCCCAGTGCCAGGGCTTCGGCACGGTCGTGCCGACCCCGTGCCCGGAGTGCGCCGGCGACGGCCGCATCCGGTCCCGGCGGAACCTGACCGTGAAGATCCCCGCCGGTGTCGACAACGGCACCCGGATCCAGCTCGCGGGCGAGGGCGAGGTCGGCCCCGGCGGCGGCCCGGCCGGCGACCTCTACGTGGAGATCCACGAGAAGCCCCACCCGGTCTTCCAGCGCCGCGGCGACGATCTCCACTGCACGGTCACCATCCCGATGACGGCGGCCGCGCTCGGCACGAAGGTGCCGCTGGAGACCCTGGACGGCGTCGAGGAGATCGACATCCGCCCGGGCACCCAGTCCGGCCAGTCGATCCCGCTGCACCAGCGCGGCGTCACCCACCTGCGCGGCGGCGGCCGCGGTGACCTCGTCGTCCACGTCGAGGTGACCACGCCGACCAAGCTGGACCCGCAGCAGGAGGAACTGCTGCGCCAGCTCGCCAAGATGCGGGGCGAGGAGCGCCCGACGGGCGAGTTCAAGCCGGGGCAGCAGGGGCTGTTCTCGCGGCTGAAGGACGCGTTCAACGGCCGTTAGTCGAAGTCTCGTCCTCAAACGCCGGACGGGCTGAATTCAGCCCCTCCGGCGTTTGAGGAGCGGGGTCCGGGGCGGAGCCCCGGGTTACGTCACTTGTGACACGATGTGCTCATGGCCCCGTTGAACGGACTGTTCGAGCACCCGATCGTGCAGGCCCCCATGGCCGGCGGTGTCTCCACTCCCGCCCTCGCCGCCGCCGTCTGCGACGCCGGCGGCCTCGGCTTCCTCGCCGCCGGCTACAAGACCCCCGCGGCGATGTACGAGGAGATCAAGCAGCTCCGCGCCCGTACGGCCCGCCCCTTCGGCGTGAACCTCTTCATGCCCCAGCCGCCCGCCGCCGACCCCGCGGCGATCGAGGTCTACGCCGAGCAGCTGGCCGGCGAGTCCACCTGGTACCGGACCCCGCTGGGCGAGACCGACCAGGGCTCCGACGACGGCTACGAGGCCAAGCTCGCCGTCCTCCTCGACGACCCCGTCCCCGTCGTCTCCTTCACTTTCGGGTGTCCCGACCGCACGGCCGTGGACGCCCTCGCCCGAGTCGGCACCGTGACCGTGGTGACCGTGACCTCCGTCGCCGAGGCGCTGGCCGCGCGGGAGGCGGGCGCCGACGCGCTCTGCGTCCAGGGCATAGAGGCCGGCGGCCACCAGGGCACCCACCACGACGATCCGCACGCCGACGGCGCGGGCGCCGGGGTCGGCCTGCTGGCGCTCGTGGCCGAGGTCCGGGAGGCCGTCCCGCTGCCCGTCGTCGCGGCCGGCGGACTGATGCGCGGCGCCCAGGTGGCGGCCGTCCTCGCGGCGGGCGCGAGCGCCGCCCAGCTCGGCACGGCCTTCCTCCCCTGCCCGGAGTCCGGGGCCCACGAGCTGCACAAGCGCGCCCTGACCGATCCGCTGTTCGTCCGCACCGAGCTCACCCGGGCCTTCTCCGGCCGCCCCGCCCGCGGCCTGGTGAACCGTTTCCTTCGGGAGCACGGCCCCTACGCCCCGGCCGCCTACCCCCAGATCCACTACCTGACCTCCGGCCTGCGCAAGGCGGCGGCCGCCGCCGGCGACCCCCAGGGCATGAACCTGTGGGCCGGCCAGGGCCACCGCCTGGCGCGGGAGCTCCCCGCCGGCGACCTGGTGCGGCTCCTGACGGCCGAACTGGACGCGGCCCGCACGACATTGAGCGCGCGGACGTGACCGGAGCAGTGGTGGACACGAGTGTGAATCGGCGCGGCGAGAGAGCGAGTACGTCATGACAGCCCCGGTCTTCCTGGTCGAGGAGGACGCCCTCACGGGTGTCTTCCCCGGCACCGTCTTCCCGCTGGACGGACCCGAGGGCCGCCACGCGGTCTCGGTGCGCCGGCTGCGCGTGGGCGAGGAGATCGTCCTGACCGACGGCTCCGGCACGGGCGTCCACGGCACCGTCGCCGCCGTCGAGGGCAAGGACCACCTGGACGTCGCCGTCACCTCCGTACGCTCCGAGCCGGAACCCCGGCCCCGGATCACCGTCGTCCAGGCCCTGCCCAAGGGCGACCGCGGCGAAGTGGCCGTCGAGACCATGACCGAGACCGGCGTCGACGCGATCGTGCCCTGGGCCGCCTCCCGCTGCGTCACCCAGTGGAAGGGCGAGCGCGGCCTGAAGTCCCTCGGCAAGTGGCGCGCGACCGCCCGCGAGGCCGGCAAGCAGGCCCGCCGCCTGCGCTTCCCCTCCGTCGCCGACCTCGCCACCACCCGGCAGGTCGCCGGGCTCCTCGCGGGCGCCGACTTCGCGGCCGTCCTCCACGAGGAGGGCAGCACCCCGCTCGCCACGGCGCCCCTGCCGGAGACGGGCGACATCGTGCTGGTCGTCGGCCCGGAGGGCGGCGTCTCCCCCGAGGAGCTCGCCGCCTTCGCCGAGGCCGGCGCCCACCCCTACCGCCTCGGCCCGAGCGTTCTGCGCACCTCGACCGCCGGCACGGCGGCCGCCGCCCTGCTGCTGGGCCGCACGGGGCGCTGGGGCTGACGGGCAGTGGAGCCGGGGGGCGGACGGCGGGGATGACGGCACGGACCCAGCAGCTCCAGACACGCGACTACGAGCGGATACTCGACCTCGCCGTCGCCGTTCTGGAGAGCGACGACCCCGAGTCGTCCTGGCAACTGATCACCTCGCAGATCCTGGAGACGGTGGGCTGCGACTCGGTCACCTTCTCGGTCGTGGACGTGGCCCGGCTGACCGGAAAAGTGGAGGGCTGGGCACCGCCGCGGCTCGCGGCGTTCGTCGGGGACCTCGTCCAGCGCCGGGTGACCCAGCGCCATCCGCTGGTGGCCTACACCCTGAGCGGCGAGGCGGAGCCGGTGACCGTCGGCGAGATCTTCGCCGGCTGGCGGCACACCCAGTGGTACAGCGAGGCGCGCCGGGACTTCGGCATCACCGAACAGATGGGCCTGCCCCTCCCCGGCGCCCCCGGCACGGCACGGCTGGTGCTCATGGGCCGCGACGGCCGGTTCCGCCCCCAGGACGTGGCCTTCGCCGCCCGCCTCCAGCCCCTGCTCATCGGCGCGGCCAACCACATCCAGGAACTGCGCCGCCTGCGCACCGCCGCCCCCGACCTCACCACCGCCCACCCCTCCGGGCACGGCCTGACACCGCGCGAACTGACGGTGCTGGGGCTGCTGGCGGAGGGCCTGACGGCGGCGGGGATCGCCCGCCGACTGGCGATCTCCCCGCACACGGTCAACCGCCATCTGGAGAAGATCTACCGGAAGCTCGGCACCAACAACCGCGTCTCCACCGTGCTCCTGGCCCAGCAGGCGGGCATCGTCCCCTGAACCGGCCCGGGGACACGGCCGGGGGTATGGCTACCTCCACCCCCGAGTGGGAAGTTCTTCCCATCGTGCGACCGAGGGCCCGCGTGCGACCCTGACAGGGACGCGCGATCGCGCCGACGCCGGCCACGGGGGATTCGACGTCGGCGCGATCCGCCTCCTCTTCGCCCCTCTCCCCCTCGCGGCCCCCGGGCCCCTTGGGGGCGTTTCCCGCAGCCGGTAGCATGCGGCGGACGGGGACCCGAGAGGGGACGGACCCGCCATGCCACGACGTCATGGACCCGGACTCCGGGCGCGGGACTACGAGTTCATGCTCGACCTCACCATCGCCGTCCTGGAGCACGACGACCCGGAGTCCCTCTGGCACCTCGTCTCCGCACACCTCGTCGACGCCCTCGGCCTCAACACGGTCGTCTTCGCCGCGATCGACCTCCACGCCCACCGCGGCGAGGCCCAGGGCTGGGCACCCCGGTCGCTCGGCCAGGGCGTGCAGGACGTGAACGACGTGGTCCAGCGCCGGGTCCGCCAGCACCACCCGCTGGTCTCCTACCTCGCCTCCCGCGCCCACCGCCCCGTGATCGTGCGCGAACTCACCGACAGCTGGCGCGACTCCGTCTGGTACAGCGAGGCCCGCCGCGACTTCGGCACCACCCAGCAGCTCGGCATCCCCCTGCCCGGCGCGGACGGCCCCCAGGGCGGCCTCGTCCTGGGCCGGACCGGCGACTTCTCCGAGCACGACCTGGCCTTCGCGACCCGGATCCAGCCCCTCCTGACCGCCGCCGACCGGCACATACGGGAGCTGCGGCGATTACGGGAGGCGGCGCCGCCCACCCTGCCGGGACGCCCGCCACCGCCGCGCCACGACCTGACGCCTCGCGAACTGACCGTCCTGGGCCTCCTGGCCGAGGGACTGACGGCCGACGGCATCGCCCGCCGCCTGACGATCTCGCCGCACACCGTCAACCGACACCTGGAGAAGGTCTACCGGAAGCTCGGCACGAACAACCGCGTCTCGACGGTGATGACGGCCAAGCACGAGGGAATCGTCCCATAAGGGAGAATTCCCACGCGCACGCCGCCCCGCCGATGGCCTGTAGCATGCGGCGGGCGGGGACCGAGAGGAAGCGGGCCCGCCATGTCAGGACTTCACGCGCGCGACTACGAGCACATGCTCGACCTCGTCATGGCCGTCCTGGAACATGACGACCCCGACTCCCTCTGGCACCTGATGGCCGGACGCCTCCAGGAAGCACTGGGCTGCGACACCGTCATCTTCGCCGGCATCCGCCTCGCCGAACGCACCGGCTACGCCCAGGGCTGGGCCCCCGACTCCATGGGCCCGGACGTCAGCGACGTCATCCGGCGCCGGGTCGAGCAGCGGCACCCCCTGATCGCCTATATGGAAGCCGCGGGCGCCGGCCCCGTGAGCATCACCCAGATCTGCGACAACTGGCGTAACTCCTCCTGGTACAGCGAGGCCCGCCGCGACTACGGCACCACCCACCAGCTCGGCATCCCCCTCCTGGGCTTCCCCGGCGAAATGCGCGCCGTCAGCCTCGGCCGCCGCGGCGACTTCACCGCCCACGAACTGGCTTTTACGGCGCGCGTCCAGCCGCTCCTGCTCCGTGCGGACCGCCACGTCCGCGAACTCGACCGCCTCCGCCGCGCGGTGGCCGACGCCGTCCCGGGGGCCGTGCCCCCGTCCCCGCCCGGACCCGGGCCCGGACCTGGATCCGGAGCCGGGTCCGGATCCGGCCTGGTGATCGCCCCGGCCGGCGGCCCGTCCCCGCCCCGCCACGACCTGACGCCGCGCGAGCTGACGGTCCTGGGCCTGCTGGCCGAGGGCCTGACGGCGGCGGGCATCGGCCGCCGTCTGACGATCTCGCCGCACACGGTCAACCGTCATCTGGAGAAGGTCTACCGGAAGCTCGGCACGAACAACCGCGTCTCGGCGGTCCTGGCGGCGAAGCGCGCGGGGATCGTGCCGTAGCCGCGCCCTCTTGACCGGGGCGGTGCAAAGGGCAGATCGTCACATGCACCTGATCGCATCGGGCTCGACACGGGAGGCAGCGATGGCGCTACTGTTCGTCGGGATCGACCCAGAGACGAAGACTGACCAGTGCCCTGCGGCGTGGGTAGACGTTGAGATGAAACCCGAGCCCGACATCCTCTTCCAGGGCTGGCTGGCAGACGAGAAGACCCTGGCCGAGTGCCGGAAGAACAGCCCTCACCCCGACACGGAAGCGGTTGTCCGGATGCCGTACCGGATGATCGACATCATCAGGAAGGCGTGCGATGCCGCAGAACAAGCCGCAGCGGGCAAGCTTTGAGGAACTGCTGAACTCGGCCACGCGCTCTGCGGTGCACCTGGAGATGCGTGACAGCTACGGCATCGCCGGCGAAGCCGAGGAGTTCGAGCAGTGGAAGCGTACCGGCGAAGTAGACCTTGACCCGGAGTCGGAGGGGTGGTCCCGCTGGACGTCGCTGGTACGAGGTGCTGTCGCCCGGGGCGTGGTCATGCGACGGGCCCGCATCGTCTCCGAGCCGGTGAGCGAGTACATCAAGTACGAGCACGCGACCACCGTTGTCAACGTCGGCGCGGGTGAGCAGGTTCGCTGGCTGCCGCGTCGGCGGGCATCGGACATCGCGCTGCCGGGGAACGATTTCTGGGTCTTCGACGATCACCTGGTGAGGTTCAATCACTTCACCGGTGATGGTGACGGCGCTGGCTTCGAGCACATCGAGGACCGGGCCGTCGCCGAGCTGTGCGCCAATGCTTTCGAAGCCGTGTGGGAGCGCGGCATCCCGCACGAGGAGTACAAGGTCTGACCCAAACCTCCAGCGTTGCCGGACAGCCAGATCATGCCTACTGTTCCCTCGTCCAGTGCCCAGGCAGCCCGTGAAGCCTTGGCAGGCCGCCTTAAAGAGATCAGGCGGGACGCAGGACTCACGGGTCACGATCTGGCTGTTCGCTGCGGCTGGCATAAGGCCAAGTCCAGTCGCATCGAAAACGCCAAGACGGCTCCTTCGGACGCCGACATCCGAGCGTGGTGTGCTGCCTGCGGCGCTGGAGACCAAGCCGCCGACCTCATCGCAGCCAACCGCGCTGTCGAGTCCATGTACGTGCAGTGGAGACGGCTTCACAGGAAGGAAACGCTTCGCCAGATCCAACAGAGTCGCGTTCCCCTGTATGAGCGCACGAAGCATTTCCGTGTGTACAGCTCCGGCCTCATCCCCGGGTTCCTCCAAACCGAGGGATACGCGACAGCGGTCCTTGAGTCGGCCGCGTGGCTGAGGGACCTCCGGGACGACATCCCCGAGGCGGTAGCGGCCCGTCTCGCGCGGGCTCGCGTACTCCGCGAGGGCAACCGGCGGTTTGTCATGCTCCTCGAAGAGGCAGTCCTCCGATATCAGTTGGGCGACGACGAGACGATGGTCGCTCAACTCAGACACTTGCTGTCGGTGATGTTCCTCCCCTCGGTCAGCCTGGGCGTGATCCCCGCCAAGGGGCAACGGCCTATCTGGACTGTGGAAACGTTCAACGTCTACGACGACGAGCACGTCAACGTCGAGCTGCTGACTGCCGAGGTCACCGTGACCGCTCCCGGCGAGGTGCGTGACTACCTCAAGACCTTCGCCGAACTGCAGAAACGAGCCGTGTACGGCTCCCGGGCGCGTGCGCTCATCACCGCCGCGATCGAAGCCCTCGACTAACTGGCCTGCAACCGGATGCAACTTTCTCGCACCGGGTACCCCCCTGTCCCTAGCGTCTCCTCATGACCGGGAACGGCCGACTACCAGGAAGGTTCGCCATGACTGACCTGTACGGGCTCGACATCGACGGCGCACGGTTCGCCACGGCGTGCGGGGGCAACACCCACCCCGACGGCGAATCGTGCGTCACCCTCGCCCGCATCGCCGAGGACGCCTTCGCCCTCGGTGACAGCAAGCGGCCCGACGCGCAGCCGCTGAGGTTCACCACCGCCGAGCTGAACGCGGCGGGTATCGACCCCGGCCGCTTCGGCCTCACGGCCTGACCGGCCCCGTAACCGGCGGCCCCCGCCTTCCGGAGGAGGCGGGGGCCGTCACCCACGTTCCCCGGACAGGAAGACGAGTTGCACGTTCACGGGTACCTCTGGGCCGGCGAGAAGGCCGCCTTCGACAAGGAGAGCGTCCGCCGCCCACCACCGTCCGTCCCACCGGCCCCCACCAGCCCCGACGAGGTACAGCAGCGCTACCGCGAAGCCGTCACCGCCTGGAAGACCACCGACATCCCGCCCATCGAGACGGCCCTGTGGCTGCTGAAACCACCCAGGCTGATCCAGGGCACATGGGACGAGCCCAAGGAAGCCGCCGAGTGGCTGGCGGAACGGCTGACCGAGCACACGCCCCGGCCGGCGGCCCTCGCCGCCTCCGCCGCCGAGCGGCTGGCACAGGGCGGTGACGTATCGCTCGGGTTCTACCTGCGCGGCACCTCGTTCCTGTCCGTGGCGCTGGTGACCTGCTCCCCGAACCGCGCCGAGCCGGAGCTGGGCTGCCCTCTGCGTGTCAGCTGAAATCCGCCTCTGGCTGGGTGACGTCCGGAGGATTCCGCTGTCATGTGATGCGGCGGGGGCGAGGATGGCGCGGTGACCTTCCTCTCGCGGCGACGCGTTCTGAGTCTTACGGCGGCCACGGCCGCCCCGCTCTCCCTGACCCGCGCCGTGCCGCCGCAGGCGCGTCCGCGCGCGTTCGATCCGGGGTGGTCCGGCGACTGGCCCCCGCCGCTGCGGGAGGCTGTGCTGCGGGCCATGCCCGCTGCCGTGGAGTACGCCCGGGCGGCGGCGAAGTGGCCTTACGGGGCGGTCCTCGTCGACGCCGAGACCGGCGCGGTCGTCGCCGGCGCGAGCAACACGGGCGAGAGCGGCGACCCCACCGCCCACGCCGAGACGAACCTCGTCCGCGAGGCGGTGGGGGGTGGGTTCGAGCTGTCGGAGCACGTCGTGGTGACCTCGGCCGAGCCCTGCCCGATGTGCGCGGGGGTGCTGGTGTGGGGCGGCGTGCGGGGAGTGGCCTATGGGACGTCGATCGCGAAGCTCGTGGGGTGGGGGGTGCCGCAGATCGACGTTCCGATGGACGAAATCTTCCGCCGGGCTCGCGGGTTGTCGCGGCCCGCGCTGGCTCGTGACGTGAGGGCCGATCTTACGGATCCGCTCTATCGGGGGTCGGGGGGATGAGGGCGCCGTCCTTTATGCGGGATATCAGGGGGCGGAGTCTTGCGGGGGTCGTGGTGAGGATGACGTCGGGGTCGTCGCTCTCGCGGAGGTGGATCCCTCCGGTGGGGGAGGGGGCCAGGTAGAGGCATGAAGAGTCGTCTCCGCTGTACGAGGACTTCTGCCAGGTGAAAACAGTCATGGTTTGCCTCAGAGTGCCTTCGCGATGCGGTGAATGAGGTCACGTGATGCGTCGGGAGGCAGCGCGACCTGCTCCATCCTGTCCAGCACCAAGCGATACCTCTCCAGCTTGGCGACAGCATCGATTTGCAACCCGCCGTAGGCGGCGTCCAGGACCACGGTGTCGAGCTGTGGCACGGGCCCGTGCATGTAGTCGACGCCGTGGCCGGAGATAGGAAAAGAGGTGCCGTCGAACGGGATTACCACGACGGTGACGTTGTCCCGATGGCTCACCTCTGTCAGATGTACAAGCTGGGCCTTGGCCGTCTCAGCTCCGCCGAACTGCATCCTCAGCGCGGCCTCGTGGATGATCGCCTTGAATGGGGCCGCGCCATCGCGGTAGACGACTTCCTGTCGCTTGATGCGGTGGGAGACTCGGTGTTCGACTTCGTGCGGCATCAGCTTCGGAACCGCTTCACGGAACACGGCGCGAGCGTGCTCCGGTGTTTGCAGTAGTCCGGGGATCGTAATGGCCTGGGCTGCCCGCAGCCCAGTGGCGTGATATTCGAACTCGGCGAGGTCGACCAACCCGGCCGGGAGGGTCTCGCGGTATTCCTCCCACCAGCCGCGCTTGCGAGTACCGACCATGGTGGTGAGCGCGTGGACCAGGGCCGTGTCCGAGCACTCGTAGTTGCGGGCCATAGTGCGCACGCGCTCGTCACTGACGCCGACACGGCCGGATTCGATGTTGCTGATCTGGGTCTGATTCGTTCCGAGCAGGCGAGCTGCCTCGGTTGATGACAGCCCCGCGCGCTCGCGCAGCTTGCGTAGTTCAACGCCCAGGCGGAGCTGCCGCGCTGTTACGTGGGGTCGGACAGGCATCCGCACCATTCCTCAGTCGTGCATAAGTTCGCTCGCATCGCCCATGCGAGTGGTTGGGGTTAGGTCTTAGGCGAAGCCGTGTTGGTGCTTATACGGATAGGGCTACGGTAGCGCCAACCAGCCACTCTCCCAGGAGACTTCATGGCAACCGTATCGCCGCCTCAGCCCTGGTCCTACCTCCTCGAACTGCCGCGCGACGCTCGCGCACCCGGCATCGCTCGCGTGACCATCCAGGCAGTCCTGGACAGTCACGCGCTGTCCGAAATCGCCGAGAAGGCAACCCTCTTGACCAGTGAGCTGGTCACAAACGCCCACCGGCACACCAACGGCCCGTGCACCCTCCGTCTCCACTGCCGGGAGGGCGACCGGCTCCGGGTGAACGTGTGGGACACGAGTCCCGTCGTGCCCGCGCTGTTCAGCCGCCGTGGTCGAACCGCGGAACCCGCCGCGCACGCGGAAGCAGGGCGCGGCCTCCGTATCGTCGAGCTGTGGGCCGACGACTGGGGGAGCCGCACCTACGACCGCCGCAGGTTCGGCAAGACGCTGTGGTTCGAACTGGCGCACCCGAAGAAGAAGTCCACGTCCCGGTGGATCTCGCCCGCAGGATGCACGGACTGCGTCGAACTCGAAGGCGCACGACGGAAGGCCGTGGCCGAGAAGCGCGCCCTGGACGAGATTCAGGACGCGTCGATCGCCATCCGCAGCCACTTCCGGGACACGCACCTGCTGCCGCAGTGGGACGTGCGGTGAGATCGAAGCCGTAGCGGGCGCTCGGGGCGGGGTTCGCACCCCGCCCCGCCCTGCCCGGCCTCCTGGCCGATTCGCGTGCTTCGCCTCGAATCGGCGTGCTGTAATTCTTCTGGTGCTCCATCGGGCCCGGGGGTGAGAAATGGCGAGGCCGCGTTTCCTCACACGGCGGAGCGGCGGCGGCCGGCCGCCCCCGACGGCCGAGGCGGCCACTCCCGTGGTGGAAGACCCGTATATGTGGCGGAGGCCTGGTCGGCTGGGCGAAGGGGCCGCGTACGACAAGGTGTTCACGGTCGCGGCACCGCTCTTGGCCGGTGCGAGCAGTGCACTGCTGGGGATCGTGATCGGGCAGCGTGAACCGTTCCGCTGGGCGGCACCCTTACTGATCGCGCTCACTCTGACGACGATCCTCATGATCGTGGCGCTGATGCTGGGGATGGTGGCCAGCCGGCACCTGTATTCCCGTCAGGATGTCGAGAACTGGTGGGGTCCGCTGGACAGGCTCCCTCAGGACCTTGCGAAAGACCTGGGGGAGGAGCAGAAGTCGGAATTCGCGGAGTGGTTCAGGTGGATGCGCCTGGCGCTGGCCGTTTTCTATTGGGGCCTCATGCTCATGGCCGTCAGTGGCGTCCTGGTCCTGGTGCCACCGGCGCATGAGGTGACGCCCCTGTGGCGCTGGATCGCCGCAGGATCGGTGGCGGTCTGCGGCGTACCTCTGGGTGGGCTGATCGTGAAGTCCACGAGGTTGATCATCAGGAAATGACGGCTCTGGATGCCGGCAAGGAGGAAAGTGATGCCCGGAGCGCTTCCTCGGCAATGTCCCAAGTGTGATGCCACTGAGGACAGGCGGGACCACTACCCCGGCTGCCCGCTGAAAAGGATGGGCATCCCGTTGTCGGAAGCCGTCACGATGACACAAGAGGAAGCCGATGAACGGCTGAGGGGGAAGTGACCAGGAGGGCGGGGTTCGTACCCCGCCCCGTCTCGCCCCGCCTCGCTCCATCCCGCGAGGGTCAGGGGTGCCAGATCTCCTTGATGCCGGTGACCTTGCCCTCGGAGTTCGTCGTGATGTCGTAGATGTTGCCGGAGCAGCTGTACGGCTGCTTCACCGCGCTCGAGTTGGTCAGGCAGTCACCGGCGTGCATCCACAGCTCCCCGACGGGGACGTCCTTCGTCTTGCCGGAACCCAGGGCCAGCTCGGCCTTCGTCTCCGGGGCGAAGATGTAGTACTTGGCCTCGCCCTGGCCGTGGTAGATCCAGTCGTTGGGCGTGCAGGTCGGCTTGGCGTCCTTGGCGGACATCGAGCCCTTCGACGGCGGGACAGCGATTTCCACCATCTTGTGGCCGGCGGGCAGCTGCGGCGGGGTGCCGCAGTCGCCGCCGGGCTCGCCCTTGGAGCCGCCCTTGGCGCCGTCGGCCGGCTTGGCCGAGGCACTGGAGCCGCCGGTCGTACCGCTCGCCGTGTCCGAGTCCGGGCCGCAGGCGGTGAGGCCGCCGCCGAGTGCGGCGACGACGGCAAGGGCTCCGACGAGGCGTCGGGTTGCCTTCATGTTCTTCCCCCGTGAAGAAAAGTTGTCGTGATCATGTTCGATCGCCGCAGTGTTCTACACCAAGGGGCAGGTCAGGAGCTAATCGCCGTCGGCGACGGGCCCGCCCCGCCACGTCGGCAGGGGCGCCCGGCCCACGGCGGTCTCGAAGGCCGCGTGGGCGAGGAGGCGGGTGGAGTCGAGGGTGGGGAGCGGGGAGACGTCCGGGGTGATCAGGAGGGGGATCTCCGTGCAGACGAGGGCCACCGCGTCGCAGCCACGGGCGGCCAGCGCCTCGATGATCCGTACGTATTCGCGGCGCGAGCGCTCGTCGAGGACGCCGTTGACGAGCTCGTCGAAGATGACGTCGTTGACCAGACGCCGGTCGGCCGGGTCCGGGACCTCCGCCGCGATGCCGCGCCGCGCGAACGCCTCGGCATACAGCGGGCCGTCCATCGTGTAGCGCGTGCCCAGCACGCCCACCCGCTTGTGGCCGTCGTGCGCGGCGCGGTCCGCCACGACCTCGGCGATATGGATGCCCGGGAGGGCGAGGTCGGCGCCGGGGCGTTCGAGGGCCATGTGGGCGGTGTTGTCGGGGCAGATGAAGAACTCCGCTCCCGCGCGGGCGAGGCGGTCGGCGCTGACCGACAAGAGCGCGCGGACCGTGTCGTGGTCGCCCGCGTCCCAGGCCGGCATGGAACGGGCCATGGCGATGAGATCGAGGGTGACGTCCGGGTGCTCGTGGGGCCCGAGCTCCGCGGAGCCCTTCCGGCAGAACGTACGGAAGCACAGCGCCGCGCCCTCCGCGCTGTGTCCCAGGATTCCCAGGTGTTTCACCTTGCCTCCAAACGGTCGTGGGCGGACGGTCTTACGTCAGCGGTGGCCCAGCACGTTGATCACTCGGCCGCTGGGGTCGCGGACGAAGAACCGCCGCACTCCCCACTCCTCGTCCTGCAAGGGATGCACGATCTCCGCGCCGCGCTCCCGCATGACCGCGTAGGCCGCGTCCACGTCGTCCACCTCCACACTCATGTCCGGAGCGACCGGCGCGGTCTTGTCGTCGGCCATGAAGCTGATCTGCGCCGCCGGATGGGACGGAGAGGCGAGCGTCATGATCCAGCCGTGGTTCATGACCTCCTCGAAGCCCAGCAGGCCGTAGAACTCCCGGCTCTCCTCCACTGCCTCCGACTGAACGTTGGGCACGACACGACGAACGGTCATCGACGACTCCAAGCGATTCAAGGCGTATGCCTATGGGTGGTGTGCCTATGAGTGGTAAAGGGCGCGGGCTCGTGTCAGGTCGGCGGGTCCGTCCTGACCGAGGCTGAAGAAGTGGTTCACCTGCCATGCCTGGGTGGCGCGGGCCTGCCGGCTGGTCGTGGTCACCCACGGCGGATAGACGCGGAATCCGCGCTTTCCGCCGGAGCCGTCGCGGGAGACGATGCCGCGCTCGCACAACACCTCGCGCGGGAACACGAACTGCCCGAAGCCGTCGTCGTCCCGACTGCTGATGACGAAGAGGTTTACGCCGTCGGCGGCATCGAACGGCCGGATCGGCCCCGCCTCGGACCGCTGCCACACGGTGACGAACTGCCCCACCTTCGTGGGCGTGGTCTTGGCCACGCGGAACCGCACCGAGCGGCCGTCCAGTGTGAACGCGCAGGCGGCGTACTCGGCGCTCTCCGGTTCGGGTGCCGGCTGCGAGCAGACGAAACCGCTCGGGTCGTACACCCGCGCCTTCGCCGCCAGCAGGTCACAGTGGATCGCCGCCCACGGCTCGTTCGTCACCATGCCGTCATCCTGTCATCGCGCGATCCGTGCGGGTCCCTGCGCATGCACCACGTGCGGGGGCCGTCGTCGGGGAGCCGGACATCGGCCGTGACCTTGAAGCCGAGGCGCTCGTAGAACCGCACGTTCGCCTCGCTGGATGTCTCCAGGAACGCCGGATACCCAGCACGCTCGGCCTCCTGAAGGCCGGGAACCAGCACCGCGCTGCCGAGGCCCCGCCCCTGGGCCTCGGGGGCGGTGCCCACGGTCTCCAGGAACCATCCGGGCTCCTGCGGCCGGTACGGGGCGACGGCCGCGTCCGCGGCCGCGGACGCGGTGGCCCGGTCGCCGCTGAGCTCGCCGAGGATCGGCCCGAGTTCGGCGAAGGCGGGCGAAGGGTCCTGGCCGGGAACGGCCCAGGCGGCCACGGCGCGGCCTCCGTCGGCGACCCAGACACGGCCGTACACCATGCCGATGCGGGTCAGGCACAGCTCCTGGGACCGCCGGACCCGCTCCTCGTGATCGTCCGCCGCGATCACGTGCCGCGTGTAGGGGTAGTCGGCGAAGGCGCGGGCGAGGATGTCGACCGCGGTGGGGATGTCGGCGTCGGTGATGGGGCGCACGACAGGGGCGTTCCGGTGCTGTGCCATGTTCACCGAGCCATCCTTCCACCGGGTGATTCCCTCGCCAACGCGGTTTTCTCCCGTGCTCAGCCGCAGGCGCGCCCGTTCCTGTCCGGGTCCAGCTTCAGCGGGTCGTCGCGGCCGTTGAGCTTCAGGACGCCGTAGTCGTGCGCCTTCAGCCACGCGCAGCGGCCCGCCGTCGTCGGCGGGACCGTCTTCGGGAAGACCGTCGGCACGCACACGTTCTCCGCGCCGTAGTGGCGGTCGCAGCCCGAGATCGTCGCCGGCACCGGGTGGGACGTACGGGCCGGATCCGGGCCCTTCCCCTTCTCCGTCATCTTCCCCGCGAAGTCGTGCACCATCGGGGCAGCCGGGGTCGCCGCCTTGCCCTTGGGCGCCTCCAGCGCGTCCGGGCCGCCGAGATGGACCCAGGAGGCCACCGACGGGACGCCGTCCGCGTCCACGGCGAAGAGCATGTACCAGCCGGGCGGCGCCAGGTTCGGGTTGCTGGTGACGTTCAGATCGATCGTCGTTCCGTCAGCGCCCACCGTCATCGGCAGGTCCACAAAACGCTGATTCGGGTCGGAGGAATGAGTGACCGCCGCCGGACGGATCAGCTCCGCCTTCACCACGGGACGGTCGACCGTCATCCGCTGCGTGCTCGCGTACTGCCAGCGGTTGTTCGCCACCGAGGTGATCTGGGGCCGCGCGCCCTTGTAGAGGTACGGAGGGGTGTAGATCGACACGTGGTCGTCGAAGGTCCCGTTGCCCGGGTTGTCGCCGACCGCCATCACCCGGCCGTCCGGCAGCAGGAACGCCGACGAGTGGTACGTGCGCGGGATCGGGTCCGTGGCCATGCCCGCCTGGAAGGTGTTCGTCGCGGGGTTGAACATCGACGCCTCGTACACCGGGTCCGCCCGGTCGTGGAGCCCGCCGCCCGTCTCCAGCACCTTGCCGTCGGGCATCAGCACGGCCGAGACGTACATCTTGCCCTGCGCGCCCGTCTCGGGCTTGGGTCCCTGGCCCTGGTCGACCGTGCCCTGGGGGAGCAAGGGGCCGGGTGTATAGCGGGGGTTGGGGTCCTTGAGGTCGATGAGGTCCGTGAGACGGCTGGCCTCGGGGTTGGTGTTGACCTGCCCGCCGCCCATGGTCAGGACGCGCTGGTCCTGCGCGGGCGGCAGCAGCACGCTCATCGACTGGTCGCGGTTGTCCTTGTCCTGGAGGCCCGGCACGTCCGTGATCTTGTTGGCGTCGTAGTCGTAGACCGACGCGCCGGTGCCCGGGGTGCCGTTGCCGAAGACATGGCTGCCGGAGTAGAAGAGCCGCCCGTCCTGCATCAGGATCATCGACGGGTACAGACCCCAGTACGACCAGGTCTGATTGACCTCCGTGCGCGGCAGCCACTTCTGCTGCGCCTGGGAGAACTTCTCGGCGGTCACACTGCCGGTGGAATCCTCCTTCAGGCCGCCGAAGCTGATGACGTCGCCGTTGCCGAGGAGGGTCGCGGAGGGGTACCAGTGGCCCTCGTTCATGTCGTTCGTCTTCACGTAAGACTCGGACGACGGGTCGAAGACGTAGCTGTCCTTGAAGCCCTCGTAGCCGTGGCTCCCGTCGGCCGCCGGGTAGGCCTTGTTGCCGCTCATGATGAGCACCCGGCCGTCGGAGAGCTGGACGTGCCCGGCGCAGAACATGTCGACCGGCGTCGGGATCGTCTTCATCGCGCCGGTCTTCGGGTCGTAGACGGCGGAGGTGAAGGTCCCGGCCTTGAACATCGCCGGGTCGTTCCCGGAGCCGGCGACCAGCAGCACCTTGCCGTTGTGGAGGACGACCGAGTGCATGCTGCGGACCGGGTTCTTGAAGGGCATCACCGCCCAGCTGCCCTTGACGCACGCGTCCCCGGCGGTGCAGACGGCCCCTGCGGCGGGCTGGGTGGCGTCCTCCATGACGTAGTCGTCGGTGGTGACGTTGCCCGTGCCGTATACGGAGACGCCCCAGGTGATCTGGTCGGTGCCGGGCGGCACGACGGGCGTACGGACGGTGGCCCGCGTGTAGCCGGCGCTGACCGGCAGCGTCTTGAGGTCGGTCCAGTACTGCCAGCCCGTCTTCACGTCATGGCGGAAGACCGTGATGGAGGCGTCCGGGGTGGTGCTCTTGTACCAGAGCGACAGGTCGTACTGGTGGGACGGCGTCACACTGGGCGCGCACGAGCTGTCCTCGGCCATCAGCGCCTTGCGGTCGCCGCTGACCCGGCGGGTGACGGAGACGGACAGGGCCCTGCCGCCGCTGTGGGACTGGGACCGGTCGGTGGTGGTGACGGTGAAGTCGTTGTCGCCCCAGCCGGCCTTCTCCCAGCAGGTGGGCATGGCGTCCGAGGCCCGTATCGACTCGAGGCCGGGGTTGACGACGAGGTTCGACCCCGCCCTGGCCGGGCCGGGCGCGGCCAGCAGCAGGCCGAAGGAGGCGCCGGAGGCGAGGATCAGGGCGGCGGCGGCCCGCGCGCGTTTCCCGCGGGTGCGGAGGAGGATCGACCGGGTCCGTCTGGTGTGCCGGGTGCGTCTTTCCATGGATATCGGCGGTGTCATGCCATCACGTGTCCCTTCTCGGACGGCTCTCACGACGGTGTTTTCCGCTGCGGCTCGTGTGGCTCGTGCGGCTTGTGCGGCCGGGACGGCCGGGGCGCGGCAGGTAGACGAGCGCCTCCGTGGCCGCGTAGCGCAGGACGAAGGTGGTCAGCAGGGCGACGGCGGTCGCGGGCAGGACCCCGAGGCCCACCCCGTCCACCAGCGTCGCGATCAGGGGGATGCGCAGGAGCAGGTCCGCGTTGGCGAGCACGGCGACGCGCCCCAGCCGGTCCGCCCAGTGGCGGTGCGCGCGGCGGTCGCGGTAGAGCAGCGCTTCCGTCAGCAGGAAGTTCCAGACGACGCCGAACTGGTTGGCGACGATCTCCGCCGGGACGTAGTGGAGTCCGGCGGCGGTGAGCAGCTTCAGGCAGAGGAGGTTCGGCGCGAAGCCGGTGAGGCCGATGAGGCCGAAGAGGAGGATGCGGGTGAAGGGGGAGGAGGGGGAGGAGGGAGCGCGGGCGGATGATGGGCGTAAGGCCTCCCGCGTGTCCTCCGTCACCGGGCTTCCGCCCGCTTCACCCTGCGGATCTCGACGCGGCCGTCGCCCTCGCCGAAGGAGGCGACGGTCTCCGAGTTCGTCAGCGCCGCCCTCACCAGCGGCAGCGTGGGCGCGTCGCGGCGTACGGTCGGGGAGGCGACGACGTAGTCGACGTCGCGCCAGCCGCGCGGCATCGTCTTGGCGATCGCGGGGTCGAGGTCGGCCTTGTAGAACCAGACCGCCCCGGTCCCGGGGCGGTATCCCGCGTGCACGAGGTCGAGCCAGATCGCGTCGTCGGCGAGGACGCGGGTGCGGGTCGGATCGGGGACGTTGCCCTTGTCGCGCAGCCAGTGCGCTGCCGCGCGGTAGGGGGCGTTGGCGTCGGTGGTGAGGGCGGTACGGGTGGCGTCGTACCAGTGGGGGAGGACGAGGGCGGCCGCGGTCGCGGCGACGGCTGTGGCGATGGTCCAGCGCAGGGGCCGGACCGGCGCCCGGAACGGCCGCAGCGATACCGCCCCCGCCAGTGCCAGCGCCAGGAACGGCAGCATCTGGATCACGTACATCGCCGGCAGGTAGCCCGACGGCCGCAGCGCCACCAGGGCCAGGATCACCGCCGCCGTCGCCGGGCCCGCCAGGGCGCGGGCCGTGCGGGACCAGCGGGCCACGGCCAGCAGCAGCACCGCCGCCGCCAGGCCCGCGACCGGTAGCACCCGGTCGTAGTAGAGCCAGGACCGCAGCACCGCGTGCGCGCCCGAGCCGTCGTCCAGGATGAAGCCCGAACCGGCTCGGCTCATCTGGTACTTGATGCCGTCGATCAGCGAGACGTGGCCGTCGCCGGGGAACAACTCGCGGTTGAGCAGCGCGAACAGCGGATAGGCGAGGCCCGTGAGCACACATGCGGTGATCGCGCCGGTCACCGCGAACTTGCGGGTGTCGCGGTGGGTGTGCCGCCACATGGTCACCAGCAGCGCGGGCAGGAGGACGAGCATCGTCTCCTTGGACAGCACGGCCACCGCCGCCGCCAGCCCGGCCCCGAAGTGGTGCCACAGGTGGCGGCGGGGCGAGGCGGCCAGGCAGAAGGCCAGCAGGATCCACAGCACGGCGATGTTGTCGAGGAAGATCTCCCGCTGGAGCACCACCGCCAGCGGCGACAGCCCGAACAGGGCCATCGCCAGGGCCGCCGCCCACCGTCTGAGCCCCAGCCGCCGGGCCAGGACGTAGAGCAGTACCGCGCTGACGGCCGTCACCAGCAGCATCGCGACCCGCATCGGGGCGACGGACATGACGTCGGGGAAGAGGGCGGCGGGCAGCCAGGTGACGAGGGCCAGTTGGAGCCAGCCCAGCGGCGGGTGGTCGTACCAGTACGTGTAGTGGGCCAGGCCCTTGCCCTCCTGCACTGCCCAGGCCTGGGCGAGATAGGTGCCCTCGTCGTCGCTGAGGGCGGGGAAGCCGGTTGAGTTCCAGCCCTGGACGAGGAGGATCGTGGCCAGCACCGTCCCGCACAGCAGCAGGTCGGGGCGCGATGCGCGCAGCCGGGTGACGGCCGGGACGGTGTCGAGGACCGCCGGGTCCTTGGCAGCAGCAGCGGTGGTCGGGAGGGTCGCGGTCACGACATGACGTCCTCTCGGGTGAGGTGCGCGCCGACGTGGCGGGTGAGCTCCCAGTCGCCCTGGCCCCGCTGCTCCCGCCAGACGGCGCGGACGGCCGCGCCCGCGAGGAGCATCTGGTAGAAGGGGCCGCCGAGGATGAGCTTGAGGTAGTGGACGAAGCGCACGCGCAGGCCGTACTGCGTGCCGAAGTCGTGGAGGCCGACGACCTCGAAGACGAAGGTGACCAGCATGGTCACGGCGGGCAGGAAGGTGACCACGGCGACGGCGGCGGGGACGTCCAGCAGCAGGGCGATGGCTGTGTTCAGCGGGATGACGAGGCCGTTGAACGCCTGGAAGAAGGGCGTCATCAGGGTGTAGCGGGCGAGCATCCGCTGGGCGAGGGTCGGCAGCCGTCGCCAGTCCTTCTTCCGGTAGACCTGGAGGAAGCCCTGGTTCCAGCGGGTGCGCTGTTTGAGCAGGCTCATCAGGGTGCCGGGGGTCTCCTCGCGGGTGACCATCTCGGAGTCGTAGGCGACGACGACGCGCTTGCCGGCGCTGGAGAGCCGTACGCCCAGGTCGCAGTCCTCGGCCAGACACCGGGGGTCCCAGCCCCCGGCCTCGCGCAGGACGTCGGTGCGGACGAAGACGGTGTTGCCGCCCAGCGGGATGAAACCTTTCTCCGCGTGGAGGTGGAGGCGGCTGCGGAACCAGAAGAAGTACTCCAGGCAGTTGCGCAGGCTGTACCAGCTGGAGTGGAAGTTGATCAGCTGCACCCCGCCCTGCACCACGTCCGCGCCCGTCGCCCGGAAGGCGTGGTCGACATGGGTGAGCAGCTCGGGGTGGACCTGGTCCTCGGCGTCGAAGACCCCGACGACCTCGCCCCGGCAGTGGGGGAGCGCGGTGTTGAGGGCCTTGGGCTTGTTCTTCTTCTCATGGGTGTCGACGATCACCCGTACCCGGTCCGGCGCGGTGGCCGCGACCCTCTCGGCGACCTCGGTGGTCTCCGGGTCGTCGTGCCCGACGATCACCAGCACCTCGAAGCGGCCGTGCGTGGAGGTGAGCAGCCGGGTGACGGTGTGCTCCAGGACCGCCTGTTCGTGCCGGGCGGGCACCAGGAGCGAGAAGGAGAGCGCGCCCTCGCCCCCGGCGGGCTGGAAGCGGGTGCCCGCGAGCGTCTCGGGTGTGCGCCAGGCGTGCATCTGCCACCAGAGTGTGAAGGCGGCCATCCAGAAGAGCGCGAGCGATACCGCGCAGACCACTATGGACGTCAGCAAAAGGTGTCCCCCTACCCCCGGACGCGGCCCCCCAGCACGCGTGTATGTGCTTCAGGGCAGAGAGAGTAAGGGGGGAAGGTGAAACTCGGGTGCGGAAACGATAAATCCTGTGTTTCCTTACGAACGTCCGTAAGAGCATGAGAAGTTGGCCCGAATTGGGCCAACGGGCCCACGGCCGGAGGCCTCCTTTCCCCGGGACGCGAGCCGGTGGGACACTCCCCGCTATGGATGCGTCAAGGCGCATACGTTCCATTCGCCTCCCCCGGGCTCGGTACGGACTGAGCGCGGTCGTCCTCACCGGCGCCGCCGTCGTGGCGCTGTCCGGCTGTGATCCGGTCACCGGGCTGGACGCGACGACCGTCGCCGTCACCGCGCAGCGGCAGGCCTCCCGCGCCCTCGACCGCGAGGGCGTCCACGTCGCCTGGCTGAGCTGCCGGGGCAAGGCCGAGAACGGCGGCAAGGACCCCGGCACGGGCAGCGCGCTGCCGGTGACCGTCGTCGGCGTCGACTGCGAGGGCCGTACGGACACCGGCAGGAAGGTCATCGTCTTCGGCAGGGTCACGGGCCTCACCGGTCAGGCGTGCGTACGCGGCCTGCTGACGGCCAATGTCGACGGGCGGACGGTCTTCCAGGTGAGCGTGCTCGGCGACTGCGACCGGACAGGCGACACCGGCGGCAGGCCCCCGACCGCCCCGGGCCCCGGGCAGCAGAAGCCGCCGCCCGCGCCGAGGCCCACGGGCGATCCGGGCCCCTCGGCGAGCTGCACCGACAGACCTCCGGCGCCGGGCAAGTGAGCGCGGGGCGGAGGGGCGCGGCGGCCGTGCGGACGGACCGGTAACATCCGGACCGTACGAGCCGACGACCCGGGAGGAGCCCACCGGTGGCGGGAGAACCGCAGGCGGACTGCCTGTTCTGCAAGATCGTCAAGGGAGACGTGCCCGCGACGGTCGTCAAGGAGACGGAGACGACCGTCGCGTTCCGTGACATCAACCCCCAGGCGCCCGTGCACTGCCTGGTGATCCCCAAGGTGCACTACCCCGACGCCGCCTCCCTCGCCGCCGCCGAGCCGCAGATCGCCGCCGACGTGCTGCGCGAGGCCGGCGAGGTCGCCCTCCAGGAGAACGGGGACAAGGGCTTCCGGATCGTCTTCAACACCGGTGCCGGCGCCGGGCAGACCGTCTTCCACGCGCACGCCCACGTCCTCGGCGGCCGTGGCTTCAACTGGCCCCCCGGGTAGAGCGTTGTCCGTCCGCGAACTCGTCGTCCTCGGCACGGCCAGCCAGGTCCCCACCCGGCACCGCAACCACAACGGCTACGTCCTCCTCTGGGACGGGGACGGCATCCTCTTCGACCCCGGCGAGGGGACGCAGCGTCAAATGCTGCGCGCCGGGGTGGCCGCGCACGACCTCAACCGGATCTGCGTCACCCACTTCCATGGCGACCACTCCCTGGGCCTGGCCGGGGTGATCCAGCGGATCAACCTCGACCGGGTGCCGCATCCGGTCACCGCGCACTACCCGGCGAGCGGCGAGCGCTTCTTCAAGCGGCTGCGCTACGCCACGGCCTACCGCGAGACGGTCAAGCTCGTCCAGGAACCGGTCGCGGGCACCGGCGCGGTGCTGGCGGCCACCGGCTCGTACACCCTTCAGGCCCGCCGGCTCTCGCATCCCGTCGAGTCCTACGGCTACCGCCTGGTGGAGCCGGACGGGCGCCGGATGCTGCCCGAGCTGCTGGCCGAGCGCGGCATCGCCGGGCCGGACGTCGGCCGGCTGATGCGCGAGGGCGCGGTCGGCGGGGTGACACTGGACGAGGTCAGCGAGGTGCGGCGCGGACAGCGCTTCGCCTTCGTGATGGACACCCGGCTCTGCGACGGCGTCCACGAACTGGCCGAGGGCTGCGACATGCTCGTCATCGAGTCGACGTTCCTCGACGAGGACGAGCCGCTGGCCACCGAGCACGGCCATCTGACGGCGGGCCAGGCCGCCCGCGTCGCCGCGCGGGCGGGCGTACGGCATCTGGTGCTCACCCACTTCTCCCAGCGCTACGACGACCCGTCGGTCTTCGAGCGCCAGGCCCGCGCGGCGGGCTTCGACGGCGAGCTCACCGTCGCCCGCGACCTGCTGCGCGTGCCCGTGCCGAAGCGGCGCTGAGCGGACGGGGTGAGCGGGGCGGGGTGAGAGCCCCGCCCCGCCCCGGATGCCTTACGGCAGGTAGTACATCGGGTTCGGCAGCTTGTACGTGTGGTTCGCGTAGCCGCCCTGGAGGTCGCTGTACTGGTCGCCGAAGTTGGCGACGATGTCGAAGCCCTTGGACTCGATGTACTTGCGGGTGCCCGACTTGTACTCGACCGTCGTGCACTTGGCGCCGCAGGCCAGGTAGGCCGGCGGGGTCTTCTTGTTCTTCAGGAAGAAGTGGGAGGCGTCGGCGACGGGCTTGTAGCCGACGTTCTTGAGGTTGCGGACGCTCCACTCGCGCTGGTGCTCGTCACGGCCGGTGACGTAGAAGACCTCGATGCCCTTGGACTTGGCCCAGTTGACCAGCTTGGGCATGCCGAAGACGGCGGCCATGTCGGTGGACTTCAGGTACGCGTCCTGCGACTCGGGCGTGAAGCGGAAGCCCTGCTGGAGCTCGTAGTTGTAGGTCAGCAGGGTCGTGTCGTCCAGGTCCAGGACGATGGCGGGCTTCTTCGCGCCCTTCTTGGCGTGCTGCGCGTTGCGCACGACCGTCTCCAGCTGGGCCTTGGCCTTCTTCTGGATGTCGGCGACCTGCTTGGCGTAGTTGCTGTCCGGCGAGGCGTAGTGCTGGCCGGAGGCGTCGACGGTGTCGCCGTAGAACGCCTTGATCTTGTCCTGGACCTGGGTGAGGTTCGGGATCTCCTTGTCCGTGCGGGGAACCGCGTGGTCGGCGGAGGCCGCGCCCGCGGTGTACAGGCCGGCGCCGACGGCGAGGGCGGCGGTGGCGGCGGCGACGCGCACACGCGTGGACTTCAGGGAGAGCGACACTGGTGACTCCTGGGTAACAAGAACGATGCAGCGCGAAGCTAAGGCCTGAGCCGGACGGGGTCAAGGACCCGGCGACGTGATGCTCTACGCGCGAAGAAACGCGGAGAAAGATCGTTTGGGCGTACCGTGGTGTGCGGACCAGCGACACGAAGGGTGGGGCACGAGATCATGGCGCAGGAAGTACGCGGAGTCATCGCACCGGGGAAGAACGAGCCGGTACGGGTCGAGACGATCGTGGTGCCGGACCCGGGTCCGGGCGAGGCCGTGGTGAAGGTCCAGGCGTGCGGCGTCTGCCACACCGACCTCCACTACAAGCAGGGCGGCATCAACGACGACTTCCCCTTCCTCCTCGGCCACGAGGCGGCGGGCGTCGTGGAGTCCGTGGGCGAGGGCGTCACCGAGGTGGCCCCCGGCGACTTCGTGATCCTCAACTGGCGGGCCGTCTGCGGCCAGTGCCGGGCCTGTCTGCGCGGCCGCCCCCAGTACTGCTTCAACACCCACAACGCCAAGCAGAAGATGACCCTGCTCGACGGCACGGAGCTGTCGCCCGCGCTCGGCATCGGCGCGTTCGCCGAGAAGACGCTGGTCGCGGCGGGTCAGTGCACCAAGGTCGACCCCTCGGTCGCCCCGGAGGTGGCGGGCCTGCTCGGCTGCGGCGTGATGGCCGGCATCGGCGCCGCGATCAACACCGGCGGGGTGGGACGCGGCGACTCCGTCGCCGTGATCGGCTGCGGCGGCGTCGGCGACGCGGCGATCGCGGGCTCCCGGCTGGCGGGCGCGGGGCGGATCATCGCCGTCGACATCGACGACCGCAAGCTCGCGAAGGCGCGCGAGATGGGCGCCACGCACACGGTGAACTCCCGCTCCACCGACCCCGTCGAGGCGATCCGCGAGCTCACGGGCGGCCACGGCGCGGACGTGGTCATCGAGGCGGTGGGCCGCCCCGAGACCTACGAGCAGGCCTTCTATGCCCGTGACCTGGCCGGCACGGTCGTCCTGGTGGGCGTGCCGACGCCGGACATGAAGCTGCAGCTCCCGCTCCTGGACGTCTTCGGGCGGGGCGGCGCGCTGAAGTCCTCCTGGTACGGGGACTGCCTGCCGTCGCGGGACTTCCCGATGCTGGTGGATCTCCACCTTCAGGGTCGACTGGACCTCGGGGCGTTCGTGACCGAGACGATCGGGCTGGGGGACGTGGAGAAGGCGTTCGCCCGGATGCACGAGGGGGACGTGCTGCGGTCGGTGGTCGTCTTCTAGGCCAGACCCCCGGCTCTGGGCCCGGCCCCCGGCCGGAGGCCTACTCCTGGCCCGCCCGGGCCAGGATGCGGGCCGCCACCGACGGGGAGTCGACCAGCGGGTGGAGCGCCAGCGCGCGGAGGGCCGCGTCGCGGTCCTCGTGGAGCGCGGCCTCGATGGCCGCCCGTTCGACGGCCTTGAGCTGGAGCATCAGCCCGAGCTGGTCCTCCCGGAGCGGGGCGCACGGCAGCGGCCGGGCGCCCTTCGCACCGACCTCGCACACGGTTTCGATGATGGCGGTGGAGTCGAGGGCGGGGACCGTCAGCCCGTTCGGGACGTTGAGGATCAGCCGGGTGCGTTCGTCCGCGCTGATCGCCCGCATCAGGGCGAGCGCCACCTGGTCGTAGCCGCCGCCGTCCAGGTCGCAGGTGTCGCGCTGCCAGCCGCCGGTCGCCGCGCGGCTCTCGGCCATGTACGTCTCCTCGCGGCGCAGCCGGGTGTGCTCCCACAGCTCGAAGGAGCGGTCCGGTTCGGCGGCCGCACGGGTGAAGAAGTCGCCCTGCTGCTGATCGAGGAACTCGCCGCGGGTCTCCGCCGACTCCATGACCGAGCGCAGGGTCTCGCGGCGGAAGTAGTAGTAGTGGAGGTATTCGTTGGGCAGGGCGCCGAGCGCCTGGAGCCAGCGGGCGCCGAAGAGCTTGCCCTCCTCGAAGGAGGCCAGGGCCGCCTCGTCGCGCAGCAGCCCCGGGAGCAGGTCCTCGCCGTCCCGGACCAACGAGCGGAGCCAGCCCAGGTGGTTGAGGCCCACGTAGTCGTAGGTGACCCCGTCCGGGTCCGCGCCCGCCGCCCGCGCGGCGCGGCGGACCAGCCCCACGGGTGAATCGCAGATGCCGATGACGCGCGGGCCGAGCACGGCGGACATCGCCTCCGTCACCATCCCGGCGGGGTTGGTGAAGTTGATGACCCACGCCTCCGGGGCGATCCGCGCGACCCTCTCGGCGATCCCCGTGGCCACCAGGACCGTACGGAGCCCGTAGAGCACCCCGCCCGCGCCGACCGTCTCCTGGCCCAGGACGCCCTCGGCGAGCGGGATCCGCTCGTCCAGGACCCGTCCGGCCGTGCCGCCCACCCGGATCGCGGAGAAGACGAAATCGGCGCCGCGCAGCGCCTCGTCCAGGTCCTCCGCGAGCCGTACGGAGGGGGCGCCGGGCACCCCGGCGGCCTGGGCGTCCAGCACGGAGGCGATCACCCTCATGCGCGCGGAGTCGGTGTCGTGGAGCACGAGTTCCGTGCAGCGGCCCGGGGCGTCGCGCCGGGCATCGTCCAGCAGGGCCCGGTGCACCAGAGGCACCCGGAATCCGCCGCCGCCGAGAATGGTGAGCCTCATGGAACGGAACGTACCTCAGCTTCGGGCACACTGTGCGGATCCGCATTTCGTGCATCCTCGAGAGGAGCGACGAGCGAGCATGACGGCCTCTTCCACCCACACAGGTGTCCGCGGAGAACGCTTCGAGGGAACGGCGCCGGTCCTGGACCCGCTCGCAGCCCTCCGCACCGAGGCGGACCCGCCCACCGACGTCTATCTGACCGGGACCGTCTTCCTCGACATCATCTTCACCGGCCTCGACTCCGCCCCCGTGCGCGGCACCGAGTCCTGGGCGCGCGGCATGGGCTCCAGCCCCGGCGGCGTCGCCAACATGGCCACCGCCCTGGCCCGGCTGGGCCTGCGCACCTCGCTCGCCGCCGCCTTCGGCGACGACATGTACGGCGAGTACTGCTGGGAGTCCCTCTCCCGGGGCGAGGGCATCGACCTGAGCCTGTCGCGCACGGTGCCCGGCTGGCACTCCCCGGTCACCGTCTCCATGGCCTACGAGGGCGAGCGGACCATGGTCTCCCACGGCCACGAGGCCCCGCCGCCCGAGGAGCCCGCCCCCCAGTGCCCGCCGCCCGCGCGGGCCTGTGTGGGGCTGCTGACGCCCGGGCGGCAGGAGGAGTGGATCGCGACGGCGGCCCGCCGGGGCAGCCGGGTCTTCGCCGACGTCGGCTGGGACGAGACCGGCCGCTGGGACCCGGCGGACCTCGCCGACCTGGAGCACTGCGAGGCCTTCCTGCCCAACGCCGAGGAGGCCATGCGCTACACCCGCACCGACTGCCCGCGCGCCGCCGCCCGCGCGCTCACGGACAAGGTGCCGCTGGCCGTGGTCACGATGGGGGAGCGGGGCGCCTACGCGGTGGACGGGCGCACCGGCGAGAGCGCCGAGGTGCCCGGGATCGTCGTCGAGGCCCTCGACCCCACCGGCGCGGGGGACGTCTTCGTGGCCGGCTTCGTCACCGGCACCCTCGCCGAGTGGCCGCTGGCCGACCGGCTGGCCTTCGCGGGGCTGACGGCCGCCCTGTCGGTCCAGGAGTTCGGGGGGTCGCTGTCGGCGCCCGGCTGGGTGGAGATCGCCGCGTGGTGGCAGCACGTCCGGTCCTTCGACGACCAGTCCCCGGCCACGCTGCGCCGCTACGCCTTCCTCGACGAGGTCCTCCCCGAGGCCATCAGCCCCTGGCCGCTGCGCCGGGCGCTGCCGACGCTGGGCTTCCGCAGGCCGTCGTAGGACGTCGTGGGCCGTCGTGGGGCGGGTGTCCCGAGGGGCCGGGGAAAAGCCCTCGGGATTGCCGGGGCACGCGTCGTACCCTGGTATTCCAAGGTTTTTCGGACACGAAGAGCGGCAGGAAGAGGTGATGAGCAGGCCTTCAGTGCCGGCCCATGACTCAGACACCCACACGACCGCAGGCGACGGCGCGGTTCACGGTCCCGGCGAAGCACCCGATGGTGACGATCCTGGGCTCCGGGGACAAGCTCCTGCGGGTGATCGAGAAGGCGTTCCCGGCCACCGACATCCACGTCCGGGGCAATGAGGTGAGCGCCACGGGGGACGATCGCGAAGTCGCCCTCGTACAGCGCCTGTTCGACGAGATGATGCTGGTGCTCCGCACCGGGCAGCCGATGACGGAGGACGCGGTGGAACGCTCGATCGCCATGCTGAGGGGCGAGGAGGGCGAGGGCGAGACCCCCGCCGAGGTCCTCACCCAGAACATTCTCTCCAGCCGCGGCCGCACCATCCGCCCCAAGACGCTCAACCAGAAGCGCTACGTCGACGCGATCGACAAGCACACGGTCGTCTTCGGCATCGGCCCCGCCGGTACCGGAAAGACCTATCTGGCCATGGCCAAGGCGGTCCAGGCCCTCCAGTCCAAGCAGGTCACCCGGATCATCCTGACCCGGCCGGCCGTCGAGGCGGGCGAGCGGCTGGGCTTCCTGCCCGGCACGCTCTACGAGAAGATCGACCCCTATCTGCGGCCGCTCTACGACGCCCTCCACGACATGCTCGACCCCGACTCCATCCCGCGCCTGATGGCCGCCGGGACGATCGAGGTCGCCCCGCTGGCGTATATGCGTGGTCGCGCTCAGCCGGTCTTCACCAAGGTGCTGACCCCGGACGGCTGGCGCCCCATCGGTGACCTCCAAGTCGGCGACTTGGTCGTGGGGTCGAACGGTGAGCCGACCCCGGTCCTCGGTGTGTACCCGCAGGGTGAGAAGGACATCTACCGCGTCACCGCACAGGACGGTTCGTCCACGCTCTGTTGCGGAGAGCACCTCTGGACGGTGCGTACGGCAGCGGACAAGCGCCGTGACAAGCCGTGGCGGGTGCTGGAGACCAAGGAGATGATCGGCAGCCTCCGTGCCGCGCAGGCCCGGAGGTACGAGCTGCCCCTCCTGACCCAGCCGGTCTGCTTCCCGGAGCGTGAGGTCCCCATGGACCCGTACGCCCTCGGCCTGCTGCTGGGCGACGGTTGCCTGACGGGCAGCACGACGCCTTCATTCGCCACCGAGGACCCGGAGCTCGCGTCCGCTCTGGAGACGGCGCTGCCAGGCGTCGACGTGCGGTGGAAGGGCGGCGTGGACTACACGCTGAATCGGGTCAAGGCACCGGGCGACGTCGTCACCCTGGAGAATCCGGTGACGCGGGCCCTGCGTGCCCTGGACCTGGTCGGCACCAGGTCGTGCTCGAAGTTCGTTCCGGAGGAATACCTCCACAACTCCGCGGAGATCCGTCTCGCCGTCCTCCAGGGGCTGCTCGACTCCGACGGAGGCCCGGTGACCCAGGAGGGCCGCACCTGCCGTATCCAGTACTCGACGACATCGATCCTGCTCCGGGACGACGTCATCGCGCTGGTCCAGTCCCTGGGAGGCATCGCCTACAGCCGTCGCCGGGCTGCGAAGGGCCGGAAGCCCGGACGGGCCAAGGGGCGCGACGTCACGTACAACCATGACGCGCACATCGTCGACATCCGGCTCCCGGAGGGCGTCGAGCCGTTCCGGCTCACGCGCAAGCTCGAGAAGTACCGGGCCGCCGGGGGCGGCGGGCGGCCGATGCGCTTCATCGACAGCATCGAGCCCGTAGGCCGCGAGGAGGCGGTGTGCATCCAGGTGGCCGCCGAGGACTCTCTCTACGTCACCGAGGACTACCTGCTCACGCACAACACCCTCAACGACGCGTTCATCATCCTCGACGAGGCGCAGAACACGAACCCCGAGCAGATGAAGATGTTCCTCACCCGGCTCGGCTTCGACTCCAAGATCGTGATCACGGGTGACATCACCCAGATCGACCTGCCCGGCGGCACCAAGAGCGGTCTGCGCCAGGTGCAGGAGATCCTGGAGGGCGTCACCGACGTCCATTTCTCGTACCTCACCAGCAGGGACGTCGTCCGGCACAAGCTCGTCGGCCGTATTGTCGACGCGTACGAGCAGTACGACAGCCGCAACGGAAAGTAAGACCCGGTAACAGCATGTCAATCGACGTCAACAACGAATCCGGCACGGAGGTCGACGAGCAGGCGATCCTGGACGTCGCCCGCTACGCCCTCACCCGGATGCGTATCCACCCGCTCTCCGAACTCTCGGTCATCGTTGTCGACGCCGATGCCATGGAGCAGCTCCACATCCAGTGGATGGACCTCCCCGGTCCCACCGATGTGATGTCCTTCCCGATGGACGAGCTGCGCCCGCCGGCCAAGGACGACGACGAGCCGCCGCAGGGTCTCCTCGGCGACATCGTCCTCTGCCCGGAGGTCGCGAAGAAGCAGGGCGAGGAGGCCCCGACCGGGCACTCCATGGACGAGGAGCTCCAGCTCCTGACCGTCCACGGCGTGCTCCACCTCCTCGGCTACGACCACGAGGAGCCCGACGAGAAGGCCGAGATGTTCGGCCTCCAGGCGGCGATCATCGACGGCTGGCGCGCCGAGCGCGGCATCGAAGGGCCCTCCCCGGCTCCCACGTTCACGTGACCGGCCAGCTGATCGCCGCCGCGGTCCTGCTGCTCGTCGTCGCCTGGCTCGCCGCCTGCGCCGAGGCCGGCCTCGCCCGGACCACCCGGTTCCGGGCCGAGGAGGCCGCCCGGGCCGGGCGGCGGGGCAGCGCGCGGCTGATGGCCGTCGCGGCCGACCCCACCCGCTATCTGAACGTCGCGCTGCTGGTGCGCGTCGCCTGCGAGATGGCGGCGGGCGTCTTCGTCACCTATGTCTGCCTGGAGTCCTTCGACGCCACCTGGCAGGCGCTGACCGTCGCCATCGCGGTGATGGTCCTCGTCTCGTACGTGGCCGTCGGCGTCTCCCCGCGCACCATCGGCCGCCAGCACCCGCTGGGCACCGCCACGGCCGCCGCGTACGTGCTGCTGCCGCTCGCCCGGATCATGGGGCCGGTGCCCCGGCTGCTGATCCTCATCGGCAACGCCCTCACCCCCGGCAAGGGCTTCCGCATGGGCCCCTTCGCCTCGGAGGCGGAGCTGCGGGCCATGGTCGACCTGGCGGAGCAGGAGTCGCTGATCGAGGACGACGAGCGCCGCATGGTGCACTCCGTCTTCGAGCTCGGCGACACCCTCGTCCGCGAGGTCATGGTGCCGCGCACGGACCTGATCGTCATAGAGCGCGGCAAGACCATCCGCCAGGCGCTCACCCTCGCCCTGCGCTCCGGCTTCTCCCGGATCCCGGTGACGGGCGAGAACGAGGACGACGTGGTGGGCATCGTCTACCTCAAGGACCTCGTCCGCAAGACGCACATCAACCGTGACGCGGAGAGCGAGCTGGTCTCCACCGCGATGCGGCCGGCCGTCTTCGTCCCGGACACCAAGAACGCGGGCGACCTGCTGCGCGAGATGCAGCAGCAGCGCAACCACTGCGCGGTCGTCATCGACGAGTACGGCGGCACGGCCGGCATCGTCACCATCGAGGACATCCTCGAGGAGATCGTCGGCGAGATCACCGACGAGTACGACCGGGAGCTGCCGCCCGTCGAGGAGCTCGGCGACGACCGCTACCGGGTCACGGCCCGGCTCGACATCGGCGACCTCGGCGAGCTCTACGGCCTCGACGAGTTCGACGACGAGGACGTCGAGACGGTCGGCGGACTGCTGGCCAAGTCGCTGGGCCGGGTGCCGATCGCCGGCGCGACGGCGGAGGTCCCGCTCTCCGAGCACGTCTCCGAACACGGCAAGGACCCCACGCTCACGGCGCTGCGGCTCACCGCGGAGGCCGCGGCGGGGCGGCGCAACCGCATCGTCACGGTGCTCGTGGAGCCGGTGCGGGGTCTCTTCCAGGAGGACTGAGCGGGGGAATCGTCCCGTTCGGGGGAATCCTCCCGGGCCGGTACGGGAACCGTCCTGGAATGGCGGTTCTCAGAACTCTCGCGCGGCCGCTGCTGGCGTCGGCGTTCATCAGCGCCGGCGTCCAGACCGTCCGCCGCCCCGAACTCCTCGCGCCGGTCGCGGCACCCGTCGCGCTCGCCATCGCGGACTGGATCCCGGTCCTGCCGCGCGACGCGCGGGCGCTCGTACGACTGAACGGGGCGGTGCACCTGGGGGCGGGCGGGCTGCTCGCCCTGGGGATCCTCCCCAGGCTCTCCGCCCTGACCCTCGCCGCCAGCCTCGTCCCGACGACCCTGGCGGGTCACGCGTACTGGCGGGAAGACGACCCGGGGAAGCGGATGCAGCACCGGGTGGCGTTCTTCGCGAACGTCTCGATTCTGGGCGGGTTGCTCGCGATTGCGGCGGACCACGGTGTCCTCAAACGCCGGACGGGCTGATTTCAGCCCGTCCGGCGATTGAGGACACAGCACAGCAGCCCGTCCGGCGATTGAGGACCGGGGGTCCGGGGGCGGAGCCCTCGGGAAACGGTGAAAGGGCGGGGTTGGGGCTCACTCACCGCCCTCGGCGCAAGCCCACGAACGTCGCCGCGGCCACCGCCACGACCACGACCGCGTCGACGCCGACACCCAGCCGCACGCCCCCCAACGTCGCCGACGCGAACGAGTGCCCCGCATCCCGCAGCGCGGACACCCGCGCCGACGCCACCGCACTCAGCAGCGGGATGCCAATGGTCAGCCCCACCTGCTGGGAGCTGGTGACCAGCCCCGTCGCCAGCCCCTGCGAACCGTCCGGCAGCCCCGACGTCGCCGTCACGCCGTACGCGACGATCGCCCACAGATGGCCGACGCAGCCCAGCGAGCTCCCCACCAGCGCCAGCCAGGCGCCGGCCGGGCCGTCGCCCAGGCCCAGCAGGGCCGCCGTGCAGACGGCCTGCACCAGCAGACCCGTCACCAGCGTGGCGCGCGCCCCGAAGCGGGCGATGATCCGGGGCGCGGTCATCCCGGCGAGCGCCGCCGCCACGCCCGTCACACCGAAGATCAGGCCGGTGCGGACGGCGGAGAGCTCCAGGACCTCCTGGAGGTACAGCGTGAGCAGGAAGATCACCGAGGACATCATCGCGAACGTGGTCAGCCCGGCCAGGTTCCCCCAGGCCACCGTCCGCCGGCCCAGCATCGGCAGGGACACCAGCGGCTCGGCCGCCCGGGACTCGACGACGACGAAGGCCACCAGCAGGACCGCGCCGGCGATCAGCGCGAGAACGACGTCCGCGCCGCCGAAGCCCCGCTGGGCGGCGGTCGACAGGGCGTAGATCACCGCGAGCAGACCGCCCGTCACCGTCACCGCGCCCGGCAGGTCCAGCCGGGGGCGCTCCGCGCGCCGGGACTCCGTCAGCAGGCCGGGCGCGGCGAGGAGCACGCCGACGCCCGCCACCGCCAGCAGCCCCATCGTGGAGCGCCAGCCCAGCGTGTCGGTCATGACGCCGCCGAGCACCATGCCGATGGTGAAGCCCAGGGACATCAGGGTGCCGCTGATGCCCAGCGCCCGCTCGCGCTGCGGGCCCTCGGCGAAGGTCGTGGTCAGCAGGGACATCCCGGTCGGCACGATCACGGCCGCGCCCAGGCCCTGGAGGGCCCGGCCGGTGAGGAAGGTCGCCGGGTCCCAGGCGACGGTGGCCAGCGCGGAGGCGACGGTGAAGAGGACGAGCCCGGCCAGGAAGAGCTTCCGGCGCCCGTAGAGGTCGGCGATCCGGCCGAAGAAGAGCAGGAAGCCGCCCGACGGCAGGGCGAAGGCCGTGACCGCCCACTGGAGGTCCGCCTGGCTCATGCCCAGGTCGTCGCCGAGGACGGGCAGCGCCACGTTCAGGATGGAGAAGTCGAGGGCGACGATGAACTGCGCCGCGCACAGCACCATCAGGGTCAGCTTGTCGCGGCCGGACATCCGCGGGGACGCGACGGTGGGTGTGCCGGGGGGTGTGAGGGGAGGGGAGTCGATCGCCATGCGACCACCCTCCGCCGGGCGGAACAACCCTGGGGAGTGCGCGCTTATCGTGGTGGTCGCAACACCAGTCAAGGGGGAGAGTTGACCGTAGCGTTGCAGGAGAAGCCGCGCCGCCGTCATGAGCTGCGCGAGTTCCTGATGAGCCGCCGGGCGAGGGTGTCCCCGGCCGAGGCGGGGCTGCCCGACGGCGGGGGCCGCCGCCGGACGCCGGGGCTGCGCCGCGAGGAGGTCGCGGTCCTCGCCGGGGTGGGCGCCTCCTGGTACCAGTGGCTGGAGCAGGGCAGGGACATCACCGTCTCGCCGCAGGTCCTCGACGCGGTCGCGCGGGTGCTGCGGCTGGCCGGGGCCGAGCGGCGGCATCTGTACGTCCTGGCGGGGCTGAACCCGCCGCTGCCCGAGGCCGAGTACGACGCGGAGTACCTGTGCGACGGGCTGCGCCGGCTGATCGACGGCTGGCTGCCCTCCCCGGCGCACATCATGGACCCGTACTGGAACCTGGTCGCCTACAACGAGTCCGCCAGGCTCGTCCTCGGCTTCCGCCCGGAGAACCGGCAGAACTGCCTGATCGACTTCTTCACCGACCCCGTCTACCGCTCGCGCGCCGCGAACTGGGCGGAGAACGCCCCGCGCGTCGTCGCCGCCTACCGCGCCGCCTGCTCGGAGCGCCCCGGCGACGAGGGCTTCGAGGAGGTGCTGGCCGACGTCTCCGCCGCGAGCCCGGAATTCACGGAGCTGTGGGCCCGTGGCGACGTGTGCCCGGCGGGCCTGGTGCGCAAGGCCCTCCACCACCCGCTCGTGGGCGAACTCCTCTTCGAGAGCACCCAGCTGCGCGTACCGGCCCGCCCGGACCTGACGATCGTGCTGCACAACCCCGCCCCCGAGACCGCCACGGCCGAGAAGGTGGCGTGGCTGACCTCGCCCGAGGGCCGGCGCGGCGCGATGTACTCGGTGGCCGGGTGAGGCCGGGTGAGCAGGCCGCCCGGGGGCGCCTCCGGGGGCGCCCCTATGCTCCAGGCATGACGGATGCCCTGGATGCCCTGGACCCCGAAGACCGCAAGCTGATCACGCTCGCCCGCGCCACCCGCGCCCGTAACGCCGTGCCCGAGGGCGCGGCCGTCCGTGACGAGACCGGCCGTACGTACGTCGCCGGGACGGTCGCCCTGGAGTCGCTGCGGCTGAGCGCGCTCCGGACGGCCGTGGCCATGGCCGTGGCCAGTGGGGCGAAGTCCCTGGAGGCGGCGGCGGTGGTCTCCGGGGCGACGGCCGTCACCGACGAGGACCGCGCCGCCGTACGCGACCTGGGCGGGCCCGCGACGCCCGTGCTGCTGGCGGGCCCGGACGGGACGCCGGGGGCGGTGGTGACGGCCGGCTGAGCGCCGCGCCCGGCCGTTGGTCGGAGGCCGCCGGGGGATCGGGGAGAATATGGGGTATGGATAGAGCTTCCTCCCCGTCCCAGGCCCCCCACCGCGCGGGCTTCGCGTGCTTCGTCGGCCGCCCCAACGCGGGCAAGTCGACCCTGACCAACGCACTGGTGGGGACGAAGGTCGCGATCACCTCCAACCGTCCGCAGACCACCCGGCACACCGTGCGCGGCATCGTCCACCGCCCGGACGCCCAGCTCGTCCTGGTGGACACGCCCGGTCTCCACAAGCCGCGCACCCTGCTGGGTGAGCGGCTCAACGACGTCGTCCGGACCACCTGGGCCGAGGTCGACGTGATCGGCTTCTGTCTGCCCGCCGACCAGAAGATCGGCCCGGGCGACAAGTTCATCGCCAAGGAGCTCGCGGGGATCAAGAAGACCCCGAAGATCGCGATCGTCACCAAGACGGACCTGGTCGACTCCAAGCAGCTCGCCGAGCAGCTCATCGCGATCGACCAGCTCGCCACGGAGCTCGGCTTCGAGTGGAAGCAGATCGTCCCGGTCTCGGCCGTCGGCGACAAGCAGGTGTCGCTGCTGGCCGACCTGATCGCCCCGCTGCTGCCGGAGAGCCCGCCGCTCTACCCCGAGGGCGACCTCACCGACGAGCCCGAGCAGATCATGGTCGCCGAGCTGATCCGCGAGGCCGCCCTGGAGGGCGTCCGCGACGAGCTGCCGCACTCCATCGCCGTCGTGGTCGAGGAGATGCTGCCGCGCGAGGACCGGCCCAAGGACAAGCCGCTGCTGGACATCCACGCCAACGTCTACATCGAGAGGCCCAGCCAGAAGGGCATCATCATCGGCCCCAAGGGCGCCCGCCTGAAGGAGGTCGGCATGAAGTCCCGCAAGCACATCGAGGCACTGCTGGGCACGCCGGTCTACCTCGACCTGCACGTGAAGGTCGCCAAGGACTGGCAGCGGGACCCCAAGCAGCTGCGGAAGCTGGGCTTCTAGCGCCGGAGGCGCTCACGCGCCTTCCTTGAGCACCGTGCGGATCAGCTCGCGCTGGTCCTCCGACAGGTGGGGGTCCGCGAGGTGGACCGAGCGGCCGTCCACGTCGATGACGTAGTGGAAGCCGTCCGGGACGCCCCGGGCATGCCCGGGGGACTCCCGGCCCGGCGCCAGGGCGCGGTGGGCCAGGGCCTCCAGATGCGTGGCGTCGGGCCGGTCGCACGTGTCCAGCTCGGCCCGGCGCTCGATGCCGGCGAATCCGCCGGTACGGGTGATGACGATACGCATGCCGTCATCCCTACCCCATGGCTCGCGGTCATTCCCGGTCCGACCGGCCTCCTTCCGGGGCCGGCCGGCCCTATGCCGTGGGGACGCCCACCTGGCTCCACGCCTTGAGCACCGCCTGCACGGCGTCGCCCTCGCCGTACAGCGTCCGCGCCGACGCCGCCGTCAGCCGGGCGAAGGCCGCGAAGTCGGCGTCCTGGGCCAGCTCCCCGCCGGTCAGCGTGGCGTACCAGATGTGCCCCGCGCGCTCCCAGGCGTGCCCGCCGAGGGCGGTGGCCAGCAGGTAGAACGCGTGGTTGGGGATGCCGGAGTTGATGTGCACACCGCCGTTGTCCCGGCTGGTGCGCACGAAGTGCTCCATGGTGGCGGGCTGCGGGTCCTTGCCGAGCTTGTCGTCGTCGTAGGCGGTGCCGGGCGCCTTCATCGAGCGCAGGGCCTGACCGGTGACGTCCGGGCCGAGGAGCCCCTGGCCGATCAGCCAGTCGGCCTGGTCGGTGGTCTGCCCGAGGGCGTACTGCTTGATCAGCGAGCCGAAGACGTCCGAGATGGACTCGTTGAGCGCGCCGGACTGGCCGTAGTACTCCAGATTGGCGGTGTGCTGGGTCACCCCGTGGGTCAGCTCGTGGCCGATGACGTCCACAGGGATGGTGAAGTCCAGGAAGAGATCGCCGTCCCCGTCGCCGAAGACCATCTGCTCGCCGTCCCAGAAGGCGTTGTCGTACTTCTCGCCGTAGTGGACGGTGGCGTTCAGCGGCAGGCCGGCGCCGTCGATGGAGTGCCGGCCGTAGACGTTGAGGTAGAGGTCGAACGTGGCGCCGAGCCCGGCGTTCGCCCGGTTGACCGTGGCGTCCTTGCTGGGCGCGTCGGCCTCGGCGTGCACCTTGCGGCCCGGCAGGGTCTCCACGTGCCCGGCGTCGTAGATCGTCCGCTGCGGCTTGTCGGACGGGGTGCCCGCCGAGGAGTCCACCGTCGTCCGCACCGCGGTGATCCGGCGGCGGGTGCGCAGGGCGCCATCGTGCTCAAGGGTGCGGCGCGCGGGTTCGTAGTGACGGGGGTCCTCTGACTCGGCCAGCCGGTCGAGTACGTGCGGCGGGACGATGCCGCAGAAGATCCCGTGGTTCTGGGTAGTCATGGGCCGAATCTGGCACCGGGTCCCCGCCTTGTCAGCGCCCGGTGCGGGGATTCACACAAACGAGTGCGGTGGTTCCGCGTGCCCCCGGCCCCGTCCCGCATGCTGAAACGCCCCTGCCCCGCCCCGCGCGTCTCGGCTAACCTGCTGAGCACCATGCGTGACGTGCTGCTTCTTCTTAGCTGCCGCGGCGAGGGTCTGTAGCGAAGGCCGACCCCCTCCCCGCGGAGTCCGGTGCTGCGCACCCGTCGATCAGCAGCAGCCCGTCGGCCGTCCCGCAAGGACACTCCGAGGAGCCTTCCGCACCATGTCCCAGCAGCCTTCCGTATCCGTCGGCCGCCCCACGCCCGTCACCGCCGCCTCCGTCACCCAGCGGCCGTCCGGGATGCCGGTGCACAAGTACCGCCCCTACGACGCCGTGGAGATCCCCGACCGCACCTGGCCGGACCGGCGGATCACCAAGGCGCCCCGCTGGCTGTCGACCGATCTGCGCGACGGCAACCAGGCGCTGATCGACCCCATGTCGCCCGCCCGCAAGCGCGAGATGTTCGACCTGCTGGTGCGCATGGGCTACAAGGAGATCGAGGTCGGTTTCCCCTCCTCCGGCGCCACGGACTTCGACTTCGTGCGCTCGATCATCGAGGAGGGCGCGATCCCCGAGGACGTGACGATCTCCGTCCTCACCCAGGCCCGCGAGGAGCTGATCGAGCGGACGGTGGAGTCCCTGCGCGGCGCCCACCGCGCCACCGTCCACCTCTACAACGCCACCGCGCCCGTCTTCCGCCGCGTGGTCTTCCGGGGCTCGCGCGAGCAGGTCAAGCAGATCGCCGTCGACGGCACCCGGCTGGTGATGGAGTACGCCGACAAGATCCTCGGCGACGGCACCGTCTTCGGCTACCAGTACAGCCCGGAGATCTTCACCGACACCGAGCTGGACTTCGCGCTGGAGGTCTGCGAGGGCGTCATGGACGTCTGGCAGCCCGAGGCGGGCCGCGAGATCATCCTGAACCTGCCGGCGACCGTGGAGCGCTCCACCCCCTCCACCCACGCCGACCGTTTCGAGTGGATGTCCCGGCAGCTGTCCCGCCGTGAGCACATCTGCCTGTCCGTGCACCCGCACAACGACCGGGGCACCGCCGTCGCCGCCGCCGAGCTGGCGGTCATGGCGGGCGCGGACCGGATCGAGGGCTGTCTGTTCGGCCAGGGCGAGCGCACCGGCAACGTCGACCTGGTCACCCTGGGCATGAACCTCTTCTCCCAGGGCGTCGACCCGCAGATCGACTTCTCGCAGATCGACGAGGTCCGCCGGACCGCCGAGTACTGCAACCAGATGGAGGTCCACCCGCGCCACCCCTACGCGGGCGACCTGGTCTACACCGCCTTCTCCGGCTCCCACCAGGACGCCATCAAGAAGGGCTTCGAGGCGATGGAGGCCGACGCGGCCGCCGCCGGGAAGACCGTGGACGACATCGAGTGGGCGGTGCCCTACCTGCCCATCGACCCGAAGGACGTCGGCCGTTCGTACGAGGCCGTCATCCGCGTCAACTCCCAGTCCGGCAAGGGCGGTATCGCCTACGTCCTCAAGCACGACCACAAGCTGGACCTGCCGCGCCGGATGCAGATCGAGTTCTCGAAGATCATCCAGACGAAGACCGACGCCGAGGGCGGCGAGGTCACCCCGCAGGAGATCTGGGCCGTCTTCCAGGACGAGTACCTGCCGGTGCACGGCAACGCCTGGGGCCGGATCGCTCTGCTGCGCTCCACGCAGACCTCCACCACCGCCGAGGGCCTCGACGCGCTGACCGTCGAAGCGGTCGTCGACGGCGAGCAGACCCTGCTCACGGGCACGGGCAACGGTCCGATCTCGGCCTTCTTCGACGCGCTGGCCGGCATCGGCGTCGACGCCCGGCTGCTCGACTACACCGAGCACACGATGAGCGAGGGCGCGAGCGCCCAGGCCGCCTCGTACATCGAGTGCGTGATCGACGGCAAGGTGCTGTGGGGCATCGGCATCGACGGCAACACGACCCGGGCCTCGATCAAGGCCGTCGTCTCGGCGGTGAACCGCGCCTACCGCCGCTGACGCCGCCAACGCCGCTGACGCCGCCCACACCACTGACGGTCCGTAACGTCCGTCGCCCGGCGTCAACCTGGCGCCGGTGAAAACACCGCATCCGGTGGGCTCACCGGCGCCTTCGGCCAGTACCTGCCCCAACTCGGCCGTCGGGGTACTGACGCGGCATCAACGATGTGGCTAACATCACGTCAACGCGGCACCCCGGCCGTGGCGTTATGGAGGTGCGCCGTGATGCACGCGCAAGGCCGACACAGCCCGGACCGGCGTGTAGTGGGCGTACGCACCGTATGGCGCACTGTCGGAGACGGCGAATTCTTCTGCCCCGGTTGCGGTGGCGACCGCAATTACCACCGCCGCACGGGCCGGCGCCGCCTTGTCGCGTTCGGGGTGCCGCTGCTGCCGCGCGGCCCGGTCGGGCCCATCGTGGAGTGCACGGCCTGTCGCGGCCGCTACGCCATGGACGTCCTCGACCACCCCACCACCACCCGCTTCTCCGCGATGCTGCGCGACGCCGTGCACACGGTGGCGCTCGCCGTGCTGGCCGCGGGCGGCACCGAGGCCCGTACGGTCCGCCGCGCGGCGGTCGGCGCGGTGCGGGCGGCCGGCTTCGCCGATTGCAGCGAGGAGCAGCTCGTCACCCTGATCGAGGCGCTCGCCGCGGACACCGGACGGCTGCCCGGGCGGTACGCGACGCCGCCCGGGGACGCGAGCCGCGACGGCTTCGACCCCTGCGGCACGGCGCTGGCCATCGAGCTCCACGAGGCCCTGGAGCCGCTGGCCCCGCACCTGGCGCCCGCGGGCCGTGAGCAGATCCTGCTCCAGGGGGCCCGGATCGCCCTGGCCGACGGCCCCTACCGGCCCGCTGAGCGGGAGGTGCTGGCGACGGTGGGGCGGGCGCTGCTGATCTGTCCGGAGGACACCGACCGGCTCCTCGCGGCGGCGCGCACGCCGTCGTGAGGGTCTACTTTTCGGGGACCGGCCTGCCGATCTGATCGAGCAGGTCGAAGCGGCGTACGAACCACGCGAAGTCGTGCGGGAGCGTCGCCGCCAGCTCCTCGCGGCGGCGCCACGCGCCGCGCTCCTCCAGCAGGGCCAGCGCCGCGCGGATGTGCTCGGGGAACTCCAGGGCGTGCAGCCGCACCATCTGCAGGATCATCGACTCCGGCAGATGGGCCGTGCCGAAGCGCAGACAGTTGTGGACGATCGAGGTGCGCGCCGTGCCGACGAAGGAGGTCACCTCCTCCCTGGGCTTGAACCGGTGGGTGATCTCGATGTCGGTGGTGTGGACGATCTCGGCGCCGGCCCGCCACGCGCGCACGCTGAACTCGGGCTCGAAGCCGCCGTAGTGCACCATCCCCTCGTCGTAGCCGCCGAGGCGGTCGAAGAGCGCGCGTTCGACGACCGTGCCGGCCGAGGAGGCCACGTGGACGTGGGGCGCCGGGCCGGGCGGGGTCGTGTTCCAGCGCGTGCCCATGTACGGGACGACGAGGCGGCAGCCGTGGCCGCGCCAGTCCGAGGTGCTGTCGGCGATGGTGACGGACAGGATCCGCCCCGGGGCGAGCAGCCGGGTGGCCGCGCGGTCCCAGCCGGCGGAGAAGCGGGTGTGGGCGTCCGTCACGAACAGCACCCGGCCCCGGGCGTGCCGGGCGGCGAGATTGCGGGCGGCGCCCACGCCGAGGTGCCGGGCGGAGCGGATGACCGTCGTACGGCGCCGGGCCGCGGCGTCGCCGACCTCGGGCCGTTTCTCGGGCGCCGAGCAGTCGTCCACGACGACGAACTCGACGCCCGCCGGCCCGGCGGCGGCGTCCAGGGCCGAGGCGATGGTCGCCCCGACCCTGTCGCCCTCGTCCCGCGCGGGCAGGACCACGCTGATCCCGGGCGGGGCGGCTGTCACAGGCCGCGGTCCGCGGTGATGGTGATCGTGTGGAGGGTGATCGACATGTAGGCACCCGGCGCCTGGGGCACCAGCCGCTCGGCCCCGGCCAGCCGGTCGTGCTCCTCGGGGGACAGGCCGAAGCGCTCGGCGAGGGCGGGGGTGTCGTCGCACAGCTCACGCAGGGCGGTGGGGTCCTCGGCCACCGTCGTCATGATCTGCCGCAGTTTCCGGCTCATTCCGGTTTCCTTCCTCTGCTGGATTCGGGACGGAAGAGGTCTGGGGCGGTCGCCAGCGGACGGTCGGCGGGAGCCGGTCGGCGTGGGCCCGTACGCGGTCGGCGTGCGGCAGCAGATCGCCGATCATCCGCCGCAGCTCGGTGCCGATGGGCGCCGAGGGCTTGAAGCCCAGCTCCCGCAGCTTCTCGCTGTCGGGGTTGTAGTGGTGCGCCTCCGCCTCGTCGCGCGGATTGTCGACGGCGGCGATACGGGCGTCGAGGCCCAGCGCCCACGCGGCGTCCCGGACCAGCTCGGCGAGCCGGCCGACGGTCAGCACGTCGCGCAGCTGGTTGAAGACGCGGTACTCGCCGGGGGCGGGCGGGTGCTCCAGGGCGAGGGTGAGGCACTGGAGGCAGTCGGCCAGCGACAGCAGGCCGCGGCTCTGGGTGCCGTGACCGTACGGGGTGATGGGGCGGCCGATCACCGTCTGACAGCAGAAACGATTGACCGCGGTGCCGAACGCCTCGTCGAAGTCCAGGCGGCTGTTGAGCCGGGGATCGGCGGGCGGGCACCAGCTCCCGTAGACGACCCCCTGCATGACATCGGTCGCCGCGAGCCCCCACAGCCGGCAGGCGAAGCCGACGTTCTGCGAGTCGAAGACCTTGCTCCAGTGGTACCAGGAGCCCGCCTGCCGGGGGAACGGCAGCCGGTCGCGCCGGCCGCGGAACTCGACGTCGAAGAAGCCCTCGGGGATGTCCAGATCGGGCGTGCCGTACTCGCCCATGGTGCCGAGCTTGACCAGATGGGCGCCGGGGCAGTGCTCGCGCATCGCGAACAGCAGGCTGAGGGTGCCGGAGACGTTGTTGCCCTGGACGAAGTCGGCGTGCCGGAAGTCGATCATCGAGTACGGCGCGGACGGGCACTCGGCGAGGTGCACCACGGCGTCCGGCGCGAAGCCCGCCAGCGCCCGGCCCAGCGCGGGGTGGTCCCGCAGGTCCAGGGGCGAGAACGGCAGGGGCCCGCCGGTGAGCTCACGGAACGCGGCGAGCCGCTCGTGGACCGGGGCGATCGGCACGGCGCTGACCGAGCCCCGCTCGGCGACCCAGGCCCGGCGCAGCAGCGCGTCGGCACCGGCGACGGTGTGCCCCCGGGCGGCCAGGTGCTGGGCCAGCGGCCAGCCGAGATATCCGTCGATCCCCGCGATGAACACCCGCACGCGCCGGCACCCCCTCCCAGAGGTGGGCCACGATGTCATGACTCCGATGTCGTGGCTTCTGCTCCCAAGAGAGCACATATCGGGTGGGCGGGGGAGGGATTTCACCACATCGTGTGTATTGCGGATTGAGGACGGTGGCCCATGGGGCCCCGGTGGCGATGGCGCCCGGCACATCGCCCGTACGGGAGAATGGCTCCATGAGTCTGTTCCGCGACGACGGCATAGTGCTGCGCACCCAGAAGCTGGGCGAGGCGGACCGGATCATCACCCTCCTCACGCGCGGCCACGGCCGGGTGCGGGCCGTGGCCCGCGGGGTGCGCCGCACCAAGTCGAAGTTCGGGGCGCGGCTGGAGCCGTTCTCCCACGTCGACGTGCAGTTCTTCGCACGCGGCAGCGAGCTCGTGGGACGCGGGCTGCCGCTGTGCACCCAGAGCGAGACCATCGCTCCGTACGGTGGCGCGATCGTCACCGACTACGCCCGCTACACCGCCGGCACCGCCATGCTGGAGACCGCCGAGCGCTTCACCGACCACGAGGGCGAGCCCGCCGTACAGCAGTACCTGCTGCTCGTGGGCGCGCTGCGCACCCTCGCCTCCGGGGCCCACGCCCCCCATCTGGTGCTCGACGCGTTCCTCCTGCGCTCCCTCGCCGTCAACGGCTACGCGCCCAGCTTCGGCGCCTGCGCGAAGTGCGGGATGCCCGGGCCGAACCGGTTCTTCTCCGCGGCCGCGGGCGGTGTGGTCTGCGGGGAGTGCCGGGTGCCCGGATGCGTCGTACCCTCCTCGGAGTCGATCGAGCTCCTGGGCGCGCTGCTGACGGGTGACTGGGCGACGGCGGACGCGTGCGAGGCGCGCCACGTCCGGGAGGGCAGCGGGCTGGTGGCGGCCTATCTGCAATGGCATCTGGAGCGGGGGCTTCGCTCGCTCAGGTATGTCGAGAACTAAGCGAAAAAGGGATCAAGGAGTAGTGGCACCCATGGTTGTACGCGGGATTCTGGGCCGGCCCCGACGCGAGTACCGCACCCCCGACCCGCACCCTTCGGGCGCCCGCCCCCCGAAGATCCCCGGCGAGCTCGTCCCCGAGCACGTGGCGATCGTCATGGACGGCAACGGCCGCTGGGCCAAGGACCGCGGCCTGCCGCGCACCGAGGGCCACAAGGTCGGCGCCGAGCGCGTGCTCGACGTCCTCCAGGGCGCGATCGAGATGGGCGTGGGCAGCATCTCCCTCTACGCCTTCTCCACCGAGAACTGGAAGCGCTCCCCGGACGAGGTCCGCTTCCTGATGAACTTCAACCGCGACTTCATCCGCAAGACCCGCGACCAGCTCGACGAACTCGGCATCCGGGTGCGCTGGGTGGGCCGTATGCCCCGGCTCTGGCGCTCGGTGGCCAAGGAGCTCCAGATCGCCCAGGAGCAGACCAAGAACAACGACAAGCTCACGCTGTACTTCTGCATGAACTACGGCGGGCGCGCCGAGATCGCCGACGCGGCGCAGGCGCTGGCGGAGGACGTGAAGGCGGGCCGCCTGGACCCGTCGAAGGTCAATGAGAAGACCCTGGCCAAGTACCTGTACTACCCGGACATGCCGGACGTCGACCTGTTCCTGCGCCCCTCCGGCGAGCAGCGCACCTCCAACTACCTGATCTGGCAGAGCGCCTACGCCGAGATGGTCTTCCAGGACGTCCTGTGGCCCGACTTCGACCGCCGCGACCTGTGGCGCGCCTGCCTGGAGTACGCCCAGCGCGACCGCCGCTTCGGCGGGGCGATCCCGAACGAGCAGTTGTCGACGCGGGAGCAGTGAGCGGGAGCGCGGCGGCGTAGAGCCGCTTGCGGGCGGCTGTCCGGAACATCGCCGATGTCCCGGACAGCCGCCCAGCGGCGGGCGTACGGCTTGATCAGCGCAACGACGACTGATCGCTGTTGTAGCTGTTGATCTCGCGTAGTCTCGCCCAGGTCGTGGAGCCCGCAGGCAGGCCCCAGCCTGGCGTCGCGTCGCCGAAGCGACCATCCGGTTTCGTCAGCCAGGTGTACATGCGCAGACCGCCGTCGGTCTGCCCGAAAAGGGCTCCCATGTCGTCGCGGCCGTCACCGTCGTAGTCGCCGACCACGATGTGCATGCGCTTGGGGATGAACTTGCCCGCCTCGACCTGCCAGGACTTCACAGGTTCGGCGAAGGTGACCGTCGGCGTGCCACGGTTGAGCATGGTGTGCAGCGCGCCACGTCCGTCGGGGTAGTCGTACCAGTAGGCGATGTCGTCCTTGCCGTCACCGTTGAAGTCACCGGCGTGGAGTCGGTAGCGCTCCCAGAATCCCCAGGTGTCGTACGCCGCGCTCCATGAAGTCACCGGATTGAGGAATCCCCCGCCGGGGGCTGCGGCGAACGTGTGCATTTTCATCGTGCCATCGGCGTATCCGTACAGGACGGAGATGTCGTCCCGGCCGTCGCCGTTGAAGTCGCCGGTGACGAACTTCATGTTGGCCACGTCCCACGAGCCGTCGGGTGCCGAGTAGGAGCCGAACGGCTCGTTGAAACCACCTCGGACATCGGCTGTGAACGTCCACAACCGGTCCGAACCGTCTGCGGCGTTGTACCAGACGGCGATGTCGTCCCGGCCGTCGCCGTTGAAGTCGCCGGCTTCGAAGGTCATCCGCTCGGCGTTCCAGCCCACCGGTGCGCTCCACGAGGCGAATGGATCGCTGAAGCCTCCGTCGGCTTTGCCGAGAAATGTGAACAGCTTCGCTTTTCCGTCGCCATCGTTACGGAGCGCGGCCACGTCGCTCCGTCCGTCACCGTTGAAGTCGCCGGTGAGGTACTTGAGCTGTGAGACGTCCCATGTGCCGACTGGAGCGTTGTACGCCAGATGGGGTTCCTTGAACGTGCCGTCGCTACCGGTCGAGTACGTGTTCACGATGTCGCGGCCGTCCGCCACGTCGTACCAGCTGGCCAGGTCGCTGCGGCCGTCTCCGTTGTAGTCGTGTCTGACGGCGGTGCCGCTGCTCCACAACGACTGCCCCTTGGCATTGCTGACCACCAGGTTGCCGCGGTCTTGCAAGAGGGCGTAGCCGCCGGCCCCTGATGTCTTGCTGTCCCACAGCACGGTGGTGCCGTCGGCCTTGTAGACCTTCAGGCCGCCGTCGCTTTGCATGATTGCCTTGGCACCGGGGCTGTTGCCGGTGCCTGTGGACCACAGCTGCTTGTTGGCGTTCGATGTGATGACCAGGTTGCCGTCGTTCTGCATGGTCAGTTTGGCGGACCTGGAGGTGAACGAGTCACCGGCGTTGAGCGTGGTGCCGGCCGGGATGCGGGAGCCACCGGTCACGCCGTCGATGATGTCGCCCCTGGCGAACCCGGTGAAGTCGGTGCCCGCCTTCTCCCCAGCCCAGCCGATGACGGTGTTGTCGGTCTTGCGGGACCACAGGTCGGGGATGCCGTCTCCCGTTACGTCGCCGGAAGAGCCGACCACTGGGTAGCTCGCGACGGTCACACCGGAACCGACCTTCACTCGGCTGCCCGTGCCCCAGGTCGTGGGGTTGAGGATGCCCTTCTTCTCGCCTTCCTTTCCGTACGCACGAAGGATGTCGCCGTTGGTGTTGTCTCGCAGCCACAGGTCGGCCAGGCCGTCTCCGTTGAGATCGCCTGGAGCGATGATGGTGAACTTGTCCCAGTCCGAGCCCCCCACCAGGACCGGCGGTTCCACCTTGTCCAGGAACTTGGAGGCGCGGTCGCCGTAGTATGCCCAGAGCAGCTTCCCCTCCTTGACCAGGAGGTCCGGCTTGCCGTCTCCGTTGATGTCACCGGGAGCGATGATCTGGTCGGCGTCGCGCCAGTGATCGTCGCCTGTCGTGCACCCCGCAGGGTCCTCGTCATTGCCGGGTGTCTTGTCGGGGCAGGTCACCTGGAGAGGCCTCTTGCCGTCGCTGTAGTCGACGGTGGCGATGCCGAACCCGTTGTTGGGATAGACCCAGAGACGCTTTCGTTTGGCCACGGCGTCGTACTCCAGGGTGACGAGGTCGTTGTAGCCGTCACCTCCCCAGTCGCCGCGGAAGGCGATCTGTGCCCCGTCGAATGCCTGACCACCGTTGGTCGCCGCCGAGAACTGCCCGTTGCCCTGTCCGGCATAGGTCAGCAGGGTGCCATTGGTGTCGACACTCCAGATATCGCTGTTCATGTCGCCGTTGACGTCGTTGGGACCGTCACGCTCGGATGAACGCGCCGCGTAGTAGAGATAAGTGGCGGTGTCGGACCGGTTCTTGGCCTTGTCGATGCTGAACGCGTAGATGAAGTGCGGTCCGAAGCCCGGTGGTTTGAAGGCCGGCGGTGAGCTGCTGACCGATGCCGCGTCCATGTATTTGACGGCCGGGTCGTAGTCCGTGAACCAGCCGTACTGCACCACATCGGTGGCGCCATTGGGGGAGAGGGTGAAGCGGCCGGTCGTGCGTGCCTTGCCCGTGCCGGCGGGCCAGCCGTTCTCACCTGACGGAAATTCGGCGGATGCGATCTTCGGAGGGTTGGAAGGGCGGGCTCGGCTCACCGAGAACTTGCAGGTGGCGCTCCAGGCCGAGTAGGCGCCGTCCGGATCCTTCGCTCTCACCCGCCATTGATAGTCGCCCGTCGGGACCTTCGAGTCCGGTAGGGCCAGGGTCACGGAGCGACCCTTGGTCGCGCCGAGAGACTGGTCCAGCAGCGGTGTGCCGGAGCCGGCCTGGAACAACTGGAACTGAGCGGTCAGGTTGCCCGCGTCCGGGTCGTCGACTGTGGCGTAGAGGCTGACCTGCGTGTTTCCGATGGAACCGCCGCTGTCACAGGAGGTCCTGGGATTGGTGCCGAGCTTGCTCGGGACAGCTGGCGGATGGTTGTACTTCACCTCCAGGGCCGCCGTCTTGGCATCGAACTTCTTCCAGCCGAACGTGTCGGTCTCGTCCGAGGCGTACATGCCGAAGGTGATGTTGGACCACTTCTTCGCGGCGGCCTCCTGCACCTTGCTCTTCACATTGAATTCAAGGTTTCCGGCAGGGCAATCATTGCTGCCGCGCCAGCCCTTCGCGGAATTGACAGTGTCGAGCTTGGATATCTTGGAAGGCTGTCGATTCCATGTGGTTTTATTGGAGATGGGCCCGGTGTGCCAAAGCTCCACCGGCCGGGCATTGCAGGACCAGGACCAGACGTTTTTGATCCTGAAGGTGGCGTCCAGAATGTCGGCACCCTTGAAATCTCCGGTGCCCATCTGGAAGAACGACCGGGATAGCCCGTACGTCTCGTTCTCGTAGCCGACGCGGGCGACTTCCTTGGCGTTCCAGAAAGAGTTGTCGGGGTACTTTCGATAGACCCGCGCCCAGTTCTCCCGCTGCCCCCAGGCCCATGACGGGTCGATGTAGACCGGGTACTTCGTGTCGGCACCGGAAAGCAGCTTCTGGTCCGGGGTTATCTGGAGGGTATCGCCACTAACACTGGTAGGCATGGGCGCGTCCTTGGCGCCGGGCGGCGGCTCGAAAGCCTCTCCGGGGTCAGTGGCGCCGACGGGGCCGAAGGCGGGCCGCGATAACTTCCTGGCGAATGTCGTGCTTGCCGTCGCGGAGTCCCACATCAGCGGAGTCGGGCTGGTGAAAACGGTCTGGCCCGCCGGGTTGGCCGCCGTGAGGCTTCCCGTTCCCTCATCCGTGGACACCGCCAGGCCGTCGGTCGCCATCTTGAACTTCAACGTGGCCAGTTGCGGGTTCTTCGCCGCCTCGGCCGTCTTGACCACGATGAGCTGAGAGAAGCCCTCGACCTCCGCCTTCAGCTGGAGGTCGACGCCGGGCAGGATCTCGGCGTACGTGGCGACATTACCCGTGAGCGTGGGCTTGGGCAGAGGAGTCGGCCAGGAGAGGGTGAGGGTCCGGCCGTCTTTGATGCCGGACAGCATGGGGCCGATGCCACCGCCGGAGAACTTCACCGCCACGTTGGAAGCCTTGGGTTCCACTGAACCGTCGCTCGCGAACACGAGAGCGGGGTCCGTCGGGACCCACGCTCCCGCACGCCAGATACGGACGGGCGAACCGTAGCGCCGGAGCGAGAACGTCCCGTCGGGATTGGCCCAGGTGTCCGTCGACTCTGTCCGGGCGGAGAGGAGCTCAGCCGGCGCACTGGTGGACTTGGCCTCTTGCAGAGCCTTGTCCTCCTCGCTGACGGAGCCGTCGTCGGTTTCGGGAGTACCCGCGGTCCGAGGCAGGGGAGAAGTGCGCCATGCGGCTGCGGCGGAAGGCATGGCGATGCCCTGCAAGGAAACTGCGCTGACTGCGGCCAGCGCTATCAGCCTTGCTCTTGGGAGCGGCCGTGGGTATCTGAGCGGGCGTCTTCGATGCATGTTGTGGTCCTTTCGTCGAGAAAGCCAACGAGACTCTATACGCGGCTCCAAGAAGTGACGTGCATTAATTTTCGGACAATCTTCCGCCGGTTTTTGCGGAAGGCTGACTTCACCCGCGTACCGCTGTTACTGTTCGCCGGTCAATTTTGGAACGAGCAGGGAGGTGAGGCATGCGGCGGTTACTCAGACCTTCGCTGGCTGCCGCTGTCGCGTTGGTCGCGCTGACAGCGACGTTGCCAGCGCAAGCGCTGCCGCTTTCGTCGGGTGGCTCTGGAAAGGGCTTACCTTCGCTGAAACAGCCGAAGCCTGTGCCGGTGAAACGTGCGGCTTCGGGTAGCAGTCGGCGCTCGGATGCGGCTGGCGAAAATCCGTGGAGATCGCCCAGTGTGAAGTGGCCGGCAGCGGGAAAAGCCGAGGTCACACTGAATTCCGGAATCATGAATTCCAGTGAGGCGGATTCACTGACCGGAGTGCGTGGGGCTCCGAGAAGCTGGCCGCAGCAGGGGGTGATGAAACAAGCCGGGGCACTGCCGGTCGCTGTGGCTCCGGCAGATCCCGTCTCACGTGGCGCCGTCGCCTCGGGTACCGCCAGGGTCCAGGTCGCGGTTGCCGAACGAGGGACTGCCCGGCGCGCCGGCGTCGAGGGCCTGCTTCTGTCCGTGGCCCGCACCGATGGGGAAACCGGCGCCAAAAGAGCGAAAGTCCGGGTGGACTACTCCTCATTCCGGGGTGCCTACGGTGGCGACTGGGCGTCCCGCTTGCGGCTCGTGCAGCTACCGGGGTGTGCGGTGGCCACCCCGGAGAAGGCCGAGTGCCGCGTGAAGAGGCCGCTGGCCACGTCCAACGACACCACGCTCGGCAGCCTCTCTGCGGAGGTGGAACTTGCGCCCAGGCAAGCCGGCCCCGGACTGCGAAACGGGAGCGGCCTTCCCACTGCCGTCCTGGCGGCAACTGCGGATGCTCAGGGCTCCTCGGGCGACTACAAGGCATCACCGCTCGAGGCGTCGGGTTCCTGGAGTGCCGGCGGCTCCACTGGAGCTTTCAACTGGTCCTACCCCGTGGAAGTTCCAGCTGTTCCCGGCGGCTTGCAGCCGTCGGTATCGCTGAGTTACTCGTCACAGAGCGTTGACGGGCGCACCGCCGCGTCGAACAACCAGCCCGGCTGGATCGGGGACGGGTGGTCGTGGGAGCCGGGGTTCATCGAGCGCCGCTTCAAACCGTGCAACAAAGACAAGGATGGCACCAACAAGGCCAAGGTCGGCGACCTGTGCTGGTACAACGACAATGCCACCTTGTCACTCGGCGGCAAGATCACCGAGCTTGTCCAGGACAAGGAGAAGGGCTGGCACCCGGCGTCCGACTCCGGTGAGAAGGTTGAGAAGCTCACCGGTGCCGACAACGGTGACAACAACGGTGAGCACTGGAAGATCACCACGACGGATGGGACCCAGTACTTCTTCGGCCTGAACCGCCCTCCGGGCTGGAAGGATGCGTCGACGCCGGAGACACACTCCGCCTGGACGGTGCCGGTGTTCGGCAACCACGCTGGGGAACCTTGCTACAGCTCCACTTTCGCTGGCTCATGGTGCCAGCAAGCATGGCGTTGGCAGCTCGACTACGTCGTGGACCCGCACGGCAACGCCATGGCGTACTACTGGAAGACGGAGTCCAACAACTACGGGCGCAACGTCGATGTGATGACCGGCAAAGCAACATCCACGCCGTACATCCGGGGCGGATGGCTCGATCATATCGATTACGGCCTGCGCTCGGACTCGGTCTACACGAGCAAGGCCATGGGGCAGGTTCAGTTCGGTGTGGATGAACGTTGCCTTCAGAGCTGTGGGGCATTCGATGAGGACCACGCCAGATACTGGCCGGATGCGCCGTTCGATCAGTACTGCAAGGACGGTGCTGAGTGTAAGGACAAGTACTCGCCGACTTTCTGGAGCCGCAAGCGCCTTACCAGCATCAATACCCGGGTGCTGACCGGCGGCTCCTACAAGGACGTCGACTCCTGGTCTCTGGAGCAGGACTTCCCGGCATCCGGTGACGGCGTCTCCACTCCGATGTGGCTCAAGTCCATCACCCGAACCGGAAGGGTGGGCGGCACCCAAAGCCTGCCACCAGTCAGGTTTGCCGGTGTGCAGAGGGCCAACCGAGTGGACAAACTGGGAGACGGCCTGGCCCCCTTCGTTCGCCTGCGTCTGTATCAGATCGCTACGGAGACGGGAGGGACTGTCGGTGTCGACTACTCGGAGCCGGAGTGTACTGCAAACAGTCTCCCGCCTGCGGACGGCACCAATGCCACTCGCTGCTACCCCGTCAGATGGGCCTATGAGGGGGAATCGGCCAAGCAGGACTGGTTCAACTCCTACGTCGTGACCAGGGTGCTCGAGGGAGACAACCTCGTCGGCACACCTGACACGGTCACAGAGTACGTATACCTCGACGGTGCGGCATGGACGAAGAGCACTGACGAGTTCACTGATGCGCAGGACCGTACCTATTCGATCGGCCGCGGCTATGGACGGGTGCAGTCCAGGACTGGAACGGCACAGGACGGTAAGACACTCTCGGAGACCAGATACTTCCGTGGCATTGAGGGGAAGGAGGTAAAGGACTCTGCTGGTGTGGCCGCAGTGGACCACGAGCAGTTCACCGGCGTGGTCCGGGAGCGGGCTACCTACAACGGTGACGGTGGACCTCTTGTCTCCGCGACCTCGTACACACCCTGGCGTTCCACGATTACGGCCTCGCGGGCGCGCTCGGGTTTGCCCGACCTTCAGGCGTACTTGACCGGCACGAAGGAGGAGCAGACACGTACCACCACGTCGAAAGGGGAACGTAAGACATCGATCTCGCGCTCGTTCGACGGCTATGGCATGGTCACAGAAGTCTCTGACCTGGGCGACGTCTCAAAGAGCGGTGACGAGCAATGCACCACGACCACTTACGTGCGCAACTCCTCCTCGTGGCTGTTGAGTAAAGTCGCTCGGACGGAGACTGTTGCTGTGCCCTGTGGAACGTCGTCCATCAACAGGCCCGGCGATGTCATCAGCGATACCCGGACGTATTACGACGGGGCTAACGACCTCACGGCTGCTCCTACGCGAGGTGACATCAGCAAGACTGAGAAGATCAACGGCCAAGGCAACGGCTACGATGTCTTGGCGAGCACGCCCAGTGTCTGCGGAGCGTCCAAAGACAAGCTTTGCTACGACGCCTACGGACGCCAGCTTGCCGCCAGTGACGCGTACGGCAAGTCCACAACCACTGAGTACGCCCCCGCCACGGGTGAGGCCGCCGCAAAGGCGATAGTCACCAACCCGCTCGGTCACCAGGTCACCACAGTGCTGGATCCCCTGAGAGGGCAGTCCAACCAGGTCACCGACGCGAATTCCCGGGTGACGACCACCGCCTACGATCCACTGGGCCGAGTATCGAAGATCTGGACCCCAGCTCGTCCGGCGGCAGACAATGCCGATACGCCGAGTCACGCCTTCGACTACCTCATCCGTAACGATGCACCGAACATCGTCACGACGAAGTCGCTGAATCTCAACAACGTTTACCAGACTTCGTACACCTTCTACGACGGGTTGCTGCGCACTCGGCAGACTCAGGCTCCGTCGCCTGATGATGCCGGCCGACTTGTCACGGAGACTTTTTACGACAGTCGTGGACAGGCATGGCGAAGCTCTGGCACCTACTACGCGGACGGTAAGGCCGAACCGGTTCTCGTGACTGGTGAAGAGACGAAGTACCCATCTGCCGTCGACACCGAGTTCGATGGAGCAGGGCGTCCCACAGCCGTCATCGCTCGGAAGTTCGGTGATGAGACCAGGCGAACCACTACCAGCTACACGGGCGACACCACAACGGCGGTGCCTCCGCGCGGTGGTGTGGCGACGACCGCGGTCACTGATGCCCGAGGCCGGACTGTTGAACTGAAGCAGTACACCGACGCCGACCGTCAGGCTTCACAATCCACGACGTATGACTACGACAGGAACGGGCGGCTCGCCAAGGTCACTGACCCGTCAGGCGCCCAATGGAAGTACACCTACGATGTGCGCGGCCGGAAGGTCCACGTCGACGATCCCGATAAGGGAGCATCGGACACCACGTACGACACGGGTGATCGAGCCACCGACATGAAGGACGCCCGGGGCGTCACGTTGCATACCGAGTACGACGCGCTCGGACGCCGGACGGCCTTGACACAGGGCGACACCAAGCTGGCTGAATGGTCGTACGACACCGCAGCGGGTGGCCGGGGTCAACTCGCCAGTGCCACACGGTATGTGGATCGCGCCGCTTACACCAGCCGGATCACTTCCTACAGCAGCCTTTACAAGCCTGCGACGGTTGAGGTAGCGATCCCGGGTGAGGGTGGCCTTGCGGGAACCTACAAATGGACGACCGCTTACTATCACACCGGCCAAGTCAAGTGGGTTCGCCAGCCGGCTGTCGGCGACCTTCCACAGGAAGACCTGACACCCGGATACACATACAACGCAGGCATGCAGGTGTCGCTGTCTGCGGGGACCGATCCACTGATCTCGGCAACGTCCTATGACCACTACGGTCGCACTGTCAGAGAGGAGTACGGCGAGCTCGGAAAGCACCTCTATGGCACTTATGAGTATGACGAGCACACCAATGCACTGACGAAGGCGTCGACTGATCGGGACGCCAGTCCGGGGCATGTCGAGGACAGTCGATACGCCTATGACCCGGCGGGGAACGTCACATCTATCGCCACTGCATACGGGCAGGACGAGAAGAAAGCCACAGACACGCAGTGCTTCACCACTGACGCACTGCGCCGGGTCACGGAAGCCTGGACGACAACGGACAAGTGTGGCGCCGCCCCCTCATCGGCGACTGTAGGCGGCCCTGACGCCTACTGGACGACGTACACGTACGACGCCGTGGGCAACCGTAAATCGGAGGTGCAGCACAAGACGCCTTCCGGGCCCCCGGCGGACATCACACGGACGTACCAGGCACCCGGTGCGGGCAAGCACCTTCTGACGCAAGTAACGGAGGCCGCTCCTGCAGGGGCGAGCGCGGAGACCTATGCCTACGACGAGGCAGGCAACACCCGCGTACGCAAGGTCGGCGGTGCGGCACAGCAGACGCTCGACTGGGATGCCGAAGGGCACCTTTCGAAGGTCACGCAAGGCGATACCGTAAACAGCTACATCTACGACACCGAGGGCCAGCGACTCCTTCGCAAGGACTCGAATGGCGCCACGCTCTACCTGCCCGGCGGTACCGAGCTCCAATTGAAGGACGGGTCGGTCTCTGGGACCCGCTACTACACCAACGGCGCCAAGACCATCGCCGTGCGTACGGGCGGCCGGTTGACGTTCCTCGTGTCCGACGAGCACAACACAGTCTCTACGCAGATCGACACGGCGACCCAGGCCGTCACTCGGAGGAAGACGACGATCTTCGGCGCTCCTCGCGGCCCGCAGCCCAGCAGCTGGGCAGGCGACAAACGTTTCGTCGGTGGCACGGAGGATCGTGATACGGGCCTGACGCATCTCGGCGCTCGTGAGTATGACCCGGCGATCGGCCGGTTCGTGAGCGTTGACCCGCTGATGGATCTGAGGGATCCGCAGCAAACGCACGGCTATACCTACGCGAATAACAACCCCCTCACCTTCTCCGATGCCTCGGGCCTGCGCCCCGAGGGGCCGGCCGGCGGTAAATCGTCGAATGACGATGAGTACTACAGGCAGCACGGTCAGCTTGGCAGCGGCTGGTTCCGCGACGACTACGGAGGCTGGAGCTACCGGCACGAGCAGTACTATCCCAGCCCCGCCGGGCACCACACGAGCGCCAAGTCCGTCGATTACTCGTGGGGGAGCTCGGCCAGATCTCACGGCTTGACCAAGAAATCCGGCAGCTTCATAGCTTTCCGTAATTATGTGCCACCTAAAAAGCAGCGCATCGTCGGGACGTTCTTGACGGAGATCACGTACGTAGGCCCCATCGCTGATTGCTCGAATGGTAGCAAGATGCGGTGTTTCGATCTCATAACCGGGCTCAATCCCTACCTCAAGGGGAGGCAGCTTGCCAGAGGTATCAAGGCGGCCTACCGGGCGGGGGAGTGCAACAGTTTCCTCCCGGGCACGGAAGTCCTCATGGCGGATGGAAAGCGCAAGAGGATTAAGGATGTAAAAGTCGGGGACAAAGTGCTGGCCGCTGATCCGGTCTCCGGTGCGAAAATCTCGAAGCCGGTCACGAAAGAAATATTGGGGAGTGGTAGAAAGAACCTTGTCAAGATTTCCTTCGGTAGCGCTTGGTATGCTCCCGGAGGGGCTGGAGGTATTACCGCCACGGAGGGGCATCCCTTCTGGCTTCCAGAACAGAAGCGGTGGATAGCGGCCAAGGACGTGCGCCCTGGGGAGTGGCTGCAGAGCAGCTCAGGGTCGTGGGTCAAAGTTGTCAATGTGGAGCGTTGGACGCAGACCGCGTCTGTAAACAACCTCACTGTTGCTGACCTGCACACGTACTATGTACTGGCTGGTGGGACACCTCTGCTGGTTCATAACTGCGGAGGCGGGCCCAGCGATGAACTCCTTGACGTGGCTGATGCGCATATCGGGAAGACCAATGTAGCGGCTGAGGTCGTGGCAGCTGATGGCACTCGAGGGTTCGGCGTTAGTGGTCCGAGGAGCCTTGGTGAATTGACGCCGAATGTTCGGGCAGCCGTCCAGGCTACAGGGCATCACGGAGGTTGCGCAGAGATTGGTGCTCTGTGCGAGCTAGAAGGCCATGGTGCGCAAATTGAGGGCGCACGTGGCCAGGCCGTCCATGTCATGGGAGGAAGTCAAGGGCATCCTGTGGAGTTGCACGGCGAAGTGCTGCCGTTCTGTGGCTCATGTGTAAACCTGTTCAAGTATCTGGAAGGAGGCCCCTTGCATGAGTAGAGGGCTCTCTGAATGGGCGTTGAGTTTTGTTGACGCTTGCCCGAAGGTTTCTCTTGGAGGCTCATTTCGGCGAGAATCAGTCGCTCTGAATGACTCGCTCATAGGGGCTGAAGGGGACCTTGAGCGGATGCTCTCGAAAATGGCTCGTTTTGAGGAGCGCTACGGTGGTCTCGTTGTCCCGGTAAGGGGTGGCGTGTTGGCCGGGTCCTTGACTCTGGGATTCGGGGCGACACCTGCCGTGCGGCGTTCGGACGACGGAGAGCCGATCATTCGGATGGCGTCGCATGACTCTGCGCAGTGCGCCATTGTGATGTCGGCTGACGGACGGGTGGGGTGCTCATGGTCCGGAGAATTCCATCACCTTTTTGACTCGGTGGAGCACCTGATTGAAGACTGTGCTGCATGGCATCGGATTCGAGGCTGGTGGTACGCTGCCGTCTCGGATTTTGACCAGGATCTCGTGATGTCGGCGGCTGGGGGAGGCGCGCTGGACGATTCCGTGTCCGGAGAAAAGGCGCAATGGCGGAGGGCGGACGGCATTGCTGTCGTCTCGCACCCGTATTTGAATCCGGGGCGGGGGGCATCGGTTCAGGTGGCTGTGCTTGCTGCAGATGCGCTGAAGCGGGAATGGCTGAAGCGGAAACTGGAGAGCCACGGTTTCGGCGGCCAAGGGGAAACCGCTGCTTCCCTCTTGGGGAGAGTCGGCTGATCTCGAGGGGCGCGTACAGCGTCCGCTGATTCCAGTGCTCAAGTGTGAAGCCCCACCCGATGCCTTCTGGGGTGGGGCTTCACAATGCCTGATGGAATACAGCGTTCAGTCCCAGACAGGTCGCGATGAAAATACGGATGTCTTCATCGCTTGCACTCGGGTCGGCTGATGGACCACAAAGCAGGGTGGATCAGCGATGGACAGTCCGTAACTACCGCTTCGCCGCGCAGTCCCCGCAGGTGCCGAAGATCTCGATGGTGTGGGCGACGTCCACGAAGCCGTGTTCCTCGGCGATGGCGTCGGCCCACTTCTCGACGGCCGGGCCCTCGACCTCGACCGCCTTGCCGCAGGCGCGGCAGACGAGGTGGTGGTGGTGTCCGCTGGAGCAGCGGCGGTAGACGGCCTCGCCCTCGCTGGTGCGCAGGACGTCGACCTCGCCGGCGTCGGCGAGGGACTGGAGGGTGCGGTAGACCGTGGTCAGACCGACGGAGGCGCCGCGGTGCCTGAGCATGTCGTGGAGCTCCTGCGCGCTGCGGAACTCGTCCACCTCGTCGAGGGCTGCCGCGACGGCGGCCCGCTGCTTGGTGGCTCGGCCGCGTACCGGGGGACCGGCGGTCACCACAGTTGCCTCCTCAAGCTCGCCTGAACACTCGTGACACTTGTGGCAACGCTCCCACCGTGGGTGTTGCCACGACAATTGTGCCAGGCTCGCGGATCAGACCCGGACGTCGTCGGTGGCCGGGCCCGTGGTGGGCTCGTCCAGGGTGCAGCGTTCCTCGTCGGCCGCCCGGTCGGCGCGTTTCCTCGCCAGGGGGGTGGCGAGCACGGTGAGCGCGAGGAAGACGCCGATGGCCATGAGGACGATCGTCGCGCCCGAGGGGACGTCCACGTAGTACGAGGTGACCGTGCCCGAAAGGGTGACGAGGACGCCGATGGCCACGGCCATGGCGAAGGTCGTCGCGAAGCTCCGGGCGAGCTGCTGGGAGGCGGCCACGGGGATCACCATCAGGGCGCTGACCAGCAGCAGGCCGACGACGCGCATGGCGACGGTGACGGTCAGCGCGGCGGTGATCGCGATCAGCAGGTTCAGCAGCCGCACCGGCAGGCCGGTGACGCGCGCGAACTCCTCGTCCTGGCAGATCGCGAAGAGCTGCCGGCGCAGCCCGACCGTCGTGACGATCACGAACGCGGCCAGCACGCAGATCGCCACGATGTCCTGCTGCGAGACGGTGGTGATCGAGCCGAAGAGGTAGGTGGTGAGGTTGGCGTTGGAGCCGCCGGGGGCGAGGCTCATCAGCATCACGCCGCCGGCCATGCCGCCGTAGAAGAGCAGGGCGAGGGCGATGTCGCCGCGCGCCTTGCCGTAGGAGCGGATCAGCTCCATGGCCACCGCGCCGATCACACAGACGATGGTGGCCACCCACACCGGGCTGGCGTTGAGCAGGAAGCCCAGGCCCACACCGGTGAGGGCGACATGGCCGATGCCGTCGCCCATCAGCGCCTGGCGGCGCTGGACGAGGTAGACGCCGATCGCGGGCGCGGTGACGCCCACCAGCAGCGCGGCGAGCAGCGCCCGCTGCATAAAGGCGAGTTCGAGAATGTCCATCAGCTCAGCAGCCCCGTTCTGATCGGTTCCGCGGACGGGTCGGCGTGCGGGTGCACATGGTCGTGGCCGGGGAGGGCGTGCTGGCCCACGGCCTTGGGCGGCGGGCCGTCATGGACGACACAGCCGTCGCGGAGCACCACCGCGCGGTCGATGAGCGGCTCCAGCGGGCCCAGCTCGTGGAGGACGAGCAGCACGGTGGCGCCGCGGCCGACCTCCTCGCGCAGGGCGCCCGCCAGCACTTCCTGGCTGGCGAGGTCCACGCCGGCCATCGGCTCATCCATGATCAGCAGCTCGGGTTCGCCGGCCAGCGCGCGGGCGATCAGCACCCGCTGGTGCTGGCCGCCGGAGAGGGCGTTCACGGAGTCCTTGATCCGGTCGGCCATGCCGACCAGGTCCAGGGCGCGTACGACGGCCTCGCGGTCGGCCTTGCGGGTCGGGCCCAGCTTCGTACGGGCCAGCCGGCCCGCGGAGACGACCTCGCGCACCGTCGCGGGCACCCCGCCGGCGGCGGTGGTGCGCTGGGGGACGTAGCCGACGCGGGCCCAGTCGCGGAAGCGCCGGCGCGGGGTGCCGAAGAGCTCCAGCTCACCGCCGGTCAGCGGCACCTGGCCCACGATGGCCCGGACGGCCGTGGACTTGCCGGAGCCGTTGGCGCCGAGCAGGGCGACGACCTCGCCGCGGCCCACGGTCAGGTCGACGCCGCGCAGGACGGGGCGCGAGCCCAGCGAGGCCGTGGCCCCGCGCAGGGATATGACAGGCTGCTCCATGGCTGCCTCCTCCTCAGGGGTACTCGCTGTGCTCACTTGGTGCCGAGCGCCTTCTGCAGGGCGGCGAGGTTGGACTCCATCACCTCGAAGTAGTCGCGGCCCCGGGACTTGTCCGTGATGCCCTCGAGCGGGTCGAGCACGTCGGTCTTCACGTTCAGGTCCTTCGCCAGGGTCTTCGCCGTGGCGGGGCTGGCGAGCGTCTCGAAGAAGATGGTGCTGACGTGGTGGTCGTCGGCGAGCTTGTGGAGGTCCTTCATCCGGGCGGCGCTGGGCTCGGACTCCGGATCGACGCCGCTGATCGCCTCCTCGGTCAGACCGTAGCGCTCGGCGAGGTAGCCGAAGGCGGCGTGGGTGGTGATGAAGGTGTCCGAGGCGCGGTTCTTCAGGCCCTCGGCGAACTTCTTGTTCAGCGCGTCCAGCTTTGTCGCGAGCGCGGCGGCGTTCTTCTCATAGTCCGCCTTGTGGTCCGGGTCCGCCTCGCCGAGGGTCCGGGCGACGCCCTTGGCGACCTCGGCGTACTTCACCGGGTCCAGCCAGATGTGGGGGTCGGCGCTGCCGTCCTCGTGGCTGTGGCCGTGGCCCTCGTGACCGTCACTGTCGGTGTCACCGTCACCGGAGGAGCCTGAGTGGTTGTCGCCGGTGGTGTGGTGGTGGCCGTCGACCTCGCTGCCGTGCTTCTCCAGGGCGGTGAGGGAGGCCGCGTCGGCGACGTGCTTGTTTCCGGACTGCTTGATCGCCGCGTCCACGGCGGGCTGGAGGCCCTTGAGGTAGACGATCGCGCCCGCGTCGGCCAGCGAGCCGGTCTGCTTGGGGGTGAGCTCGAGATCGTGCGGCTCGACACCGGGCTTGGTCAGGCCGGTGACCTTCACATGGTCTCCGCCGATCTCCTTCGCCAGGAACTCCAGAGGGTAGAACGACGCTGCGACCTGCAACTTTCCATCCGCGGTCCGGCCGTCGGAGCTCATGGCCGAGCAGGCGGAGAGGGAGACCAGGCCGAGCGTCGTGGCGATGGCGACGGCGGCGCCGGTTATTCGGCGGCGGGAGCGAACGGGGCGGATCGGACGTACGTTCATGACACTCATTTTCAACAAAAGTGGAAACGATTGTCAACAGCAGTCCGGCTCGTCCGGTTGCGGAGGATTGGGTCAAGCCAAGGCCAGAGCCGATTTGATGAGAGGGGGTGGAGCGCCGGTAACCTGAATCATTCGCTGTTCGTCGTCGCAATGAAGAGAGCACCGTGGCCGCCGACAAGATCGACACCATCGTCAGCCTGAGCAAGCGCCGTGGCTTTGTCTATCCGTGCAGTGAGATCTACGGCGGCCAGCGCGCCGCCTGGGACTACGGTCCGCTCGGCGTGGAGCTCAAGGAGAACATCAAGCGCCAGTGGTGGCGCTACATGGTCACCTCGCGCGAGGACGTCGTGGGTATCGACTCGTCGGTGATCCTTGCCTCCGAGGTCTGGGTCGCCTCCGGCCACGTCGCGACCTTCAGTGACCCGCTGACCGAGTGCACCTCCTGCCACAAGCGCTACCGCGCCGACCACCTGGAGGAGGCCTACGAGGCCAAGCACGGCAAGCTCCCCGAGAACGGCCTGGCCGACATCAACTGCCCGAACTGCGGCAACAAGGGCCAGTTCACCGAGCCCAAGCAGTTCTCCGGCCTGCTCTCCACCCACCTCGGCCCGACCCAGGACTCCGGCTCGGTCGCCTACCTGCGCCCCGAGACCGCCCAGGGCATCTTCACCAACTTCGCCCAGGTCCAGCAGACCTCCCGGAAGAAGCCCCCGTTCGGTATCGCCCAGATGGGCAAGTCCTTCCGCAACGAGATCACGCCGGGCAACTTCATCTTCCGCACCCGCGAGTTCGAGCAGATGGAGATGGAGTTCTTCGTCAAGCCGGGCGAGGACGAGCAGTGGCAGGAGTACTGGATGCAGCAGCGCTGGAACTGGTACACCGGTCTCGGCCTGCGCGAGGAGAACATGCGGTGGTACGAGCACCCGAAGGAGAAGCTCTCCCACTACTCCAAGCGCACCGCTGACATCGAGTACCGCTTCCAGTTCGGCGGCAGCGAGTGGGGCGAGCTCGAGGGCGTCGCCAACCGCACCGACTACGACCTCGGCGCCCACGCCAAGGCCTCCGGCCAGGACCTGTCGTTCTTCGACCAGGAAGCCGGCGAGCGCTGGACCCCGTACGTCATCGAGCCCGCCGCCGGTGTCGGCCGCACGATGCTCGCCTTCCTCCTCGACGCCTACATCGAGGACGAGGCCCCCAACGCCAAGGGCAAGCTGGAGAAGCGCACCGTGCTGCGCCTCGACCCGCGCCTGTCCCCGGTGAAGGTCGCGGTCCTGCCGCTGTCCCGCAACCCGGAGCTGTCCCCGAAGGCCAAGGGCCTCGCCGCGGACCTCCGCAAGAACTGGAACATCGAGTTCGACGACGCGGGCGCCATCGGCCGCCGCTACCGCCGCCAGGACGAGATCGGCACGCCGTTCTGTGTCACGGTCGACTTCGACACGCTCGAGGACAACGCGGTGACGGTGCGTGAGCGCGACACGATGAAGCAGGAGCGGGTTTCCCTCGACCAGATCGAGGGCTACCTGGCCAGCCGCCTCATCGGCTGCTGACACCCGGATCCTCCGGCCGAGGCCCCGGTTCCCCGCGTTCGCGGGGGCCGGGGCCTTCCGGTTGTGCCGGGAGGGTCAGCCCTCCCAGCCGGTTGTGTCGAGCTTGCAGTCGAACGGCGCAGGGATGTGGACCGTGCCGCCGAATTCGATCTGCGTGCTGGTGCGGTAGCCGTGATCCGATGGTTCGGAGTACACGATGACGATGCCCTTCAGCATGTCGACGAGCACGTAGACGGGCACGTCGGCCTTGCCATAGACGTCGACCTTTTCCGTGCGGTCGGCAGCGGCCGTCGAAGGGGACGTCAGCTCGGCGACGAGGGACAACGCGTCGCCGGGCCGGTAGATGCTGTCCGTCCGGAGCGCGGCGGATTCCGCGACGTGAAAGTCGGGACCGAAGGCGCCGTCATGGTCGGCGAACTTGTAGAGGCTGGGGTACGCACGTGCCCGATGCCCCTTGGGTACATGAGGACCTAGCTGGTCGACGAGCTCGTCGAGGATGAGGTCGTAGAAAGACCTGGACCAAGGTGACACGACGACCTGCCCCCCGATGATCTCCGGGTAGTAGCCGTCCGGGAGATCGTCATTGATCTTCTCGAGAATCCTGCAGAGCTCTTCGAAGCCCCCCGGGAGCCCCGGGCCTCGGACTATCAGCTGCGGCGGCGGTGGTGTCTCGACCATGGCTGCCATGATGCTCCTCCTTGGCTGAGTAAGCAGGTCACCACACACCGTAGTGACCCCCACTGACAATCACCCCGCCTCCGGCCGATCCGCCCCCCAGCGCCACCCCGTGCATACCGGCGCCAGGGGCGGCGCGGGGTGGCACTGGCTTCACCCCCGGTTCGGGCGGCACTGCCATCGACCGCTCTGACCTGCGCGTATACCGTGTGGCGCATGCGAATTCCCCGCCTGTTCCAGCAGCTCCTCCGGCCCTTCGAGGGCGCTGCCCGTGCCGCCGCCTTTCTCGCTGTCGGGGCGCTGATCCAGTGCGGGTCGCTGCTCGTGCTCGCCGCACCGTGGCTGGACGGGGGGCCGACGCGGGCGTTGAGCTGTGTGGTGGCGGTGCTGGGGATGGCCGCGGTGGTGGGGGCGGCCTCGCCGGTGCTGAGCGTCGCCCAGCGGGCGCGGTTCCGGGCACGGCTCGGGGTGGAGGTGCCCGCGCCGGCGGCGGCCGGGGGAGTGGTGCGATGGCTGCGCTCGGAGTCGGCCTGGCGGCAGGTGCGGTACCACCTGCTGTTCGGGCCGCTGATCGCGGCGGGCGGGGTGTGTGTCCTGTTGTTGTGGGCGGCCTCCTTCGTGGCCGCCACCGTCTATGTGTGGGTATGGGCCGTCCCGCCGGAGTACCGGATCGCCGAGGTGGGCTACGTCGTACAGGCCGCCTACCTCACCGCCGGCGGGATCGCCGGGCTCTACGGATCCGCGTGGCTGTCCGGCGCGCTCGCCCGGATCGACACCCGGGCGGCGCTGAAGCGCCTCGGGCCCAGCCGGGCCGAGCAGCTGGAACGCCGGGTGGAGGAGGTCACCGAGGCCCGCGCCGGTGTCGTGGACGCCGCCGACGCCGAGCGCCGGCGCATCGAGCGGGACCTCCACGACGGCGCCCAGCAGCGGCTGGTGTCCCTGGCCGTCAATCTGGGGCTGGCCAAGGTGACGATGCCCGGTCTGCCCGAGGACGCCCGCAAGGTGATCGACGCCGCGCACCGCGAGGCCAAGGAGGCCATCGCCGAGCTCCAGGACCTCGTACGCGGGCTGCACCCCGCCGTCCTGGAGGACCGCGGGCTGGACGCCGCGCTGTCCGGGCTCGCCGAACGGGCGCCACTGCCCGTGCGGGTGAAGGTGGACCTCGCCTCCCGGCCCGCCCAGGCGGTCGAGGCCGTCGCCTACTTCGTGGTGTCCGAGGCGCTCGCCAACGTGGTCAAGCACGCGCAGGCGTCGAGGGCGGATGTCACCGTCGAACGCTTCGGGGGCATACTGCTCGTCGTCGTCTCCGACGACGGCGTGGGCGGTGCCGACCCCTCGGGCGGTACCGGGCTGGCCGGGCTGGCCAAACGTGTCGCGTCGGTCGACGGCACGTTCTCCTTCAGCAGCCCCGTCGGGGGCCCGACCGTTGTGACCGTGGAGCTGCCGTGCGCGCTGTGATCGCCGAGGATTCCGTCCTGCTCCGAGTGGGCCTGGTGAAGGTCCTGGAGGCGGCCGGATTCGAGGTGGTCGCGGAGGCCGGCGACGCGGAGTCGGCGCTCGCCGCCGTCGAGCTCCACCGGCCGGACCTCGTCGTCCTCGACGTGCGGATGCCGCCCGGCTTCACGGACGAGGGCGTACGGGCGGCCCTCGTGCTGCGCGAGCGGTGGCCGGACACGGCGGTGCTGCTCCTCTCCCAGTATGTGGAGGAGCGCTACGCCACCGAGCTGCTGATCGGTGACACCGCGGGATTCGGCTACCTCCTCAAGCAGCGGGTCGCCGACGTCGAGGAGTTCATCGAGGCGCTGCGGCGCGTGGCCGCGGGTGGCACGGCGCTCGACCCGCAGGTGGTCTCCCAGCTGCTGACGCGACGTCACAGCGATCCGCTGGACCGGCTGACGGCGCGCGAGCGGGAGGTTCTCGCTTCCATGGCCGAGGGCCGTTCCAACGCGGGCATCGCCGAGCGGCTCGTCGTCAGCGAGAGCGCCGTGGCCAAGCACATCAACAGCATCCTGGCGAAGCTGGACCTGCCGAAGGCCGAGGCCGACCATCGGCGGGTGCTCGCCGTTCTGAGGTTTCTCGGGGTGGGGTGACCCCGTGTCCCTCGCGTGCGCGGTTACGCGTTGAGGCCGCGTACGACCAGGTCGCAGACCGCCTCGAAGGCGGTCTCGATGTCGGGCCGCGACCACTCCGCCGCGTACGCGGGGTCGTGGAAGCGGTTGCTCGCGTCCCAGACGGCGCGGGCGGCCGTCGTGGGCTCGACGGGCCTGAACTCGCCCTCGCCGACGCCGCCTTCGATGATCCCGGCAAGCTGCCCGATCATCGTCGCGATGTGGCGCTCCACGGTGCTGCTGTTCTCACCGACGAGGACCATATAGGTCGCGAAGAGCTCGGGGTCGTCGCCCGCCTTGCGGCGCTTGGCCGCGAAGAGCGCGGCCAGCCAGTCGCGCAGCCGGCCCTCGGCCGGGCCCTCCGCGCCGGCCAGCGCCGACAGCTCGGCGTGCGACTGGTCGAGCCAGCGCTCGGTGACGGCCTCCCGCAGGGCGGCCTTGCTGCCGAAGTGGCGGTAGACGCTGCCGTGGCTGACCCCCAGCGCGCGGGCCACGTCGACCACGGTGGCCTTGGCGGGGCCGTAGCGGCGCAGCACGTCTTCGGTGACCTCGAGGATGCGTTCTTGTGTCAGCGGTTCGGGGGGCATCGGAGGGCGGCTTCCCTTCGGTGGGGCGGCGGTACGGGCGCGCTTGGTTTGTACGACGACCGTACCCGGGTGCGGCCCGGTGGTCGGTTGTGCCCACCCTCCCCCAGCTACCGCTGGGAGGTGCCCCCAGCCCTGCGGAACGCCTGCCCACAACCGACTCTGTCAGTGCTCGCTGTCCAGGTGGGTCATCTGGGAGTCGGGGTAGCGGGCGCCCGAGGCGGAGCCTGCGGGGATCGCTTCCTCGATGGCCGCGAGGTCCTCCGTGGTCAGGGTGAGGTCCAGCGCGCCCAGGGCCTCCTGGAGGCGGTCGCGGCGGCGGGCGCCTACCAGCGGGACGATGTCCTCGCCGCGCGAGAGGACCCAGGCGATGGCGGTCTGCGCGACCGTCGCGCCCCGGTCATCGGCGACCTTGCGCAGCGCGTCGACCAGGTCGAGGTTGCGCTGGAGGTTCTCGCCCTGGAAGCGCGGGCTCATGCCGCGGAAGTCATTGGCGGCGAGCTGCCGGTCGCGGCCGAAGTGGCCGCTGATCAGGCCGCGCGAGAGCACGCCGTACGCGGTGACGCCGATGCCCAGCTCGCGGCAGGTGGGCAGGATGCGCTCCTCGATGCCGCGCGAGAGCAGCGAGTACTCGATCTGGAGGTCGGCGACGGGGGCGACGGAGGCGGCCCGGCGGATGGTGTCCGCGCCGGCCTCGGAGAGGCCGATGTGGCGGACGTGGCCCGCCTCGACCAGCTCGGCGATGGCGCCGACGGTCTCCTCGATCGGGACGTCCGGGTCGACGCGGGCGATCCGGTAGACGTCGATGTGGTCGACGCCCAGCCGCTGGAGCGAGTAGGCGGCGAAGCTCTTCACGGCGGCGGGGCGGCCGTCGTAGCCGGACCAGCCGCCGTCCGGATCGCGCAGGGCGCCAAACTTCACGCTGGTCAGGGCCTTCTCGCGGTGCGCCGCGGGGGCCGAGCGCAGGGCCTCGCCGATGAGCATCTCGTTGTGGCCCATGCCGTAGAAGTCGCCGGTGTCGAGCAGGGTGACGCCCGCGTCGAGGGCGGCGTGGATGGTGGCGATCGATTCGGCGCGGTCGGCGTCGCCGTAGAGGGCGGACATGCCCATGCAGCCGAGGCCGAGGGCGGAGACCTGAGGGCCGGTGGTGCCGAGAGTGCGGTGCAGCACGGGGACTCCTTCGGGGGAAAGGGGGCGGAGCGGATACGACAACCACAGTGACACATGGACTGACAGATTTCAATATCTGTCAGTCCATGGATGTCCGGATGTCCAGAAGTCTGGATGTCCCGCGCCGGCCCTCACGCCACCTTGCGCGGCAGCCGCATGCTCAGCCCCACCGTGGCGACCACCAGCACCAGCTGCACCCCCAGCGTGATCGCCAGCCCGTCCCGCATCCCCGTGCCCGGCGCCAGCGACAGGAACAGCGAGCCCAGCGTGGCCACGCCCAGCGCCATGAACGCCTGCTGGGTGGTGACCAGCACCCCGCTGCCGACCCCCGCCTGCGCCACCGGCACCTCGCTGAGCACCAGCCGCATCGTGATGGGCATCAGCAGGCCCTGCCCCAGCCCCTGGATCGCCAGCCCTGGCGCCAGACCCCACGCGCCCAGGCCGTCCCAGCCGAACCAGAACGTCGCGCCCACCGTGATCAGCCCCAGCCCCTGGATCACCGCGCCCGCGGTCACCAGCCGCCGTCCGTGGCGCGAGGCCAGCCGGGGGCCCGCCAGCGAGCCGATCAGGAAGGTCGCGCACATCGGCACCAGCGCCGCCCCGGCCGCCAGGGGGCCCAGCCGCAGCCCCTCCTGGAGCGCCACCGCGAGGACGAACATGAAGCCGCCCCAGCCGATGGAGAAGGGGACGATCACCGCCAGCCCGTCGCGCACCGAGGGCACCCGCAGCAGCGACGGCGGCACCAGCGGGGTCCGTCCCGCGCGCTCCTCGCGCCGCTCCACGAGCACGAACGCCACCGCCGCGACCGGGAACGTCGCCAGCAGCAGCCACGACCACAGCGGCCAGCCCGTCGAGCGGCCCTCCGTCAGCGGCACCAGCAGCGACACCAGCGTCAGCGACAGCAGGACCGTGCCCCGGCCGTCCACCCGCGTGGGGTTGTCCGAGCGGGTCTCCGGCACCGAACGGACCGCGAGCAGCAGCGTCACCGCGGCGATCGGCGCGTTGATCAGGAAGATCGACCGCCAGCCGGTGCCCAGCAGATCGACCGACACCAGCACGCCGCCGAGCACCTGCCCGACCGCGCTCACCACGCCCGCCGTGCCGCTGTACCAGCTCAGCGCCCGGGTGCGCTGCGCACCCTGGGTCGTGGCCTGGATGGTCGCGAGCACCTGCGGGAGCATCAGCGCCGCCGACGCGCCCTGCGCGATCCGCGCCGCCACCAGCGTCCAGGCGTCCGGGGCCAGGCCGCACGCCACGGAGGTCACACCGAAGGCGGCCGTGCCCCACAGGAAGAGCCGGCGCCGGCCCGCCATGTCGCCCAGCCGCCCGCCGAGCACGAGCAGGACCGCGTAGGCGACGCCGTAGCCGCCGACCACCATCTCCAGCATCGCCGGGCCGGCGTCCAGGTCGTGGTCGATCGTCGGCAGCGCGACGTTGACGATGAAGAAGTCCAGGAACGGCAGCGCCGCCCCCAGGAGGACGGTCGTCAGCCCCAGCGGGCTCAGGGCGGGCGAGGAGGGCGGCACCCCGACAGAGGCGGAGCCGGGAACCGTGGGGTCTGAAGTCGTCGGGACGGGGACGGGGGCTATGCGGGGTTCACTCACGGATACGACGATGGCGGTGCCCGGAGCCTGGTACCAGAGTGTTCTTATCCTGGTACCGGCACTACCTGGCAACCGGTCGGAAAGACCTGCACTCTGGAGCGCATGACGACGATGACGCTTGAGCCACCTGCCGTAGCGACCCCTACGGCCGATGACGTACGGCGCGGAGAGCTCGCGGCCTTCCTCCGCTCCCGCCGCGAGCGCATCAGCCCCGAGCAGGCCGGTCTGCCGCGCGGCCCCCGCCGTCGTACCCCGGGCCTGCGCCGCGAGGAGGTGGCGCAGCTCTCCTCCGTGGGGGTCACCTGGTACACGTGGCTGGAGCAGGCCCGGGACATCCAGGTGTCCAGCCAGGTGCTCGACTCCATCGCCCGGGCCCTGATGCTCGACCGCGGCGAGCGCGGCCATCTCTTCGCCCTGGCGAACACCGTCGACCCGATGCCCGGCGCCGACTGCACGGGCATCACCCCCGCGCTCCACGCGATGCTGCGCGGACTGGAGCCGTACCCCGCCTGCATCCAGAACGCGCGCTACGACATCCTCGCCTACAACCGCACGTACGGGCATCTGCTGTGCGACCTCGACGCCGTGCCGCCCGAGGACCGCAACTGCCTGTGGCTCTACTTCACCCACCCGGGCTGGCGCGCCGGCACCGTGGACCGGGAGGAGGCCACGCGCGCCATGGTCGCCAAATTCCGCTCCTCGATGGCCGAGCACCTCGCCGAGCCCGCCTGGAAGTGCCTGCTCAGGCGACTGCTGGACACCTCGGAGGAGTTCCGCCGGCTGTGGGCGCGGCACGAGGTCGCCGACATCACCTCCCAGCGCACCCGGCTGCTGGAGCAGCCGCGGGTGGGCACCCTGCGCCTGGACTACACCAGCCTGTGGACCGGGCCCACCCCCGGCGCCCGGCTGCTGACCTTCACCCCCGCCGACACGGAAACCGCCGCCAGGCTGGAGCGGCTGCACGCCCTGGTCGCGTAGGAGTCGCGCGGGAGTCCCGCAGGAGGGGACTTCCGCCCCGCGAGGCCGTACGGCCGGATGAGGGACAATGGACGGTCAGCCCGACCGTCCGCACCACTTCGAGGAAGCTCCCTCCATGACGCTCCAGATCGGTCCGCACTCCGTGCAGCCGCCGGTGGTCCTGGCCCCGATGGCGGGGATCACCAACGCTCCTTTCCGCACGCTGTGCCGTGAGTTCTCGGGTGGCAAGGGGCTCTTCGTCAGCGAGATGATCACCACGCGCGCGCTCGTGGAGCGCGACGCCAAGACGATGCGGCTGATCCACTTCGACGGGACCGAGAAGCCCCGCTCGATCCAGCTCTACGGCGTCGACCCGGTGACCGTCGGCAAGGCCGTCCGCATGATCGTGGACGAGGACCTGGCCGACCACATCGACCTGAACTTCGGCTGCCCCGTCCCCAAGGTCACCCGCAAGGGCGGCGGCTCCGCCCTGCCCTACAAGCGGAACCTGCTGCGCTCGATCCTCCGCGAGGCCGTCGGCAACGCCGGCGCGCTCCCGGTGACCATGAAGATGCGCAAGGGCATCGACGACGACCACCTCACCTACCTCGACGCCGGACGGATCGCCGTCCAGGAGGGCGTCACCGCCATCGCCCTCCACGGGCGCACCGCCGCCCAGCACTACAGCGGCACCGCCGACTGGGACGCCATCGCGCGCCTCAAGGAGGCCGTGCCGGAGATCCCGGTGCTGGGCAACGGGGACATCTGGTCGGCTGAGGACGCCGTGCGGATGATGCGGGAGACCGGCTGTGACGGCGTCGTGGTCGGCCGCGGCTGCCTGGGCCGCCCCTGGCTCTTCGGCGACCTCGTCGAGGCCTTCGAGGCGGGCGAGGAGGGCCGGGAGCCCTCGTACGCGCGGCCCACGCTCCGCGACGTGGCGCGCGTGATGGTGCGCCACGCGACGCTGCTGGGGGAGTGGCTGGAGGACGAGGCGCGCGGGGTCATCGACTTCCGCAAGCACGTCGCCTGGTACACCAAGGGCTTCTCGGTCGGCTCGGAGCTCCGGAAAAAGCTGGCAATCGCCTCTTCCCTGGATGAACTGGACGCTCTTTTGAGCGGGCTGGACCTGGATCAGCCCTGGCCGGCCGGTGCCGACGGGCCGCGCGGACGGACCTCCGGGCGCGATCGAGTGGTGCTTCCGGACGGGTGGCTCGATGACCCGTTCGATGGCGCAACCGTGGGTACGGAAGCGGAACTGGACACTTCCGGCGGCTGACGGGCCGGTGGATACGGCGTGATTCTCGCCACCTCTGATAGGCGCCACGCTCAGATGAGCGGCCAAATCGGGGGTGCACCTTTCCAAGGGGTGGCACTGCGTGCCACCCCTTTTGGCTTCAAGTCCTGATGGCATTCAGCGCCAGACGGCGGGAATCTTCGACGGCCCGTGATGAAGTGATGATTTTCGGTCATCTTTTCTTCAAGGGTTAAAGGAGGCGGGGTCAAACCTCAGATGAGCGCTCAACTTTCGATCTGCTGGCGGATGGGTGGTCACGCCCCCAAGTTGGCGGAGTAGACCTCCAAATCGGCCTTCGATCTGGGTACGCTCCCCGCCGTCAGGGCAGCCCACCCCCTTGCGTCCCGGGAGGCCCCAGTGAGGAGTCGATTCCCGTGCCGGTAACCGAAGATCGCCAGAAGTTCGTCTACGACTTCACCGAGGGCAACAAGGACCTCAAGGACCTGCTCGGCGGGAAGGGGGCCAACCTCGCCGAGATGACCAACCTCGGTCTGCCCGTGCCGCCCGGCTTCACCATCACCACCGAGGCGTGCAAGGTCTACCTGGAGGGCGGCGAGGAGCCCCCGTCCATGCGCGACGAGGTCACCGCCCACCTGGAGGCCCTCGAGGCGCGGATGGGCAAGAAGCTCGGCCAGGCCGACGACCCGCTGCTGGTGTCGGTCCGTTCGGGCGCCAAGTTCTCCATGCCCGGCATGATGGACACGGTCCTCAACATCGGCCTCTCCGACGAGTCCGTGGCCGGTCTCGCGGCCCAGGCCGGCGACGAGCGCTTCGCCTGGGACTCCTACCGCCGGCTCATCCAGATGTTCGGCAAGACCGTGCTCGGCGTCGACGGCGACCTCTTCGAGGAGGCGCTGGAGGAGGCCAAGCGGGCCAAGGGCGTCACCACCGACGTCGACCTCGCCGCCGAGGACCTCAAGGCCCTGGTCGAGCAGTTCAAGGGCATCGTCGCCAAGGAGACCGGCCGGGACTTCCCGCAGGCCCCCCGCGAGCAGATGGACCTCGCCATAAGGGCGGTCTTCGACTCCTGGAACGGCGACCGCGCCAAGCTCTACCGCCGCCAGGAGCGCATCCCCGGCGACCTGGGCACGGCCGTCAACATCTGCTCCATGGTCTTCGGCAACCTCGGCCCCGACTCCGGCACCGGCGTCGCCTTCACCCGCGACCCCGCCAGCGGCCACCAGGGCGTCTACGGCGACTACCTCCAGAACGCCCAGGGCGAGGACGTCGTCGCCGGCATCCGCAACACCATGCCGCTCGCCGAGCTGGAGCGCATCGACAAGGCCTCCTACGACCAGCTGATGCAGATCATGGAGACGCTCGAGACGCACTACAAGGACCTGTGCGACATTGAGTTCACCATCGAGCGCGGCAAGCTGTGGATGCTCCAGACCCGCGTCGGCAAGCGCACCGCGGGCGCCGCCTTCCGCATCGCCACCCAGCTGGTGGACCAGGGCCTGATCGACGAGGCCGAGGCGCTCCAGCGCGTCACCGGCGCCCAGCTCGCCCAGCTGATGTTCCCGCGCTTCGACGAGAAGGCGAAGACCGAGCTGCTGGGCCGGGGCATCGCCGCCTCGCCGGGCGCCGCCGTGGGCCGGGCCGTCTTCGACTCGTACACCGCCGTCAAGTGGTCCCGCTCCGGCGAGAAGGTCATCCTGATCCGCCGTGAGACCAACCCCGACGACCTCGACGGCATGATCGCCTCCGAGGGCATCCTGACCTCGCGCGGCGGCAAGACCTCGCACGCCGCCGTCGTCGCGCGCGGCATGGGCAAGACCTGTGTCTGCGGCGCCGAGGAGCTCGAGGTCGACACCAAGCAGCGCCGGATGACCGCGCCGGGCGGCGTGGTCGTCCAGGAGGGCGACGTCGTCTCCATCGACGGCTCCAGCGGCAAGGTCTACCTGGGCGAGGTCCCGGTCGTCCCGTCCCCGGTCGTCGAGTACTTCGAGGGCCGCATGCACGCGGGCGCCGACGACGCGGACGAGCTGGTCCAGGCCGTGCACCGGATGATGGCCTACGCCGACCGCATGCGCCGGCTGCGGGTGCGCGCCAACGCCGACAACGCCGAGGACGCGCTGCGCGCCCGTCGCTTCGGCGCCCAGGGCATCGGCCTGTGCCGCACCGAGCACATGTTCCTCGGCGAGCGGCGCGAGATGGTCGAGCGGCTGATCCTGGCGGACACCGACACCGAGCGCGAGGAGGCACTCAGTGCCCTTCTCCCGCTCCAGAAGGCCGACTTCGTCGAGCTCTTCGAGGCCATGGACGGGCTCCCGGTCACCGTCCGCCTCCTCGACCCGCCGCTGCACGAGTTCCTCCCCGACATCACCGAGCTGTCGGTGCGCGTCGCGCTGGCCGAGGCCCGCGAGGACGCCAACGAGAACGACCTGCGCCTGCTCCAGGCCGTGCACAAGCTCCACGAGCAGAACCCCATGCTGGGTCTGCGCGGCGTCCGCCTCGGCCTGGTCATTCCCGGCCTGTTCGCCATGCAGGTCCGGGCGATCGCCGAGGCAGCGGCCGAGCGCAAGAACGCCAAGGGCGACCCGCGCGCGGAGATCATGATCCCGCTGGTGGGCACGGTCCAGGAGCTGGAGATCGTCCGCGAGGAGGCCGAGCGCGTCATCGCCGAGGTCGAGGCCGCGAGCGGCACCGGGCTCAAGCTGCCGCTGGGCACGATGATCGAGCTGCCGCGCGCCGCGCTGACGGCCGATCAGATCGCCGAGGCCGCCGAGTTCTTCTCCTTCGGCACCAACGACCTCACCCAGACCGTGTGGGGCTTCTCCCGCGACGACGTCGAGGCCAGCTTCTTCACCGCCTACCTGGAGAAGGGCATCTTCGGCGTCAGCCCCTTCGAGACCATCGACAAGGACGGCGTGGGCTCCCTCGTCCGCGCCGCCGCCAAGGCCGGCCGGGCCACCCGCCCCGACCTCAAGCTGGGCGTGTGCGGTGAGCACGGCGGCGACCCCGAGTCGGTGCACTTCTTCCACGAGGTGGGCCTGGACTACGTCTCCTGCTCCCCGTTCCGGGTGCCGGTGGCGCGGCTGGAGGCCGGGCGCGCGGCGGCGCTGAACGGGAAGGGTGGCAGCGACAGCCGCTGAGACCGGCCGCCGCGTGGGCGGCCACACAAGCTCCGGAGCCGTCATTGGGATGACCTCGACCCTCAGACCCTTGGACGGCTCCGGGCCCGAAGGAGGGGCAGCACCCGTGCGGGGGGCTGCCCCTCCTGTGCTTGCCCTGACGGGGTCGTTGCTGCCGGTGGGCGGGTTTGTGCCCACCCTCCCCCAGCTACCGCTGGGAGGTGCCCCCAGCCTTGCGGAACGCCTGCCCACAAACCGGGGGCCGGTAACCCCTGCGTAACCGGCCCGTCGGGCCCGGGACATGGCGAAGGGGCGGCGCCCGTGCGGGAGCGCCGCCCCTCTTTACTCCCCCACCGGGAGTTGTTGCCGCCCGCATCGGCTCGGGCGGCAACTCGCGTACTCAGCGGCCGCTTTTTCGCTCGCCACCCCCCACGGGAACGAGCGGGGCGGCCCTGAGTGCGTGAATAGCATTTCGCTTCTGCGATGTTCGCCGCGAGTCCTTTCAACTGTGGCCAAAAGGGCGTGGTAACACCTCGTGTCGGTGTGCATACTCAGTGAGCGGGGGGTGGTGGCGGATGTCTCATGTGGGGGTTTGGTGCTGCGTGTCCATTTCACTGGACTCGATCTGGCCCGGTTGCGCCTGGCCGGCGACCCGGACGTGCTCTGGGAAACCGTATTGAGCCTGCACCGGCTGCGGGACAAACAAGGCGAGTCGATCTTCGGTGATTGGCGCTCGGAAACCCGTGCTCGGTTGAATGGTGAAACGCGGCTGCTGGCGCCGCTGGTTCCACCCCGGGGATATTTCCCCGACTTCCTCACACCGCCCGAAGGGTTACTCGGACTCGAGTCCGGCATGGAGGCGCTGCGGGCCACCCCCGCCGACCGCGTGCACGACGAACTCGGTCGGCTCTCCACCGTCCGCACCCTGCCGGCTTGGATACGATCGCTGGCCGAGGGGGACTCCCGGGCGTTCGGGAAGCTGATCGGCGCCCTCCACGCGTACCACCAGGCCGCCATCGCCCCGTACTGGGCGCACATCCAGGCCCAGATCGAGGCGGACCGCGCCGTGCGCGGCCGGGCGCTGCTCGACGGCGGGGCGGACGCGCTGCTGTCCTCGCTGCCGCCGACGATGCGCTGGCAGGCGCCCGTGCTGGAGGTCGACTACCCCGTCGACCGCGATCTCCACCTGAACGGACGCGGCCTGGTGCTCCTGCCCTCGTTCTTCTGCCGCCGCACCCCGGTGACGCTCCAGAACACCGAGCTGACGCCCGTGCTGGTCTACCCGGCCCGGACGATGTCGGAGACGGCGCCCGTCGTCCCCGAGGCGCCGCGCTCGCTGGGCAAGCTGGTCGGCCACACCCGCTCGGCGGTGCTCGGCTCCATAGGAGGCGGCTGCACGACGAGCGAACTGGCCCGCAGGGTGGGCGTGTCGGCGGCCTCGGCCAGCCAGCACGCGGGCGTCCTGCGCGAGGCCGGGCTGGTGCTGACCCTGCGCCACGGCAGCGCCGTGATGCACACCCTCACCCCGCTCGGCGCCGCGCTGCTGCGCGGCGGCCACCGCGGGCCGGGCCGCGCCCGGGGCGGTCAGTCGTCGATCCCCGACCGTTCCACTCCCGCCACGATGCTGCAATCTCCCGGGGGATGACCCCCGGACCCCAGCCGGGCCAGGGGCACCCCCTCAGTCGTCGATCCCCGACCGTTCCACTCCCGCCACGATGTAGCGCTGGAGGAAGAGGAAGACCAGCAGCAGCGGCAGGATCGAGACCGCGGCAGCCACGAACAGCTCGTGGACGGTGACGGTCTGCGCGGTCGTGAAGGTCGACAGGGCCACCTGGACGGTCCATGAGCTCCGCCCCTGGCCGATGACCAGCGGCCACAGGAAGGAGTTCCAGGCGCCGATGAACACGATCGTGCCGACCGCCGCGAACACCGGCCGGGAGTTGGGCACGACGACGCGCCAGTACGTGCGCCAGTACCCCAGCCCGTCCACCTGCGCGGCGTCCTCCAGCTCCCGGGGGAAGCCCAGGAAGTACTGGCGGAAGACGAAGCACGCGAAGGCGCTGAAGAGCGTCGGCACGATCAGCCCGCGCAACGAGGAGACCCACCCCAGCGAGGACACCAGCACGAACGACGGCACGAACGTGACCGCCGCCGGGACCATCAGGGTGCCCAGGATCGCGTAGAAGACGGCGTTGGCGTGCCGGTAGGGGATCCGGGCCAGTCCGTAGCCCGCGAGGGAGGCGAGCAGCAGCGTGCCGGCCGTCGTCGCCACCGCGATCAGCGCCGAGTTCAGCAGGGCGTGCGCCATCGGCACGTCCGGGTCGGTGAACAGCTCCCGGACGTTCGACCAGTGCGGATCGCGGGGGAACAGCGTCCAGCCGGGTGCGGTGATCTCCGCCTCGGAGGCCAGCCCGTTCCGTACGAGCAGGTAGAACGGCAGCAGGAACAGCGCGGCGAGCACGATCAGCAGCGCCAGGCGCAGGGCGCGGCCCGCGCGGACGAGGGCGTCGTGGATGTCGTGGATGTCGTGGGCGTTGCGGGCGTCGTGCACGGCCTATGCCTCCTCCGTGCGGCCCAGCCCCGCCCAGCGGGCCTGCACGATCGTGACGACGGCGATGACCAGCGCCAGGACCACCGCTCCCGCGCTGCCCAGGCCCAGGTCCTGACCCTGGCCGAGGGCGAGGTAGTAGAGGTGGACCAGCGGCGGGCGGGCGTAGGGCGGGTAGCCGCGCGCGTCGGAGAGCAGGTTGTAGAACTCGTCGAACGCCTGGAAGGAGTTGATGACCAGCAGCAGGATCACGGCCACGGACGTCGCCCGCAGCGCCGGGAAAGTGATGTGGCGGAAGGTCTGCCAGCCGGGACGGGCGCCGTCGAGCGCGGCCGCCTCGTAGAGCCGGACCGGGATCCGCTGGAGCCCGGCCAGGAACAGCACCATGTAGAAGCCGGTCTGGAGCCAGAGCCGGACGGTCACGACGACCAGCCAGTACCAGGGCGGGTCGGTGGTCGCCAGCCAGGCCACGGGGTCGGCGCCGAACCAGTCGAGGACGGTGTTGGCCAGCCCGAAGCGGACGCCGTTGAACACCGACAGCTTCCACACCAGCGCGGCCACGACGTACGAGCAGGCGGCGGGCAGGAAGAACACCGAGCGGAAGAACGCCTGGGCGACGCGCAGCCGGTTCACCGCCAGGGCCAGGCCGAGCGAGAGCGCGTAGGTGGCGGGGACGATGAACGCGGTGAAGACCACGAAGGTCAGGAGGGAGGAGCGGAAGGCCGGGTCGCCCAGCACCGTCGCGTAGTTGTCCAGGCCCACGAAGTCGGTGGGGGAGACGGTGTTGTGGGCGTCGAAGAAGCTGAGCCAGACGCTCCACAGCAGCGGTACGTACGTGAAGAGCGCGAGCCCGGCCGCGAACGGGCCCACGAACACCCAGAACCAGAGCGTGCGGCTGTGGCGCCGTGCGCCGGTGGCGGGCATCTCAGGCCGCCTTCCGTACGCGCGTGAGCTCGGCCTCGGTCCTGCGGACCGCCGCCCTCAGCTGGGCGGCCGGGTCGGCGCCCTCCTGGATGATGCGGTGCAGCGCGTCCTGGTAGGCGACCTGGCTCGCGGGCGTCCACAGCAGGGGCTGCGCGTGGCCGTGGTCCTTGACGAACCGCACGACCTCGGCCGCCGGGCCGGTGGTGAGCTTGTCCGCCTTCGCGGCGAGGGAGGCGCGGGCGGGGATGTGGAAGCCGTAGGAGAGCGCGAAGTCCAGCTGGTGGTCGGCGCGTTCCACCCACAGCCATTTGGCGAAGGCCTTCGCCGCGTCCCGGTGCCGGGTGCGCGCGTTCACGGCGGCCGCGTACGCCCCGACGGGCACGGCGGGCCGCCCGGCGGGGCCGTCGGGCGGGAAGGGCAGCACGCCGAAGTCGTCGCCGAGCTCCTTCTTGACGCGTGGCAGTGCCCACAGCCCGGACCACTGCATGGCGGTGAGTCCCTGGACGAACGCGGAGGGGTCGGACCAGTCGGTGGGCGCGCCCAGCAGCAGCGACTTGGCGGCGTAGAGCTTGTGGAGCTTGCCGAGGGTGCGGGCGGCTGCCGGGTCGTCGAAGCCGACCTTGCCGTCCGGGGTGACGAGGGACAGCCCGGCGGCGTACAGCGGGGTGCCGGCGAGGACGCCCGCGCCGCCGTCGTTGCCGAGGAAGAGTCCCTTGGTCCTCGTCCTCCGGTTCCGGTCGGTGAGCCGGGCGGCGGCGTCGATCAGCTCGTCGAGGGTGCGGGGTGGGCTCACGCCGGCGGCGGAGAGGAGGCTCTTGCGGTAGTAGAGCACCTGGGTGTCGACGACCTGGGGGACGCCCCAGATCCGGCCGTCGTGGGTGCGGGGGGCGAGGACGGCGGGGAGGAAGTCGTCCTGAACGTTCTTGAGCAGGTCGGTGACGTCGGTGACCTGGCCGCCCCGGATCTGGTCCAGGGTGGGCCCGGTGGTCTCGAAGACGTCCGGCCCCGCGTCGGTGAGCAGGGCGGCAGCGGTCTGCTGGTCGTAATTGCCGGGCCGCCACTCGACGTGGACGTCGGCGCCCGGATACGCGGCCGCGTACCGGCCGACGGCCTGCCGGGTGCCCACCTCGCCGTACTGGTGGTACCACTGCGTCAGCCGGACGCGGGAACCTTCCGCTCCGCGGCCGGTGTTGGAGCCGCAGGCGGCGGACGCGGCGGCCAGCCCCAGGCCGGCTCCGCCGGCCAGGAGGACTCTGCGACTGATCGGCATCCGGGCTCTCCCCTCGCGCTTCCGTCGTGAGGTCAACGATCAGCGATGGAAGGCGATGCCGAACAGGGGGGCGGGCGTCGGATGTCGGCCATTCCGGAGAGGGGCTCCGGGACGGCTCAGTCGGGGTCGGGGACCGCGTTGGCGGGCACGTCGCAGATCAGGTAGGGGATGCGCGCTTCGCACTGGTCGCAGGACTCGGCCGTGTACGAACACAGATCGCCCTTGCCGCGCCACTGCCGGGGTTCCGGATTCCGGGGGTCCGGCACATACGCCTTGCCCTTGAAGTACTCCTCGGCGAGGAAGACATGCTGTACGGAACCCCACTTGGGGATTTCCCTGGCGAGGCCGAGCAGGAGCTTCATGGCCGCGCAAGGGCGGGTGACGCCCGCCATCTCGGGGAAGTCGACCCTGTCACCCCTGATGTTCCACCAGCCTGTTCGGTCGTTGGGCAGCGCAGGTTCGACGATCTTCCACCCCGAGGGAATATGGGCCTTTGTGACCCACGGCGTCTCCTGGCGCCCGCTGGAAGCGACGAGGCGGTACTGCTTGTTGTTTATGCGCGCCTCAAGCGCCCCGATCATAAAAGCCTTTGTGGTGACCGACGTGTCCTGTCGGAGCGCGGCGACCACAGTGCCGAGGACCCGCCGCAACTCGTCGCTCTCCGTGAGTTGCGGTACGTCATGGCCCTTGTACCGCGGATTTTTGCAACGTGGGCATGTGGCCCCCTGCTTGCCGCCGTGCAGGAGGTTGTTCGTGCGGTCCGGGGATTTGGGCTTCTTGGTTTTCGTGTCGGGCATGCGCCTCGTCCTGGGGTCGTCGACTGGTCCGGCAGGGTGGCACGGTACGCGCGCGCGAGCGGGCGGCGGCATTTTTCGGACGGGCCGCCGCAGGAGCGTTTTCGGACTGTCATGCCCATGGGGAAGGGCAGGTCACGGCCGGTTTTCGCCGGAGAGTGGCCACAAAGTGTGGTACATCGCGACAAAACAGCCAACGGCATGACTGGCTCGAACATCGCCGACCAAGATCGCGGCACTGCTACCGTCCCGCCGGATTTTGTGTTTCGACACCCATGACGGCCCGTGCCCAGCGCGGCCAGAACGGTCGGAGGGAATGCGTTGTGGCGATGACCGTCGGCGAGCTCAAGGATTGGCTCTCCAAACTCACCGAGAAATCGGGGCTGGCTCTTCCGGGCGACCTTCCCGATGCGTTGGGGGATCTCAAGGACGCGGTCAACATCGGCGCCCTGGAGAAATGGTTCACCGTGCGCGCCGAGCTCACGGTCACCGAAACGGATCCCGCGAACCTGCGGCTCAGCGGCACGATTTCCCCGGAAACGCCGACGGTATCGCTGTGGTTCTTCGCCGAGAGCGACGAGCCCGCTGACGGTGACGACGTCATCGGCGTCCAGATTGCCCTGTCACTGAATGAAAACCCCCTTCTCGGGGCGCTGACCGACATCGGTCTGCGCGATCTCATGCTGGTCTACGAGATCCGTATGCTCGACGGCGCCGCCGTCCGCAAGCTCTATGCGCAGGCGGACGTCGAATTATCGGAGGGCGAAGCGCTCACCCTCACCTGCTCGGTCGATTTCGAAGCCGACCGCACGAGTTACGACTTCGTCATCGAGCCCGAGGAAGGCAAGCAGTTCCACATCGCCGAAGCGTTCTTCGGCCTGTTCGGCGTCACGCCGCCGCCCGTGCTCAAGGGCATCGAGCTCGAACGCCTCGTGCTGGGTTACGACCGGGGTGCGACCCCCGGGTTCCGGGTCGAGGTCGACGCCGCCGTCCCGCTGGGGGACGTCACCGCGGACTTCGGCGTCCAGGCCACGCTGACCAAGCGGACGGGCGAGGGGGAGGCCGGCTACGACCAGGAGTACGCCGCCCACCTGTCGCTGACCCTGCCCGCTCCCCAGGACACCGACCCCCGCGTCCTGACCTTCACCGTCGAGGACGCGCAGCACGCGGACTTCTCCGCCACCTGGGAGGACACCAAGGGCGTCACCCTCGCCGACCTGGCCGCCCTGCTGGGCGTGAAGGACGCCTCAGCCGCCGACGTCCTGGCCCGGCTGGGCAGCGTCAACAAGCTCGTCTTCGGCTACTCCGCCGCCCGCAAGGCCATCGTGCTCGCCGCCGGCGGTGATCAGGACTCGCTGGTCGTCGTGTCGGACCAGCCGGACGTCAACAAGCCGAGGGCCTGGGCCGTCCGCGTCGGGGTGGCGCTGAAGGCCATGCTCTCGGACGTGCCGCTGCTGCACGGACAGATACCCGACGGGCAGGACGCCGGACTGCGCGGTCTGGGGGTGCTCGTCGCCTCCCAGGACCTGACCGCCGAGCGGATCGGCGAGCTCAACAAGGCGCTGTCCGCGAGCGGCGACGGCACGCTGCCCATGCTGCCGGCGGATGGACTGGTCAAGGGCCTGGCCTTCCTCGTCGACCTTCAGCTGCCCGGACGTGCCGAGACCACCTCGCTCGTCGTGCGCGGCGGCACGGGCGGTACCAAGACTCCTCCCGCACCACAGGAGCCCCAGTCGCCCCGGCTGATCCGCGAGGACGGCAGCCCCGTCGTCGCCGCGCCCGCCCCCGCCACCGGACTGCCCCTGGTCGCCTGGGCCGACGTCCAGCGCTCCGTCGGCCCCCTGCGTCTGCGCCGGATCGGCGCGGGCCTCGCGGGCGAGACCGTCTGGGTGCTCTTCGACGCGTCCCTCGGCATGGCCGGGCTCGAACTCGGCGTCGAGGGGCTCGGCGTGGGCATATCGCTCAAGGACGGCAGCCTGCACATCCGGCTCGACGGCATGAGCGTCGCCTACTCCCGCCCGCCGCTCGCGATCGCGGGCGGGCTGGTCTACAAGCCCGACGACCCCACCTACGACCCGCTGATCGAGGGCGTACTGGCCGTATCGGCCGAGAAGTTCGGGATCACCGCCCTCGGCGCGTACGCGCGGGACCGGAAAGACGGCGAGCCGTCGATGTTCCTGTTCGGCAAGGTGACCGGCGAGTTCGGCGGCCCGCCGCCCGTCCAGATCACCGAGATCATGGCCGGATTCGGTCTCAACACCGATCTGCGGCTCCCCGAGGGCGACGAGGTCCTCCAGTTCCCGTTCCTCAAGGACATGACCGCCCCCGAGCCGAGCGCCGACTCCGACCCCATGACCGTCCTCGCGACGCTCATGGGCAGCGGCGACGACGCCTGGGTGCGGCCCCGGCCGGGACAGCTGTGGTTCGCGGCCGGACTGGGCTTCAAGATCTTCGAGTTCCTGGAGGGGCAGGCCCTGCTCGTCCTGGAGGACGGCGACGACTTCGCCGTCGCCGTCCTGGGCACGGCGGACGCACGCTTCCCCAAGGACGTGGGCCTGAAGGCGTACGCGCGGGCCCGGCTCGGCATCTCCGCCAAGTACCGCCAGAGCGAACGCACCCTGAAGATCGCCGCACAGCTCGCGCCGGGCTCGTTCCTCATCGACGAGGCGTGCGTCCTGACCGGCGGCTTCGCGCTGTACACATGGTTCGACGACGCCCACGCGGGCGACTTCGTCCTCACGCTCGGCGGCTACCACCCGGACTTCGAGCGCGTGCTGCCGGCGCACTATCCGCGGGTGCCGAGGCTGGGCTTCAACTGGCCCGTCACCTCCGAGCTGACGATCAGCGGCGGCTCGTACTTCGCCCTCACCCCGGGCGCCATCATGGCCGGTGGCGAGCTGGACGTGAACTTCCGCTCCGGCGACCTCCACGCCTGGCTGAAGGCCGGCGCCAACATGCTCATCGGGTGGGCCCCGTTCCACTTCGACGTCGAGATCGACGTGAGCATCGGCGTCAGCTACACCCTCGACCTGTGGCTGGTGCGCGAGACGATCAGTGTGGAGGTCGGCGCGTCGCTGCGGCTGTGGGGGCCGCCGACGGCCGGCGAGGTCACCGTCCACCTCTGGTTCATCTCGTTCACCATCTCCTTCGGCGGCGGCAGTGCGCAGGACGGCCGCGCGGCCACCTGGGACGAGGTGCTCAAGCAACTGCCCGCCGCGGAGGACGCCGTCCGGCTGATGCCCACGGCGGGCCTGTCGCCCACGCGCGCCAAGGACGCGCAGGGCGAGGAGCTGTGGGTCGTGGGCCCCGGCGCGTTCTCCTTCGCCGTCCGGACGGCCGTCCCCGTCTCCGAGCTGCGACTCGGTACGAACAAGGACGCCAGGACGATCACCGGCCACGAGGTCGACATCCGCCCCCGGCAGAAGGACGGGATGGGCCTCGACTCGGTCCTCACCGTCACCCTGACCAAGGAAACCGGCACGGACCAGCCCGACCTGGGCGCCTGGTACGCCGGTCCGGCCGCCGAGGACCGGGCGAGCCTGCCCGCCGCGCTGTGGGGCGAGTACAAGGTCGACCTCAAGGTCGACGACAAGCCGCGGGTGGGCGACCAGCTCATGGGCGTCGACCTGCGTCTCCCGCCGCCCGCCGAGGGCGACACGCCGGGCCCGATCAAGGCGGGCGTGCTCGCGCACGACGACCGCAGGCCGGACGGGACGCTGCCGCTGCACGCGCCCGCCGAGGCCTCGTTCGTCGAGGCCCCGCTCATCGCCGCCGAGCTGTTCGCCGAACCGGTCCGTGGTCCCCGGGACGTGGGCGCCGCCACCGGCGCCATGTCCGGCACGCTGATCGACCAGTCCCGCGACCGGCTGTTCGCGGCGATGGGCTACCTGGGCGTCAGCCCGGGCACCAACGGCAGGCTGGCCGCCGACGACGCCCTGGTGGCCGGCGACGTCACGGCGCCGATCGCCGATACGGTCCCGGGCGAGCCCACCGTCAGCGAGCGGCTGTACGTGCTGGGCGCCGGGAAGACCGTCACCCCGGTCGACGCGCAGGGGCTGACCGCGTACGCGCCCATCGCCCTTCAGCACGACGACCCCACGCACCTGGCCGCAAGCCCGGACGGCAGCCGGATGTATGTGGTCGGCCGCCCGGAGCACATCGACGTCTTCGACACCTCGGCCGATCAGCCCGACAAGGCGGTCGCCCTGGACGCGAGTTCCTTCGCCCTGGCGCAGAACGCGCGCGGAGCGGCGTACTCGCCCGACGGCAAGTGGGCCTACGTCACCTACCCGCAGCCGAACCAGTTGGTGATCCTCGACCTGAGCGGAGAAGTGGCGAAGAGGGTTCACGAGTACGGCACGATCACTCCCGACTGGCAGCAGGCGATCCCCGCCGAGGTGGCCGCCGCCCTCTCGCAGGACGGGAAGCCACTGGCGTACATCGCCCTGCCCGACGAGGGAACCGTCGTCAAGATCGACGTCTCCAGCGTGGCCAACCCCACCCCGCTGGCCTGGCTGACCGCCGGCCCCTCGCCGACCCGCCTGGCCGTCGACCCCAAGGGCCGCTGGATCTACGCGCTCAACGCCGGCAGGTCCACCGTCACGGTCGTCGACGTCACCGCCGCCACCGGCGACTCCGCCGCCGTGGTCACGACGCTGCGCACCGGCACCGACCCCAGCGCCCTGGTCGCCTCCCCGGACGGCACCCGGCTGTACGTGGCGAGCGCCACCGCCGGCACGGTCTCGGTCTTCGACACCTCGGGCGCCTCGCCCGCCTCAGCCGGCAAGCCCGTGGAGACGGGCGAGCCTGTCTGGGTCGGCCCCCAGCCCGTCGCGCTCGCCGTGTCCACCGCCGGTGACCGGCTCTACGTCGCCCTGGCGAAGGACCGGAAGCTCCGGGTCGTCGACCTGGCCGCGAACCCGCCCGCGCTGCTGCCCGACACGGTCCAGCTCACCGACGACCCGCTGGCGCTGGCCGTCACCGTCCCGGCCGCCGACAACGCCGACAACTCACGAACCAAGGAAGGCGGTGCGGCGTGAGCCGGCCCGAGCACCTTTCCGACCCCGCCCCCGAGCCCGACCCCTCGCTGAACGTCGAGTTCCGCGACTCGCTCGTCCCTCGGATCACGGCGGGTAAGTACACGCTCACCGCGTACCAGACCCTCACCGGCGCCCCGGACGACTACCTGCCGACCGCCGACAAGCCGGTCACCCGGCACATCGACGTGCGGGCGCCCCGCTTCGCCGTGGAGCCCGAGTGGGTGCACGGCGCCTACCCGCCGCCCGGCGCCACCGGCCTGTACGACGACGTGCTGCCGCACATCACGCTCGACCGGCCCACGCTCCCCTGGGAACGGGAGGAGCACATCGGCACCGGCGGCGAACGCCTGCCCTGGCTCGCCCTCCTCGTCTTCGGCGAGGGCGAGCTGCCCGACGACCCGCACTGCCTGGGCCCGAGCCAGGACGACCAGCGCACCGTCGACCAGCTGGCGACCGGCCACGAGGACGGCGTCGTCCTGCCCGCCTTCGACACGACCACCGAGCCGATCGCGGACGACGAGCTGAAGCGCGTGTGCCGCACCGTCCTCGTGCCCCGCGCCGTCTTCCACGCCGTCGCACCCGCCCAGGACGAACTGCCGCTCCTCACCCACGTCCGGCACGTCAACAAACAGCACCAGGGCGTCACCCTCACCGAGGACCGCATCCAGATCGGCGACTACGCCGTCGTCACCGGCAACCGGCTGCCCAGCCCGGCCGGCGGACGCTACATCGCCCACCTCGTCTCCCTGGAGGGCTGGCTGGACCGCCTGCCCGACGGGAGCGAGGGCAAGGAGGTGTACACCGGCCCGGACGAGCGGCTGCGGCTGATCTCCCTGTGGTCCTGGTCCTTCGAGACCCTCGCCGACCACATCCCCGGCTTCGCCGCCCTCACCGAGCACTTCGTCGACACCGAAGGCAAGGACGGGACCGAGCTGCTGCTGCGCGTCCCCGTGGGCGACCTGCCGCTGTCCGGCACCGAACAGCAGGAGGTCGCAGGGCGGCTGCGCGACGGATACCTGCCCGTCTCGTGCCGTACGGAGTCGGGGCGCGGCACCTTCGGCTGGTACCGGGGGCCGCTCGTCGCGGAGCCCGTCAAGGAGCGGACCGACCGGGACCGGCGCCGGTGCGCGGCCGAGGCCCTGATCCACCTGGAGCAGTACGGCGTCTTCGACGTCTCCCTCGCCACCGCCTTCACGGCGGGCCGGGGCGTCGCGCTCGCCGACCACCAGTTCGCCGCGTCCCTGCTGCGGCTGCGCGGCAAGGTGCGCACGGCGGCCGAGCAGGCCCTGAACCCGGCCCCGGCCGTCGCCGCCCGCGCCCGGATCGAGCACCTGGCCGCCAACGGGCTCGTCGGCCACCTCCAGGAGCTCCACCGGCAGCCCGTGGCCGTCATCGCCTCTGCCGCCGCGAACGCGGTACGTCCGGCGGTCACCCCCGTGGCCGAGGCGACCGCCCTGCCCGCCCTCGCCGACATCACCGTCCGGCGGCTGCGCACGGACGCCGACCTGCGCGACCGGCTGGACAAGGGCGTCGGCGACATCACCGGCGGCAGCGGCAAGCCCGAAGGCCCGGACGAGGACTTCACCGCCGTACGCGACTGGCTGCTGCGGCTGCGGAACCTCACGGGCGTCCCCTTCGCCCACCTCGTCCCTGACGCCCGCATGCTCCCGGCGGAGAGCCTGCGCTTCTTCCACATGGACGCCGACTGGACGACCACGCTCGTCGAGGGCGCCCTGAGCGTCGGCCTCGCCCACCGCTTCGACTTCACCGGCGACGACCTGCTCTTCGGCCCCCTGGGCGCGCTGCCGGAGCCCACCGCCCCGGTCACGGGCCTGCTGCTGCGATCCCGGCTGGTCAGCGGCTGGCCGGCGCTGGAGGTCCGCCCCTACGTGGAATCGGGCGAGAGCACCGGATCGACGCCGCTGCGCGTCCTGCGCCGGGAGGCGCTCGCCGAGGACGTGCTGCTCGTCCTCTTCGAGGGCATACCGGGCCGGGTCGAGATCGCCGAGCCCCAGCAGGGCGTCCACTTCGGCATCGACGAACCGGACGACGGCAACGCCGCCGCGCCCCTGGACGACGGCATCATTCGGCTGCGGTCGGTCGACGGGACGACCGGACCCATCGGGCAGGAGCTGCCGGGCAAGTTCTTCCCGACGCAGCCCGGACTGCACGACTACGTACGCCGGCCGGGGGAGGGGAAACCCGACACCGTGCTGCGCATCGGCAAGCTCGCGGACGGGCTCGCCGGCGCGCTGGGCCTGCAACCGCCCCTCAGCCCGGCCCGGTTCGCCATCCAGATGATCAACGCCGCCCAGCGCCGCACCTTCACCACCGCACCCGTCACGACAGGAGACCACCGCAATGGCTGACCGAGACGACACGCTCATCGTCCCGGTGACCGTGGACGCCCTGGTGGTCAACCAGACGCTCCGGCAGCGGGACGGCCAGGGCTTCCGCCGCTGGCAGCCCAACTTCAACCTGCTGCGCCACAACCGCACCCCCGAGCCGGACCCCTTCACCAACGAGGTGCCGTGGAACGCCACGCACCAGGGGGAGGACGACAGCGCGTACAAGCAGTACGACGGCGTGTACGTGCGCTGGGAGCTGCCCGAGGCGCTGCGCAGGGGCGCGGCCCGCACCGCGGGCGGGCGCACCGAGTTCCCGCTCGTGCCCAACCGCTGGCTGGTGGTCCGGTACGTCAAGGACCGGCCGGAGCAGCTGGCGGCCTGGGTGGTGGAGAGCGACTTCCTGGACCCGGAGAACGGCACGTCCCGCTTCGTGCACCCCTTCAAGGCGGGCATCGGCGACCCCTCGGGCACGCCGTTCCGCTCCACGATCATCCCGACGAAGGCCGGCCGGGCCCTCGACATCGGTCCGGGCCCGGACGGTACGGCGTGGAGCGAGCCGGCCGACTCCGAAGCGTCCCGCAAGGAGCTGTTCCTGACGGCGGTCGGCCCGGGCCTGATGACCTTCCACGCCTACCAGCCGTACCACCAGAACGTCTTCTCCCTGCACGACCCGCTCACCGGCATCGACAAGGCCGACGCCGTCGACTACCAGGTCGTCGGCTGGTACTCGGACCCCGCGCAGGAGGAGCTGCGCCGGCTGCTCGCCGCGCCGGACGCGACGGCGGCGGGCGTGCTGGCCGGGCTCGGCTGGGCGGTGGACGGCGGTCTGCCCGACGGCTGGAAGCCGGGCAGCACGACCTACTGCGGTCGGGTCGCCGGCCTGGCCTGGGACCGGGACGGCGGGGCCCCCGCGTCGGACCGCCCGGACAAGAGCGCCGTCACGATCGCGGTCGGCAGCAGCGCGGACGAGGCCCACGCGGCCATGACGGCCCTGGCCCACACCGCCCTGCCCGCCGACACCGGCAACGCCCTCGCGCACACCGACCACGCCCTGCTGCACGCGCTGAGCAGCGGCCTCACCGACACCCTGGACGGCCCGGACGGCGAGATCCGTACCGCGCAGGAGCTCCACAAGGGCTGGTTCAGCCAGGTGCCCGGCGGCTACGTCTGGCGGCTCGCCGACAGCACCGGACAGGGCAACGCCTCCGGCGACCCGAAGTCCGTCACCTGGTCCGGGGCGGCCCCCGAGCAGGAGCAGTGGCTGGCGGGGCTGAACGGCCTCCAGGACGACCACGACAAGAAGGCACGCGAACTCGCCTACCTCCAGCAGCGCCTGTACGCGCTGTGGTTCACCCACGGACTGCCCCTCATCGCGCGGCAGTACACGCGTGAGCAGCTCCGCGCCGAGATCGACCCGGCCAACCCGCAGGGCCTCGCCGCCGAGGTGGCCAGGCGGCAGACGGAGCTGGCGGAGGCGGAGCGCGCCGTCACCGCGTACGCGGTCGGTCGGCCCGCCGGCTGCGAGCTGCGCCGGGAGGCGCTGCCGCCGTTCTGGCAGGTGACGGACCCGTCGGTGGTGCTGTCCGGGACCAAGGGACACACGGCGGCGCACGCGGCGCTGTCAGGCGGCTCGGGCGGCAAGGCGGGCGGCAAGAACGACCCCCTCCAGGTCCGGCTGCCCGCGCAGATCACCGGCGGCGTCCCTGTGGGCGGCGCGTTGCCCGCCCCCTTCGCCGGTCTCAAGGCGGACGGGCTGCCGCCCATCGTGGCAGCGCTGCTGGGCGAGTTCCTCGACCAGCTCGGGGGGAACGCGCTGCCGCAGTGGCGGCAGCCGTGGAAGCCGCTGCTGTACCAGTGGCAGGTCAGGCACTGGAACGTCCCCTACGGCAACTGGGAGTTCGACGGCACCCGCTACCAGTGGCAGCGCGGCGACGCCGACACGGACCACACCCTCGACGTGACCGGACGGCGCTTCCTCGTACCGCTGCTCCAGCAGACGCTCGGTGCCGGCCTCGACCGCCACGGCGCCGACGCTGCGGCCGCCGGGCAGGCCGGGGACCTGGACCTGCTCTCGCAGAAGCTGGACGGCCTCACCGACCGGTTCGCCGGCCGCGACAAGGCCCCCAACCTCAGCCCACCCGGCGCGATCGGCGACCTCGTCGGCGACGCCCGGGGTCACCTGGCGCACAGGGGACCGCTCCCGGTGCCGTTCGAGGGCTGGCTGCCGTCCGGGTTCTCCCAGATCCGGGCCGGGCAGTTCGCCATGGCCGCGCTGACCGTCGTCGACGAGTTCGGCCAGACCCTGGACGTCCTGCTGCCCGGCGACGCCGCCTACCTCCACCCCATCGTGGGCGACAGCCTGTTGCCTGGCGAGAAGCGCGCCGACGACGTACTGAAGGACCGCTTCGTCCAACTGCCGCCGCGCCTCCTCCAGCCCGCCCGGCTGCGCTTCGACTTCGTCGACGAGCGGCAGGACGACAAGCTCGTCGACCTGGAGGCCGGCACCACCCCGGTGTGCGCCTGGATCATCCCCAGCTACGTGGACCGCTCGCTGCTCTGCTACGCCCCCGACGGCACCCCGCTGGGCGAGCTGCGCCTGAAGCTGCGCGCGGACGCGTCCTCGCCCGACGGGGTCACCACCGTGCTGGGCTGGGACGCGCTGCCGGACTCGGCCGTCCGTACCCTCGACGACCTGGCCACCGTGCGCCCGCAGTTGTACGCGTGCCTGCGCGAGCTCGTCGCCAAGGGCCCCGACGCCTTCGCCGACCTGCTCTCCACCGTCGACCGGGCGCTGACCGGCATCGACCCGGGCAACCCGTACGGCGACGAGGTGCTCGGCGCGCTGCTCGGCCGGCCCCTGGCCCTCGTCCGCGCCCGGCTCGGCTTCGAACTGGACGGCCCGCCGGTCGCCGACCCGGGCTGGCAGTACGCGCTCGACTGGCGCACCCCGCTGGAGTGGGACGAGCACGGGACGACGGGGAAGGACGTGCCCGAGCAGATCGCGCACGTGGCCTACCGGTGGCCGGTCCGGCTCGGCAACGCCGGACAGCGGGGCGACGGCCTGATCGGCTACTTCACCGAGACCGACTACTCGGCCTTCCACGCGGTGGCCACGCCGGACACCGAGACGCCCACGGGCTACGTGAGCGAGATCGGCGAGGCGAACTGGCCGCGCCTGGCGGCCGACTCCAAGGAGCACACGCACCTGACGCTGCTGCTCGACCCCCAGGCCGCCGTCCACGCCACGACCGACCTGCTGCCCGTCACCGACCTGCGGCTGCCGGCCCGCTTCACGCGCAACGCGATGGCGGCGCTGAAGCCGGCCCTGCGGCTGAGCCCCGTCCTGACCACCGCCCGCAAGCTGCCGGCCACGGCGCCGGCGGGCACGCCGGAGCCGCTGGCCCTGCCGTACCCCGCGTCCCCGCAGGGCACGTGGGACTGGGCGGAACTGGTCGTCCCCGACGGGGAGACCACCGCCCGGTGGGAGCACCGGCCGATCGTCCAGACCGACCAGAACGCCCGCCTGGACGAGGACGGCCCGGTCGTCCGCACCGGCTTCCTGCGCCTGACCAACCCCTTCGACGGCGGTGCCGCCCAGTGACCTCTTCCCCGAAAGGAACCACTCCCGTGACCGATCCGGCCCCCCTCGGCCAGCCGCTGCTGGACTACGCCGTCATCACCGAGCCGTTCCCGCTGTACGCGGCGACCGAAGGCGCCCCGCCCACGACGCTCCACATCGTCGTCTCCAACGGCGGCACCGAGTCCGTCTACTGCCGGGAGATCTTCTTCTCCCTCCCGCACGGCGACCTCGCCCAGAGCCTGGTGGACGGCGACAAGGACGGCGACGGCAGCGCCACCGGCTGGACCGTGGAGCAGGTCGACCCGGGCACACCGGGCCTGGACATCGCCCTCCCGGAGGGCGAATACGAGCACTTCCGGGCCACGCACAAGGACGAGAAGGCGAAGGTGGACCGCTCCGGCATCACCATCACCCTCAAGAACCTGCGCATCAGCAAGGAGCCGGGCACGGCGCGGGTGGAGATCCGCGAGACGGCCACGAAGGATCTCGGCAACTGGCCGACGAGCGTGGGCTACACGACGTGCGCGCTGACGAAGTTCCCGGCGCCGGAGGTTCCGGTGCAGATCGTCAACGACTTCCGGGCGGACAAGCCGGAGGCGGCGTCGGGCGGCGACGTCCACCTCACGTGGCGCGGCCCGACGACGATCGACTACACGATCTCGTACGGCTCGGGCGCGAAGGCGGCCACCGGGCAGGAGAACACCATCCGCGACCTGGAGTGGAAGGGGACGGTCACCCGTGACACGACCTTCTACCTGACGTACACCGTCAACCAGGCCACGCACTGCCTGACGACGACGGTGACGGTCCCGGACCCGAGCCTGGCGGCGCTGCGCGTGGAGGGTGACGCGACGGTCGTCGGCTCGGCGACGGCCGGGTCGCTCACGGCGGTCGGCGCGGCCACGGTGGGCGGGGCGCTCACGGCGAACGATGCGGTCACGGTGGGGGCGAAGCTCACGGTGAGCGGTGATGCCTCCATCGGCGGGGCCACCGACATGAAGGCGCTGAGCGCGGACGGAGACCTCACCGTCACCGGCAACGCCTCGGTCAAGAAGGACCTGGACGTCGGTTCCGCCTGGGTATCTCCCTACAAGCTCAGCACCGGTGGCGGCAGCACGGTGAAGTTCGGGGAGGGCATCGACGTCTCGGGGACGGTATCGGCCTCAGGGATCTCTGTGACGGGCAAGTCCCTCGTCTTCCGCGGTGAGGCACACCGTTTGATTCACTACAGGTCCGACGGCGTGGACAACGGTTACAACCTGAACCAGATTGACAGTGGTGGGGTCTATTTGGCCGATGGCGGCGCCTCTGAGTTCTACTTCGAGTAGCGGTCACCGTCGAGGCGCCGGGGCCCCGCCCCTCACGGGCCGGGCCCCGGCGCCCTCGCGTCACCCCTGCGCCGCCCCGATCCGGAACCGCAACCGGCAGATCACCGCATCCGTGTCCCGCCGCACCGCGTGGGCGACCACGGCCCCGCGCTGGTTCTGGAGCAGCCGCTGCCACAGCCGCGCGGGCTCGACCTCCGGTATCAGGACCGTCACCCGGGTGTCAGGGTGACGGTCCGAGCGTTCGCGTACGTAGTCCACGATCGGCCGGCCCAGCGCGCGCGTCGGCGCGGGCAGTTCGACGAGATCCACGCCCGGGTTCCACAGCTCCCAGTCCCGCCGCAGCGACTCCGCCGCCCGCCGGCCCTCCGCGTCCGGCTGGGAAACCGTCACGGCCACGACCTCGTCGCCCAGCGACACGGCCGCCGTCAGCGCCTTGCTCGTCAGCCGGGAGAGGGACGACACCGGCACCACGACCACCGAGTGGCAGCGCCGCGGCGCCTCCGGCACCCGGCCCAGCTCCAGCCGCTCGCCGATCCGCTCGTACGCCCGGTGGACCACCTCGAAGGCCAGGACCAGTACCGGGAGCGCGACGACGATCAGCCAGGCGCCCTCCGCGAACTTCGTGGCCGTGACGACCACCGCCGAGACGCCCGTCAGCAGCGCGCCGAAGCCGTTGAGGACGGCTTTCCCCCGCCAGCCGGCGGAACGTTCCTCCCGCCAGTGCCGCACCATGCCGACCTGGCAGATGGTGAAGCCGACGAACACGCCGATCGCGAAGAGCGGCACGAGCGTGTTGACGTCGCCGCCCGAGAAGACCAGCAGCAGCGCGGAGACGGCGGCCAGGGCCAGCACGCCGTGGCGGTGGACCTGGCGGTCGGCCTTGAGGCCGAAGACGTGCGGCAGGTAGTTGTCGCGGGCCAGCAGGCCCATCAGGACCGGGAGTCCGCCGAAGGAGGTGTTCGCGGCCAGCGCCAGCAGCACGACCGTGGCGAACTGGACGACGTAGAACGCCCAGTTGTGGCCCAGCGAGGCGTCCGCGAGCTGGGCGAGGACGGTGACGCCCTCCACCGGCTGGAGGTGGAAGCGGCCGATCAGCACCGACAGGCCGATCAGCATGATGCCCAGCAGCGCGCCGAGGGCGACCTCCGTGCGCTGCGCACGCCGGGTGGCGGGGGCGCGGAAGGACGGGACGGCGTTGGCGACGGCCTCGACGCCGGTGAGCGCCGAGCAGCCCGCGGCGAACGCCTTCAGCAGCAGGAGCGCGCCGACGGCGGTGGCGTTCCCGGCCAGGGCGGAGGCGTGCCCGGCGGCGGCCTCGGTGCTCGCGGGGGCGGAGCGGAAGAGCCCCACGACGATCATGGCGAGGATCGAGCCCACGAAGACGGCGGTGGGGACGATGAACGCCTTGGCGGACTCCACGATGCCGCGCAGATTGACGCCGGTGACCAGGACCAGCACGGCCAGGCAGATCCACAGCCGGTCCGCGTAGAGGGAGGGGAAGGCCGAGGTCAGGGCGGCGACGCCGGCGGTGACCGAGACCGCCACGTTCAGCACGTAGTCCAGGACCAGGGAGGCCGCCGTGAAGAGGCTGGTGCGCCGGCCCAGGTGGCGCTTGGCGACCGCGTAGGAGCCGCCGCCGTCGGGGAAGGCCGCGATGACCTGCCGGTAGGAGGCGACGAGGACGGCCAGCAGGGCGGCGATCGCCAGCGTGACCGGCAGCGTGAAGCCGAGGCCGTGCGCCCCGGCCGCCGCCAGTACGAGGACGATCGACTCGGGCCCGTACGCCACCGACGCCATCGCGTCGAGCGACAGGGCCGCCAGGCCCTGGACGGCCGTCAGCCGGTGCCGGTCCTCGGCGGACCGCGCGGCGCCGGTATCAGGCGGCTCCTCGCCGGTGCCGGCGGCGTTCTCCGAATTGGCCAGCATGGACATGTTTTGTCGTACCTCCGTGGTGTCCGAGCGCTCAGCGTGCGCTCGCGTGGAGAGGGCCGCGACCGGCCTTGGCGGCCTCTTGGCGCGTTTTGGCGCTTTCCATACGAGTTATTGACGGGAGATACGGAAGAGGCGTCAGGGCGGCGCAAGGATTGGCCAAAGCCACGTCAGCACGCCGTCAACATCCCGCGCCGGGTTCAGTCAGCGGTTCTAGCGTCAGGAGCATGGGACGGCGACAGACGTTACGAGCGCGGCACGGTGGCTACGTACGACGGACGCACGCCGGGAAACCCGGAGAGCCCGGGGCGCCGGGGCGGGTCCTGGCCCTGGACCTCGGCTGGCGGCGCGAGGCCCGCTCGGCCTGGCTGTGCGGGCTGGGGCTCGGCGGGGCGCTGCTCCTCGCCGACGTCGCCCGGGGCAGCGTCAACTGGCCGCGCGGCGGCTGCTGGGCGGCCATCGGCGTGACCCTCGTCGCCGTGCTGTGGCCCGCGCGCGTCACGGCCGGCGAGAACTGGCTGGCGGTGCGGGGCCTGCTGCGCGAGCGCCGGGTACGCACCGATCTGCTCACCCGGGTGCGCAGATCGGACGGCATGTCACCACGGCTGGTGCTGCGGGACGTGGGCGGCAACCGCGTGGAGTTCGACCCCAAGGTCCTGACCGCGAACCCGCTGATCTGGCACCACCTCGACACGGGCGTGCGCCGCGCCCGCGAGACCGGCCTGCTGCGCGAGGGCGCGATGCCGCTGGGCGCGCTGGCGGACCGCATCGACGGCGAGGGCGCGCGCAGGCTGCTGCGGTCGGCGGGGCTGGAGTAGCGCCCGGCGTCCCCGCCTGGGGTGGCGTCCTGCGTCCCCGCCCGGCCCGGGGGCAGGTCCTGTCGGGCAGGTCCCGTCCCCGGAAAGCCCCGCTCAGGGATACGTCACGCCCGTCAGCCGTTCCGACACCGCCCACAGGCCCGCGCTCGCACGGTCGTCGCGCGTCCACCACGCCCGTACCGAGCGGGTGGGCGCGCCGCGCCACAGCTGGACCCGTGGGCCGATGAAGTCGTCCTGTCGTACGCCCGCCGCCGTGGCGGCGTAGAGCGACGGCAGCGCCCCGTCCTCCGCGCTCTGCGCGACGACGCGGTTCAGCAGCTCAGCGCCCCGCTCCATCCAGGCCCGCTCCTCCATCCGGGCGCCCGCTGTCTGGAGATTGGTCGCCGCGTACCCCGGATGCGCGGCCGCCGCCACGACGGCCCCGCCCTCGGTCGTCAGCCGGCGCGACAGCTCGTGCACGAACAGCAGATTGGCGCTCTTCGAACGGCCGTAGGCGATCCAGCGCCGGTAGCGGCGGTCCATCTGCACATCGCGCGGGTCGACCGTGCCGAGGAGGTGCAGCCCGCTGGAGACGGTCACCACCCGCGCCCCGGGCCCGGCGGCGCGCAGCCGGGGCAGCAGCAGGCCCGTCAGCGCGAAGTGGCCGAGGTGGTTGGTGCCGAACTGCATCTCGAAGCCGTCCACGGTCCTGCGCTGCGGCAGCGCCATCACCCCGGCGTTGTTCACCAGCAGATCGACGCGCTGGTCCGGAAGTTCCTTCTCGAAGGCCCGTACCGACGACAGGTCGGCGAGGTCGAGTTTCGCCAACCGCAGGTCAGCGTCCGGTACCTGAGCTCTCATCAGTTCCTCGGCGGCCTTGCCCCGGGTGGCGTCGCGGCAGGCCAGCACCACCCTCGCGCCCCGCCGGGCCAGTTCCCGCGCGGTCACATAGCCGATGCCGCTGTTGGCGCCGGTCACCACGGCGGTGCGGCCGCTCTGGTCGGGGATGTCCTTCGCGCTCCAGCCAGTCATGGCGCCGACAGTACTCGTGCCCGTGTCGAGCCACATGTGAGGGCCCGCGCGCCGGGGCGGCGCCGGAGGGAATTCATCGGTCATTCGCACTACCGACCTTCCGGAAAGCTGCTCGGTGCGCTGCGATCCCGGGTGTTGCGGTTAGCCTGTCGACAGCCTTCCTGACGTGGTGGGGGTGCCTGTGCGTTTCCTCCGGTGGTCCAGGGTCCCTTGGGTCCGGGCCGTGCTCGCGGGCCTGTACGTCGTCGTGCTCGCGGCCGCCGTGCCCAGGGGGGCCGGCGGGCACGGCCGGGGCGGCAACTGGTCCAGCGACGAGGCCCGCCGTTTCTGGGGGCCCACCCGTACGGCGGACACCGCCGACGCCGCCGACGGGGCGGACGGCGCCGCGAGCGGGGCCCGGCGGATCACCGGCAGCGCGCGCCACTTCGCCGGGGTGCCCTCGGTCGGCGTGCTCTTCTACGCCGGCGAGGACATGAAGGACCACCACTGCACGGCCAGCGTGGTGCACAGTCCCAAGGGCAACCTCATCGTCACCGCCGGGCACTGCGGCTTCGGCGAGGGCGCCTCCTTCGTCCCCGGCTACCGGCAGGGCGCGGGCGCCCAGCCGTACGGGGTGTGGACCGTGGACCGCGCCTTCACCGACCCCCGGCGCGACGACTACGGCGACGGCTCCGACCTGGACTTCGCCTTCGCCACGGTCAGGCCCGACGGCCGGGGCCGCCAGATCGAGCGGGTCACGGGCGCCAACCGGCTGGTCCGCACGCCCGGCTTCACCGATCTGGTCACCGTCATCGGCTATCCGAGCGCCGACAGCGACCCCGCCGACCAGGCCGTCCGCTGCACGGCCCTGACCGCCCGGCTGGAGGGCCACAACCAGCTGAGGATGCGCTGCGACGGCTTCTTCTCGGGCACCTCGGGCAGCCCCTGGCTCGTCCACTTCAGCGAGAAGACCGGAACGGGCGACCTCGTCGGCGTCCTCGGCGGTCTCAACGGCGGCGGGCCCGACGGCGAGGACGCCGACCGCGTCTCCTACAGCCCCGTCAACGACGACGAGATCTTCAAGCTCTACCTGGACGCGATCAACGGGCGCGAGCCCCGGCGCGATTGACGGGAACCCGCCAAGGTGGGGTGTTCCGGCCACGGCCCGGGGCGATGGCGAGCAGGGTGTTCCTTCTCATGCGAGAGCACGAAGAGGGGGCAGCGATGTCGAGCTGGAGACGTGCCGCGATCGCGGTGGCCACGCTGGTGGGCCTGCTGGCGCCGGCCGGAACCGCCACGGCGGGGCAGGGGGGAACCGACGGGCCCGGACGGGCGCGGCTGGACGCGCGGGTGATCGGCACCCTGGAGGACGGCTACGGCGCCCACGCCGTGAACAGGAACGGTGAGATCGTGTTCCGGAACCCGCAGGGCGAGTCCATGGTGTGGAACCTGAGGACGGGCGAGCACCGGACTCTCCAGGGCGGGAGCAACATCCTCCCCAGCGACATCACGGATGACGGCCGGGTCGTGGGCATCCACGGCACCGACGGCCTGCTCATCTGGGATGCCGACGGGACCCCGACCAGGATCGGCGTGCCCGCCGGACAGCAAGGGGTCCTCGGCTCATCCCCCCGGATATCCGATGACGGCACCGTGCTGCTCGCGGCCTACCACTACGTCCAGGCCGGGCCCCGCCCGCGGACCGTCGGCTCGTACTACCGGTGGCGGCCGGAGACGGGGTTCCGGGAACTGGCCCCGATGGTGCCCGGCGCCTCCGCCGCGGCCATCGACGACGAGGGCCTGATCGTCGGAAGCACCCCGGCGGTCGCGCCGCCCCTCGCGGCGGCCTGGCGGCCCGACGGCACGACGGAGACCTACGCCGCCAGTCCGGGACACACCTCGTGGACCTGGGCGAAGGGCGTCAACAACCGCGAGGTGCTCGTGGGCGGACAGCGGCGTGCGGACGGTGTGACGGTCACGCCGACGCGCTGGGACGACCCCGCGAACCCGGAGGAACTGACAGACCTGGGCTTCGGCGGCGAGGCGACCGGCATCAACGACCGGGGCTGGATCACCGGCTCCGTCCGGACGGACGCGACGGGCGGCGGCGGTGACGTCCCGGTGGTGTGGGACCCGCGTGGCGGGCTGCACCGGCTCGACGAGTCGCCGGTCCTCGGCACGGGCAGCACGCCGGTGGCGATCGAGGCGATCAACGACCGCGACCAGCTGCTGGTACGGGCCCGGAAGGGCGACGAGCGCGGGACTCCCTTCCTGGCGCTGGTCCAGCTCCACTGACCCCCGCCCGGTCACGGCCGCCCGGTCACGGCCTACCGGTCAAGGCCGTCCGGCCGAGGCCTACCGCCCCGCCGTCTCCAGTGCCCGTTCCACGCCCGGCTCGTGGGGGCCCAGGAAGGCCGGGCTGGGCCGTACGACCGCGTCCAGCGCGGCCTTGCCCGCGGCGAAGACCTCCCGGGCCCCGCCCGCCAGCCAGGTGACGTCGTGCTTCTCGCCCGCCCCGACGCCGTACGCGTCGATGCCGGCCGCCCCGCACAGCGCCACCGCGCGCCGTATGTGGAAGTCCTGGCTGATCAGGACCGCCCGGTCCACCCCGAAGACCCGCTTGGCGCGGGCGCAGGAGTCCCAGGTGTCGAAACCGGCGAAGTCGCTGACGATCCGGTCGTCGGGCACCCCGCGCCTCGTCAGATACGTGCGCATCGCGTCCGGTTCGTCGTAGTCGTCCCGGCTGTTGTCGCCCGTCACCAGCAGCACCCGGACCTTGCCCGCGCGGTACAGGTCCACCGCCGTGTCCAGGCGGTGGGCCAGGTACGGGGACGGCTCGCCGCCCCACAGGCCCGCGCCGAAGACCATGGCGACCGGGGCCTCCGGGACGTCACCGGCGGTCCGCACCCGGGGCGTGCCCGCCGTGTGCACCCAGGTCACGGGCAGGAGCGCCAGCACACAGGCCGCCATCACGCCCTGTACCGCCCGCCGCCGCCCGGCGACGGTCGTGGGCAGCCACGGCCCCCGGCGCAGCCGGTACCGCAGCCCGGGCAGCCCGGCACCGCTCGTCACACCCATATGGACCTCCCCCGTATCGCGAAGGGCCAACGTCGCGGCGGAGCCGCGGGTTCCCGGAGCACCCCGGCGCCGGCGCAGGCCCCTGCCGAGACCCCCGCGAGGACCCCCGCACGCATCGCTGCTGTCACACCCTGGGGCTACCGTCGGGGGTATGAACGGCAGCGCAGCAGGGCCCGTGACAGAGCAGGACGGCATCGCCGGATACGACCCGGCCGATCTGGAGCGGTGGGCGCCCGAGCCCGACAAACGGCCGGGCCGCACCGCCTTCCAGCGCGACCGGGCGCGGGTGCTGCACTCCGCCGCCCTGCGCCGGCTGGCCGGCAAGACCCAGGTGGTCACCCCGGGCACCAGCGCCCGCGGCTGGGACGCCAGCCCCCGCACCCGGCTGACGCACTCCCTGGAGTGCGCCCAGGTCGGCCGGGAGCTGGGCGCCGCCCTCGGCTGCGACCCCGATCTGGTGGAGGTCGCCTGCCTGGCCCACGACCTCGGCCATCCGCCCTTCGGCCACAACGGCGAGCAGGCGCTCAACGAAGTGGCCGGTCCCTGCGGCGGTTTCGAGGGCAACGCCCAGTCGCTGCGGCTGCTCACCCGCCTGGAGCCCAAGCGCTTCGTCACCGTCCCCGCCACCGGCGAGGTCGTCAGCGTCGGCCTCAATCTGACGCGCGCCGCCCTGGACGCCGCCACCAAGTACCCCTGGCCGCAGGGGGGCCACCCCACCGAGCCGGACTCCCGGAAGTTCGGCGTCTACGCCGACGACATGCCCGTCTTCGCCTGGCTGCGCCAGGGCGCCCCCGGCCACCGCCGCAGCTTCGAGGCCCAGGTCATGGACTGGGCCGACGACGTCGCCTACTCGGTGCACGACGTCGAGGACGGCCTCCACGCCGGCCACCTCGACCCGCATGTGCTGCTCGCCGAGTCCGAGCGCCGGGAGATCTTCGCCGTCGCCGCAGGCCGCTACGCCCCGGGCGCCGCCCCCGACGAGCTCTCCGACGCCCTCGACCGGCTCCTGGAACAGGAGTGGTGGCCGCACGGCTACGACGGCTCGGCCGTCTCCCAGGCCCGCCTGAAGGACGCGACGAGCCAGCTCATCGGCCGTTTCTGCCTGGCGGCGGAGGAGGCCACAAGGTCCGCATGGGGGTACCACCCAGGCCGTTCAGGCTCTGGGGGAGGGCCCGGTCGGCTCACCCGGTACCGGGCCGAGCTGGTCGTCCCCCGGGGCACCCGCCTGGAGTGCGCCGTGCTCAAGGCCGTCGCCGACCGCTATGTGATGCAGCGCGAGGACCAGGAGAAGCTCCGCGCCGAACAGCGCGTCGTCATCGCCGAGCTCGCCGAGGCCCTCGTGGCCCGCGCCCCCGACGGCCTCGACCCGCAGTTCCACTCCCTGTGGACCGAGGCGAAGGACGACGCCGGGCGGCTGCGCGCGGTCGTCGACCAGATCGCCGCCCTGACCGACAGCTCCGCCCGTTCCCTCCACGCCCGGCTCGTCGGCGGCGGGGCCGGCCGGCCCCGGCCGTGACCCGCCCGACCCCTTGCGGGGGCCGCCCCGTCCGGGGTACTCCCTCTACCGGCGGCACGCGGGGTACGGCACGCTCGGCGTTGGCGCCTTCCGCGGTGGTGCGGTCCGCCCGGAGGCGCGGCCCGCGGACGTGAGACCCGATGGCCGTACCACGCAGGGCGTGGCACGGCGGCAGCGAGGAGGCAGCAAGTGGTGGACGCGAACCAGACGTTCGTCATCGTCGGAGGAGGACTGGCCGGCGCCAAGGCGGCCGAGACCCTCCGGCAGGAGGGATTCACCGGCCGGGTGATCCTCATCTGCGACGAACGCGAGCACCCCTACGAGCGGCCGCCGCTCTCCAAGGGGTACCTCACGGGCCGCGACGCCCGGGACAGCGTCTTCGTCCACAAGCCCGACTGGTACGCCAAAGCCGACGTCGAGCTGCACCTCGGCCAGCCCGCCGTCCACCTCGACCGGGCCGCGAAGACCGTGCGCCTGGGCGACGGCACCCTCGTCCACTACGACAAGCTGCTGCTGGCCACCGGCGCCGAGCCCCGCCGCCTCGACATCCCCGGCACCGGCCTCGCCGGCGTCCACCACCTGCGCCGCCTCGCCCACGCCGAGCGGCTGCGCGGCGTGCTGTCCTCCCTCGGCCGGGACAACGGCCACCTCGTGATCGCCGGAGCCGGCTGGATCGGCCTGGAGGTCGCCGCCGCCGCCCGCGGCTACGGCGCCGAGGTCACCGTCGTCGAGCCGGAGCCCACCCCGCTGCACACCGTCCTCGGCCCCGAACTCGGCCAGCTGTTCACCGACCTCCACGCCGAGCACGGCGTCCGCTTCCACTTCGGCGCCCGCCTCACCGACATCGCCGGCCACGACGGCATGGTCCTGGCCGCCCGCACCGACGACGGCGAGGAGCACCCCGCCCACGACGTCCTCGCTGCCATCGGCGCCGCCCCCCGCACCGCCCTCGCCGAGGCCGCCGGCCTCGCCCTCGTCGACCGCGCCGACGGCGGCGGCATCGCCGTCGACGCCTCCCTGCGCACCTCCGACCCCGACATCTACGCCGCCGGCGACGTCGCCGCCGCCGAGCACCCCTGGCTGGGCACCCGGCTGCGCGTCGAGCACTGGGCCAACGCCCTGAACGAGGGCCCCGCCGCCGCCCGCGCCATGCTCGGCCAGGAGGTCTCCTACGACCGGGTGCCGTACTTCTTCTCCGACCAGTACGACGTCGGCATGGAGTACTCCGGCTACGCCCCGCCCGGCGCCTACGACCAGGTGGTCTGCCGGGGCGACGTCGGCAAGCGGGAGTTCATCGCCTTCTGGCTCGCCGAGGGCCGGGTCCTCGCCGGGATGAACGTCAATGTGTGGGACGTCACCGAGGACATCCAGAAACTCATCCGCGCCGGTGCCCGCCCGGACCTCGACGCCCTCGCCGACCCCTCCGTGCCGCTGCGGTCCTTCGTGCCGTAGCCGAGGGGGCTCGCGCTGTCGGTGCCCGGCCGTAGAATTCACGGCGTGGCAGGCAGGATCAACGATGACGACGTGAAGGCGGTCCGGGACGCGGTCCCGATCGACGCCGTCGTGTCCGAGTACCTCCAGCTGCGCAACGCGGGCGGCGGCAACCTCAAGGGCCTGTGCCCCTTCCACGACGAGAAGTCCCCGTCCTTCCAGGTCAGTCCCGCCAAGGGGCTCTTCTACTGCTTCGGCTGCCAGGAGGGCGGGGACACCGTCGACTTCGTCATGAAGATCGACCACCTCTCCTTCGCCGAGACGATCGAGCGCCTGGCCTCCCAGGCCGGCATCACCCTGCGCTACGAGGAGGGCGGCTACACCCCGGGCCGCCAGCAGGGCGAGCGCATCCGCCTGATCGAGGCCCACAAGATCGCCGCCCGGTTCTACGCGGACCAGCTGGCGAGCCCCGAGGCCGAGATCGGCCGGAAGTTCCTGGCGGGCCGCGGCTTCGACCAGGCCGCAGCCGAGCACTTCGGCGTGGGCTACAGCCCGGCCGGCTGGGACCACCTCACCCGCTTCCTGCGCGGCAAGGGCTTCTCCGACAAGGAGCTGCTGCTCTCCGGCCTCGCCCAGGACAGCCGCAGCGGCAAGCCCATCGACCGCTTCCGCGGCCGTCTGATGTGGCCCATCCGCGACATCACCGGCGAGGTCATCGGCTTCGGCGCCCGCAAGCTCCGCGACGACGACAACGGCCCGAAGTACCTCAACACCCCAGAGACGGCGATCTACAAGAAGTCGCACGTCCTCTACGGCATCGACCTCGCCAAGAAGGACATCGCCAAGACCAACCGCGCCGTGGTCGTCGAGGGCTACACCGACGTCATGGCCTGCCACCTGGCCGGCGTCACCACCGCCATCGCCACCTGCGGCACCGCGTTCGCGGGCGACCACGTGAAGATCCTGCGCCGACTGCTGATGGACAACTCCGGCGCGAAGGTGATCTTCACCTTCGACGGGGACGCGGCAGGGCAGCGCGCCGCCCTGCGCGCCTTCGAGGACGACCAGAAGTTCGCCGCGAGCACGAACATCGCCGTCAGCCCCGGCGGCATGGACCCCTGCGAGCTCCGCCTCGACCAGGGCGACGAAGCCGTACTACGGCTCGTCGAGGACAGCACGCCGCTGTTCGACTTCGCCATCCGTTCCACGGTGGCCCGGCACGACGTCAGCGCGCCCGAGGGCCAGGCGGCGGCACTGGAGGCGGCCGCCCCCATCGTCGCCAACATCAAGGACAGCTCCATCCGCCACCAGTACGCCGTGCGGCTGGCCGGCCTGCTGGGCATTCTCGACACGCAGTTCGTCGTCACGCGCGTGGGGCAGCTCGCCCGCTGGGCGCGCGAGCGCGGCGCCGGCCGGGCACAGGGCGGCCCCGCGGGCCGGGCGCAAAACGGCCCCGCAGGCGGGCCGCAAAGCGGTCCGGCGGGCCGGGCCCCCGGTGCGCCGCAGCCCACGGCAGCGGCCCCGCAGGGCCCGCGCGGGCCCGCGCTCAATCTGCGCAGCCCCGCCGCGCTCACCGAGCGCGAGCTGCTCAAGCTCGCCCTCCAGCACCCCCACCTGGTGGCCCCGGCCTTCGACGCCTACGGCGAGGACGAGTTCACCGCCGCCCCCTACGTGCTCGTGCGCCGCGCTATCGAGGCGGCCGGCGGTGTCACCCACGCCGACGCGGGCTATCTGGCGAAGGTCCGCGACGCCGCGCCCGACGACACCGTCCGGTCCCTGGTCACCGAGCTCGCCGTCGAGGCGATCCGCGCGAAGACCGTCGACGAGGGCTACGCGGGCGTCCAGCTCGTACAGGTGCGGCTGCGGGCCGTCGAGCGGCGCATCCAGGACGTCCAGGCCGGGCTCGTCCGCCTCGGCGACCGGCCGGATCCGGAGCACCTGGCGGCCGTGCAGAACGAGCTGTGGGTGCTCGAGCAGTACGGGCGGGCACTGAAGGACCGCGGGGCGGCGGCGCTCTAGCCGCGGGCCGTCCGTTGCCGGTCGCGCAGTTCCCCGCGCCCCTTCGGGGCGCGGTAACGCACCCCCGCCGTAAGCACCCGGTCACGGTCCGGGCTCAGAAAGTGAGCGCACGCCCCTCGTGGCGGGGACGCGTCGTGCCCCACACTGGTGGGCGGTGCCTCATGGGGGCCCGGAGCGCGGCAGGTCCGGTGTGCCGGACCGGAATCCCCCCGATGTCCGACGCCGCGCCGGCTCCCCGGCAGCCGTCGCGCCCGACCGCTCCGCCGTACGTCAAGCCGCACGTCCAGCCGCTCGTTCTGCCGCCTCAGCAGCGATCACCTGGAGGTCGCCCCCGTGCAGACCCGGACCCCGACCCTGAAGGCCCCGGCCCACCCGCTGGCGGCGGTGCCCCAGCAGGCCGAGCCGCCAGCGTCCGAGACCCTGGCCCTCCCCGACGATCCCGCCCCGGAGCCGGTCCCCGAACGGGCCGAACGGCCCGCACGGGCCGACACGAGCAGCCCCTCCTCCGACCTCTTCCGCCAGTACCTGAGGGAGATCGGCCGGATCCCGCTGCTCTCCGCCGCCGAGGAGGTGGAGCTCGCCCGCCGGGTCGAGGCGGGCCTGTTCGCCGAGGAGAAGCTCGGCAGCACCCCGGACCTCGACACCCAGCTCGCCCTCGACCTCGACCGGCTGGTCGTGCTCGGCAGGATGGCCAAGCGCCGTCTCATCGAGGCGAATCTGCGCCTCGTCGTCTCCGTCGCCAAGCGCTACATCGGCCGCGGGCTGACGATGCTCGACCTCGTCCAGGAGGGAAACCTCGGTCTCATCAGGGCGGTTGAGAAGTTCGACTACGCGCGCGGCTACAAGTTCTCGACGTACGCGACCTGGTGGATCCGTCAGGCGATGTCCCGGGCGCTGGCCGACCAGGCCCGGACCATCCGCGTCCCCGTCCACGTCGTCGAGCTGATCAACCGGGTGGTGCGCGTCCAGCGCCGGATGCTCCAGGAGCGCGGCTACGAACCCACCGCCGAGGAGGTCGCCGCCACCCTCGACCTGTCCGAGGAACGCGTCAGCGAGGTCCTGCGGCTGGCCCAGGAACCGGTGTCGCTGCACGCGCCCGTCGGCGAGGAGGACGACGTCGCCCTCGGCGACCTCATCGAGGACGGCGACGCCGCCTCGCCCGTCGAGTCGGCCGCCTTCCTGCTGCTGCGCGAACACCTGGAGGCCGTGCTCTCCACCCTCGGCGAGCGCGAGCGCAAGGTCGTCCAGCTGCGCTACGGGCTCGTCGACGGCCGGCCGCGCACCCTGGAGGAGATCGGCCGGATCTTCGGCGTCACCCGGGAGCGCATCCGCCAGATCGAGTCCAAGACCCTCAACAAGCTGCGCGACCACGCCTTCGCCGACCAGCTGCGCGGCTACCTGGACTGAGGCGCCCGCTCGCGGGGGCTACTGGACGGCGTCGAAGGCCCCGGGGTGGGTCTGCTCGCGCACGGTCGCGTACTGCTGGCGCACCGCCTGCCCGAGCGCCAGGTCCTCGCCCGCGACGTCGAAGACCGCGCTGGCCGCGGCGGGCCACAGCGGGGGCTGCTGCGGGGACAGCACGCCCTGCTGCGCGCCCAGCGCCCAGGCCGCCTGCCGGGCGGCGCCCAGCGCCGCGTAGTCGGCCGGCTGCGGCACGACGACCTGCGCCCCGAACAGCGACGGCGCGATCGCCTGCACGGCCGGCAGTTCGGCCGCCGCGCCCAGCAGGAACACCCGGCGCACCTCGACACCGCGCCCGCGCAGCACGTCCAGGGCGTCCGTGAGGCCGCACAGCATGCCCTCGAAGGCCGCCCGGGCCAGATGCTCGGGCTTCATGCTCTCGCGCCGCAGGCCGGCCAGCGTGCCCGCCGTGTGGGGCAGGTGGGGGGTCCGCTCGCCCTCCAGGTAGGGCAGGAGCACCAGCCCGTAGGAGCCGGCGGAGGAGCGCAGGGCGAGCTCGGAGAGGCCCGGCAGGTCCGTGCCGAGCATCTCGGCGGTGCCGCGCAGGACCCGCACGGCGTTGAGGGTGTGGACGACGGGCAGGTGCATGCCGGTCGCGTCGGCGAAGGACGTGATGGTGCCGGTCGCGTCCGCGAGCGCGGAGTGGTGCACGGCGAAGACGGAGCCCGAGGCGCCCAGCGAGACCACCGCGTCGCCCGGCCCCACGCCCAGCCCGAAGGCCGCCGCCATCGTCTCGCCCGTGCCGGCGGAGATCAGCAGGCCCTCGGGGGTGTGCCCGGCCGGCTCGGCGGGCCCGAGCACGTCCGGGAGCGTCGCCTGGCGGCCCAGGGCCAGCTCCACCAGATCGGGCCGCCACTCGCCCGTGGCCGCCGACCAGAAGCCCGTGCCGGAGGCGTCGCCGCGGTCGGTCGCGCACCGCACCGGGCGGCCCAGGAGCTGCCAGACCAGCCAGTCGTGCGGCTGGAGGACCATGGCCACCCGGGCCGCGGACTCCGGCTCGTTACGGGCCAGCCAGCGCAGCTTCGCCACGGCCTGCCCGGCCTGCGGCACCGAACCGACGGCCTCCGCCCACGCGGCCCGGCCGCCCAGGGCGTCGGTCAGCTCGGCCGCGGCGGCCTGGACGCGCTTGTCGTTGCCGAGGAGGGCGGGGCGGACGAGGACGCCGCCCGCGTCCAGCGTCAGCAGCCCGTGCTGCTGCGCGGCGACGCCGATGGCCTGGACGCCCTCCAGCACTCCGCCGGTGGCCGCCTCGCCCAGGGAGATCAGCCATGCCTGAGGGTCACCCTCCGGAGCGGACGCCGGATGGGGCGCGTAGCCCTGCCGCAGCACGGCTCCCGACTCCGCGTCGCAGACGACGACGCTCGTGCCCTCGGAGGAACTGCCCAACCCCGCGACTATGCCCATGCCGAGATGATGCCAAACCTTTCGGCTCCACCGGCATCCGGACGTGCCATTCGGGGGCCGGTCAGGTGTTGCTCGTGCCCCAGTCGTCCTCGAGGTCGCCCTGTCCCCGCTCGCGCAGGGAGCGGATCCGGTCCGCGACGGAGCCGGGCAGCCGGTCCCCCACCTTGTCGAAGGTCCGGGTGACCAGCGCCCGGCCGTTCACCGCGGCGGTCTCGGCGGTGTTGCGCACCGCCGGGTTCTGCGCGATCCGCCGCGCGCCCTTGCGCAGCTCCTCGTACCGCTCGCGCCCGGCGCGCGCGCCGAGGACGTACCCCACAGCCGCGCCGGTGATGAAGGTCAGCCGGTAGCGCATCGCGCCCGTCCTTCCGTTGGGTCCGCTGAGCCCGCCGCCCGGGCGCTTACCCGGCCGGGCCGAAGGTCACTCCAGGGGGCCGCGGGGATACCGATTGGCGGAGCACCCCCCTGCTTGCGCTAATGTATGTCTCGCAGCGAACGCACGCCGCCCGGGAGACCGGCCGGAGGAGCATTCGAGGCAAACGCGACAATCCCCTGTAGCTCAATTGGCAGAGCAGCCGGCTGTTAACCGGCAGGTTACTGGTTCGAGTCCAGTCGGGGGAGCGCGATCCTCTATAGCTCAATTGGCAGAGCAGCCGACTGTTAATCGGCAGGTTACTGGTTCGAGTCCAGTTGGAGGAGCAGAGAGATCAGGACCCCTCGGGGTCCTTTTTTCATGCCGGAAACCGCCGGAAGCGGGAACCGAACGGGCGTGATCGAAGTCCTCATGGTCAGACCGATCACACGATACGGACCCACCGGGGCAGCAGATCGTATGAGCGGCTATGCTGCGGCAGACGGCGCGCACAGTTGTGCGCGACGCGCCGTGAACGGGGCGGTAGCTCAGCCGGTTAGAGCAGCGGACTCATAATCCGTCGGCCGTGGGTTCGAGTCCCACCCGCCCCACACGCGCGGTTCAGGTGCAGAAACGATCTCGCCTGCCGTTTCGACGCCCCGACCGGGTACTCCCGGCCGGGGCGCGGTGTTTTCCGGGGGCGGTACGGGGTCGCGGCACCCGGTGTGACGCCGATCTCACCGGAATAGGCCGCCCTCCCCGCCTGTTGGCGTGCGTGGGCCACACTGGCCCGGACGCACGCGCGCAGGCACGTGGCAACGCGACAACCGGAAGCGGGAAGGCGCTCATGAGCAGCAGCACCGTGGAGCTCACCAAGGACAACTTCGACGAGGTCGTCTCCGGCAACGGATTCGTGCTCATCGACTTCTGGGCCGAGTGGTGCGGCCCGTGCCGGAACTTCGCGCCCGTGTTCGAGCGGGCGGCCGAGCGCCACCAGGACCTGGTCTTCGCGAAGGTGGACACCGAGGCCCAGCCCGAGCTCGCGGCCACGTTCGGGATCCGGTCGATCCCCACGCTGATGATCGTGCGGGACAACATCGCCGTCTACGCCCAGCCCGGCGCGCTGCCGGAGCCCGCGCTGGAGGACATCATCAAGCAGGCGCGGGCCCTGGACATGGACGAGGTGCGGGCCTCGGTGGAGCAGGCCCGGGCCGAGGGGGCGGCGGCTCCCGGCAGCGATGGGTGAGCTGCTGCTGATCCGGCACGGCGAGACGGCCTGGAGCCGGGACGGCCGGCACACCAGCTGGACGGACCTCCCGCTGACCGAGCGCGGGGAGCGGGAGGCCGAGGCGCTGCGCCCGGTGCTGGAGGGGCGCGACATCGCCCTGGTGCTCACCAGCCCCCGGATCAGGGCCGTGCGCACGGCCGAGCTGGCGGGGCTGAAGGGCGCGGAGACCGAGCCGGACCTGCGGGAGTGGGACTACGGCGGCTACGAGGGCGTCACCACGGCCGCCATCCAGCGGGACCGGCCGGGCTGGTTCCTCTTCGACGACGGGGTCGCGCCCGGTCCGCCGGAGCACCCCGGCGAGTCACCGGGGGAGGTCGGCGCCCGTGCCGACCGGGTGCTGGCCCGGATCGCCTCCCGCCTGGCGGACGGTGTCCCCGGCGACGTCGCGCTCGTCGCGCACGGGCACTTCCTGCGGGTGCTGACGGCTCGTAGGCTCGGGCTGCCGCCGTCGGCGGGCGCGCTGTTCCGGCTGGACACCGGCACGGTCAGCCGCATCGGCACCGAGCACGGCCGCCCCGCCCTGGTCGCCTGGAACGGGCGTGTCGGAGCCTGAGGGCGGCCGCCGGGCACAGAATGATCGGGCGGTCGTCCTGACACCGCTCTACGACCCGTACCGCATTACCCGTACTGCATAGAGGAGACAGCGTGGCCACCAACCGCATCGCCACCACCGTCTGGAACGGCGAGCTGATCAAGGGCAATGGCGAGATCGCCTTCGAGTCGTCCGGCATCGGGACGTACCCGGTCACCTGGGCCTCCCGCGCCGAGCAGGCCAATGGGAAGACCAGCCCGGAGGAGCTGATCGCGGCCGCCCACTCCAGCTGCTTCTCCATGGCCCTCTCGCACGCCCTGACCGGCGCCGGCACCCCGCCCACCCGGCTGGAGACCAAGGCCGAGGTGACCTTCCAGCCCGGCGAGGGCATCACCGGCATCCACCTCTCCGTCCGCGGCACGGTGCCGGGCCTGGACGAGGCGGGCTTCGCGGAGGCGGCCGAGGGCGCCAAGAAGAACTGCCCGGTCAGCCAGGCGCTCACCGGGACGACGATCACCCTGGACGCCGAGCTCGCCTGACGCCTCCCGCGTCGCCGGCTACGCGAGCCTCGCGTAGACGATCAGGTTCTCCGCCGGGCGACCGGCCGTGCCGAGGTCGCCCGCGCAGGTGACCAGGCGGAGCGCCTTCTCCTGGGTCTCCCCGTAGACCTTCCGCAGGGGGAAGGCGCTCTTGGCGACCTTCTCCGTGCCGGTGATCGTGAAGTGCAGTATCTTGCCGTCGCCGCGCTCGACGTCGATCACGTCGCCCTCCTGGATCCTGTGGAGGTCGCGGAAGACGGCCTTGCCGTCGCCGGTCGCGTCATGGCCGATGATCACGGCGGCGCCCCGGGTGCCCGGCTTGGCGCTGTCCCGGTACCAGCCCGCGGTCCTGCCCTTCTCCGGCGGCGGCCCCTGCACGGCGTCGTCGCCGTTCCTGCCCAGCCGTATCAGCGGGCTGTCCACGCCCAGGGACGGGATGGCGACCCGGGACGGCTCCTCGGCCTGCGCCGGACCGCCGATGGCCTTGCCGGTCCCGCCGCCCGGCGTACAGGCGGCGCCGAGCAGCACGGCGGCCAGCACCAGCAGCAGGGCCGTCAGGGAACGGGGCACGGACATGGGCATGCGCCCCAACCTAGGCCCTGCTCCGACGCCTCCGCCTCGGCCGAACGGCCATTCCGCCCTCGGTCCGGGAGCGCCCCGAAGGGGCGCGAGGAACTGCGCGACCAGCCACGACGCACCCGCGGACGACGTACCGGACATCCAACGGAACGCTCAAGGGATCAACCGCTGGAACAACCCCCACGTGAACTCCGCGACGTACTCCCTCCGCACCCCGCCCGCGTCCGGCGCCGTGAAGGCCAGCCGCCAGCGCGTCGGGGCGGTGCCCTCCATCGGCCGGGCGGGCGGGAAGGCGCGGGCGACCTCGTCCACCGTGCAGGACCAGGGCAGCAGCTCCTCGACCGTACGCGGCACGGCCGGCCCGGCCCCGGGCGCGCGGACCAGCCACTCGTTCCACACCGCGCCGCCGGGGGCGCTCAAAACCTCGAAGCGCAGCCCGGGCCAGAGCGGCACCGGCCAGGACGCCGCCTCGAAGGCCAGATCGCCGACGCGGCGCTCCCCGGTGCTCTCCGGCGGGCCCAGGACGGAGCGGTAGCGGGGCCCCGCGCCCCGGCCGCGCGGGGAGCGCGTCATGGCCTGCCAGCGGCGGTTGGCCTCACGCATCTCGGCGCGCCCGACGCCCAGTTCGCGCAGCGCGTCCTCGACCAGCCCGGGCTGGTGGTCGGCCATCCGGCGCAGCAGCACGAGCTGGAACTCCAGGGGTCCGAAGGCGGCGGCGGGCCCGGGGGCGGGCTCGGAAGACGGTCTCATGCGTGCCATCGTGGCGCACCCGCCCCGCCTTTCGGCAACGCATCGGAAAACCTCGGCGAGTTGCCGGCCGCGTGCCCCGAAGTCCCCCTTTCGCGGAAGCTTTACCTACCGGCAGCCGTGAGCTGGCCCGGAGGCCGCCCACGCCGAGGTCGCGGCCGGTACGGTCTGGGTCCATGACGGAACTCGACCCCCAGTGCACCGCACTCGTCCTCGTCGACCTCATGGAGCGCCTCGTGGCGTTGCCCCTCGCGCCCCACCCCGGCGACGAAGTGGCACGGGCGGCGGCGGAGTTGGCGCGTTCCTTCCGCAAGGCGGGGGCGCCGGTGGTGGTCGTCCGGGTGGAGCGGCCCGGCCTCGCCGAGCAGCCGCCCGGCAGCGGGCTGCTCGCGGGGGTCGCGGAGCCGGGGGACATCGAGATCGTCAAGCGGACCGTGGGCGCGTTCCACGGCACCGGGCTCGACGACCGGCTGCGCGAGCGCGGGGTGCGGACGCTGGTGCTCGCCGGGATCGCCACCAACCTCGGCGTGGAGTCGACCGGCCGGGCGGCCGCCGACCACGGCTACGAGCTCGTCTTCGTCGAGGACGCGATGAGCGCGCTGACGGCCGAGGAGCACCGGGCGTCGGTGGCGCTGGACATGCCGCGGCTGGGGACGGTCGTCACGGCGGGGGAACTGCGGCTGTCCGCGTAGGTCTGTACGCGTAGGTCTGTACGCGTAGCCCTCACCGGGCGGGCCGCTCGGGCCGCACGCGCGCTTTGGCGTCCGTCAGACCGGCTCGCCCAGCATCCGCTTCAGCAGGTCCCGCAGCGCGGCGCGTTCCGCCTCGGACAGCCCGGCCAGCGGCTCGCGCGCGAAGTGCAGCGACTCCCGCAGCCGGGCGGCCGTCCGGCGGCCCTCCTCCGTGGCCGCCGCGAGCTTGATCCGGCGGTCGTCCGGGTCCGGGCGGCGCTCGACCAGGTCCCGGGCCTCCAGCCGGTCGACGATCCCCGTGATGTTGGACGGCTCGCACTTCAGCTTCAGGGCGATCCGCCGCATCGGCAGCGGCTCCCGGGCCAGCAGGGCCAGGACGCGCGCCTGGGCGCCGGTGAGCGAGTGCCGGGCGGCCGCCTCCTCGTACTCCTCGTGGTAGCGCGCGACGACGGTCGCGATGAGGTCGACCACCTCAAGGGTCAGGGCGTCGGCGGGCTGCGGAGGGGGTGTCATGGGGACCAGACTAACCGGTTGCTTGACATAGTGAAATATCGATGCACATGATTGGTTGAGGTTCTTAAGTATCTGGAGGGTTGTTCCCATGACCGCCACAGCCGCCCGCATCCCCGAGACCGCCCGGGAATGGCACCTGGTCGCCCGCCCCGTGGGCTGGCCGAAGCCGGAGGACTTCGCTCTGCGCGAGGTCACCCTCCCCGAGGTCGGTGAGGGCCAGATCCTGGTCCGCAACATCCACCTGTCCGTCGACCCCTACATGCGCGGCCGCATGGACGAGCGCGAGTCCTACATCCCGCCGTACCAGCTGGACCAGCCGATGGACGGCGGCGCGGTCGGCGAGGTCGTGGCCTCCCGGGCCGAGGGCTTCGAGGTGGGCGACCACGTCCTCCACGGCCTCGGCTGGCGGGACTACGCGGTGGTCGACGCCGCCCGCGCCGTCAAGGTCGACCCCAAGGCTGCCCCGCTCTCCGCCTACCTCGGCGTGCTGGGCATGCCCGGCATGACCGCCTACGCGGGCCTGCTGGAGGTCGCCTCCTTCAAGGAGGGCGACACCGTCTTCGTCTCCGGCGCCGCCGGTGCCGTCGGCAGCCTCGTCGGCCAGATCGCCCGGCTCAAGGGTGCCGCGCGCGTCATCGGCAGCGCGGGCTCGGACGAGAAGGTCCGGGTGCTGCGCGAGGAGTACGGCTTCGACGCCGCCTTCAACTACAAGGACGGCCCGGTCGTCGAGCAGCTGAAGGAAGCGGCCCCCGACGGCATCGACGTCTACTTCGACAACGTCGGCGGCGAGCACCTCGAAGCGGCGCTGAGCGCCCTCAACCTCCACGGCCGCGTCACCATCTGCGGCATGATCGCCCAGTACAACGCCACCGAGCCCGTGCCCGGCCCGCGCAACATGGTCAACATCCTGGCCAAGCGGCTGCGCGTCCAGGGCATGATCGTCTCGGACCACAACGCGCTGCGCCCGCAGTTCGTCGAGGAGGTCGGCGGCTGGATCCGCTCCGGCGAGCTCAAGGTCCGCGAGACCGTTGTCGAGGGCATCGAGCACAACGTCGACGCGTTCCTCGGACTGCTGCGCGGGGAGAACACCGGCAAGATGATCGTCACGCTCTGACGGCACGGGGCCGCCCACCCCGGCGGCTACGATGTGCCGCCATGCGAGATCTAGTGACGGGCATGTCGTACCTGGTCAAGGGCCAGCGCTGGGTGGGGCGCAACCGCCGGCAGTGGGGCTTCGGGCTGCTGCCCGGGCTGATCACCCTGATCGGGTACGCGGCGGCGATGACCGTGCTCGTCCTCCGGTCCGACGACGTCGTCGACTGGGCGACGCCCTTCGCCGACGGCTGGGGCTTGCCCTGGCTCGGCCTCTTCCGCGGCGCACTGACGGCGCTGTTCTTCGGAGGCTGTCTGCTGCTGGCGCTGCTCTCCTTCACCGCGGTGACGCTGCTCGTCGGACAGCCCTTCTACGAGGCGCTGTCCGAGCGGGTCGACCTGGCGGAGGGCGGCAGCGCCCCGTCGTCCGGGCTGCCGCTCTGGCGGGAGCTGTGGATCTCGGCCCGTGAGAGCCTCGCCGTGCTCGTCCGGGCCGCGCTGTGGGGCGTCCTCTTCTTCGCCCTGGGCTTTGTGCCCTTCGTCGGCCAGACGGTGGTCCCGGCCATCGGCTTCTGCGTCTCCGGCTTCTTTCTGACAGAGGAACTCACGGCCGTCGCCCTGCAACGGCGAAGGGTTCCGCTGAAGGAGCGCCTGGAGCTGCTGCGCTCCCGCAAGCTGCTGGTGCTGGGCTTCGGAGTGCCGCTGACCCTGCTCTTCCTGGTGCCGCTCGTCGCGGTGTTCGTGATGCCGGGCGCCGTGGCCGGGGCGACGCTGCTGGCGCGGGACCTGACGGGGGAGACGGGGGAGGGGCCCTCGAACGCCGAAGGGTCCTCGGACGCCGAAGGGCCCTCGGACGCCGGAGGAGCCGACGTGGTCAGCCCCTCCGGCGTCTGAGCGACGACTGCTCCCGGCCCGCTACTCCCGGCCCGCCGACGTGAACCGCATGTCGGGGTAGCGGTCGCCGGCGACCTTGCCGGCGATGGGCTCCAGGGCCGCGAGCTCGTCCGCCGTCAGCTCCACGCGGGTGGCGCCCACGTTCTCCTCCAGACGGGAGCGCTTGCGCGTGCCCGGGATCGGAACGACCGTCAGGCCCTCCACCTCCGCCCGCTGCTGCACCCATGCCAGCGCGACCTGGGCGAGCGTGACGCCCCGCGCCTCGGCGATCCGCCGCAGCGGCTCCAGCAGGGCGACGTTCGCCGACGCGTTGTCACCCGTGAAACGCGGCTGGGTGCGGCGCCAGTCGTCGGACGACAGGTCCTTGTCGGCGTTCGTGAAAGCACCCGTCAGGAAGCCGCGGCCCAGCGGCGAGTACGGCACGAGGGCGACGCCCAGCTCACGGGCCACCGGGACGACGTTCTCCTCGATGTCCCGGCTGAAGAGCGACCACTCCGACTGCACGGCGGCGATCGGGTGCACGGCGTGCGCCTCGCGCAGCTCGCTGCCCGTGACCTCGCTCAGGCCCAGGTGCTTGACCTTGCCCTGGGCCACCAGCTCCGCCATCGCGCCCACCGACTCCGCCAGCGGGACCTCGGGGTCGCGGCGGTGCATGTAGTACAGGTCGATCTGCTCGACACCCAGCCGCCGCAGGCTGCCCTCGACGGCCTTGCGGATGTACGGCGGGTCGTTGCGGATGGTCCGGTCCGCGGGGTTCTCGGGGTTGGCGTCGATGGCGAACTTCGTCGCCAGCACCACGTCTTCCCGGTTGGCCCGGATGAAGGGGGCGATGAACTTCTCGTTCTCGCCCATCCCGTACATGTCGGCGGTGTCGTAGAGGGTGACGCCCAGCTCCAGCGCCCGCTCCAGCGTCGCCCGGGCCTCCGCCTCGTCCGTCGTCGGGCCGTAGGCGAAGCTCATGCCCATGCAGCCCAGGCCCTGGACGCCGACCTCCGGACCGTTGTCGCCGAGGGCCACGCGTGCGATCTTGTCGTTGCTCATCTTCCGTCATGCCCCTTCGGACGCCCGGCGGGCGTCGGCATAGATGTCGATCTTGTAGTCCAGTACTTCCAGCGTGCTGCGCAGCTCCGCGATGCGCATCCGCACGTCGTCGCGGTGCGCGCTCAGCAGCCGTTCGCGCTCGGGGAAGGTGTGCTCGCCCTGGCGGACCAGTTCCGCGTAGCGGACCATGTCGGCCACCGGCATCCCGGTCAGCCGCAGCCGGCCCACCAGGTCCAGCCAGTCCAGGTCGCGGTCGGTGTAGCGGCGCTGCCCCGTGTGGGAGCGGTCGACGTGGGGCATCAGCCCGATCCGCTCGTACCAGCGCAGGGTGTGCGCGGACAGCCCGGCGTACGTGGCCACTTCGCTGATCGTGTAGCGGTCCCGGCCCTCCGGGCGACGCTGGCGCTCGCCGGCGAGCGGGGAGCGGAGGTCGTCCACCGCTGTCGCCGGCGCGCTCTCGGTGTCCATCAATGTCATTGCCGCTTCCCCCTCGCTCGCCCCGTGCGGTGCGTCCCCAACCTAGAGAGTTGGAGTGCACTCGAAGCAAGCGGGAATCGACGTGATCCGGACCGATCCCGCCGCGCGTTAGGCTCCTTGCCATGGACAGCCTGCGGATGATCGAGAACTGGCCCGTCAAGACCGCTGCGGCCGCCGTCGTACGCGCCGACGGCACCTACGCGGGTGCGCACGGCCCGGCCCGGCACCGTTTCCCGCTGGCCTCCGTCACCAAACCGCTGGCCGCGTACGCCGCGCTGATCGCCGTCGAGGAAGGCGCGATCGAGCTCGACGAGCCGGCCGGCCCGCCCGGTGCCACGGTGCGCCATCTGCTCGCCCACACCTCCGGCCTCGCCTTCGACGAGTACCGCGCCATGGCCGAGCCGGGCTCCCGGCGGCTGTACTCCAACGCCGGCTTCGACGCCCTGGGCGACCACATCGCCAAGGCCACGGACATCCCCTTCGCCGAGTACCTCCGGCAGGCGGTCCTGGAGCCCCTCGGCATGGACTCCACGGACCTGCCCGGCTCGCCCGCCAAGGACGGCGTCTCGACGGTCACGGACCTGGCCCGGTTCGCCGCCGAGCTCCAGGCGCCGCGACTGCTGTCGCGCACCACGCTGGACGAGGCCACGACGGTGGTCTTCCCCGGGGTGACGGGCGTGCTGCCCGGCTACGGGCACCAGCGGCCCAACGACTGGGGCCTCGGCTTCGAGATCCGGGACGGCAAGTCCCCGCACTGGACGGGCACGTCGTCCTCGCCGCGGACGTTCGGCCACTTCGGGCAGTCCGGCACGTTCCTGTGGGTCGACCCGGAGCTGGGCGCGGCGTGCGTAGCCCTCGCGGACCGGGCCTTCGGCTCCTGGGCGATCGAGGCATGGCCTCTGCTGACGGACGCGGTGATCAGCGAACTTCGTCAGCGGTAACGGTCCGGGTAATCGGGCGGGAGGGTGGGCGAATCCCGGCGCGCAGCGCCGGGCCTACTCGAAACGCGGCTCGGCGTGCATCTCCCACGCGAGCACCTCGACGGCGGAGCCGATCGCCTCGACGGTCACGCCGGAGGCATCGGACACCCGAGCCGCGTCCCCGTCCCGCAGCACCTCGCCGCCCAGACGCACCGCGCCTCGTACGACATGCACGTACAGCCAAGGCGCGTCCGGCAGCCCCGCGCACTCGCCACTCCGCAGGCGACGAACGTGCAACACCGCCTCCGCCCGCCGCAAGGCGTACGGCGTCCCATCGGAGATACCCCGCACCACCTCGTACGACGGTTCGCCCCCGAAATCGGACGGCGTCAGCCACATCTGGACGAACCGCAGCGGCACCGACCCCGCGTTGCGCTCGGTGTGCCGGACGCCGGAGCCGGCGCTCAGTCGCTGGAGGTCGCCGGGGCGGACGGTCACGGTCCGCCCGGTGGAGTCCTCGTGCGTGAGCTCGCCCTCGACCACCCATGTGACGATCTCCACGTCCCGGTGGGGATGCTCGGCGAAGCCCGCGCCGCCCGCCAGCCGCTCCTCGTTGCAGGCCGCGAGCGGGCCGAACCGTACATTGTCGGGGTCGTAGAAGCCCGAGAAGGAGAAGGCGTGCCAGGTCTCGATCCCGGCCGCCGGATCGCCGCCGCGGAAGCGATCGGCGGCCCGCTGCACGTACGTCATCGGCCCACCGTAGCCCCGCCGGGCGCCCCGGAGGGGTCCCGGCGGCTCCGTATCGCACCCGAATAAGGCAGGCTTGTCCCCGTGCCCGAACCAGCCGCTCATCCCCCCCACCCCCACCGCGCCACCCTCCGCAACCTGGAACAGTCCTCCGGGACGCTGGCCGCCGCGGCCATCGCCCGCATGGACGCCCAGTTGTCGTGGTACCGGGCGATGCCCCCGGAGAACCGGTCGTGGATCGGCCTGGTCGCCCAGGCCGGTATCGCGGCGTTCACGGAGTGGTTCCGGCATCCGGAGACACCGCAGGCCATCAGCACGGACGTGTTCGGCACGGCGCCGCGCGAGCTGACCCGGGCGATCACCCTGCGCCAGACCGTGGAGATGGTCCGCACGACCATCGAGGTCATGGAGTCGGCCATCGACGAGGTGGCCGCCCCCGGCGACGAGTCGGCGCTGCGCGAGGCGCTGCTGGTCTACGCCCGGGAGATCGCCTTCGCCACGGCCCAGGTGTACGCCCAGGCCGCCGAGGCGCGCGGCGCCTGGGACGCCCGGCTGGAGTCGCTGGTCGTCAACGCGGTGCTGTCGGGCGAGGCCGACGAGGGCGCCCTGTCGCGCGCGGCCGCACTGGGCTGGAACGCGCCGACGCATGTCGCGGTGGTGCTGGGCACGGCGCCCAACGGGGACAGCGAGCTGACCGTCGAGGCCATCCGCCGGGCGGCGCGCCACGCCAAGCTCCAGGTCCTCACGGGGGTGCTGGGCGACCGGCTGGTGGTGATCGCGGGCGGTTCGGACAATCCGCTCCAGACGGCGAAGTCGCTGATCGGACCGTTCGCGGCGGGCCCCGTGGTGGCCGGGCCGGTGGTGCCCGACCTGCTGGCGGCGACCCGGTCCGCGCAGGCCGCGGCGGCCGGCCTCAAGGCGTGCGCCGCCTGGCCGGACGCCCCCCGGCCGGTGCTCGCCGACGATCTCCTGCCGGAGCGGGCGATGGCCGGTGACCCGGCCGCCCGCGACCAGCTGGTGGAGGAGATCTACAGACCGCTGGAGGAGGCGGGCTCGGCCCTGCTGGAGACGCTGAGCGTCTACCTGGAGCAGGCCAGCAGCCTGGAGGGCGCGGCACGGATGCTGTTCGTCCACCCCAACACCGTGCGGTACCGGCTGCGACGTGTGACGGACGTCACCGGATGGTCACCCTCCGATGTCCGTTCCGCCTTCACACTGCGCATCGCACTGATCCTCGGGCGGCTGGCCGACGCGGAGTGACCCACTTACGCTTTTGTTGAACGCCAACAATTCCCCTGACGGTTCTTGGTCCCTGTCCCCACGGGTGGGCGGAGCCGTCCACGAGAGAGAGTGTGAGGGTGCTCGTACTCGTCGCTCCCGGCCAGGGCGCTCAGACGCCCGGCTTCCTGACTCCCTGGCTCGACCTCCCCGGTGTCGCCGACCGCCTCCGTGCGTGGTCGGACGCCATCGACCTGGACCTTGTCCACTACGGCACGAACGCCGACGCCGACGAGATCCGCGACACCGCCGTGGCCCAGCCGCTGCTGGTGGCCTCCGCGCTGCTCTCGGCCGGGCAGCTCTTCCCGGCCGCCGACGACCTCGCCGCCAAGGTGGGCGCCGTCGCCGGGCACAGCGTGGGTGAGCTCGCCGCCGCCGCGCTGACCGGTGTGCTGCCCGAGGAGGACGCCATGCGGCTGGTGCGCAAGCGCGGGCTGGCCATGGCCGAGGCCGCCGCGGTCACCGAGACCGGCATGGCCGCCCTGCTGGGCGGCGAGCAGGACGTCGTCCTGCCGCACCTGGAGAAGCTGGGCCTGACCCCCGCGAACGTCAACGGCGCGGGCCAGATCGTGGCCGCCGGCACCGCCGCGCAGCTCGCGGCGCTGGCCGAGGACAAGCCCGAGGGCACCCGTCGTGTGGTGCCGCTCAAGGTGGCGGGTGCCTTCCACACCCAGCACATGGCCCCGGCCGTCTCGGCCCTGGAGGCGGCGGTCGCCGAGCTGACCCCGGCCGCCCCCCGCACCCGTTACGTCTCCAACAAGGACGGCGCCGTCGTCGTCGGCGGACCCGAGGTCGTCGCGCGGCTGGTCGGCCAGGTGGCCAACCCGGTCCGCTGGGACCTGTGCATGGAGACCTTCAAGGAGCTGGGCGTCACGGCCATCATCGAGGCGGCGCCCGGTGGCACCCTCGTGGGGCTGGCCAAGCGTGCCCTGCCGGGTGTCACTACGCTCGCGCTCAAGACCCCGGAGGACCTCGACGCCGCCCGCGCGCTCATCGCCGAGCACGCGGCCGCCGGGTCCCCGGCCGAACAAGGAGCCCGAGAAGCATGACCGCGAAGATCAAGCCCGCCAAGGGCGCCGCGTACGCGCGCATCATGGGCGTGGGCGGCTACCGGCCCGTCCGCGTGGTGCCGAACGAGGAGATCCTCAAGCACATCGACTCCTCGGACGAGTGGATCCGCTCGCGCTCGGGCATCGCCACCCGCCACTGGGCCGGCCCGGAGGAGACCGTCAGCGCGATGTCCCTGGAGGCCGCCGGCAAGGCGATCGCCGACGCGGGCATCACCGCCGACCAGATCGGTGCCGTCATCGTCTCGACGGTGTCGCACTTCAAGCAGACCCCGGCCGTCGCGACCGAGATCGCCCACAAGGTGGGTGCGGGCAAGCCCGCCGCCTTCGACATCTCGGCCGGCTGCGCGGGCTTCGGCTACGGCCTGACCATGGCCAAGGACATGGTGACCGGCGGCTCCGCCGAGTACGTCCTGGTCATCGGTGTCGAGCGGCTCTCGGACCTCACCGACCTGGAGGACCGCGCGACGGCCTTCCTGTTCGGCGACGGCGCCGGCGCCGTGGTCGTCGGCCCGTCCGCCGAGCCCGCCATCGGCCCGGTCGTCTGGGGCTCCGAGGGCGACAAGGCGGAGACGATCAAGCAGACCGTCGCCTGGGACGTCTACCGCGAGGAGACGGACGTCCGCTTCCCCGCCATCACCCAGGAGGGTCAGGCGGTCTTCCGCTGGGCCGTCTTCGAAATGGCGAAGATCGCCCAGCAGGCGCTGGACGAGGCGGGCGTCAGCCCCGAGGACCTGGACGTCTTCATTCCGCACCAGGCCAATATGCGGATCATCGATTCGATGGTGAAGACCCTCAAACTGCCTGAGAGCGTCACGGTCGCCCGTGACGTGGAGACCACGGGCAACACGTCCGCGGCCTCCATCCCGCTCGCCATGGAGCGGCTCCTGGCCACCGGCGCGGCGAAGAGCGGGGACACCGCGCTCCTCATCGGCTTCGGGGCGGGTCTCGTGTACGCCGCCACGGTCGTTACCCTCCCCTAGGCGAGATTCCCCGGACCGGCACCCGGTGCCGGCCGTCGGGGGACCTCACCGCCCCAGCAGTTCCCTTAATCATCAGCACAACGCAATACATAGAAGGAGCGCCACATGGCTGCCACCGAGAAGGAGATCCTCGACGGTCTCGCCGAGATCGTCAACGAGATCGCCGGCATCCCGGTCGAGGACGTCCAGCTGGACAAGTCCTTCACCGACGACCTGGACGTCGACTCGCTGTCCATGGTCGAGGTCGTCGTCGCCGCCGAGGAGCGCTTCGACGTCAAGATCCCGGACGAGGACGTCAAGAACCTCAAGACCGTCGGTGACGCCGCCGGCTACATCCTGAAGCACCAGGACTGACCGTAGCGTTCGTCGCCACCCCGGCGGTGGCGGTTCCAGCACCTCTACACGTGGAGACAGAATCCCGATGAACTCGACCAATCGCACCGTGGTCGTCACCGGTATCGGCGCAACCACACCGCTGGGTGGCGACAGCGCTTCGACCTGGGAGGGCCTGCTCGCGGGCCGTTCCGGCGTCAAACCCCTGGAGGGCGAGCGCTTCGCCGACCTCCCGGTCCGTATCGCCGCCCCCGTGGCGGTCGACCCGGCCGACGTCCTGCCCCGCCCCCTGCTGCGCAAGCTGGACCGCTCGGCGCAGTTCGCGCTGATCGCGGCGCGCGAGGCCTGGGCCGACGCGGGCTTCACCGACAAGGCCGGTGACGACACCGGCGTCACCCCCGAGCGGCTGGGCGCGGTCGTCGCCTCCGGCATCGGCGGTGTGACCACCCTGCTCGACCAGTACGACGTGCTCCGGGAGAAGGGCGCCCGCCGCGTCTCCCCGCATACCGTGCCGATGCTCATGCCCAACAGCCCCTCCGCCAACGTCGGCCTGGAGGTGAACGCCCAGGCGGGCGTCCACACCCCGGTCAGCGCCTGCGCGTCGGGCGCCGAGGCCATCGGCTACGCCTTCGAGATGATCCGCTCCGGCCGCGCCGACGTCGTCGTCGCCGGCGGCACCGAGGCGGCCATCCACCCGCTGCCCGTCGCGGCGTTCGCCAGCATGATGGCGATGTCGAAGAACAACGACGAGCCCCTCAAGGCCTCCCGCCCCTACGACAAGGCCCGTGACGGCTTCGTCCTCGGCGAGGGCGCCGGTATCGTCGTCCTGGAGTCGGCCGAGCACGCCGCCAAGCGCGGCGCCCGCGTCTACTGCGAGGTGCTGGGCCAGGGCCTGTCCGCCGACAGCCACCACATCGCGCAGCCGGAGCCGACCGGCCGCGGCATCGCGGCGGCGCTCCAGAACCTGCTCGACAGCAGCGACCTGAAGCCGGCGGAGGTCGTGCACCTCAACGCGCACGCCACCTCCACGCCGCAGGGCGACGCCGCCGAGATCAAGGCGCTGCGCAAGGTCCTGGGCGACGACCTCGACCACGTCGCGGTCTCCGCGACCAAGTCGATGACGGGCCACCTGCTCGGCGGCGCCGGCGGCATCGAGACGGTCGCGACCGTGCTCGCCCTGTACCACCGCACGGCCCCGCCGACCATCAACATCGACGAGCTGGACGAGGACATCGACGCGGACATCGTCCGCGAGGAGCCCCGCCCGCTGCCGCAGGGCACGATCGCGGCGATCAACAACTCGTTCGGCTTCGGCGGCCACAACGTGGTGCTCGCGCTGCGCACGGTCTGACGGACCCGATCCTGTGCGAAGGGCCCGCCCCCGGCCGGGGGCGGGCCCTTTCGCGCTGCTCACTTCGTGAAGCCGCTCACTTCGTGAAGCCGCTCACTTCGTGAAGCTGGCGAAGTACGAGGCCGCCATGTCCTCGTCGCCGTGGCCCTGCTCGATCGCCCGGCGGAAGCGTTCGGCGCCCGCCGCCGCGACGTCGAGGCGCACCCCGGCGGCCTCCCCGGCCGCGACGATCAGCCGCGCGTCCTTCTCGGCCGTGGTGGTCGCGAAGGACGGCGGGGTGAGGGCGCCGTCCCTCAGCAGCCCGGCCTTGGCGCGCAGATAGCCCATGTCGAGCGGGCCGCCCGCGACCGCGTCCAGGAAACGGGCCGGGTCCACGCCCAGCCCGTCGGCCAGCGCGAGGGCCTCGGCGGTGCCGTGGGTGACGGCCAGCACCCAGCTGTTGATGACGAGCTTGAGCCGGGTCGCGGCGCCGCCCGTCGCGTCGTCCCCCACCCAGACGGTCCGGGAGCCGATGGCGTCGAAGACGGGCGCCAGGGTGTCACGGGTCTCCTCCGGCCCGGCGGCCAGCACCGTGAGCGTGCCCTCCTCGGCGGGCCGCCGGGTGCCCAGGACGGGGGCGTCGACCAGGACGAGGCCGTGCTCGCGGGCGAACTCCGCGAGCACGGCCGTGCCGTCGAGCCCGGCGGTGGTGGACTGCGCCCAGAGCGTCCCGGGGCGCAGGGCGGGGGCGGCGGCGCGCATCACATCGCGGGCGGCCGGGCCGTCGTACAGCATGGTGACGACCACATCGGCGCCGGTGACCGCCTCGGCGGGCGTGTCCACGACGGTGACACCGTGCTCGGCCAGCGGCTCGGCCTTGTCGCGGCTGCGGTTCCAGGCCCGGACGGGGAGCCCGGCGCGGGCGAGGTTGCGGGCCATGGCGAAGCCCATGATGCCGGTGCCGAGGACGGTGACGGTGCTGGGTGAGGTCATGCGTCGACGCTAGGGCCTGGAGCGGGCTCCAACGCAAGTCCGCGCACGAGGCGTGGTCACACCACTTGGTGCAGCCACCGCACCGGCGCGCCCTCGCCCGCGTGGCGGAAGGGTTCCAGCTCGTCGTCCCACGGCTTGCCCAGCAGCTTCTCGACCTCCGCCCGGAAGTCCGTCTCGCCCCGGTCGGCGCGTGAGAGCGCGGCGCGGAGGCGGTCCTCCGGGATCAGGATGTCGCCGTGGATGCCGGTGACGGCGTGGAAGATGCCGAGGTCCGGGGTGGAGCTGTAGCGCTCGCCCTCGGCGGTGGCGCAGGGCTCGGCGGTCACCTCGAAACGGAGCAGGTGCCAGCCGCGCAGTGCCGAGGCGAGTTTGGAGGCGGTGCCCACCTGGCCCTGCCAGGAGAGCTCGGAGCGCCAGGTGCCGGGGGAGACGGGCTGCCGGATCCAGTCGAGGGTGACACGCGCGCCGAGGACGCCGCCCACGGCCCACTCGACGTGCGGGCAGAGCGCTCGGGGCGCGGAGTGCACATACAGAACTCCACGTGTCGTCACCGGGTCCTCCAGTGCGGTTCGAGGTTCGCCTTCCCCAGCGGCCTCGCAGCCGAACCGGTCCCGCCCGGGACAGCAGCAGACATTCTGCCCCAATGGCCACTCCCGCACCAGCCCGCGAGGTTACCAACAGTAAACACCATCGGGAGCAATTCTCCTGAAAAGGGACAGGATGTGACGTGTTGTGATTTAGGGCCGTCGTAGAGCGAAAGACGGACCGAAAGATGCCGGACCGACTCGATCACCCGGGGAAAAGCTACCGTGCGGGCGTGTCGCGGGCGTGACGTACCGTCGGTCCCGGACAGATATCACCCGGCCGGAGGGGATCACGAGCATGAACGTCGCACGGGGGAAGAAGCGGGGGAAGAGGCGAGGGGCGGCCGGCAAAGCGGCCGTGGCGGTGGTCTGCGTCGCCCTGCTGGCCTCGGGCTGCGAGAGCGCGGGTGGCACCGGCGCCGAGAAGGCGGCCGCCGCTCCGGCGAAGCCAAAGCCCGCCCGTCCGGCCTGGAACACCCACCCCGAGTCGATCGCCTCCCTCGGCGACTCCATCACCCGTGGCTTCGACGCCTGTTCCGTGCTCAAGGACTGCCCCGAGGCGTCCTGGGCCACCGGCACCTCCGTCGACAGCCTCGCCCGGCGGCTGCTCGCCTCGCCCGGGACCAGCAGCTGGAACCACGCCCGCACCGGCGCCCGGATGGCCGACCTGCCGGAGCAGACGCGCGCGGCCGTCGTCAACAAGCCGCAGCTCGTGACCGTGCTCATGGGGGCCAACGACGCCTGCCGCAAGAACGTGGACGACATGACCACGGTGGACGACTTCCGCGCCGACTTCGAGAAGTCGCTGCGGGAGCTGCGCACCGCCCTGCCGAAGTCCCAGGTGTATGTGGCCGGGGTGCCGGACCTGCGACGGCTGTGGGCGGAGGGGCGCAAGAGCCTGATCGGGCCGGAGATCTGGAAGCTGGGCTCGGTCTGCCCGTCGATGCTGGCGGACTCCGGCTCCGACGACGCGGCGGCCGAGGCCCGGCGCGTACGGGTCGAGCAGCGGGTCCTCGAGTACAACACCGTGCTCAAGAGCGTCTGCGCGCGCGATGAGCTGTGCCGCTTCGACGGCTCCGTCCACGGCTACGGCTTCAGCGGTCAGGCGCTCAGCAAGTGGGACTGGTTCCACCCCAGCAAGCAGGGGCAGGGCGAACTGGCGGCCCTCGCCTACCGCACCATCACTTCCGCGGAGCCGCCCGCCGCGTAGGCCGCGGGGGCGGGGTCCGTCAGGTGACCCCGCCCCCGGACCGCGCACGGCCCGGTCCGCCACCGGCGCGCCCGGCGCGGAACCTCCGGCACCGGGGCCCGTACCCTCGCCCCGGGCACCCGGCGCCAACCGCGCCCGCGCGATGGCGCCCGGGCCGTGACCGAAGGCGGACACGGGTGACCGCGACCGGCCCGTACCGCCTTCCGCCCCGCACGTTATCCGATGAACGAGCGCTTCTCATAAGCGAGTTCACCCGCGCGGGGACGCGTCATTCCGTGCTCTCGCGGTGGGCGTGGAGATCGATGTCGAGGATGCCCTCCCAATCGGCGAGCTCCTCCATCAGCGGATGCGCCGACCCCTTGCCCTCCAGGCTCAGCACCACGCCCGCCTCCCTGAGCTTGCCCCTGGCCCGTTCCGTGCCCCCCTCCTGCTGGGCCCGGGAGTGGACCTGGACGTCCGTGACCCGGAAGCCGGACCGGGTGCACAGCTCCAGCACCCGGCCCAGCAGCCCCTTGCGGGTGCGGTAGGACAGGATCAGCTCGACGTGCTCCAGCGAGGGCGCCGCGGCCAGCCGCCGGGTCGCCATCGGGAAGCCGCGCACCACCAGGAAGTGCACCGCGGCCGCCATACCGCCCAGCAGGGGCAGCCCGCCGCCGCAGGCCATGCCCACGGCGCAGGTCAGCCAGATCGTGGCGGCCGTCGTCAGACCGCGCACGGCGTCGCGGCGGACGAAGATCAGGCCACCGCCGATGAAGCCGATGCCCGAGACGATCTGCGCGGCGACCCGGGAGCCGTCGAACTGGCCCGCCCCCGCGAACCCGTGGATCGAGACCTCCATGAACAGCGCGCTGCCCACGCCGACCAGCGTGTGGGTGCGCAGCCCCGCGCTCTTCTGCTGGAGCTCCCGCTCCAGCCCGATGAGCGAGGAGAGCAGCAGGGCGAGGGCCAACTCGGCTAATTGGCGGGTGCCTTGGCCCGCCCCCGGGTCGAACAGCGGGGCCGTGTTGGCTCGTCCGGCGGATATCAGCGGGGCCATCAGGAACTGCACTGTGTCCATCTCGCCATTGTGGCCTGAAATCGCCACTACCCGAAGGGTGTTGGCAGCCCTCTATCGCTCCATGCGGTCACGGTGATTTCCTTCCGTCCCATGAGACCCCGTGATATATCCCGGACGCCGGGCCCGCTCCGGCTCGCCGTCCTCGGCGCCGTCCTGCTCGCCTGCTACCCTCTCGCCCTCGCCGCCCCCGCCGGGGCCGTGCCCGCCGCCCCCGCGCTCACCGTCGAGGAGCAGCGGCTCCCCGGGGCAGTGCCGCAGGAGATCCTGCGCCGCAGCGGCTTCGACGACGTCGCCCCCGGCTTCGCCCGCGCCCTGGCTCGTACGCGCGGCGCCGCCGAGGCCGAGCGCCTGGCGGCCGCCGACGGCCGGCGGCTGTGGCGCCGGGCCGTGGACCGGGCCCAGGGGCGCGGCCCGGACGGCGGCGATCTGAGCCGGGACGACGACCGTCCGCTGTACTGGGCGCGGCTGGGCATGACGCGGGCGCTGCGCGAGTGGCGGCCGGCGTTCCCGCTGCCGGAGCGGCGGCGCGCGGCCCTGGAGGCCGCCGTGGAACGCGCCTCACGCGGCCAGGACTCCCTCGACCTTCCGCAGGGTGGCGCGGTGAAGCGGGTGCTGATCACCGGCTTCGACCCGTTCCAGCTCGACTCCGACATCCGTCGCTCCAACCCCTCCGGGGCGGCAGCGCTGGCCCTGGACGGGACCGTGATCGATACCCCGGCCGGCCCGGCGCGCGTGGAGGCGGCCGTCTTCCCGGTGCGCTGGGCGGACTTCGCCGACGGCACGGTCGAACGGACCCTGCTCCCGTACTTCCGGCCCGGCCCCCGGAAGGTCGATCTGTTCACCACCATCAGCCAGGGCCGCCCCGGCCGCTTCGATCTTGAGCGCACGAACGGCGCCTGGCGCGGCGGTGCCCCGGACAACGCCAGGGCCTCGCGCACGGAGACCGTGCCGGTGCCGCCGGGCGTGCCGACCGTGACCCCGCAGCCGCAGTGGACGACCACGACCCTGCCGTACGGGGCCGTCACGGCGGCCACGACCGGCCCGTTCCCGGTGCGTGACAACACCTCCGTCACCGAGATCCCGGCGGGCGGCACGGCCCCCGTCGTCCGGCCCGACGGCCCCACCCCGGGCTCGACGGCCCGCGCGGGCGGCGGGGGCGACTACCTCTCCAACGAGATCGCCTACCGCGCCACCCTGCTCCGTGACGCCGTGGGCCTCAAGGCGCCCGGCGGCCATCTCCACACACCCGTGCTGAACTTCGGCGCGGGCAACACCGACCCCGCCACCGGGCGGATCAGCGACCCCGAGTTCGTCGCCGCGCGGATGGCGATCACCGCGCAGGTCAGGGCCGTGCTCGCGGTGGCCGTGGGAGCCACGGCCGGGTCATGATGTGCACATGATCATCGCAGCAGCGCAGTTCACCGCCCGGCCGTGCGACGTCGCCGCCAACGTGACCCGCATGGCCGGCCTGGTCGCCGAGGCGGGCGAGCGGGGCGCGGCCCTCGTCGTCTTCCCCGAACTCGCCGTCACCGGCTACGAGCTCGACGCCATCACCGGCGACCCCGGCCGGCTGACCCTGGCCCCGGACGACCCCCGGCTCGACCCGCTGCGCGCGGCCTGCCGCACGGCGGGTGTCGCGGCGGCGGTGAACTGTGCCGGCCGCGCCCCGGCCGGCCCGACGATCAGCACCTTCGTGTACGGCCCGGACGGGGAGCTCCTCACCCGCTACGACAAGCGCCACGTCACGGACACGGAGACAGCGGCGGGCTTCACGGCGGGCACGGAGGACGGCCGTTTCGCGCTGGCCGGGCTCGCCTTCGGCCTCGTCATCTGCTTCGATGCCCACTTCCCCGACCTCGCCCGCCGGGCCGCCGCCGACGGCTGCGACGTACTGCTGGCGAGCTCGCTCTACGGCCGGGGCGGCGGCGCCCGCGAACGGATGGAGATCTTCCCCGCCCTGGCCGAGGCCAACGGCCTCCACGTGCTGCTCGCCAACCACGTCGGGGTGGCGGGCCCCTACGACGCGTGCGGGCTGAGCGCGGTGTGGGGACCGGACGGCGGCCTGCTGGCGGAGGGTCCGGGTGACGCGGAGGGGTTGGTCCTGGCGACGGTCGCCGTCGGCGCGGCGTGAGCTCAGCGCCCCGCTGGATGTGCGGTCGGTCGGCTGCGGGCCGTCCGTGGCCGGTCGCGCAGTTCCCCGCGCCCCTTACGGGGCTCGGCACCCCTCAGTGGCAGATGAACCGCCGCTCCCCACCCCGATGCTCCGTAATCGGAGACCGGCACCCCCGAGGACACGGCGTCGGCACAGCCGCCGCGTTGACCCGCCGCTCCGGCGGATGCACACACACCGAGCAGTACCAGGACGGCGGCTGGCCCGGCGTCACGTCCCACCACATGGCGTTGTGGCAACGATTGCAGCGCATACCGGCATCGTCGCGCGCCCGGCGCCTCCCCGTCCCGGTTTCGGCCGCGCGACCACCCGTACCGGGGGGGGGGGGGGCGGTCAGCCCTCGCCAGGCGTGACCAGCCCCGATTCGTACGCGAAGATGACCGCCTGCGCGCGGTCCCGGAGGTTCAGCTTCGCCAGGACCCGCCCGACGTGCGTCTTGACCGTCTGCTCGGCCAGGACCAGCCGGTCCGCGATCTCCTGGTTGGACAGGCCCCGCGCGATCAGCTCCAGCACCTCCGTCTCCCGGGGCGTCAGCCCGCCGGGGCGGACCGTGCCCGAGCGGCGGCGGGGAGCCGGGCGCTTGGCGAAGTCCGCGATGAGCCGGCGGGTGACGGACGGGGCCAGGAGCGCCTCGCCCGCGGCGACCACCCGGACCGCCGAGATCAGGTCGGCCGGCGGGGCGTCCTTGAGGAGGAAGCCGGAGGCGCCCGCGCGCAGCGCCTCGTAGACGTAGTCGTCGACGTCGAAGGTCGTCAGCATCAGCACCTTGGGCCGGTGCGTCACTCCGAGCGGCGGGTCGAGGATCTGCCGGGCCGCCTCCAGGCCGTCCATCTCCGGCATCCGGACGTCCATCAGCACCACGTCCGGGTGGGCGGAACGGCTCAGGGCCACGCCCTGCCGGCCGTCCGCCGCGTCGCCGACGACGTCGATGTCGGACTGGGCGGCCAGCAGCGCGGCGAAGCCCGCCCGCACCATGGCCTGGTCGTCGACGATGATCACCTTGATGGTCATTCGGTGGGGGGTTCCTCTTCTGTACGGAGCTCTGTGCGCAGCGGGAGCCGGGCCGCGACCCGGAAGCCGCCCTCCGGCAGGGGGCCGGTGTCGAGCGTGCCACCCACCAGCCGGACCCGCTCCCGCATCCCCACCAGACCGTGCCCCGTGTCACCGGTCTCCAGCGGCGGGGTGTTCTCCTCCGGTGCCGCGTTGACGATGAGGACCACCAGGCCCGTCCCGTCCGGGTCCGGCGAGACCGAGACCCGGGTGGCCGCGCCCGGGGCGTGCCGGACGACGTTGGCCAGGGCCTCCTGCGTGATGCGGTAGGCGGACAGGTCCACGGCCTGCGGCAGTTCGGGCAGTTCGGGCATCGAGAGCTCCACCGGCACCCCCGCCCGTACCGTCGCCTCGACCAGCTGCGGGATCCGCGCGGCCCCCGGCTGCGGGGCCCGCTCGGCCGTGCCGGGGGCGCCGGCGGTGTCCTCGTTGCGCAGCACGCCCAGCAGCCGGCGCATCTCCGTCAGCGATTCCCGGGCCGTGGCGGCGATCGAGGCGAACTCCTCGCGGGCCGTGTCCGGGAGGCCCTCGATGCGGTAGGGGGCGCTGTCCGCCTGCACGGTGATGACGGACATGTGGTGGGCGACCACGTCGTGCAGCTCGCGGGCGATCCGGGCGCGCTCCTCCAGCAGCGTGCGGCGGGCCCGTTCGGCCTCGCTGATGGTCTCCTGCTCGGCCAGCGCCCGCTGGGTGACGGCGCGTTCGCGCAGCAGGCCGCCGATGACGAGCAGCACCCCGCCGATGACGAACAGCGCCACCCAGGAGCCGTTGCTGCGCTCCGGGGCGATGAGCTCGAAGACCACGCTGACAGCGCCCGTCAGCGTCCACACCGCGATCAGGGTGCGGTTGCGCTCGCGCAGGCCGACGGCGAGCAGGAGCAGCAGCAGGCCGATGATGCCCATCGGCGTCCACGGCCAGGGCTGGGGGTTGGGGCCCGGCGGAAAGCCCAGGATGGCCGCCGCGCAGACCGTGTGGGCGGTGAAGGCGACCCCCCAGGACAGCAGCGGCCGCCGCACGGCGAACAGCAGCGGCAGCACCTGGAAGAGGCCGAGCACCAGCGCCAGGTCGGAGTTCAGGTGGTAGCCCTCGCCCAGGAACATGACCGTGACCGGCAGCAGGATGGCGACGAACACGATCGCCACGGCATACGGCAGCCGCCGGACGAACCGGCGCGGGGAGTGGCCGAAGAGCGGGGTGGGCGGCCCGGCGGGGGTGAAGGTCTCGCGCAGCCGGACGAGCGGGGTCATGGTCTTGGTGGGCATGGCCCGACCAGCGTAGATCGCGGGCCCGCCGCCGGACGTCACACCACGGTGCCGACCCCGGGGGGCGGGGTCATACCGTGGTATCACGCCCCTTGGCGCCCGAAGGGGCGCGGGGAACTGCGCGACCAGCCACGGACGGCCCGCAGCCGACCGACCGCACATCCAGCAGAGCGCTACAGCTCCGCCAGCAGCTGCGCCTTCTTCGTGCTGAACTCGTGGTCGGTCAGCAGCCCCGCCTCGTGCAGCTCGCCCAGGTGCCGGATGCGCTCGGCGATGCCGGCGGGGTCCGGCCGGGCGGTCACGCGACGGTGGCCGGGAGCCGCGGGCACCTTGGCCCGTACGGCGGCGAGGACGGCCGCCGCGAACGGCAGGGACTCGTGGACGAGCCCGTAGCCCATGCCGAAGGCCACGGCCGCGAGGTCCTGGTCGGGTTCGGCGGGGCGCCGGTCCGCGTCGTCCCCGCGCAGCACCAGCCGCAGATGGCCGCCGGCGGCTTCGGGGGAGCGCCACTCGACACCGGTCAGCTCGTCGAGGGGGAAGCGCTGGTCGCCGGCCTTCCACTTGGCGGAGGAGGCGCCGGTCCAGAACCAGCGGAAGGAGACGGCCTTGCCGTCGAAGGACGCCTTGCCGTCGTAGGCCTTGAAGGTCAGCGGGGGCGTCGGCGCGGTCACCAGGTGGCGCTCGGCGGGCTCACCGGCAAGGGGGCCGAGCCCGTCGCGTATCCGCTCGGCGTAGTACTCGGCGAGCAGCTCGCGCTCGGCCGGGAGCACCAGCCGGTAGGGGTCGTTGCCCTCCTTGAGCTGGCCGTCGGCCACGTCCATCAGCGGATCGGCGCCCGGTCTGGGCACGGCGCGCAGCACCACCGTCCCGTGCTTCCCCGGGGCCGCCTCGACGGCCGCGAGCGCCTCGAAGGGAACGCGTCGCTCGCCGAGCGCCTGGAGCAGTTTCGGTGTGCGGATCCCCCGTTCGAAGCGGATGAGCACGGAGTCGGTGCCGAACTCCCAGACGGTGTGGAAACCGGCCAGCACATCACCCATGCCGCTCATCGTAAGCGGCGCCCGCCCGCCCGTCCCCCCTCGTGGCGCTACGCGCGTCGAACCCGTCAAATCGCGGTGGCCTCGGCGTCCGGGCCCAGCCCGGCCGCGCAGTCACCGCTGTCGCTCGCGCACCGGACGGAGGCGGGGGCTCCGATGCCGATCCCGGCGAAGTTGGCGAGGCTGGTGGTGCCGGGCGCGAAGTAGCCGGTGTGGCCCTGGGCGTCGCCGGCGGACAGCACCCGCGCCCCGAAGCCCGCCGAGACGGGGTCGGCGCCGTGGCCGAGGCCGCCGACCTCCATGTGGGGCACGCCCTGGATCCAGTCGTCCGCGTCGCGCATCGCCCATATCCGGGCGGTGGTGTCCAGGTCGGAGACGCTCTGGGCGCGCATGCCGGGGCTGCCGGCCACGGCCACGTCGGTGACCCGGGGGGAGAGCTCGCGGGCGGCGACGCCGCACACCACCGAGCCGTAGCTGTGGCAGAACAGCGCGACCTTCGACTCACCGGGCAGGGCCGTGACGAGCCGGCGCAGCCGCAGCGCGCCCTCGGCCGCGAGCTTGCCGGTGGCGGCGTCCATACCGACGCCGACGGGCGAGGTGTAGTCGGCCCAGGCGATGACGGCCGTCCTGCCGCCGGGGCTCGCCTTCCGCTCGGCGGCGTAGAGGGAGCGGCCCATGCCGACGGGGGCGCTGTAGGCGCGCTGGGTCTTCTCGAAGGTCAGCACATTGGTGTCGACGCCCGGGACGACGACGGAGACCCGTCGCGCCGTGTCCAGGTCGCCGAAGACCTCCGCGACCCGGCCGTCCCCGGCGGGGTCGAAGGCGAGGATCTGCCGGCCCGGGCCGAGCAGCGACTCGAAGCGGTGCATCCGGCGGCCGGCCTCGTAGCGGCCGGCGGGGGTCAGCCCGGCGTCGTGGGTGCGCTGCTCCTCGACCGTACGGGCCTGGGCGAGCGCGGCGCGGTTGGCGCGGTAGCGCAGCTCGGTGGGGGCGCCGCCGAGGTTGCCGACGACGAGCGGATAGCGGTCGGCGAGCCGCTCGCGCTGGTTGGCGGTGAGCGTGGTGAAGAAACGGGAGAGCGCCGAGGGCTCCGCGTCGGGGGAGGGCAGCGGGCGGCCGTTCACGGAGCCGTGCCGCCAGGCCTTGAGCGAGGCGGCCCGGGGGTCCGGCATGCCCTTGTGGCTTCTGACCGCCGTCCAGCCGGTGGTCGCCAGCATCACGAACACCACGGCCAGCGCCAGCAGTGCGCGCCAGGCCGTGGAGGCGTTGGTCCAGGGGATGGAGGAGGAGCCGAGCTCCGGGAAGGAAGTCACCGCCGACCACCCTAGGAGAAATCGGCTTGCGTCCGGGGAGCCGGTGAGCTATCTCACGTTTCAATGGCCGTGATTGAGCGCACTCGTACGTCTAAAGCTCAAGAACGCCAGTTTTCCGCCAGTGCGGGACCGATCTGATCCAGATAGGCGGCCGTACGCTGCCGGAACCCCTCCATGTCCCCGTCCAGCAGATCGCCCCAGCGCTTGCCCACCTCGCGCATCACCCCGCTGAACGCCGCGACCAGGATGCGCGGCCGGGGGTCCTCCGCCGGCAGCCCCTCCCGGCGGGCGATCTCGTCGGTGAGCCGGTCCTCCAGCTCGGCCAGCCGGCGCAGATGGGCCGCCAGCAGCTGCGGGGTCTCCTGGATCATCCGGTACGTCCGGACGTAGAGCTCCAGCGGGACGGCCGACTCGATGGCCTCCTCGATGCCGTCCCAGCACTCGACGACGGCCGTGCGCAGCGCGGTCAGCGGCGGCTCCGCCGCCGGGCGCGCGCACACGGCGGCGAAGATATGCGACTCGATCATCCGCTGGACGGCGAGGGCCACGTCCTCCTTGCCCGCGAAGTAGCGGAAGAAGGTGCGCTGCGAGACGTCCGCGGCGGCCGCGATCTCGTCGACCGTCGTGCCCTCGTACCCCCGGAGGGCGAAAAGCTCCTGGGCGCACCGGACGAGGGTCTCGCGGGTGCGGCGCTTCTTGCGCTCACGCAGGCCCGTGGTGCTCTCGATCGTGTGCATCGCCGCCTCTTCTCGGTGCGTTTCCGCTGCTCAGGATAGTTGTGGCCAAGATGACAGACTGCGCCTCTTGGCGTTCGTTGTCGATTGTCAGCGGCTGCCATAATCTCGGTGGCATGACTCGGACCACCGTCGCCGAGGCGACGCCGGACCAGAAGCCCCGCAGCGGCTTACGGGGCAATCCCTGGCTGACCCTGTTATCCGTCGCGATCGGCGTGATGATGGTCGCGCTCGACGGCACGATCGTCGCCATCGCCAATCCCGCCATCCAGAAGGACCTGGGCGCCTCGCTCGCCGACGTCCAATGGATCACCAACGCCTATCTCCTCGCCCTCGCCGTCGCCCTGATCACCGCGGGCAAGCTCGGTGACCGCTTCGGCCACCGACAGGTCTTCCTCATCGGTACCACCGGATTCGCCCTCTCCTCCGGACTCATCGCCCTGTCGGGGAGCGTGTCGCTCGTCGTCGCCCTCCGGGTGCTCCAGGGCCTGTGCGGCGCGCTGCTGATGCCCACGGCGCTCGGCTTGATCCGCGCCACCTTCCCGGCCGAGAAGCTCAACATGGCCATCGGCCTGTGGGGCATGGTCGTCGGCGCCTCCACGGCCGGCGGCCCGATCGTCGGCGGCCTGCTCGTCGAGCACGTCAACTGGCAGTCCGTCTTCTTCATCAACGTCCCCGTCGGGGCCCTCGCGCTGACGCTCGGCGCGGTCTTCCTCGCGGGCCACCGGGTCAAGGGCGCGGCCCGGTCCTTCGACGTCCCGGGCATCGTCCTGCTCTCCGCCGCGATGTTCTGCCTGATCTGGGCGCTGATCAAGGCACCCGCCTGGTCCTGGAGCGACGCCCGGACCTGGATCTTCCTCGCCGCCTCGGCCACCGCCTTCCACCTCTTCGCCTTCCGGCAGACCCGCAGCCGCGAACCGCTGCTCCCGCTGAGCCTCTTCCGCTCCGTGCCGCTGTCCGCCGGGGTGGTCCTGATGGTGCTGATGGCCTTCGCCTTCATCGGGGGGCTGTTCTTCGTCACCTTCTACCTCCAGAACGTCCACGGGATGTCCCCGGTGGACGCGGGCACCCATCTGCTGCCGCTGACCGGGATGCTGATCGTCGGCTCGCCGCTGGCGGGCGCGCTCATCACCCGGATCGGCCCGCGGATCCCGCTGATGGCGGGCATGACCAGCGCCGCGGTGGCCTGCTTCGGGCTGGCCACGCTGGACGCCGGCACCGGCACGCTCACCATGTCGCTGTGGTTCGCGCTGATGGGCGTGGGCCTCGCGCCGGTCATGGTCGGCGCGACCGAGGTGATCGTCGGCAACGCGCCCCTGCGGCACGCGGGCGTGGCCGGAGGGCTCCAGCAGTCGGCCATGCAGGTGGGCGGCTCGCTGGGCACGGCCGTCCTCGGCGCGGTGATGGCGTCCCGGGTCGAGCACCTGCTGCCGGAGAAGTGGGCCGCGGCGGGCCTCCGGCCGCTCGCGCCCGAGCAGCTGGACCAGGCCGCCGGCGCGGTCTCGGTCGGCGTGGCCCCGGTGCCGGCGGGCACGCCGGCGCGGTACGCGGAGAAGATCTCCACCGTCGCGCATGACACGTTCGTGTCGGGGATGCAGGTGGGATTCCGGGTCGCCGGGTGCGTGGCGATCGTCGCGGCGCTGGTCGCGGCCTTCGCCAAGCGGGGGGAGAACACGGGCCCGGCGGGGGCCGGGGCCGGGCACATCTGACTTCCCCTATCAGGGCACGGATCGGCGGAAGCCCTTGGCCGTGGTGATCACGGGGCGTGAGACTCCTCGCACCATCGGACTGGGGGAGTGATCTCTGTGATGCGTGCTGTTGTTCTCGGGCTCGCCGCCGTTCTGGCTCTGGCGGGGGCGCCTGCCGCGCAGGCGCGGGGTGCCACGGGTGCCACGGGTGCCTGCTCGGCAGGGCAGCTGTGTCTTTGGCCCAAGCCGGGATATCGGGGGGCCGTCCACGCCAGTGAGCTGGCGGGCATCGACATCGAGAGCTGTATGGCCTTGCCGGCCGGGGTGACGGGGGCTTCGCTCGTCAATCGGACGGGGCATCCGGTCACCACTTATCAGAGCGGTACGTGTGCCGAGACCGGCGAGTTCGATACGTATCCGTCGGGGAGCTGGGTGCCCGAGTCGCCGTACGTCGTGCGGGCGTACAAGGTGTGGGAGCGGTAGCTATCCGTTGACGGCTGCGGGCCGCTTGTGCCCACCCGTTCCGCCCTGCGGAACGATTGCCCACAAGCGGGCGGGCCCCCGACCAGCTTTGCTGGTCGGGGGCCCGTTCCGTTCGGATGTGACGCTTACGCGTCACCACCGGCCGCGCCCGGGTCGGCCGCCGCCACGTCGAGGAGCTCGTAGCGGTCGATGGCCTGCTTCAGGGCCGAGCGGTCGATCTTGCCCTCCTTGGCGAGCTCGGTGAGCACCGCCAGGACGATCGACTGCGCGTCGATGTGGAAGAAGCGACGGGCCGCGCCACGCGTGTCCGCGAAGCCGAAGCCGTCGGCGCCCAGCGAGGTGTACGTGCCGGGCACCCAGCGCGAGATCTGGTCCGGGACGGCGCGCATCCAGTCGGACACGGCCACCTTCGGGCCCTCGACGTCGGCGAGCTTGCTCGTCACGTACGGGACGCGCTGGTCCTCCTCCGGGTGGAGCAGGTTGTACTCCTCCACCTCGATGGCGTCGCGGCGCAGCTCGTTCCAGGAGGTCGCCGACCAGACGTCCGCCTTGACGTTCCACTCCTCGGCGAGGATGCGCTGGGCCTCGATCGCCCACGGCACGGCCACACCGGAGGCCATGATCTGCGCCGGGATGGCGCCGGCCTCGCCCGCCTTGTAGCGGTACAGACCCTTGAGGATGCCCTCGGCGTCCACGTTCTCCGGCTCGGCCGGGTGCTGGATCGGCTCGTTGTAGACGGTGAGGTAGTAGAAGATGTCCTCCGCGTTCTCGCCGTACATCCGGCGGAGACCGTCCTGGACGATGTGCGCGATCTCGTAGCCGAACGCCGGGTCGTACGCGACGACGCCCGGGTTGGTCGAGGCGAGCAGGTGCGAGTGGCCGTCGGCGTGCTGGAGGCCCTCACCGGTCAGGGTGGTGCGACCGGCGGTGGCGCCGAGGACGAAGCCGCGGGCCAGCTGGTCGGCCATCTGCCAGAACTGGTCGCCCGTGCGCTGGAACCCGAACATCGAGTAGAAGACGTAGATCGGGATCAGCGGCTCGCCGTGGGTGGCGTAGGCGGAACCGGCGGCGATCAGCGAGGCGGTGCAGCCCGCCTCGGAGATGCCGTCGTGGAGCATCTGACCGGTCGGGGACTCCTTGTACGCGAGCAGCAGCTCGCGGTCCACGGCCTCGTACTGCTGGCCCAGCGGGTTGTAGATCTTCGCCGAGGGGAACAGCGAGTCCATGCCGAAGGTGCGGTACTCGTCGGGGGCGATCGGCACGAAGCGCTTGCCGATCTCCTTGTCCCGCATGAGGTCCTTCAGCAGGCGGACGAAGGCCATGGTGGTGGCGATCGACTGCTGGCCGGAGCCCTTCTTGGTGGGCGCGTAGGCCTTGTCGCCCGGCAGGACGAGCGGCTTGGAGCGGTCGACACGGGAGGGCACGTACCCGCCGAGCGCCTTGCGGCGGTCGTGCATGTACTGGATCTCTTCCGAGTCCTTGCCCGGGTGGTAGTACGGCGGCAGGCCGGACTCCAGCTCCTTGTCCGCGATCGGGATGTGGAGACGGTCACGGAAGCGCTTGAGGTCCTCGACCGTGAGCTTCTTCATCTGGTGGGTCGCGTTGCGGCCCTCGAAGTTCGGGCCGAGCGTCCAGCCCTTGACCGTCTGCGCGAGGATCACGGTCGGCTGGCCCTTGTGGGCCTTGGCCGCCGCGTAGGCCGCGAAGATCTTCTTGTGGTCGTGACCGCCGCGACCCAGGTGGAGGATCTGGTCGTCGGTCATGCCCTCGACCATCTTGCGGAGACGCTGGTCGTCGCCGAAGAAGTGCTCACGGATGTACGCGCCGGTCTCGGTGGCGTACGTCTGGAACTGGCCGTCGGGGGTGCTGTTGAGCTTGTTGACCAGGATGCCGTCGCGGTCCTGCGCGAGCAGCGGGTCCCAGGAGCGGTCCCAGACCAGCTTGATCACGTTCCAGCCGGCGCCGCGGAACTGCGACTCCAGCTCCTGCATGATCTTGCCGTTGCCGCGGACCGGGCCGTCGAGGCGCTGCAGGTTGCAGTTGACGACGAAGGTCAGGTTGTCCAGGCCCTCACGGGCGGCCAGGGACAGCTGGCCGAGCGACTCGGGCTCGTCCATCTCGCCGTCGCCCAGGAACGCCCAAACGTGGGACTTGGAGGTGTCGGCGATGCCGCGCGCCTCCATGTAGCGGTTCATCCGGGCCTGGTAGATCGCGCCGAGGGGGCCGAGGCCCATCGAGACGGTCGGGAACTCCCAGAAGTCCGGCATCAGACGCGGGTGGGGGTACGACGACAGGCCGTAGGGAGCCTTCGACTTCTCCTGGCGGAACGCGTCGAGCTGCTGCTCGGACAGTCGGTCCAGCAGGAAGGCGCGGGCGTAGACACCGGGGGAGGCGTGGCCCTGGAAGAAGATCTGGTCGCCGCCGTCGCCGCCGTCCTTGCCGCGGAAGAAGTGGTTGAAGCCCACGTCGTAGAGCGAGGCGGAGGAGGCGAAGGTGGCGATGTGGCCGCCGACGCCGATGCCCGGGCGCTGGGCGCGGGAGACCATGACGGCCGCGTTCCAGCGGGTCGCGTTGAGGACCTTGCGCTCGATCTCCTCGTTGCCGGGGAAGAACGGCTCGTCCTTGGTCGCGATGGTGTTGACGTAGTCCGTGCTGCGCATCTCGGGCACGGCGACACGCTTCTCACGCGCCCGCTCGATCAGGCGAAGCATGAGGTAGCGGGCACGTTCCCGGCCCCGCTCGTCGACGGCAGCGTCGAGCGAGTCGAGCCATTCCTGGGTCTCTTCGGGATCGAAGTCCGGGACCTGGCTGGGCAGACCGCCAATGATGATCGGGTTGCGATCGGATCCGGAAGCCACGCTGTTCCTTCGCTGTTCGGTCGTGTCGTGCTCTGCGCGCCGGGATGCTGCGCACGGGGTCAACACTGTCTTTGCTTATATGTCGCGCCGGCTCCCATCGTGGACCTCGGCGGCGCAAACGTCATCTCTACTGGGCGGTAACCACCGCACATGAGACGAATCGTCGAGGGTTGGTCGCCCAGGGCGGCCAAATCGCAACCATACGCCCCCGATGGGGGTCGCTCGCGTACGGCCGTTCGGGCTCGACCCCTGTCATCGCAAGGAGTAACTTCGCAAACCCGGCAGAACGCTGTGGCGTGAATCACTCGCGCTTGTTGCCTCATGGTTGGAGTTGCCATGAGACGTCCGCGTCCGTCAACGTTTCGGCGGGCCTGACGGCCGGGTACTTGCGCGATCGGTCCGGCACGTGTGGACTACGCCCAATGCCTCGCGTACGCGAGGAACACAAGACAATTTCTCGAAACATGACAGGAGGCAATCCGTGAGCGCGACCGCGGACCACGCGGAGGAGCGGACCCTGGCCGTGAGGCTGGGTTTCCAGCCCGGGCAGGTGGTCCAGGAGATCGGTTACGACGAGGACACCGATCAGGATCTCCGTGAGGCCATCGAGGAGCACACCGGCACGGAGCTCGTCGACGAGGATTACGACGACGTCGCCGATGCCGTCCTGCTGTGGTTCCGCGATGAGGACGGCGACCTCACAGACGCGCTGGTGGATGCCATCGGCTACCTGGAGGAGGACGGCATGATCTGCCTCCTGACCCCCAAGACGGGCCGTGACGGCTACATCGAGGCGAGCGACATCAGCGAGGCGGTGCAGACCGCCGGTCTGTCCCAGACCAAGTCCATCAGCGTGGGCAAGGACTGGAACGGCAGCCGTCTGGCCACCCCGAAGGGCGCCAAGACCGGCGGCCGCCGCTAGTCCGTCAGGACACCGGCATCGGGACGCCCGCGAGCCCCCGGCGACACCTGTCGCCGGGGGCTCGCGCGTTCGCGGCTGTTCGCGCGGGGCGGAACCCGCGCCGGGCGGGGAGCGAGCGGGGGCTGGGCCGGGACCGGGGGGATCACTCGAGGACGATCCCCCGCGCGTGACGGCCGTGCGGGCAGTGACAGACTGGGCCCGCCGACAGGCCCCGCCGACCGGCTCCCCGTCACCAGAGAGGTGTTACCCCCATGGCTATCGCCGCAGGCGACAAGGCGCCCGACTTCGCGCTGAAGAACCAGCACGGTGAGACCGTCCGGCTCTCCGACTTCCGCGGTGAGAAGAACGTCGTGCTGCTCTTCTACCCCTTCGCCTTCACCGGCGTGTGCACCGGCGAGCTGTGCGCCCTGCGCGACAACCTGCCCGCCTTCGCCAACGACGACGTGCAGCTGCTGGCCGTCTCCAACGACGCCCCCTTCAGCCTGCGCGTCTTCGCCGAGCAGGAGGGCCTGGAGTACCCGCTGCTGTCCGACTTCTGGCCGCACGGCGAGACCAGCCGCGCCTACGGCGTCTTCGACGAGGAGAAGGGCTGCGCGCTGCGCGGCACCTTCATCATCGACAAGGAGGGCGTCGTCCGCTGGACGATCGTCAACGGCCTGCCCGACGCGCGTGACCTGAACGAGTACACCAAGGCTCTCGCCGCGCTCTGAGGCCGCCGTTCGAGCATGTTTCCGAGCCGCCCGGGGCAACCCCTACAGGTGTCCCGGGCGTCTGAAGCGCAAGAGCCTGTTTACGGTGGGAACCGGTCACTAGGATCAAACCGTTGATCGGGTGCCATCGAACAACCGGGGGCGCGGGAAACGCCTGGCCCCCCGAACCAATGGAGGACTCGTGGGAGTCAGTCTCAGCAAGGGCGGCAACGTCTCCCTGACCAAGGCGGCCCCGAACCTGACGGCCGTGGTCGTCGGTCTCGGCTGGGACGCCCGGACCACCACCGGCACGGACTTCGACCTGGACGCCAGCGCCCTGCTCACCAATGACCAGGGCAAGGTCGCCAACGACCAGAACTTCGTCTTCTTCAACAACCTCAAGAGCCCCGACGGCTCCGTCGAGCACCAGGGTGACAACCTCACCGGTGAGGGCGAGGGCGACGACGAGGTCATCAAGGTCAACCTGGCCGGTGTCCCGGCGGACGTTCACAAGATCGTCTTCCCGGTCTCCATCTATGACGCCGAGACCCGCCAGCAGAGCTTCGGCCAGGTGCGCAACGCCTACATCCGCGTGGTGAACCAGGCCGACAACACCGAGCTGGCCCGTTACGACCTCAGCGAGGACGCCTCGACCGAGACCGCCATGGTCTTCGGCGAGCTCTACCGCAACGGCGCCGAGTGGAAGTTCCGGGCCATCGGCCAGGGCTACGCCTCGGGTCTGCGCGGCATCGCCCAGGACTTCGGCGTCAACGTCTGACGTTTCGCGTCCGAGCCGCCCGTCCGGCGCCGCAGCCCCGTCTTCGCGGGGGTGCGGCGCCGGACGCGCACCGGCGACACCGCTCCGGCCGGCGAGCAACGGGCCGCCGCCGGGCCGCACCACAACTCGGGGAGGAAAAGACCATGGGTGTCACGCTCGCCAAGGGAGGCAATGTCTCCCTCTCCAAGGCCGCGCCGAATCTCACCAACGTCACCATCGGCCTCGGCTGGGACGCGCGCTCCACCACCGGAGCCCCCTTCGACCTGGACGCCAGCGCGCTGCTGTGCTCCGCGGGCCGGGTGCTGGGCGACGAGTACTTCGTCTTCTACAACAACCTCAAGAGCCCCGACGGCTCCGTCGAACACACGGGTGACAACCTCACCGGTGAGGGCGAGGGCGACGACGAGTCCATCCTCGTCGACCTCACCAAGGTGCCGGTCACCTGCGACAAGATCGTCTTCCCGGTCTCCATCCACGAGGCCGATGTGCGCGGTCAGAGCTTCGGCCAGGTCAGCAACGCCTACATCCGGGTCGTCAACCAGGCCGACGGCTCCGAGCTGGCCCGCTACGACCTCAGCGAGGACGCCGCCGGCGAGACCGCGATGATCTTCGGCGAGGTCTACCGCTATGGCGGCGAGTGGAAGTTCCGGGCCGTGGGCCAGGGGTACGCGTCGGGCCTTCGGGGTATCGCCCTAGACTTCGGGGTCAACGTTTCGTAAAGCCGCGTCCGCGCGGAGACCCGGACAACGAAGGATTGGGTGGCCAGTGCTCCTGAAAACCTTTGGTTGGTCGTTCGCCATCACGGCGGCCGGACTGGCCTTGGCAGGCGTTCTCTGGGGATGGCAGGGGCTGGCGATCGTCGCGATCCTCTCCGTCCTGGAGATCTCGCTCTCGTTCGACAACGCGGTGATCAACGCCGGGATCCTCCGGAAGATGAACCCGTTCTGGCAGCGGATCTTCCTGACCGTGGGCATCCTCATCGCCGTCTTCGGCATGCGGCTCGTCTTCCCGGTCGTGATCGTCGCGATCACCGCCAAACTGGGGCCGATCGAAGCGGTCAAGGTCGCCATCCAGGACCACGACCGCTATGAGCAACTGGTCACCAGCGCCCACCCGGCCATCGCCGCCTTCGGCGGGATCTTCCTGCTGATGATCTTCCTGGACTTCATCTTCGAGGACCGGGACATCAAGTGGCTGGCGTGGCTGGAGAAGCCGCTGGCCCGGCTCGGCAAGCTGGAGACCCTCTCCACCGTCGTCGCCCTGGTCGTGCTGCTGATCGCCGCGACCACCGTCGCCACCACCGTCCCCGTGCACGGCGGCGAGGGCACGGTCGACAAGGCGGCCACCGTGCTGCTGGCCGGCATCGGCGGCCTGGTGACGTATCTGATCGTCGGCGGCATCTCGGGCTTCTTCGAGGACCGCCTGGAGGATGACGAGGAGGACGAGGACGAGGACGGCGTCCAGGACGCCGTGCCCGCGAAGAAGGACAAGGGCCCGTCGGTCGTCGGGCTGGCCGGCAAGGCCGCCTTCTTCATGTTCCTCTACCTCGAGGTCATCGACGCCTCCTTCTCCTTCGACGGTGTCATCGGCGCCTTCGCCATCACCAACGACATCTTCGAGATGGCCCTCGGTCTGGGCATCGGCGCGATGTACATCCGTTCCCTCACGGTCTTCCTCGTCCGCAAGGGCACCCTGGACGACTACGTGTACCTGGAGCACGGCGCCCACTACGCCATCGGCGCCCTGGCCGTGATCCTGCTGGCCACCATCAAGTACGAGATCAACGAGGTCATCACCGGCGGGATCGGCGTGGTCCTGATCGGCCTGTCGTTCCTGTCCTCCGTCATCCGCAACCGCCGGGAGGCGGGCACGGGCGACGGCTCCGGATCGAAGGCCGAGGTCTCCTCCGGGGTGTGACAGCGGCACATTTGAGGAACGCTCTCACCGGGGCGGTCACGAGGATCATCCTCGGGCCGCCCCGTGGCATGTGTGCTCAAAGTGGGGGTGCTCGGCAATGATCAGGGAGAAGTTCTTCGGCAACTGGGGATACGCCGCCACGCGTCAGTTCGACGCGAGCGGCACCAACGGCGCGGTCGAGCTGACCAAGCGCCATCCCACGTTTTCGCTGACCAAGCAGGGTGCCGTCACCGGCAATCTGCGGGTCAATCTGTCCTGGCGGATGCGGACCTCGGACTTCGACGACCGCGGCTCCTCCCTCGCCTCCTCGCTGCGTCACCCGCTGCGGAAGTTCACCCCCGACGTGGTCCAGGCCCAGGGCCAGGCGATGGTCAACGTCGACCTCGACCTCGCCTGTATGTACGAGCTCCAGGACGGGGCGAAAGGCGTAGTCCAGCCGCTCGGCAACATACTGGGCAGCATCAACGCCCCGCCGTATATTCAGCTCAGCGGCGACGACCGGTTCGGGTCCGGGTCGGGCGAGACGATCTACATCAACATGGACCACCGCGATCAGTTCAAACGCCTGCTGATCTTCGTCTACATCTATGACGGCACACCCGCGTTCGACCGTACCCACGCGATGGTGACCCTCTACCCGGGCAACGGCCCCCGGCTGGAGGTCTCGCTGCACGAGCGGGCCCCGGAGGCCCGGTCCTGCGCCGTGGTGCTGATCGAGAACATCAAGGGCGAGATCCTCGTACGGCGTGAGATGAAGTACGTCTACGGCTTCCAGTCCGAGCTCGACCGGCTGTACGGGTGGGGCCTCCAGTGGGGCCGGGGGTACAAGAGCAAGGTCTGAGCCCGAGGGCTCTGTGCCCGGCCGCTGACGGGTGCGCCGTTGACGGGCCCGTCAGCGGCCGGGCAGGAACTGCGGGCCCTGCGGGGGCAGCCGGAAGGCCGGGTCGGATACGGGCTGGTGCGGCGGGTAGCCATAGGACGGCTGGGGCGACTGCTGCGACTGGTGCTGCTGTTGCGGGTAGCCGTAGGCGGGTGCCGGGATCGAGGGCGGGGCGGCCGGCGGCGGGGGATAGGCGTAGCCGCCGGAGGGCGCCGGGGGCATGACGGGCGCGGCCGCGGAATCGGGCCGGACCCCCTCGCCGGCCGGGGCGGGCGCGGCATCGGGTGCGGGTACGGGCGCGGGTGCGACACCGGGTACGGGCGCGGGCGCGGCGGCGCCGTCCTCCCCCGGCTCGTCCACCGAGATGCCGAACTCCGTCGCCAGCCCCACCAGCCCCGAGGCATAGCCCTGCCCGAGCGCCCGGAACTTCCAGCCGTCCCCGCGCCGGTAGAGCTCGCCGCAGAGCATGGCCGTCTCGTCGCCCGTCTCGGCCGTGACGTCGAAGCGGGCGACGGGCTCCGCGTCGGTGGAGCCCGTACCGCCGCGCGCGGTGTCGTAGAGCAGCACGCACAGGTCCCGGACGAGCCCGAAGGGCCCGCCGTCGGCGGACGCGGCCAGCACGACGCGCGCCACGGACGGATCGAGGGCCGACAGATCCGCCTCGACCGAGTCCGTCGCCCCCTCCACCAGCCGTTTCTTGGGCAGATGGCGGACCAGGCCGGAGGGGTGGCGCGGCTGGTTGTAGAAGACGAAGTCCTCGTCCGAGCGCACCCGGCCCTCGTCCCCCAGCAGCAGGGCGGAGGCGTCCACGTCCGGGATGCCCGGGCCGGGTGTCCAGCGCAGCACGGCCCGCACGGTCGGGGCGTCCAGCGGGATGTTCGACCCCTTCAGCATGGCGTGCGTCATGTCCGCAATCCTGCCTTCCCGTGCCGCTCCGGGACAACGCAGGGGTCCGGGAGCGGGGAGTCGCGCCCGTCCCCGCGCACCGAAGCGTTTACCTCAAGGAACTGTGCAGGTCATGGGCTTGCCCCAGACTTGGGGAACTCTTGACCCGTCCCCGGACGTAACATAATCGGCCACACTTCCGTGCCGTTCGAACGGCGGGAAGGCGCCCACACCGTGGCATTCGGGGAGAACAATGAGGCATTTCGGATACCTGCCGCCCACGGTGCGGAGGGGACTGTTCCATAGGGAGCCGGGCGAGTTCACCGCCGGTTCTCCCGCCCGTACGCTCTCCGTCGCCCTCGGGGCCACCCTCTACTGCCCCGCCACCCGGCCCTCCCTCGCCCTCGACGTGCGCAAGCAGGCACGGCGCGGAGTGGTGTCCATGGTGCTCTGCCTGGAGGACTCCATCGACGACGCGGACGTCACCAGCGCCGAGGAGAACCTCGTCCGGCAGCTCACCGATCTCGCGGGGGCTGCGGAAGGGGCCGAGGAAGGTGCCGAGGAGGACCTCCCCCTGCTGTTCGTCCGCGTCCGCGAGCCCGCCCAGATCGGGGATCTCGTCCGCCGCCTCGGCCCGGCGGCCCGGCTGCTGTCCGGATTCGTACTGCCGAAGTTCACCGAGGAGCGCGGACTTCCGTTCCTGGAGGAGCTGACCGCCGCCGAAGCCGCCTCCGGACGGCGGCTCTTCGCCATGCCCGTCCTGGAATCACCCGAACTGCTCCATCTGGAGAGCCGCACCGAGACGCTGGCGGGCATCGCCAGAACCGTCGAGAAGTACCGCGACCACGTCCTCGCCCTGCGGCTCGGCGTCACCGACTTCTGCTCCGCCTACGGGCTGCGCCGCGCCCCCGACATGACCGCCTACGACGTCCAGCTCGTCGCCTCCGTCATAGGCGACGTCGTCAACGTCCTGGGCCGGGCCGACGGCAGCGGCTTCACCGTCACCGGCCCGGTCTGGGAGTACTTCCCGCAGCCCGAGCGGATGTTCAAGCCCCAGCTGCGCCGCAGCCCCTTCGCCGGCCCCGCCGAGGCGCTGCGCACGGCCCTCATCGAGCACGACATGGACGGCCTCCTGCGCGAGATCCACCTCGACCGCGCCAACGGCCTCCAGGGCAAGACCTGCATCCACCCCTCCCACGTCGCCCCCGTCCACGCCCTCTCCGTCGTCAGCCACGAGGAGTACAGCGACGCGCGCGACATCCTGCGGCCCGACCGCGACGGCGGCGGAGTCCTGCGCTCGGCCTACACGAACAAGATGAACGAAGTGAAGCCGCACCGCGCCTGGGCCGAGCGGACCATGCTGCGCGCCGAGGTGTTCGGCGTGGCACGGGAGGACGTCAGCTTCGTGGAGCTGCTGGCGGCGGGGTTGCGGAGCGGATGAATCACGTGAAAGGCGCGGAAGAAGTGATCTGGTCGGGACAGTGGGTCGCGGACCGGCTGGGTGTGGCGCTGGAAGGCGACGCCCGGCTGCCGGAGTTGCTGGGGCTGGCCCTGCGGCGCAACCCCAGGCGGGCGCATCTGCTGGTCTCCAACGTGCTGGGCAAGCACGTCCCGGCGTCGCCGGCCGAGGTGTACGAGGCGGGGGCCGGCCTCGGCCGCCGGGTCCGGGCCCTGCTGGGCGACGCGGACGCCGCCCGGGCCGTCGTCCTCGGCTACGCCGAGACGGCCACGGGCCTGGGCCACGCGGTCGCGGACGGCCTCGGCCTCGCCCCGTACCTCCACTCGACACGGCGCGCCGTGCCCGGGGTCGCCCCCGTGGGCGGCTTCGAGGAGGAGCACAGCCACGCCACGTCGCACCTGCTGCTGCCGGAGGACCCGGCGTTCTTCGCGGGCGACGGCCCGCTCGTCCTCGTCGACGACGAGTTCTCCACGGGCCGCACGGTCCTCAACACCGTCGCCGCCCTCCACGCGCGGTTCCCGCGCGAGCGGTACGTGGTGGTGGCGCTGGTCGACATGCGATCGGACGCCGACCGGGCGCGGCTGGACGAGTTCGCGCGCGAGCTGGGCGCCCACGTGGAGCTCGTCGCTCTCGCTCAGGGCACGGTTTCCCTCCCGGAAGGGGTGCTGGAACTGGGGCGGGCGCTGGTGGAGAGGTACGAGGCGGAGGCCGGTTCGACACCGCCGGTCACCTCGGCGGGAGTTGCTCGCCGTGGCGGCGGGGAGGAGGCCCCGGTCCCGCCCCTTCCCGAAACCGGGGCCACGCCCCGGACCCCGCGCGTCGACCTCCGCTGGCCCGCCGGCCTGCCCGACGGCGGTCGGCACGGCTTCACCCCCGCCCACCGGGCCCGCCTGGAGGCGGCACTGCCCGGCATGGCGGCGCGCGTCCGCGACGCCCTCCCGCAGGGAGCGCGGCGCGTACTCGTCCTCGGCACCGAGGAGCTGATGTACGCCCCCCTGCGCCTCGCGCAGGCACTGGAGAACGAGGGCGCCTTCGGCGAGGTCCGTTTCTCGACCACCACCCGGTCACCGGTGCTCCCCGTCGACGACCCCGGCTACGCCATCCGCTCCCGCATCACCTTCCCCGCCCACGACGACCCCACCGACGCCCCCGACGACGGCCCCGGCGACCGCTACGCCTACAACGTGGCGGGCGGCGGCTTCGACGCCGTCGTAGCCGTCGTCGACTCCACCGCCGACACCCCCGCCCTCCACGCCCCCGGCGGGCTGCTGGACCGGCTCGCCGGCCACACCCCGCACGTGGCACTGGCCGCCGTCCCCTCGTACGTACCCGAACGACAGGCTCCCCCCATGCGCGCCATGTCCGCCATGCCCGACCCCCTGCGCGGCCCCGCGTTCTCCTCGTACGACCCCGAGGACGTCGGTTGGCTGCTCCAGGACCTCTCCTCCGTACGGCTGGAGGCGCCCACCGAGGAGCGCGAGGAGGCCATCCAGAGCGGCGGCGCGCACTACGCCGAGTCGCTGCCCGTGGAGTACCAGCCCGACGAGCGCTACCAGGCCCTCTACCACTGTGCCCTCGACGCCTCCGCGCACCGGATCGCGCTCGCCGTCGGCACGGTCACCGAGACCGTCCTCGCCGAACGCTCGCCGCGCCCGGTCCTGGTGTCGCTGGCCCGCGCCGGTACGCCCGTGGGCGTGCTGATGCGCCGCTGGGCCCGGCACGCCCACGGCCTGGACCTGCCGCACTACGCCGTCTCCATCGTGCGCGGCAAGGGCATCGACCCCAACGCCCTGCGCTGGCTGGCCGAGCACCACGACCCGGCCGACGTCGTCTTCGTCGACGGCTGGACCGGCAAGGGCGCCATCACCCGTGAACTCGCCGCCGCGCTCGCGGCCCACGAAAAGGACCGAGGGGGCCCGCGCTTCGACCCGCGCCTCGCCGTGCTCGCCGACCCCGGCCACTGCGTGACCACCTACGGCACCCGGGACGACTTCCTCATCCCCTCCGCCTGCCTCAACTCCACCGTCTCCGGCCTGATATCCCGCACCGTGCTCCGCGACGACCTCGTCGGGCCCGGCGACTACCACGGCGCGAAGTTCTACCGCGAGCTCGCCGGCGCCGACGTCTCCCGGGCCTTCGTCGACACCGTCGCCGCCCGCTTCGCCGACCCCGGCCTCCGGGACGACGTGACCCGCGCCGCCAAGGAGCTCGCGGCGGCCGACCGCACCGCCACCTGGGCCGGCTGGTCAGCCGTCGAGCGGATCAGCGAGGAGTACGGCATCCACGACGTCAACCTCGTCAAGCCCGGCGTCGGCGAGACCACCCGCGTCCTGCTGCGCCGCGTGCCCTGGAAGGTCCTCGCCGCACGCGGCGCGGGCGCCGACCTGGACCACGTACGGCTCCTGGCCGAACAGCGCGGCGTGCCCGTGGAGGAGGTGGACGGCCTGCCGTACAGCTGCGTCGGCCTGATCCACCCCCGCTACACCCGCTGCGCCACCGGCGCCGACGGCAAGTCGGTGGCCGGGCTGTGAGCACCCTCGTCGCCAGCGACCTCGACCGCACCCTGATCTACTCCACCTCCGCGCTGAGCCTGTCCATGCCGGACGCCGAGGCCCCGCGCCTGCTGTGCGTGGAGACGTACGAGAGCAGACCGCTGTCCTATATGACGGAGACGGCCGCCGGGCTCCTCGCCGAGCTGGCCCGTACGGTCACGTTCGTCCCCACCACCACCCGCACCCGCGAGCAGTACGAGCGGATCCGGCTGCCCGGCCCCGCGCCGGAGTTCGCGATCTGCGCCAACGGCGGCGAGCTGCTGGTGGCGGGCGAGCCCGACGCCGGCTGGCGGGCCCGGGTGGGCCGCGCGCTGGCCGCCGAGTGCGCCACGCTCGCCGAGGTCCACGCCCACCTGCTGCGCGTCGCCGACCCGGCGTGGCTGCTCAAGGCGCGTACGGCGGCGGACCTCTTCTCCTACCTCGTCGTCGACCGGCCGCTGCTGCCCGCCGGCTGGCTGGAGGAGCTGACGGACTGGGCCGGTGAGCGGGGCTGGACGGTCTCGCTCCAGGGCCGCAAGGTCTACGCCGTGCCGAAGCCGCTCACCAAGAGCGCGGCGGTGGCGGAGGTGGCCCGGCGCACGGGCGCGGCCCGGGTGCTGGCCGCCGGTGACTCCCTCCTGGACGCCGATCTGCTGCTGGCCGCCGACCGCGCCTGGCGGCCGGGCCACGGCGAACTGTCCGACGTGGGCTGGACCGCGCCGCACGTCACCGCGCTGGAGACCCGGGGGGTCGCGGCGGGAGAGGAGATCGTCCGGGCGTTCCTGAGCGGGCGGGAGCGGAAGCGCTAGTCTCAATTCCGCAGTCGTCGACCGGTAGACGAGTAGATGACGAGGAGATCGCGTGTCCGAGACCAAGAGCCCTCCGCTCACCGCCGAGCTCTACGCGTACGTCCTGGCCCACAACCCACCGCTCGTGCCCGTGCAGCGGACCCTGGTCGAGACCACCCACGCGCTGTTCCCCGATCACGCGATCAAGCAGGTGACCGAGGAGCAGGCGTCGCTGCTGGCCTTCCTCGTCCGGCTCACGGGCGCCCGGCACATCGTGGAGGTCGGCACCTTCACCGGGTTGTCGGCCCTCGCGATGGCCCAGGCGATGCCCGCCGACGGCAGGCTGATCGCCCTGGACATCTCGGAGGAGTGGACGGCCCACGCCCGTACGGCGTGGGCCGAGGCGGGGGTCGCCGACCGGATCGACCTGCGGATCGCCCCCGCGCTGGACTCACTGCGCGCCCTGCCCGCCGAGCCGCACATCGACCTCGCCTTCCTCGACGCGAACAAGGACGGCTACATCGCCTACTGGGAGGAGCTCGTGCCCCGGCTGCGCCCGGGCGGGCTGCTGGTCGTGGACAACGTCCTGTTCTTCGGCTCGGTCGTCGACCCGGCCGTCACCAGCGGGCCCGGGGCGGCCGTACGGGAGTTCAACGCGCACGCGCGCGCGGACGAGCGGATGGAGTCGGTGATGCTCACGGTCGCGGACGGCCTGACGCTGGCGCGCCGGGCCGGCTGACCGCTTGCCCTGAGCGGCGGTCAGCCGCAGCAGCCGCCCCCGCAGCACCCGCCGCCTCCGCCACCGCTCGGGCGCGGGGCGGCCGAGGGGGCGGCGGAACCGGTCATGGCGACGGTCGACAGCAGCTTGACGGTGTCCGTGTGCCCGCCGGGGCAGGTGGCCGGGGCGGAGGACTCGGCCATGGGGCGGGTCAGCTCGAAGGTGTCGCCGCAGGACTTGCAGCGGTATTCGTAACGAGGCATGCGGGCAGCATAGGTCAGCGGTTCTCGCCCCGGCCCCGCTCCTCGCGGATCTCCTGGACGACCCGGGCGGCGGTGTCCCGCACGGCCTCCGTCTCGGTCAGGAAGTGCCACCAGTCCGGATGCCGGCCCTCCAGCCCGTCGACCGCACGCTCCAGCCGGGCCACCGCGTCGTCGAGGGGGCGGGCGTGCCGGGGGTCGGGGGTGCTGCGGCCGTCCATCGCCAGGCGCTGGGCGTCCCGGAGGGCGAAGCGGGTGCGCTCGACCTCCTTGCCGTGGTCGAAGGCCACCTCGTCCAGCCGCCGCAGCCGGTCGCCGGCGGCGGTGATCCCCTCGTCGGTGGTGTTGAGCAGCGCGCGGGTGGTGGCCAGGAGCGCGGTGGCGTCCGCCCAGCGCTGTTCGTCCCGGGCGGTACGGGCGTCCGCGAGCTTCGCCTCGGCGGCGGCGACGGCCTGCCGTGCCTCGTCGGGCACCCGCTGGAGGTCCTGCCAGCAGGCCGCGCTGTAGCGGCGGCGCAGCTCGCTGAGGACCGGGCCGACGGCCTCGGCCCGGGTGGTCAGCGCCTGGGCGCGGGTGCGCAGGGAGACGAGGCGCTTGTCGAGGTCGGCGGCCCGCTGCGGCAGCCGTTCGGCCTCGTCGCGGATGGCTTCGGCCTCCCGCTGTACGTCCTCGGCGCGCTGGACGGTGCCTTGTACGCCGTGGCGTCCGGCGCCCTCGTTGAGCTTGGTGAGCTCGGGGGCGAGCGCGGCCAGCCGGGCGGCCAGGTCGTCGGCGCGCAGGCCCGTCGCCCGGGCGCCGTCCAGCGCCCCGCTCGCCGCGCGCAGCCCCTGCCGGGCCCGTTCCACGGCGGGGGCGACCTGTGCGAGCTGGCTCTCGGCCCTGGTCAGGAGGGGGGCGAGGCTCTCCCCGAACCGTTCGAGCTCCCCCTTGACCCGGACGAGCTCGTCCTTGGCGCGGGTCAGCTCGCCCCGGGCGCGGGAGGCGGCCGCGCTTTCCAGGTCGTCGCGGTCGAGGTCGTGGGAGTCGACGGTGGCGATGTAGGCGGCCGAGACCTCGTCGATGCGCCGGCCGAACTCCTCGAAGTCGGCGGTGGCCTTGCGGGCGGCGGGGGAGGAGTCGACGGCCGTGATCGTCTCGAGGGTGATGCGCAGCTCGCGCTGGGCGGTGTCCAGCTCGTAGAAGGCGGCGGCCGCCGCGTCCTTCGCGGCCTGCGCCTCCTCGCGGCGGCCGTCGCCGCGCCCCCAGCCCCAGCGGCGGGTGCCACCACTGCCGCCGCCGGTGAACGCGGCGGGCGCGAGGGCCACGGCAGCGGCGATCAGGGGGAGGGGCAGCAGTGCGAGCGCGAGGGCCTCTCGGGCCGCAGCCGTCACCGTACGCGAGAACGTCGCCGTCACTTGCCCTCTCCCGATGGATCGCCCCAGGCCCGGGTGCCATTCTCCCACCCGGCCGGAGCGAGCACACGAGCCGGTCAGCCGGCGGGGCGGATGTCCACGATGCCGTTGGAGCTGTGCGCGCGGACCGAGTGCCCGGAGGCGTCGTCGCGGGGGACGCCGACCTTGGCGTTGCCGGAGTCGCTGCGGGCGTCGACCTTGTAGCCGGTGCGGGGGAGGGTGACGCGGATTTCGCCGTTGCCGGTCTCGACGTCGATGCTCTCGGGGGCCTTCGTCGCGCTGATCGCTATCCGCCCGTTGGACGACGTGGCCGTGACCCTCGGCGCGCCGACGCCGTCGGCGTTGATCTCGCCGTTGGAAGTCTTCAGCTCCAGGGCGCCGTTGGAGTCGCGGACGTCGATGCGGCCGTTGTCGCTGCTGAGCGTCAGCGGGGTCTTGAAGTCGCGGGCCTTGATCTCGCCGTTGGAGTCGTCGACCTTGACGGAGACGCCGCGCGGCACCTCGATCCGGTGCTTGGACTCGCAGCCCACGCTGATGCCGCTGCACTTCAGCCGCAGCTTCAGCGTGTCCCCCCGCATCTCCCACGACACCCCGGCCGACCCGCCCAGCGTCCACCCGTCGAACCACCGGGTGACCTTGATGTCCTTGCCGTCCTTGGCGACCGGAACGAGCTCGATCACGGAGTTGTCGGAGTCGACCGTGAGCTGCTTCCCACTGATCGAGAACGTCCGGTCCTCGGGCGTGGCGTCGTCCGCGTTGGCCGTACCGCACCCGGTGAGCACCGTCGCGGCGACGAGGGCACCGCCGGCGAGGGCTGAAACACGGACGGCGCGTCGGACGCGGGCATTCATGGGCTGTCTCCAAGGAGGTGGGGGGCACTGCTCACTGCTCCCTTGATCGTATGTACGGGTCCGATGGCTCCGGGATCCCGCTCCCTACCGGACCGGGGGTGGGGTTAACCCCCGTACGCCATGGGTTTGCGAGGACCGGGGTGGGGCAAGGTAGGCTGTCATTTCGTGCCAGGGCGCATAGCTCAGCGGTAGAGCGCCGCTCTTACAAAGCGGATGTCGGCGGTTCAAATCCGTCTGTGCCCACGTGTACGAAGGCCCCCAGTCGATCACGGCCGGGGGCTTTCGCCGTTCACGGACGCCCTGTCGTCGGATCGGGGCTCAGAGCGGGTCGAGGATCATGAGGACCTCGTCGCGGGTGTCGTGGGGCGCGAACCGGAGGGCACCCGGCCAGCGGCCGGTCTCGCGCCAGCCGAGCCGGCCGTAGAACTCCTCCAGCCCCTCGCCGCCCCGGGCCGCCAGCCGCAGCTGCTCCAGCCCGAGCTCGTCGCGGGCGATCCTCCGGAGCTCGTGGACGAGGGCGGAACCGATGCCGCGACCGCGGAAGGCGGGATGGGTCTGGAGGTGATGGATGGTGCCCCAGTGCCCTACGAGCCGGTGGGGATCGCGTTTGAGGACGACCCATCCGGCGAGCACACCGCCGACCCGGGCGACGAGGAGCCGGCTCCGCCCCGGGTCGAGCCGGCCGAGGAGCCCGTCCATGACGGGAGCGACGTCGTCCTGCCCGACGGGCGGGAAGGGGAACCCGGCGGCGCCACCGGCGTTGGTGACGGCGATCCAGCAGTCGACGAGCTCCTGCCGGAGCGCGGGGGCGACGTCGTGGGGGCCGGTTATCTGGGTGAGGCGGGGGGTGGCTTCGTGCGGCATGGGGCGCAGGATGCCAGAGCCGCCTCGCCGGGCCCGCCTTGCCAGCGGAAGTCCCGCCGGGGCGGCGGAGAGCGTGAGGGCCGGCGCTGCCATGCGGCCCGGAGGTGCCGTCGGGAGGCCGGAAAGCCCTCAGTGACTCCCCACCGACGGCAGCAAGGGGCTGCCGTTGCGGTCGAGCCAGGCGCGGTAGGTGGGGTTGGCCTCGGCGACGGCGACGTAGGCGTCCATCAAGTCGCCGTAGAGCGCGTCCAGTTCCTGTAGGGGTAAGGAGCCGGGGCGGGAGGCCAGGGCGAGCTGGGCGGTGAGGGGGTCGCCGGTCAGGGGGCGGATCACCGTGCCGGGGGCCGGGTCGGCGGTGGGCTGGCAGGGGCGTACGGCCTCGCCGGAGGCGACGAGGTCGGCGGCCGTGGTGTTGTCGCGGACGTGGACGAGGCGGGGGTCCAGGCCGGTGGCCGTGAAGACCCGGCGCAGGGCAGCGGCCTCCTCGTCCGCCGTCGGGTCGACGATCCAGGCGTCGTGGGCGAGCTCGGCGAGGCGGACCAGCGGCCGGGCCGCCGCCGGGTGCGCGGCCGACAGGGAGACGAAGCGCGGCTCGCCGGCGATCAGGACGCGCCGCTCCACCCCCGGCGGTATGTGCAGGGGGAAGCCCGCGGCCTCGTGGACGAACGCGACGTCCAGCTGATTGGTCGCGAGGAGCTGGAGCAGGGTGTTCGAGGACACCTCTATATGAATGGTCGTATCGGTGTCCGGCAGCCGCCGGTGGATCCGGCGCAGCCAGCCCGTCACCGCGCGGCTGCCGATGCTGCCGATGCGCAGCCGCAGCCCCCCGACGCCGACGGCGGCCTCCCGCGCCGCGGTGACGAGCGCCGACATCTCCGCGATGATCGGCCGGGCGCGGGACAGGACGGAATGGCCGAGCGGCGTGGGGCGACTTCCGGTCTGTCCACGGGTGAACAACAGCCCGCCGATGGTGCCTTCGATGCGCCGGAGCTGGGTGGTGAGCGAGGGCTGGGTCATGCCCAGCTGCAACGCGGCCTTCCGTACGCTCCCGGTGTCCGCGATGGCGCAAAGTGCACGGAGGTGCCTGACCTCAAGCTCCACGAGGGGGAGCATATCCGCGCCCCGTACGTCACACCAGACACATCCCGGACGCATACGGGCAGTTGAACGGGTTGGTACGGGTTGGCGCGGCGAGGGGTGGCGGAGGATAGGCGATTGGATGGCGCTATGGCCAACTGGCATCATCCGCACCATTGATAACTCGTCAGAGACTCAAGGGGAACAAGAGTTCACCCGGTGAACCCCTGTCGTCACGTCCCACCTCGTGACGGCCGAAGCGGGTTCTCGGCATGAATGGAGTCCCCCACATGAAGCGCTCCACGATGGTGCTGTCGGCCGCGCTCGGCCTCGGCCTCGCCGCCACGATGACCGCCGGACCGGCGGTGGCGGTGGATCACAGCTCCTCGCAGGTCAGCACGGTCGCGTCGCGGTCCGCCTACATCGGCTCGGCGGCCGAGGAGGCCAACAACAAGGCGTTCTTCGACGCCGTCATGAAGTCCGCGAAGGCCAAGCAGGCCGCCAACCCGCAGCTGAGCACGGTCACGGTCACCTACGACCCGAGCAGCGCGCCGAGCTTCGCGCAGGAGATAGCCAACAGCGCCCAGATCTGGAACAGCTCCGTCCGGAACGTCCAGCTGCGCGCCGGCTCCAACGCCGACTTCAGATACTACGAGGGCAACGACTCCCGCGGTTCGTACGCCAGCACCGACGGGCACGGTCGTGGCTACGTCTTCCTCGACTACCAGCAGAACGAGCAGTACGACTCCACCCGCGTCACCGCGCACGAGACCGGCCACGTCCTCGGCCTGCCGGACCACTACTCCGGCCCGTGCAGCGAGCTGATGTCCGGTGGCGGCCCCGGCCCGTCCTGCACCAACCCGTACCCGAACACCACCGAGCGCAACCGCGTCAACCAGCTCTGGGCGAACGGCCTGAAGGCCGGCTCGACCGACAAGGGTCTCACCAAGATCGTCCGCTGACCCGACGGCGCGCATAGCGGGACGCACGCGGCCCGGCTCCGCCACGGAGCCGGGCCGTCGCACGTGGTCGTCGCGCTTGACCGACGCGGCGCATACTGGCGCCGTGACGACCGCGACCCCGTTCACCTACCCCGAGGTCGGCGCCACGGCCCGTACCCCGCTGCCCGCCGGCTACCACCACCTGCGCGTCACCACGCGCCTCGGCCGGGGCCGCGCCGTCTTCCGGGCCGCCGCCGAGGCCGTGCTCGACTGGCGGATGCACCGCGCGATGACCGGGGTCCGTATCCCCGCCGGCACCCCGCCCGTCGCGCCCGGCGTCCGGGTCCGGCCCGCGATCGGCTTCGGGCCGCTGCGGCTGTCGGGGGAGTGCGCCGTGGTCCGGGTCGTACGGGAGGAGACGACGGCCGGATTCGCCTACGGGACGCTGCCCGGGCACCCGGAGTGCGGGGAGGAGGCGTTCGTCGTGGCGATCGACGAGGACGGGCGAGTGGCGCTGACCGTCCTCGCCTTCAGCAGGCCCGCGCGCTGGTTCACCCGCGCCGCCGGGCCGCTCGTGCGGATCGTCCAGCGGGCGTACGGGCGCGAGTGCGGGCGGGCGCTGCGCCGGCTGTGCGCGGGGGCCGGCGGGTAGGGAAGCTGTCAGGAAGCCTGACAGGAGGCCTGCTACGAGGCCTGCGCCTCCGGCTCCTCCGGCCGGCGCATGAGGTAGACCGCCCCGGAGCCCGCCAGGAAGAGCGCGAACACTGACACCGCCGTGCTGAGCCAGCTCGCGCCCAGCCACTGGCCGCCGAAGTAGCCCAGGCTCACGCTGTACGCCGCCCAGGTCAGGCCCGCCAGCGCGGACCAGGGGAGGAATTCGGCCACCCGGCGGTGCATCACGCCCGCGCCGAGGCTGACCACCGAGCGGCCGGCGGGCGCGAAGCGGGCGAGCACCACGAGCGGGCCGCCGCCGCGCAGCAGGGCCGTGCCCAGCTTGGCCTGGGCGGCGGTGAGGCGGCGGGAGCGGGCGATCGCGCGGTCGAAGCGGTCGCCACCGCGCCAGGCGAGGCGGTAGGCGACCATGTCGCCCATCACCGAGGCCGTGGCGGCGCACAGCACCAACGGGAACATGTCGGCGAAGCCCGCGTGGCCGTGGACGGCGGCGTCACCCACCGCGCCCGCGGCCGAACCCGCCGCGGCGGTCGCGGCGGCGATCACCAGCACCCCGCTGGGCAGCACGGGGAGGAAGACGTCCAGGAGGACGGACAAGCCGACGATCACGTATATCCATGGGGTTCCGGCCAAGGCCCCCAACTGCTCCAGCACGTCCTGATCTCCCGGTACGGTCCCCCGCCGCGACGTCGCAGGGGAGCGGCAGGGGCGGCCTTGACAACCGTACAGCGTACGCCTGAAAGTGCCGGGAAATGAGCGCGGGGTGCGTGATGTTGTTCGCATCACGCACCCCACGGACATGTCGGGAGGTATCCGGCGGCGTCAGTTCCGCTTGCCGCGGCCTATGAACCGGTCCACCGACAGGGCGCCCGGGCCGGTGAAGACCAGCAGCAGGAAGGCCCAGGCGAACATCGCGGAGGCCTCGCCGCCGTTCTGGATCGGCCACAGGGCCATGCTCTGGTGGACGTCGAAGTACGCGTACGCCATCGAGCCCGAGGCGATGAAGGCGGCGCTGCGGGTGCCGGCGCCCAGCAGTACGAGCACGCCCGCCACCAGCTGGATCACCGCGGCGTACCAGCCCGGCCAGGTGCCGGCCGCGATCGTGCCGCCGTTGCTGCCCGCGGCTCCGCCGAGGACGCCGAAGAGCGACGCGGCGCCGTGGCAGGCGAAGAGCAGACCGACGATGACGCGGAAGAGCGACAGGGCGTACGGGCGGGCGGCGTCGAGGCGCGCGGAGAGCGTGGGCTCGGCCGTGGCGGAGTCGCGCGCGCCGGCCGTCGGGGATGCGGCGGTGGGCGTGGGGGACATGGGTGGGGCTCCTCGTATCGGGTCGTATCGGGGACGGGAACGACGAGGGCTTCAGGTTAGGTGGGCCTAATCAATGCTTGCAAGTTCAATAATTAAGTTTTGGATGATGTCACATTTCCCCGATCGGGGAATAGGGAGCGGGAGGGGCGGGCACGGTGACCCAGGTCACCGTGCCCGCCCCCGTCGTCGATGGGTCGATCGGTCGATGGGCCGATCAGCAGCCGCCGAGGATGCCCGTCAGGGCGTTCTTCTCCGCGGAGTCGACGGACAGCTTGTACGTGTACTTCACGTCGACCCACATCCGCGCGTACGTACAGGCGTAGGACTTCAGCGGCGGCATCCACTTCGCCGGGTCCTTGTCGCCCTTCTCGCGGTTGACGCTGTTGGTCACCGCGACCAGCTGGGGGTGGGTCAGGTCGTTGGCGAACGCCTTGCGCTGCCCGGTGGTCCAGTTGCTCGCGCCCGAGCGCCACGCCTCCGCGAGCGGCACGAGGTGGTCGATGTCGATGTCCGAGGCGTCGTCCCAGGTCGCGCCGTCGTACGGCGAGACCCAGGTGCCCGAGACGGCGGCGCAGCGGTCGTCCTGCTCCACGTCCTTGCCGTCCCGCTGGAGGACGACCTCGCGGGTGTTGCACTCGCCGTGCTGGGTGATCCAGTGCGGGAACTTGGCGCGGCTGTAGCCGGTCATCGGCCCCTCGCCGGCGACCGTCAGCTTGCCCAGGTAGGCGCGGGCGGTGGCGGCGTCGACCGGGGCGGGCGGGGCGGCCTGGGCCGCCGGTCCGTTCAGGACGAGCGTGCCGACCAGGGCGGCGAGTCCCGCCGCGATGGCGGAGCGACGCGCGTAGACGCTGGGCATGGGAACTCCCTTGAGGGTGGAGGGGGTACGGGCCGCTGGAGCGCGGCCAGCTTGCTGGCGGCGGACGTACGGGGGGTGGTCGCCAGGTGTCAGGATGACGACGCGCGCATGTCAAAGCAAGGCTTTGTGGAAGGGACTTGACGGGGAATCTTCCATTCCGTGGGACGCGCGGGTCTTGCGTTACGACATGTCTGACACGCCGCCAGCTATGGGAAGGAGCACGGAGGTTGCCGGACCGTAGGGTGGCCGCGTGCTCGCCGCCGCCGTTCTGCTGCCCGCCAACGCCACTCTCGGGGCGGTGCTGGCCGTCCTCCTCGCGGTCGCCGTCACCGTCGCGGCGCTCGCCCGCCTCGCCGACGGCCGCGAGCGCGGCTACGCGCGCGCCATCGCCCTCGCCGGGCTGCGCGCGGCCCTCCAGCTGGCCGCCGTCTCGGCGCTCATCGGCTGGGTGGTCCGGGCCGTACCGCTGCTCCTGGGCTTCCTGCTGCTGATGTTCGCCGTCGCCGTCCGCACCGCCGGGCGCCGGATCACCGACAACGACACCTGGTGGTGGGCGGCCGTGCCGATCGCCGCGGGCGTGCTGCCGGTCGTCGTGGCCCTGCTGCTGACCGGCCTCGTACCGGTCAAGGGTGTCGCCCTCATCCCCGTCACCGGCATCCTCATCGGCGGCGCCCTCACCGCCACCGTCCTGGCCGGCCGCCGCGCCCTGGACGAGCTGCGCACCCGGCACGGCGAGGTCGAGGCGGCCATGGCCCTGGGCTTCCTCCCCCGCGACGCCCGCCTGGAGATCGCCCGCCCGGCCGCCTCCGACGCCCTCCTCCCGGGCCTGGACCAGACCCGCACCGTGGGCTTGGTCACCCTGCCCGGCGCCTTCGTGGGAATGCTGCTGGGCGGGGCGTCCCCGCTGCTCGCGGGCGTGGTACAGCTGTTCGTCCTGGTCGCGCTGATGGCGGTGCAGGCGGTCGCGGTGGCGGTCGTCCTGGAGCTCGTGGCGCGCGGGCTGCTGAGTCGATCACGTACCCTGGGGGGAGCAGAAGGGGAGTAGCTCTTCGCCGGACCGTCGACATACTGCTGGGCCTCGTGCCCGGCCGGCGCCCGGAGGCCGTCTCTTTACGGGACGCGCCAGCGAGACCTTCGGCCGCAGTGTCCATGACGCTGCCGTGCCGAAGCGACCCCTGATCCTCGATCCTCGACGCAGGTGCTGCTCTCGGTGCGGACGCGTCACCGCCCACCGATGACAGAGGAAACCCTCCCTGTGTTCAGCTTCACCGTCGCCGCCCTGGTCTTCGGCGTGATCTTCCTCGCCGAGCTCCCCGACAAGACGGCCCTGGCCTCCCTGATGCTCGGCACCCGCTACCGCGCCTCGTACGTCTTCGCGGGCGTCGCGGCGGCCTTCCTGGTCCACGTCGCCCTGGCCATCGCGGCCGGCAGCCTCCTCACCCTCCTCCCGCACCGCCTCCTCCAGGCCATCGTCGGCGTCCTCTTCCTCACGGGCGCGGCGATGCTGCTGCTGAAGAAGGACGACGACGAGGAGGAGATCAAGAAGCCCGCCGACCAGTCCTTCTGGAAGGTCTCCGGCGCGGGCTTCATGCTGATCCTCGTCGCGGAGTTCGGCGACCTCACCCAGATCATGACCGCCAACCTCGCCGCCCGCTACGACGACCCGGTCTCGGTCGGCGTCGGCGCGACCCTCGGCTTGTGGGCCGTGGCGGGCCTGGGCATCGTGGGCGGCAAGACGCTGATGCGGTACGTCCCGCTGTCGCTGATCACGAAGGTGGCGGCGCTGGTGATGCTGGCGCTGGCGGGGTTCAGCCTGTACGAGGCGGCGATGGGCTGACCGGTCACTCCCCGCTGAGGAGGTTGGTGATCAGCTTCCGCAGCCGCCCCGCGCGGACGGTCTCCACGCCGTGCACGAGCTGGGCGCCGTAGACCACGGCGGTCCGGGCGGGCGGGGTGCTCGTCCAGCGGGTGCGCGGGACGCGGGCGAGCGCGGCGGTGGCCTCGGGCCCTGCGTGGTGCGAAATCTCCCTCGCGAAGCGCGTCCCGGGCGTGAAAGCGCTGCCGGAACCGGCGGTCCGGTCGGTCCACAGCGCTTCGGAGGAGGCGGTCTCGACGTAGAACGCCCCGCCCTGGTCGGCCTCCTGGAGATGGAAGGCCACCCGCGCGACCCGCTGCCGCCGCCGGTCGGGGTCGTCCACGCCGTGGAGATGCGGCTCGATGCTGTCGCCGGGGCGGAGGTCGTGATAGTCCCACGGGGTGACGGTCGCCACGGACGGGAAGACGCGCCGGATGGCGGGCAGCGCCCGCTCGACACCGGCCGCCAGGATCTCCTGGACCTCGCCGGGCGCCACCAGCCCGTCACTGGGCCGGGCGGGCCGCCAGCCGGTGGCGGCGAGGTGCTCGTCGAGGAACTTGGTGAGCCGCTCGGTCTCGTCGGGGGTCAGAAACCCCTCGACGGTCTGGACGGCCAGGGTCTCGGTCATGTGGATCACGATCGGACTCCTCTCACGGCGCCTGATGCCCCCGTCGGCTCCGCATTCCAGTGCGGGGCGCGCGGATTGGCAACCGCGCCGGAGCGCGCTCCGGAAGCACGGGGGCGCGCGGGTGGCGCGTACGGGGGCGTACTACGGTCACGGCCGGCCCGTGCTGCTCCGGCGATTGGCCTCGCGCACCTTGCGGAGCAGCTCGCGCCGCCGGTACGGCACGACTTCGCGGGCACGCCCGCTTCCGGCCGTCGTCGGCGCGTACAGCGCCATCCGCTCGGGCAGCTCCAACGCCAACCCGAGCGGCCGGAAGTCGAGCACGCGGCGCGTGCCGCAGTGCGCGCATGTGGCGAGGCCGCCTGCGGCCGTCCAACTGCGTGCGGGGTGCGGGCAGTGCCGGACGGGGGTTTCGGCGGCGGTCAGGGTGGCGGCCATCAGTGGGCCGCCCGCTGATGCCGCCCCATGGCGGTGGCCATGGCTTCGGCGCGTCGCCGGTCGCCCTGCCGGACGGCGGCGTAGCGCTTCTGCTTGATTTCGTGGCACTGGGCGCACGGTGGCTGCACCGCTGCGTTCGGCGCCGGGGCGGGGACAAGGGCACGCGTCGGCTCTCCCATCGGACCTCCTCCTGGTCGCAACTCATGCACTCATGTAGATGAGTGCATGAGTTGAGGTTGGCCGGACCCCTGTGCGAGGGGCAAGCGACTTGCGGAAAGTTCACACTCCGGTGTTCGGAGCGGATGGCACGTCAGTCGCCCGCTTCGATCCTGTAGTCGAGGACGAAGCGATCCGCCGCCATGACCGTGTCGCAGACCTCGACGACCCTGCCGTCGCAGGTCACTGCGTCCCGTACGAGGTGGATCACCGGGGAACCCGGGCTGAGTTGCAGTGCCGAGACCTCTGCTTTGGTGGCCAGGCGGGCTCGTACCGTTTCGACGTACTCGGCGAGAGCGTGACCGTGTTCTTCGAGCCGGGCGTAGATACCGCCGCTTCCCGGGTTCTCGTCGAACAGCTCCGGAATCTCCGTCGCCACCGTCCACGGCAAGTAGGAAGTGGCTTCCTCGGTGGGCGTGCCGTCGCTGAAGTACCGGCGGCGTCGGGCGAGGACCCGTTCACCGTCCGGCAGGTTCATGCGATGGGCGACTTCGGCAGGCGCGTGCACGGGGCCGATGTAGAGCACCTGGACGGTCGGGCGCCGGCCGGCCTGTTCTGCCTCGGCGAGGTAGGCGGCCTTGCCGTTCGCGCGGTGGGAGCGGCGGAACCGGTCGGACGACTTGCGCCGTACAGGGGGCAGGTTCCGCACGAACGTGCCTCGCCCATGATGGGTTTCCACCAGCCCGGCCGTCCGCAGCTCGGCCACCGCCTTGCGCACGGTTCCCTGCGAGACCCCATAGCGCTCCATGACGGTGGATTCGCTGGGTACCCGGCTGCCCGGAGCCAGGACGCCGGCACGGATCTGATCGGCCAGATCGTCCGCGATCTGGAGGTACCGCGGCTTGCCCGAGTCCCTTGCGATCTCGTTCGGCATGGCCCCTGACCGCCCTTTTATGCTCGTCCGCATGAGTACAGCGCCCCAGTGTGACAGGCCCGCTCCGCTTCACTCGGTTTCGGTGGCAGGAGCTGTTGTACGCGATGACGGGCGCGTTCTCGCGATCCGCCGGGCGGACAACGGCCGTTGGGAGCTGCCGGGCGGGATACTGGAGCTCGACGAAGCACCGGAAGCGGGAGCGCGGCGGGAGGTGCTGGAGGAGACCGGTATCGAGGTCCGGGTGGACCGGTTGACCGGTGTGTACAAGAACATGACCCGTGGCATCGTCGCCCTGGTGTTCCGCTGCCACCCCGTCGGCGGTGCCGAGAGGCCTTCCGACGAGTCTGCCGCTGTGTCCTGGCTGACCCCGGAGGAAGTGACCGCCACGATGGCGGAGGCTTATGCCATCCGCCTGCTCGACGCGTTGAGCGGCACTGCTCCGTCGGTACGCATCCACGACGGGCAGCGGCTCATGCCGGGCGTTTAGGGCATCGGGCGGACGGGATGGTGGGAGATCCGGACCCGGATGCCCTCAGCTGAGGAGGCCCAGCGAAAACCCTCCTCGTCCGGCCGGAATCTGAGAGATTTCGTATGGACTGAGGAGGGGAGCGCTCATGACTCCGAGCTTCGGACTGGTCGTCCGCTTCACGCTTCGCGATGCGGCTGCCACTGCCGCCTTCGACGCGCACGAACAACAGCCGCATGTTCGGCATTTCCTCGCCGAGCGTGAGAAGTACGTGTCCAAGGTCGAGGTGGCGTTCCTGGAACTCGTCGACGGGAAGCTGTGAACAGGGCATCCTCTGCCCGCCGATGCGCTCGCGCGCGGTCGGCAGGGGGCGCCGCCCAGTGTCCTATGGTGGCCGACATGGCAGATGCGCACGGCACTTCACCCGTGGATCCGTCGCGGCCGGCCTACGTCTATATGCAGGTGGCGGACCACATAGCCGCCCGGGTGGCGGCGGGTGAGCTGCGCCTCGGAGCCAGGCTGCCGGGGGAGCGCGACCTGACCGTAGCGTATGGCGTCGCCGTCGGCACAGTCCGCCGCGCCGTCCAGGAGCTGCGGGATCGTGGGTTGCTGATCACTCTGCCCGCGAAGGGGACGTTCGTCACTGAGCAGCAGTCGAAGGGGCGGGCGTAGCCGCAGCGCGAACCTTCCCCTTCGGTAGCCGCAGGCTGTGATTTCCGCTGCCGTAAGGCGTCCCCTACGGCAACTCCCCCCGTACCAGAGCCCGTGCGAACGGTTCGCCCGTGCGCCGTGCGTACGTCATGCGCTCGCGGACCTCGCCGAAACGTGCGCGGTCGGAGCCAGGGCCGCCGGGGCGGCAGTTCTTCAGGAGATCCCGTTCAGCCGCCGCGAATGTTCACTTTCCGTACCGGGGGAACTCGCCGGAGTCGACGGTCCATTCTCCGATCGTGATGATCTCGCCGAAGTCGTAGTCCCTGGTTTTGTCGTAGCGGGCCTGGTCGCCGTGGCCCACAGGGCGGGTGTGGTGATGACATACGCCGGTGCGCGGGTCGATGATGAGGTAGTGCGGGATACCCATAGCGGGGTAATCGCGCATTTTTCCTACGTAGTCGTTCTCGGGGTTCGTGCGGGATACGATCTCGGCGACAAGGAGCACTTCGGTGGCGTCAACGCTCGCCCCCTCCTCGTCGAGCGATGCTTCCGGAAGGACGACGAGATCGGGACGGCGCATGATCCCGAGTGCCACGGACTCCACTTGCGGCCCTGTCTCGGCGATGTATCCCGGGTGTGTTTCATCCACTTGGGGTTCAAGCTGGCGGCGCAGACGGCGAGCGGCGAGTTCATGCCTCTTGACCGGGGACATCATCATGACGATCTGGCCATGGCTGATTTCCGGGTAATCAATCCCTGCGGTCGGTGTGAGCTCGACAGCGTACTTGCGGAGTTGTTCGTACACGGTGCGCTCGGTCATGTTTCAAGAGTACTGTCCAGCCCCTCCTGGGCGTGGCGGCTCCCTCTCCCGACGACAGGGCGAGGCGCCTCAGTCGAAGCGGATGTGCTTCACGCCCGTCCACGCCCGGCGCAGGTGGCCCTTCAGCGGACCGTCCGTGTTCGGGGTCAGCCGCAGGCCCGCCGAGGCCGCGATCTTGTCGGCGACCTGGGGGACGGCGATGTCGTCGGTCCAGATGTGTTCGCCGAATTCTTCCGTCCGCAGCCGTTCCAGGCACACGTCCAGCTTCGACACCGCGAACGTCTCGCGCCGCAGCGACGCGCCCAGGCCGCGCTCGCGCAGCCTGCGCAGGACCGTCTCCCGGCGCGCCAGGAGCGCGAAGTGGCGGACGTCGTGGCCGTCGTCGCGCAGGCGGCCGACCGTCTCGGCGAAGTACGTGCCGTTCACGATCGTCATGGGGACGATGACCGGGCCCGTGGTGTGCCCGGTCAGGACCATGTCCAGCATCTCGTGGACGGCCCGGCGCCAGGCCGGCAGGTCCTGGAAGTCGCCGCGCAGCGCCGGCGGCAGCATCCGGTGGAGGCCGAAGCCCGCGTGCTCGGGGTCGCAGACGACGCTGCCGGGGAGGCGGCGGTGGAGTTCGTACGCCGTCTGGGTCTTGCCGCCCCCGAAGGGGCCGTTGATCCATAGGAGCATGCGGCGAGCCTAACGAGGCCAAGGGGCCCGCCATCCAGCCTCAGCCCGCCGTCGTGATCCGCAGGACGATCCCGCCGTCCGCGTCCGTCTCGACCCGTACCGCCGTGAGGTCCGGCACCGCCACGTCCGGGCCGTGGGCGGCCGCGCGCGGGCCGATGCCCACGACGCGCATGCCGGCCGCGCGGCCCGCCGCGATGCCCGCCTCGGAGTCCTCGAAGACGACGCAGTCCTGCGGGGCGAAGCCCAGCTCGGCCGCGCCCTTGAGGAAGCCCTCCGGGTCCGGCTTGCTGGCGCTGACGGACTCGGCCGTCACCCGTACCGCCGGCATGGGCAGGCCCGCCGCGCCCATGCGGGCGTCGGACAGGGCGCGGTCGGCGGAGGTGACCAGGGCGTGCGGGAGGCCGGCCAGGGCGGCCATGAAGGCGGGGGCGCCGGGGACCGGGACGACGCCGTCCATGTCGGCCGTCTCGGCGGCCAGCATGCGGCGGTTCTCCTCGTGGTTCCGCTCCATGGGGCGGTCCGGGAGGAGGGCCGCCATGGTCGCGTAGCCCTGGCGGCCGTGGACGACCTTCATGACCTCGTCGCCGTCCAGGCCCTGCTCGTCCGCCCAGCCGCGCCAGCAGCGCTCGACGACCGCGTCGGAGTTGACGATCGTGCCGTCCATGTCCAGAAGGAGGGCTCGGGCCGTGAGGGTCGTCATGGGGAGCTCCAAGCAGGCGCGCGGAAGAAGACGAGCGGAAGAAGGCAAGTGGCTCCACCCACCGGTCAGGGAGTGCGGATGGAGCCACTTTGTTTCTCAAAGATACAAAATGGACCCGGGGGAACGCCAACGGCCCTGGTCGGCGTAGTCCGACGGGCCGGAATCGGCCATCCGGACGACCATGGGAGGAGCGATCCGAACCCGAGGAGTTGCCCATGGCCCAGGACACCCCGGGCCCGGCCGGAGCGGCCCAGGCCGCACCCGGAGCGCCGCCCATACCCGGCGAGGGGCTGCCCAAGGGCGGTGTGCGCGTCGCGATCGGCGCGCTGCTGCTCGGCATGCTGCTGGCGGCCCTCGACCAGACGATCGTCTCCACCGCCCTGCCGACCATCGTCAGCGACCTCGGCGGCCTGGAGCACCTCTCCTGGGTCGTCACCGCCTACATGCTCGCGTCCACCGCCGCCACGCCCCTGTGGGGCAAGCTCGGCGACCAGTACGGGCGCAAGAAGCTCTTCCAGACGGCCATCGTCATCTTCCTCGTCGGCTCCGCGCTCTGCGGCCTCGCCCGGAACATGCCCGAGCTGATCGGCTTCCGCGCCCTCCAGGGCCTGGGCGGCGGCGGGCTGATGGTGCTGTCGATGGCGATCGTCGGCGACATCGTGCCGCCCCGGGACCGGGGCCGCTACCAGGGCCTCTTCGGCGCGGTCTTCGGCGGGACGAGCGTGCTGGGCCCCCTGCTCGGCGGGCTCTTCGTGGACCACCTCAGCTGGCGCTGGGTGTTCTACATCAACCTCCCCATCGGCGTCGTCGCCCTCGCCGTCATCGCCGCCGTCCTCCACATCCCGGCCAGCCGCGTCCCGCACCGCATCGACTACCTCGGCACCTTCCTCATCGCCGTCGTCGCCGTCTGCCTGGTGCTGATGACCTCGCTCGGCGGCACGACCTACCCCTGGTCGTCCTGGCGGATCATCGGCCTGGGCGTGCTGGGCGTACTGCTGCTGGTGCCCTTCGTCGCCGTCGAGCGGCGCGCCGCCGAGCCCGTGCTGCCGCTGGGGCTGTTCCGCGTCCACACCTTCGCGCTCTGCTCGGTGATCGGCTTCGTCGTCGGCTTCGCGATGTTCGGCTCGATGACCTACCTGCCGACGTTCCTCCAGGTCGTCCACGGCGTGTCGCCGACCCTGTCCGGGGTGCACATGCTGCCGATGGTGGCCGGTCTGCTGATCGCCTCGACCGGCTCCGGCCAGATCGTCAGCCGCACCGGGCGCTACAAGGTCTTCCCCATCGCCGGGACCGCCGTGATGACCATCGGCCTCCTCCTGCTCCATCAGCTGGACCCGACCGTCAGCACCGCGATGATGAGCGTCTACTTCTTCGTCTTCGGCTTCGGGCTGGGCCTGGTCATGCAGGTCCTCGTGCTCATCGTGCAGAACTCCGTCGGCTACGAGGACCTCGGCGTCGCCACCTCCGGCGCGACCTTCTTCCGCTCCATCGGCGCTTCCTTCGGCGTCTCGATCTTCGGCACGATCTTCACCAGCAAGCTCGGCCCCCGGATCGCCGACGCCCTCGCCGGCGCCCCCCTGCCGCCCGGCGTCACCCCCGAGGCCCTCAAGTCCGACCCCCGGATCGTGCACCGGCTGCCGCCCGCCCAGCGCACCGGCGTCCTCGACGCCTACTCCCAGTCGATCACCGACGTCTTCCTCTACGCCGTGCCGCCCGCCCTCGTCGCCTTCGCCCTCGCCTGGCTGCTCAGGGAGGAGCCGCTGCGCGGCAGCGTCACCGCGCCCGACACCAGCGAGGTCGTCGCCAGCAACCCCGTGGAGCGCTCCTCGCGCGACGAGGTCGCCCGCGCCCTCTCCCTCCTCGGCAGCCGAGAGGGCCGCAGCAAGATCTACGAGAAGATCGGCCGGCGGGCCGGAGTGGACCTCAAACCCGCCGCCAACTGGATGCTCCTGCGCATCAAACGCGACGGCCACACCGAGCCCGCGATCCTCGCCGAGCGCGTGGACCTCCCGCTGCGCGTCGTCACCGAGGCCGCCCGCCAGCTGGAGGTCCGGGGACTGGTCCGCCGCGAGGGGCTGCGGCTCGTCCTCACCGACGAGGGACGGCAGGTGGCGGACGCGCTCTTCCGGACCCGCGAGGAGATGCTCGCGGAACTCCTGGGCGACTGGTGGACGGCCGCCGACCGCCCCCACGACCTGCGCCTCCTCGTCGACGAGCTCAACCGCGAACTGTGCGGCTCCGACGCCGAACAGCCGCGCGACGGCGAGGCGGCGGGCGACAAGCCCGACCATCGCCGGTGAGCGGTCCGCTCCGCGGGTTAGCCCGGTACGTCATCTGCCGGTGCGTCGTGGCTGGTCGCGCCCACGCGGCGGTAGCCGCACATCGACACCGCCCCGCGCCCCTTCGGGCACTACCGAAGGCGGTCCCTAAGCCCCGGTCAGTTCCCTGCCCAGCCACACCTCCGAGTACGCGTCCCCCGCCTTGTACGGGGAGACGTCCCCGAAGCCGTGCCGTGCGTACAGGGCCCGCGCCTCCACCAGGTCCCGCCGGGTCTCCAGCACGATCCGCGCCGCACCCCACGCGCGCGCCGCCTCCTCGGCCGCGCCCAGCAGCGCGCCCGAGCCGCCCAGCCCGCGCCGGTCCGCCCGTACGAACATCCGGCACAGCTCGGCCGTACCCGCGTCCAGCCGCCGCAGGCCCACGCACCCCGCCGGCTCCCCGCCGTACCGGGCCACCAGCAGCAGCCCGTCCGGCGGAACGGGGTCCTCGCTCCGCATCTCGGCCAGATGCCGCTCGATCTCCTCGGGCGCGCACCGGCGCCCGTCGTGCAGCAGATACCAGCGGTCGGCGACGTCGACGAGGTACTCCCGCAGCAGCCCGGCCGACTCGGGGGAGCCGGCCGGCTGCGGGGACACGGTCCAGGTGGTCATGGCGCGGATGGTCGCACGGGGGCGGCCGTCCGCTCAGCCGGTTTTCCGGAGGCCGTTCAGCCCTGCTTCGGCGCGGCCTGCTGGACGACCTCGAACGACCACACCGTCGAACCCGTCGCGGCGGGCTTGTGCTTGGGGGCGCCGTCGCCACCACCCGCGCCACCGCCCTGGTGGGCGGCCTTCATCGGGCCCTCCATCCACGCCTGGAAGTCCTCCTCGCTGCGCCAGCGCGTGTAGACGAGGTAGTTGTCCGTGCCCTCCAGCGGGCGCAGCAGTTCGAACCACTCGAAACCGTCGGCACTCTCCACCGTGCCCGCGCGGGACGCGAAACGCTGCTCCAGGACCTCGCGCTGCTCGGCCGGGACGGTGAGGGAATTGATCTTCACGATGCTCATGCCACCCATCCTGCCGTAGGCGCTCTCAGCGGTTCCCGCCGCCGCCCCCGCTCCCGCCCACATCCGCCAGGACGCCGTCCAGCTGTTCCGCCGTCAGCGGCGGCGCGGGCAGGGCCGAGGCGGCCTCCGCGCGCAGGCCGTCGAAGAGCAGGGCGAGATGGCGGCGCCAGGAGCCGGGGGCCACGGCCGCGGCGGAGGGGACGCAGCGGCCCAGGGCGGCCAGGGCGAAGAGGAGGTCCTCGGCGACCACGTCCGGGCGCATCGTGCCCTGTTCCTGCGCGCGGCGGACGAGCGTGCCCACCGTGGCGTGGTTGTGCTCGCGCAGCGCGGCCAGGGTGGGGCCCGCCTGGATGGTCGTCGTCATCAGTTCGATCGCGCCGCGGTCGGCGGCCAGGCCCTCGAAGATCCGCTCCATATAGGCGGTCAGCGACGCGAAGGCGTCCTCGCCCGCGCGTGCCCGCTCGCCGTCGCTCATGCTCGCGCCCAGGTACTCCCCGAAGACCGCCTCGATCAGCGCCTCACGGGTGGGAAAACGCCGGTACAGGGTGGCGTTGCCCACCCCCGCGCGCCGGGCGATCTCGTCCAGGGGGACCTCCAGGCCCTGCTCGGCGAAGAGCTCCCGGGCCGCCGCGACAAGGGCCTCGCGATTGCGCCGGGCGTCCGCCCGCAGGGCCGGGGGCCGCCGTTCACTGCTGCCACTGGTGCTCATGACCGCACCCTAATGGCCCCCGAGGGCGTTGGACTCAGGCCACTACCAGGAGGCCGCGGGATGTCCTGGGGGTGAGCCGCGTGTGTGCGGGGCGGCTGAGCGAGGTCTCGGCGCGAGGTCTCAGCAGGCCCCCGACGAGCGTGACCGGGCCGGACGACTGGAGGAGCGGCGGAGCGTGGCGGATGCGGAGCGGGGCGGACCGGTGGGTCCGCCGAGGGCGGGCTCGCGGTCCGGCGCGGCCCTGGCGGCGCTGTGGCTGCTCGCCGGGCTTCTCGCCGGCCTCCTCGCCGGGCTGCCGGCCGTGCGCCGGGCGGCGGCCGTGCTACGGCTCCCCGCGGGACGGCGCTTCCCCGGCACCCCCGTCGCCGGACTCGTCCTCGAACCCCTCACCGGAGCGGCCGGCTCCGGACCCGGACCCGGCATCGCCTGGACGCTGGGCACCCTGCTGCTCGTCGTCGCCGTCGCCCTCGTCGCCGCCCGCGCCCTCCCCGGCGGACGCCCAGGCAGAAGTCCCGGCGGACGCCCCGGCGAACGTCCCGGTGGTTGCCCAGGCGGACGTCCCGGCGACGACGTGCCCGGCCGTCGTACGGCCATGCTCGCCGCGCCCGTCGCCGTCATCCTGACGGTGGTCTCCCTGCCCGTCCGCAACACCTTCACCCTCGCCCCCTGCCTCGGCCTCGGCCCGACCGGCGTCGTCCCCGTGCTGCTCGTCCTCCTCGGCTGCTGCCCGCCCCGGAACGGCCGGGGACCCGGCGGACGGACGACCGGCGTCCTCGTCGGCGTCGCGGCGGCCCTCCAGCCCGCCGTACTCCTCTTCGTCCCCCTGCTGTGGCTCACCGGCCGCCGCCGCGCCGCGATCGCCTCCGGCGCCACCTTCGCCATCTGCACGGCCCTGGCCTGGGCGGCCCTCCCGGACGACTCCTGGACGTACTGGATCCAGCACACCGCCGGAGCCGGCCTCGGCGAGCGGCCCGACGGCCTGGCCAACCAGTCCCTCCACGGACTGCTGCTGCGCATCGGCCTGCGCGGGCCGGCGGAGATCGTGCTCTACGCCCTGTCGGCCGCCCTCGTCGTCCGGACCGGCCTGCGCCGGGCCGTCCGCTACGCCCGCGACGGACAGCCGCTGCTCGCCACGGCCGTCACCGGCTGCGTCGCGGTCGCCGTCGCGCCCACCGCCTGGCCGCACCAGCAGCTGTGGATCCTGCTGGCCGTCGTCGGCCGCGCCGGCCGCCGCCGCGCCGACCGGCTCGTCTGGCCCGTGCTCGTCGTGCTCGTCATGACGCTGACGAGCACCGTGCTCGTCCCCCCGAACCCCGTTCTCGGCCCCATCGGCCGGAACGCGCCGCTGCTCACCGCCCTCGTGGCCGCCTGCGCGGTGCCGTTCCTCTCCCGCTCCTCCGCGCTGTGGGACCGGCCCGTGCCCACTCCGGTCGCCCCGCCGCAGCGCGGCCGCTTCCGCCGGCTGCCGCTGCCACTGCCGCTGCTGCGCTTCAAACGCGCGCTGAACCGCCCGAACGTGCTCCTGGAGCTGATGCTGATACGGGTCGGCTACTGGCTCTACTCCTACATCCGCGCCCAGGCCCCCGACTCGCGCGCCCTCGCCGAGTCCCACGGCCGGCAGATCCTCGCCGTCGAGGAGTTCCTGCGCCTGGACGTCGAACACGGCGTCAACCACTTCGTGGCGGGCGTGGGCTGGCTCGCGGACAGCATGGACTACTACTACGGCACCTTCCACTTCCTCGTGCCGATGTCCCTGCTGGGGTATCTGTACTGGCGCCGCCCGGCCACCTACCGCTGGGCGCGCGCGTCCCTGGCCTTCGCCACGCTCGTGGCGCTCGCCGGCTTCTGGCTCTACCCGCTGGCACCGCCGCGCCTGATGCCCGGCCTCGGCTTCATCGACACCGCCAACGGCCCGCAGGACCTGTCCCACCCCGACTTCGGCGCGCTGACCGAGCTGGCCAACCAGTACGCGGCGATGCCCTCGCTGCACATCGGCTGGTCGCTGTGGTGCGGGATCGTGATCGCGGTCGTGGCGCCGAAGGTGTGGACGAGGTGGCTGGGCATGCTGTACCCGCTGATGACGTTCTCGGTCATCGTCGGGACGGCCAACCACTATGTGCTGGACGCGGTGGGCGGGGCGCTGGTCGTGGCCGCGGGCTTCGGGATCCAGTACGTGCTGACCGGGCCGGGGCGGGTCGCGCTCGCGGCGATTCCGGGGGCGCGGAGAGGGGACGTGCCGGAGGCCGCGGCCGAGCGCGAGCCCGCGCGGGCGGTGGGGTAGCGCCCGGGGGCGTGCCCCGGGCCGCGACGTGGCGTCAGCTGCCCACCGTGATCTGGGTCGACGGGTCCGTCACGTCCGTGATGTCGTACGTGGCGTTGAGCGTCGCCGTCGTCGCGCTCGTCGGGCAGCCGAAGCCGCCCTCGACCTTCACCGGGAACGTCACGTCCGTCGCGACGAGCTGTGACGGCGTTCCGTTCACGAACGTGGTGGTGATGGCCGTCGGCCCGTCCGGCGCGGCCGTCACCGTGCAGTTGGCCAGACCGCTGGACTTGAGCACCATGCCCTGGGCGGGCGCGTTGAGCGTGGCCGTGCTGGGCGAGCCGTTCTGCATCGAGACGGTCCAGGCGCCGGTCGTGGTGATGCTGATGTCCACACCCGGGAGGCTGCCCGTGCAGTCGCTGTAGACCGGCGAGGTGACGGCAATGGTCACCGGGCCGGCGGGGTTGGTGTTGCCGGGGGCGGCCGGTACGCGGTTGTTGTCGCCGGTCGGCGCGGAGCTCGACGTCGTACACGTGATGGTGACCGAGCCGGCCTTGAAGGTGGCGCTGCCGTTGAGCGTGGCCGCGAAGGCGTGGCCGGCGGGCCCGACGGTCGTCGAACCGGCCGCGTCGGCGGCCGCCGGGCCACCGCCGGTGAGGGTGAGGCCGGCGGTGAGGGCGAGACCGGCGGTGGCGGCGAGGAGGGGACGGGTGCGCATGGTGACTCCTTGGGGGAGGAGGGAGCGGTGGGTGGGCTGTGCAGGGCGCGCGGGGCCCCGTAGCCGGGGCTTCGCCCCGGACCCCTTGTGGTGCGGGCCGGTGGTCGCGTTGTGCCCACCCGTTCCGCCTGCGGAACGATTGCCCACAACGCGGCTAGGCGGGGGATTCCGGCTGCCAGGCGAAGATCATCGCGCCGCCCACGATGCCGACGAGGGTGCCGAAGAGGAAGCCCCCGAGGTTGGACATCACCAGCGCGGCCGTCGCGATCAGGACGGTGAGGATCCCGGCGAGGCTCCGGTACTGCGGGGCGAACCACGCGGTCAGACCCATGACGATCATGACGATGCCCATCAGGACCGACGGGATGCCCGCGATGCCCTGCTCCAGCATGATCTTCAGCGGGGCGAGCGGGAGGGCGCAGATCTCGGCGCCCGCGACGACGGCCGCCAGGCCGCCCCAGAAGGGGCGCCCCTTGCGCCATCGCCGCCAGGCGGTCCACATGCCGACGGGCGATCCGGTGCCGCCCCGGCGGTCCATGGGCGACATGGGCGTCCCGGTGTCGTCCCGGCTCATGGGCGACGGCCCGGTGTCGTCCCGGCGCCCCGGCACGTCAGAAGCACTCATCCTTGCCGAGCTTGATCTTCAGGTCGAGGCCGGCGAGCTTGAACTTCCCGGCGTTGGTCGCCCAGGCCACCTGCCGCATGTCGGTCATCTTGACGGACTTGGCCTGCTGGCCGAACGCGTCCTGGAGGCCCTGCGCCGACGCGGGGCCCCTGTTCAGGGTCGAGGCGTCACGGCCGATCTCGATGTTCTCGAACTCGGCGTCGCCGGACATCTGGGTGGCGTCGAGGAACAGATCGGTGGCCTCGACGGTCTTCGGGCCCTGGCCGGCGTGGAGCTTGAGGGAGATGTCGCCGATCACCGGCAGGGTGGTGACCACGGACTGGCACAGGTCCTTGATCTTGGCTTCCTTCATGGTGGTGACGGCCACCGGAAGCAGCTTGCCGCGGACGTTCTTGTCGATCCCGCCGTACTGGGCGAAGCCCGTGCCCGTCAGACTGCTCGCCCCGACCTTGAACTCCTGGCCGGAGACGGCGAACGAGGCGGCCAGTGCCCCGTCCGCGAGCGCGACGGCCAGCGCGGCCGTGGCGGCGAAGCCGGGCACGGCCAGGACGGCGAACCTCCGCCACCTGACGCGTCCCGTCACCTGTCTTCCCTGATCGTCCTTCATGCGGCTGCCCCTGGAAGTCCTCGGAGAGTGAAGCCCTTGGAAAGTGCGGTGCGTTTGGAAAGTGCGGTGCGTTGGGGGAGGGCGCACAGCGGTGCGCGACCGAAGCGCTCATGCGCCGTCCTGCGCCGTCCCTGAAGGTGTACCCGAGAGTAAGTCGGACCGCTGTACCTGACAAGGGGTCAGGTATGGACCGATTCCCTTGCCGGAAAAGGGAGTTGATCTGTCACTCGTAGCTGACGCGGAGCTCCTTGATGCCGTTCAGCCACGCCGAGCGCAGTCGGCGCGGCGCCCCGGCGAGCCGGATGCCGGGGAGGGTGTCGGCGACGGCGGCGAAGATCAGGTCGATCTCCAGCGCCGCCAGGGAGCGACCCAGGCAGAAGTGCGGGCCGCCACCGCCGAAGCCCAGGTGGGGGTTGGGGTCGCGGGTGATGTCGAAGGTCCCGGGGGCGTCGAAGACCTCGGGGTCGTGATTGGCGGAGGCGTAGAACAGGCCCACCCGCCGGCCCTCGCGGATCGCCGTGCCGCCCAGCTCGGTGTCGCGCGTCGCCGTGCGCTGGAAGGAGATCACCGGGGTCGCCCAGCGGACGATCTCCTCGGCGGTGGTGGCGGGCCGCTCCCGTTTGTAGAGCTCCCACTGCTCGGGGTGGGTGAGGAAGGCGTGCATGCCGTGGCTGATGGCATTGCGCGTGGTCTCGTTGCCGGCGACGGCCAGCATCAGCACGAAGAAGCCGAACTCGTCGGAGCCCAGGCTCCCCTCGTCCTCGGCGGCCACCAGCCGGCTGACGATGTCCCGCGCGGGGCGGGCCGTACGGGCGGCGGCGAGGTCCATCGCGTAGGCGATCAGCTCCATCGCGGAGCGGCTGCCGGTCTCCTCGGTGACCGCGAGCTCGGGGTCGTCGTAGGCGATCATCCGGTTGGACCAGTCGAAGATCTTCGCCCGGTCGTGCTGGGGGACGCCGATGAGTTCGGCGATGGCCTGGAGGGGGAGTTCGCAGGCGATGTCGGTGACGAAGTCGCCGCTGCCGTGCTCCCGGGCGGCCGTGACGATCCGCCCGGCCCGCTCCCGCAGCGCCGACTCCAGGGCCCGGACCGCCCGGGGGGTGAAGCCGCGCTGGACGATCCGGCGGACGCGGGTGTGCTCGGGCGGGTCCATGTTGAGCATCATCAGCCGCTGGGCGTCGATCCGGTCGCGCCGCATACCGGGGTGGAAGCGGATGACCGAGGTGTTGCGGCCGGAGGAGAAGTCCTCCGGCCGGGTGGACGCCTCCTTGACGTCCGCGTGCCGGGTGACGGCCCAGTAGCCGTCGTCGTCGAAGCCCGCGAGGCCGTGCGGCTGGGGGATCCAGGCCACCGGGGCCGACCGCCGCAGCAGGGCGAACTCCGGCAGCGGCACTCCACGGGCGTTGACGTCCGGATCGGTGAAGTCGAAGCCCTCGGGCAGCGCGGGACAGGACGGCATGGCCACCACTCCAGTTCGGGGAGCCGCCGGGACGGCGAGCTGTGCTGATGGGCCATCAGAAACCTGTCGTTCGACCGTAGTGACGGGGTCGTGGACCGGCAAGGCACGCGACGCCATCTGTCGCACGCGCGGGGCGTGCGCGACCCTTGTGCGGCGGGGGCGGCGCTGAGGAGACTACCGACCGAAGCGGAACTGGAACGCGTACTCGTTTTGCCGGGGGCGCCGGGACGCCCAGCGGACGCGCGAGGAGAGGACAGCCGGACATGGCCGCGGAACCCGTGATCGTCGAAGCCGTACGGACGCCCATCGGCAAGCGCGGCGGCGCGCTCGCCAACCTCCACCCCGCCTATCTGCTGGGGGAGACCTACCGCGAGGTCCTCGCCCGCACCGGCATCCAGCCCGACTGCGTCGAGCAGATCGTCGGCGGCACGGTCACCCACGCCGGGGAGCAGTCGATGAACCCGGCCCGGACCGCCTGGCTGGCCATGGGCCTGCCCTACGAGACCGCCGCCACCACCGTGGACGCCCAGTGCGGCTCGTCCCAGCAGGCCAACCACCTCGTCGCCAACATGATCGCGAGCGGGGTGATCGACATCGGGATCGGCTGCGGCGTCGAGGCCATGTCCCGGGTGCCGCTCGGCAGCGGCTCCAAGCACGGGCCGGGCCGGCCCTTCCCCGACGAGTGGAACGTCGACCTGCCCAACCAGTTCGAGGCCGCCGAACGCATAGCCCGCAGGCGCGGCCTCACCCGTGAACGGGTCGACGCCCTCGGCCTGCTCTCCCAGGAACGGGCGGCCCGCGCCTGGGCGGAGGAGCGCTTCAAGCGCGAGACCTTCGCCGTACAGGTGCCCACCACGGAGGAGGAGCAGTACGCCGGGCAGGGCATGTGGCGCCTGGTCGACCGCGACGAGGGCCCGCGCGACACCAGCATGGAGGCGCTGGCCGGGCTCAAGCCCGTGATGCCCACGGCCGTCCACACCGCGGGCAACTCCTCGCAGATATCCGACGGCGCGGCGGCGCTGCTCTGGGCCTCCAAACGGATGGCCCGGGCGCTGCGGCTGCGCCCCCGGGCCCGGATCGTCGCCCAGGCGCTCGTCGGCGCCGACCCCCACTTCCATCTGGACGGGCCCGTCGACGCGACCCGGGCCGTGCTGGGCCGGGCGGGGATGTCCTTGCGGGACATCGACCTGGTGGAGATCAACGAGGCCTTCGCCTCGGTGGTGCTCTCCTGGGCGCAGGTCTTCGAGCAGGACCTGGAGAAGGTCAACGTCAACGGCGGCGCGATAGCGCTCGGGCACCCGGTCGGGGCGACGGGCGCCCGGCTGATCACGACGGCGCTGCACGAGCTGGAGCGCCGGGACGGCGAGTTCGCGCTGATCACGATGTGCGCGGGCGGGGCGCTGGCGACGGGGACGATCATCCAGCGGCTGTGACGGCGGTTGTGACGGGGGCGCCGCCCCCGTCACAACCGCCGTCGGCACCGTCACCGTCCGGCAGCGGTGCCCTCGTCCTCGCCGCCGTTCCCGTCCTCGTCGAGGCCGAGGAGGGTGATGGCCTCCGTCGGGCAGCAGCCGACCACGTCCTCGGCGGCCTCGATGTCCTCCGGCGAGGTCAGCCCGGACTTCAGCGCCTCGGCCAGGCCGTCGTCGCCCAGCCGGAACTGCTCCGGGTACATCGCCGCGCACAGACCGGCGCCGCCGCACACCTTCTTGTCGACCACGAGCCTCGGCGTCATCGCGCGCCGCCCTTCTTGCCGTCGGTGTCGTGCAGGTGGACGGGGAGCGAGGCCAGGCCGCGCAGCAGCCAGTTCTCGCTGTAGGTCACCTCGGCGCGGGGGACGGCCAGTGCCAGGTCCGGGAAGCGCTCGAAGATCGCCGGAATGGCGACCCCGGCCTCCACGCGCGCGAGCGCGGCGCCGAGGCAGTTGTGCAGCCCGTGGCCGAAGCCGACGTGGCGGGTGCCGACCCGGGTGATGTCGAGACGGTCGGGGTCGGTGAAGCGCTCGGGATCGCGGTTGGCGGCCTGGAGCGCGGCGATCACGGGGGCGCCGGCCGGCAGCCGGCTGCCGGCGAACTCGAGGTCCTCCTTGGCGAAGCGGAAGAGGCCGACGGTAAGGGCCCCGTCGTAGCGGAGGAACTCCTCGACCGCGCCCGGGACGAGCTCGGGGTCGGACATCAGCAGTCGGCGCTGCTCGGGGTGGTCGAGAAGGGCGAGGACGGCCGAGCCGATCAGGTTCCGGGTGGTGTCCAGACCGGCCATGATCATCAGGGCGAGCATGGAGACCAGCTCGTCGCCGGTGAGGCGGTCGTTGCCGTCGCGGGCCTCGATGAAGACGGACATCAGGTCGTCGCCGAGCATCGTGCGCTTCTCGGCTATGAGTTCACGGCCGTACTCGGCGATGTCCTCGAAGGCGCGCTGGATCTTGTCCTTGTCGTCGTCCGGCCGGAAGGCCCGGTCGATCGCGTGGAGCATGTCGTTGTAACGGGTCATGGGGATGCCGAGGATCTCCCCGATGACGGCGGCGGGGATGGCGCTCGCGTACTCCACGACGTCGGGGCGCTCCGACGCCGCCAGCGCGTCGAGCGAGGCGGCCACGATCCGCTCGGTGGGCTCGCGCCACTGGGCCACCCGGCGCGGGGTGAAGGCGCCCATGGCGAGCTTGCGCACCCGGGTGTGGTCCGGCGGGTCGAGCACCGTGAGGATCCGTGCCACCGGGGTGTCCGCGCCCATCACCATGCCCGAGTCCAGGAACTCGCGGTCGGCGTGGGCCGCCGCGTCATTGCTGAACCGGGTGTCCCCCAGCAGTGCGTGGACGTCCTCGAACCGGGTGACGATCCAGGTCCGCACGTCGCCGACGGGGAAACGGAACTCGTGGACCGGCGAGTTCTCGCGCAGCCACGCGAAGGCCGGGTAGGGGTTCTGGTAGTACTCGTAGCCGAACAGTGCGGTGGGCAGCGGGGATGCGGCCATCACTGATCTCCTTGACGAGACAGGGGTACGGTCACGGGTCACGGGTCACGCGGGCGGGCGCGCCGCCCTCGTGGGGGCGGCGCGCCTGGGGTGCTCGGTGGTTCGGGTTACTTGACGAGGTTGAGGGCCTGACTCGAGGCGCGCAAGCCCGACTCGAGGGCGCCCTCGATGAAGGCGCCGTGCCAGCCCTGGGCGATGTCGGCGCCCGCGAAGAGGATCCGGCCGTGGGGCTGTTCGATCTGGGGGAAGAGCCCGGTCAGCTGGCCGGGGCGGCGGAAGCCCCAGGCGCCGGCCGCCCACTTCTCGGTGCCCCATGCCATGGCGCGGGACTTGAGGACCTGGGCGCCCGGGATCCACTGCTGGACGGCCTCCTGGACCTTCACCGGGTTGTTGACGTCCAGCCCGGGGCCGGTGAACGCGATCATGAGCCGGCCGTCGGCGAGCTGCTTCTGCGGCACCATCATCAGGATCGGCGAGCCCTCGGGCGCGGTACCGGTGGTCGCGTCGATCTTGCCCTTGATGTGCAGCCACATCTTGGTGCCGTGCGGAACGCCGATGCCCTGGGTGGTGGCCAGGGCGTGTGCCTTGGGCAGGCCGGGCTCGAAGGTGATGTTCTTCCAGGCGTTGGTGGAGGTGGCCACGACGACCGCGGGGGCCTTGTAGCGGCGGCCGGAGGCGGTGTACACCGTGACCTTCCCCGTGCCGGGGTCGGAGATCCTGGTGACCGGCGAGTTCTTGACGACCGGGGTGAAGTTCTCCCGCAGCATGGCGTTGAGTATCGCGGTCATACCGCCGACGGGCCGGCGGCCGATGGTGTTGGTGTAGGCCTCGTACGTACCGCCGGCGAGCTGGTACCACTGGGCCATGCCGGTCAGCGAGCCGAGGGTGCTGGGGCCGCCGGAGTAGACGGAGGTCTCGCCGGTGAGCAGGTTGACCTCGGTCGGCGAGAGGTTCATCTGCTTGATCCGGTCGGCCAGCGAGAGCGGGTCCACGGCGGCCAGCAGGTCCTTGCGGTACAGCGGCTCGGCCGGGCGCTCGAAGTACTTCTCGGAGCCCTTGTAGAACTCGGTCCACAGGGGGACCACCAACTTGGCGGCTTCATCGGGCGTGACCGCCTTCAGCCCGGTGGAACCGGCGACGATGACGCGGTCCGGGATGGGGTCCCCGTAGGTGGTGATGTTGTACCGGGCGAGTTCTTTGTTGACCAGCTGGTGCTGGGGGGCGAGCCACTGGCCGCCGACCTCGATCTGCTCGCCGGCCCAGGTGTCCGTCCAGATGCGGCCGCCGACGCGGTCCGACGCCTCCAGGACCACGGTGGACAGGCCCTTCGCGCCGAGCTCGCGCGCCACCATGGCCCCGGCGTACCCGGCGCCGATGATGACCACGTCGACCAGCGATTCCTCTTCGGCGTGGGCGATGCCCTGTCCGGCTGCGCCGAGGCCGGCTGTCAGCGCTCCGGCGCCGATGCCCTTGAGCAGCGATCGGCGCCCGAAACGGCGGTTGACGGCGTTGGCGATGGACGAATTCGCGCCATGAGAGTGCATGGGAGTCCTCTGAGTTTTGTCTGGCTGCGGCCATCGGGTCGTTGCGATTGCCGACAGAACGTCTTGGCGAGCGAAACCCCAGGGCGTTCGGGCGCACTGCTCCCGTCATCGTGTGCAGTGACTTTCCGGCGCGGCCCGATGGTCATTCGATGGGCGGGCACCGGCCGGCGGTCGCCGTCCGTCATGGACGGCGACCACGCGGCAGAGTGCCCAAGCGGGCAGCCGATGGGAAAGGTCGCGTGGGGGCGAAAGGATTCGCCGGGCTGCCGTCAGGAAAGGCCGGGGATGCTGAACAATCAGGCGCGGCAGGAGAGGAGCCGGACGCCGCCGGTCATGCGTGCGCAGCGGATCCGGTGCTGCTCACCGAAGGTGACATCGGTGTGGTTCCCTGCCGCGTGAAGGAGTTGTCCCCGCCCGCATCGGGCGCGGCGCCATAGCCACTCGTGACCATTCTGGTCCCCCCGTATCGATCAGTGTGGCCCGGACTGCGTGATGTCTCATTGAGGGCCTTGACGCGACTGTACTGAACGGTCATCCATGCCCTGGCATGCGCGGAGTCACCGGAGGGTCTGCCCCCACTCATCCGTGGTGGGCGCAACGAAACGTCAGGCGTCCTCGAACGTCACCGGTGCTTCGAAGGCCGCGCGGCGGGTGGCCCGGCGCAGGGCCTTGAGGACGGCCGGGCCGAGCGTGAGCGAAGCGACCACGGTCACCAGGGCCCGGGGCAGGTCCCAGCCCAGGGACGTCGCCAGGCAGTAGGCGAGGAAGCGGGAGAGGTTCTCCGGCAGCGGGTCGCCCGGGACGAAGGAGACGCCCGAGGCGAGTGCGCCGATGTACGGCCAGCCCTGAAGGTTCATCACCGTCCCATAGGCGACGGACGCCACCGCCCCGTACCCCGCCAGCATCACCAGCTCGCGCCGCCCCCGCAGCCGGTCCGCCCCCGGCAGCAGCCCCGCGCCCATGGTCACCCACCCCATGGCCAGCATCTGGAACGGCATCCACGGCCCGACCCCGCCCGTCAGCAGGGCTGAGGCGAACATCGACAGGGAACCCAGGACGAAGCCGAAGCCCGGGCCGAGCACCCGCCCGGACAGCACCATCAGGAAGAACATCGGCTCGATGCCCGCCGTCCCCGCGCCCAGCGGCCGCAGCGCGGCCCCGGCCGCCGCGAGGACGCCGAGCATCGCGACGGCCTTGGCGTCCAGCCCGGTGTCGGCGATCGTCGCCACGACCACGGCGAGCAGCAGCGGCAGCAGCGCGGCGAACAGCCAGGGGGCGTCCTGCGAGTGGGCCAGGCCGGAGGCCGAGCCGGCGAGCAGGGGCCAGCCGAAGGCGGCGACGCCGATGGCGCTGATCAGTGCCAGGGCGGTGACGGAGCGCCACCCGAGGTGGACGGCGTGCGCCTGCCGGTCGGGGGCGACGGGGGCGACGGGGGTGACGGGGGTACGGGCGCCGGTCACGCCGCCCCCAGGGCGTCGCGAACCTGTGACACCGTCAGCCACGGCTGCGGCGCGAGGACCTTCGCGACCTGTGGGGCGAAGGCCGGGGAGGAGACCACGACCTCCGCCGTCGGGCCGTCCGCGACGATCTCGCCCTCCGCGAGGATCACCACCCGGTGCGCCAGCTCCGCCGCGAGCTCCACGTCGTGCGTGGCCAGCACGATGGCGTGGCCCTGGCCGGCCAGCCCGCGCAGGATCTCCACCAGTCTGGCCTTGGCCGCGTAGTCCAGGCCGCGCGTCGGCTCGTCCAGGAGCAGCAGCGGCGGCCGCGCCGTGAGCACCACGGCGAGCGCGAGCGCCAGCCGCTGGCCCTCGGACAGATCGCGGGGGTGGGTGCCGTCCGCCACGTCGGGGAGCAGCCCGGACACCAGCGCCCGGCAGGTGCCGGGTTCGGCCCGCGCGTCGTCGTCGGCGGCCGCGCACTCCGCGGCGACCGTGTCCGCGTACAGCAGGTCGCGCGGCTCCTGCGGGACGAGGCCCACGTGCCGCAGCAGTTCGCGCGGGCTCGTGCGCCGCGGCTCCGCGCCACCGACGCGTACGGTGCCCCGGTCGGGGGCGTGCATGCCGACGAGGGTGCGGAGGAGGGTGGACTTGCCCGCGCCGTTGCGGCCCATCAGGGCGACGGTCTCGCCGGCGCGGACGGACAGCTCCACGTCGCGCAGGGCGGTGACGTGGTCGTGGCGCACGCAGAGGCCGGTGACGGAGGCGGCCCGTTCGGTGTCCGGCACCGCCTTCGGGGCCGGCGGGGTCAGCGTGGCCAGGCGTTCCCGCAGGGACGCGGCCTTGCGCCGGGCGTCGCGCACGGACAGCGGCGGCGGGGACCAGCCCGCGATCCGGCTCAGGGCGACGACGGGCGGGTGGACGGGGGAGACGGCCATGACCTCGGCGGGGTCGCCGACGACGGGGGCCGCGCCGGGGCCGGGCAGGAGGATCACCTGGTCCGCGTACTGCACCACCCGCTCCAGCCGGTGCTCGGCCAGCAGCACGGTGGTGCCCAGGTCGTGCACCAGGCGCTGGAGCACGGCCAGCACCTCCTCGGCGGCGGCCGGGTCCAGCGCGGACGTCGGCTCGTCCAGGACCAGCACCTTCGGGTGGGCGGTCAGCACCGAACCGATCGCGACGCGCTGCCGCTGGCCGCCGGAGAGGGTGGCGATGGGCCGGTCGCGCAGCCCGGCCAGGCCCAGCAGGTCCAGGGTCTCCTCGACGCGGCGGCGCATGGTGGCGGGCGGGACGCCGAGGGACTCCATGCCGTAGGCGAGCTCGTCCTCGCCGGTGTCGGTCACGAAGTGCGCCAGCGGGTCCTGGCCCACGGTGCCGACGACGTCGGCGAGTTCACGGGGCCGGTGCGTACGGGTGTCCCGCCCGGCGACGGTGACCCTGCCGCGCAGGGTCCCCCCGGTGAAGTGCGGGACGAGCCCGCTCACGGTGCCCAGCAGTGTCGACTTGCCGACGCCGGAGGGGCCGACGAGGAGGCACAGCTCGCCTTCGGGGACGGTGAGGTCGACGCCGCGGATTGCGGGGTGGGGGGTGTTGTCGTAGGAGACCGAGACGTTCTCGAAACGGATCACTGGGGTGTCTCCTTCCGGGTGGTGGCGGTTTCGGCACCGCCGGATTCGCTGTCGGTGGCTGATCGCCGCGGCGGCGGGAAGGGAGCCGCAGCGGCGCGCGGCCCCCGGCGGCCGGCCCGGTGGTGCCCGGCCGTCATCGTCGTCGCCCCCTCGCGGGAGGCGACCGGCGCCACGAACGCCGGCAGCAACCCCAGAAGCACCGACACCGCCGGCCACACCGGCAACTCCGGCGCCGTCAGCGGCACCGCCGGCGGGTGGAGGGCGGCGGGCGCGTAGTCGCCCGCCCAGATCATCAGGGCCGCCACCGCAGCACCTGACGCGGAGACCAGCCACGCGCGGGCGCCCCAGCGGTCGGGGCGGTAGCGGGTGCGGACCGAGCGGCGGCCGCCGAGCCACAGGCCCGCGAGGGCCGCGGCCAGGCCCGCGATCAGCACGGGCGCCCCGTAGCCCGCACCGGTGTCGCCCAGCAGTCCGTACGTACCGGCGCACACGCCGAGCAGCCCGCCCAGGGTGAGCGCGCTCGTCGTGCGGCGCACGGCGGGCGGGACCTGGGCGGTACGGCCGTACCCCCGGGCGTCCATCGCGGCGGCCAGCGCCACCGACCGCTCCAGCGCGCCCTCCAGCACCGGCAGCCCCACCTGGAGCAGGGCCTTGAGCCCCCGGTCCGGGCGGCCGCGCAGCCGGCGCGCGGCGCGCAGCCGCTGGACGTCCGCGACGAGGTTGGGCGCGAAGGTCATGGCGACGACCACCGCCACCCCGGCCTCGTAGAGCGCGCCCGGCAGGGACTTCAGCAGCCGCGCCGGGTTGGCGAGGGCGTTCGCGGCGCCCACGCAGATCAGCAGGGTGGCCAGCTTCATGCCGTCCGTGAGCGCGAAGAGCAGCCCCTCGGCGGTCACCCGGCCACCGATCCGCACCCCGCGCGCCCACTCCGGGAGCGGGATCTCGGGAAGGGTGAGGACCGTGTGCGTCCCGGGGATGGGCGAGCCGAGGATCACCGCGAAGACCAGCCGGATGACGATCACTGCCAGCCCGAGCTTGAGGAACGCCCCGTACGAGCGGGCCCACGGCGCGTCCGTGCGGCGGGCGGCGACGACGTACCCGGCGACGCCGGTCAGCAGGGCGAGCAGCAGCGGGTTGGTGGTGCGCGAGGCGGCCGTCGCCAGGCCCAGCGCCCACAGCCACCACGCGCCGGCGTGCAGCGCGGAGGAACGGTCGGAGGAACGGTCCGTCATCCGCGACGACGCCGCCGGGTCTGCCACACCGCCGCCGCACCGAGCACGGCCACGGCCGCGATGCCGCCGATCAGGCCGGCGGAGGGGCCGCTGTCGCCCTTGTCGTCCACAGGGGTGGCCTCCGAAGTCTCCGTCGGCTTCCCCGCCGCCCCGACCTTCTCGCCGCAGCCTGTCCTCGGGTATCCCGAGATCGCGCACAGCAGGGCACTGGAGTCGTAGCGCAGCGGCTTGGCGACCGCCGCCAGCGCGTCGGCCGCGCTGCCGTCGGCGCCGACCTTCGCGCACGCCGAACGGGCGGCGGGCGGCGTCTCGCCGGCGGGGGCGTCGGCGGGCGTGCCGAAGTCGAGGACGACGGCGACGCGCTTGCCGCCGTCCTCGGCGGGCGTGCCGGCGCAGACCGCCGCGAAGTCGGCGGCGCCGCGCGGCCTGGCCGCGTCGGCGGAGTCCTTGCTGACGGCGAAGCGGAAGCCGACGACGGAGCCGTCGGCGGGGCGCAGCGTGGCCGGGCCCTGGGTCGCGTACGTCCAGGCCCCGCCGGCCGCCGGTGCCTGCCAGAAGGACCAGTAGCGGTAGCCCTCCGCGTGCGCGGGAGCCGCGCCGAGCACGGCGGCCGCGCCGGCCAGCAGGGAGACGAACAGGGCCCGGGCCCGGGCCGCCGTCACGGCTGGTTCTTCTTCTTGCGGCCGCTGATCAGGAAGCCGGCGCCGACGCTGGCGACGAAGAACACCGCGACGTACAACCAGGTGTTGGAGCCGCCGTCCTTCTTCTTCTCGTCCTTCTTCTCTGCGGAAGCGGAAGAGGACGGCTCCGGCTTGGGGCCGGTCTCGTTCAGCGCGGCCACCAGGTCGGTGCCGCCGAAGGAGCGCGGGTCGGCGCCCGCCGCGTGCGCGGCCAGGACGAGCTTGGCGAGGCGGCCGGGGTTGCCCTTGGCCCACTCGGCGGTCTTGCTGTCGGCGGACTCCAGCCACTTCAGCGGCTTGCCGGCGGCCTCCAGGTGCCCGCCCGCCGCGAGGGCGAGGGCGGCGTCGGCGGTCGCGCCGGTGTCCGGGCCCTCGGGGGCGCCGGGCATGGACGACTTGAGGAAGCCGCCGTTGGCGTCGAGCTTCTTCGTCAGATAGCCGGCGACGGCGTCGGCCGCGTTCCACTGGTTCGCGTCGCCGTCCCCGCAGGCGGGCTTGACGGGCTTGTCCGCGCCCTTGGCGGCGGGCACGAGGAAGCCCTTGCCGAGGGCGGCCGTGGCGGCGGCGGTCGAGGCGAGGTCGTTGGCGGGCAGCTCGCCGTTCTGCGGCATGTAGCCGAAGGCGCCCGCCTGGTCCTCCTTCTTCTCCTGGCAGCGGATCTGGAAGGAGAGCAGCGCGTCGTAGGGGGTCTTGCCGTCCTTGGCGGCGGCCTTCGCCGGGTCCTGGCCGACGGCGGCGAAGGCGCCGATGGCGATGGCGGTGGAGTTGGCGTCGCTGGGGTTGCCGGGGCCCATGCCCCAGCCGCCGTCGGCGTTCTGGTGGGCCTTGAGCCAGTCCAGGCCCTTGGTGACGACCTGGGCCCGGCCGCCGACGGCCGCCAGGCCCTGGACGGCGGCCGCGGTCGCGTCGGTGAACTCGCCCGCCTTGGCGTCGCACGGCGTGCCCTTGTCGGCCCGGAAACCGGCGAAGCCGCCGTCGGCGCACTGCTGGCCGGCCAGCCAGTCCACGGCCTGCGCGGTGGGGGAGACCCCCACCGCGTGCTGGGCGACGAAGGCCAGCGACTGCCGGAAGACACCGTCGAACTTCGGGTCGCCCGTGCCGTAGAGCCCGGGGGCGGCCGGGGAGGGCGAGGTGCCGTCGGCGAAGGCGGCGGGAGCCGCGGCCGCGCCCAGGACGGCCGCGGTGGCCAGGGCCGCGGCGCCGCGGCGCGCGAGGACGGCGAAGGAGGTGGCCATGAAAGCGGTGCCTCTCGGTGGATGACGGTGTCGGGCGGCCCCGCCGGGACGGCCCCTGCCGGGGCAGGACGTCGCCGACGTGTCGCTTTGGTGGGGGGCTGAACACTTTATCCGGCTCCCGCCGGGAGCCCGCTACCGCCGTGGGTGCCCCGCCTGTACCCCCCCCCCCCCCGCGTCGGTCGCGCTGTCTTGCCCCCCACGACTTCTGGGGCGACAGGTGTTCGACGATGTGGTGGCCGAAGTACGCTGCGGGCGAGATTCCGTGGACGGACGGGGGAAGTGCTTCGTGTCGAGGGCGGCTTTTCGGTTTTCCGAGTTATCGGCGCACGACCCGGACGGCCTCGGAGGCTTCCGGCTGGTGGCACGGCTGGGCGAGGGCGGCATGGGGCAGGTGTTCCTGGCCTTCTCCCCGGGAGGGCAGCCCGCGGCCGTGAAGATGATCCGTGACGAGTTCGCCAAGGACGCGGAGTTCGGGCAGCGGTTCGCGCGCGAGGTGGGCGCCGCCCAGCGGGTGCGCGGTGCCCACCTCGCACCGCTGCTGGACGCCGATCCCCGGGCCGGGCGGCCGTGGCTGGCCACGACGTACGTGGCCGGGCCGTCCCTGCGGGACCTGGTGGCCGACCACGGGCCGCTGCCGGCCACCGAGGTGATGCTGCTGGCCTGGGGCATCGCCCACGCCCTGGCCGACATCCACGCCGCGAAGGTGGTGCACCGGGACCTCAAGCCCGGCAACATCATGCTGGACGAGAGCGGCCCGAAGGTCATCGACTTCGGCATCGTCAAATCCCTGACGCAGTCGGTGACGTACCGCAGCCACTCGACCCGGATCGGCACCCCGCTGTACATGTCGCCCGAGCAGGCGATGGGCCGCGCCGTCGGCGAGGCCTCCGACGTCTTCGCGCTCGGCTCCACCCTGTACTACCTCGCCACCGGCCGGGAGGCGTTCGCGGCGGAGAACGAGTGGGCCGTCGCCCACCGCATCGTCGCGGACGATCCGGACCTGTCCGCCCTGGCGCCACCCCTGCGCCGCCTGGTCACCGCCTGTCTGCACAAGGACGGCGACCGGCGCCCCACACCGGCGCTCGTACAGCAGTGGTGCGAGGAGGAACTGGGCGACGCGCTCGGTCCGGGTGCCTGGATGGGGATCACCGGCGCCCGCGCGGCGATCAGGCAGCGGACCGGTGCGTTGCACGCCCTGGCCGCCGGGGGCCACGAGGCGCCGGAGCCCCGACGCGAGGTGCCGCCGACGCCGACGCGTCCCTACGAGCCGGACACCCCGGACACCCCGGACGTGCCGAACCCGCCGGAGCGAGTGCCGGACCGGACCGGTCCTGTCGTGACGGGTCGCATCCTCGCCGCCCACTTCGCGGAGATCCTCCTGGGGGTGGGGGTGCTGGTCTGCGCGACCCTCCTGCCGATGTTCTCGGAGACCTGGACGAGGAAGTCCTCCGGCGAGCAAGCGGGGCGGGTGGAGATGTCCTTCGACTGGCGCCACCCGTGGGAAGCCGTGTCGAGCGGCATTCCCGGAGTGGACCCGGACTGGCTGGGAGTACCCATCGGCGTCTTCGGTACCGCGATCGGGCTCGTCCTCGCGGCCAGGGTCCCGCTGTCGGCGGCCAGGAGCCCCGGGCTCCAGGGCTGGGGCAACTGGGCACTCAAGACGTGCCTCGGCTGGTTCCTGGTGGTCGGTTTCTTCACCCTGTTCCTGATAGGGATGATGATCTTCGGGGGGATCGGCGACGACAACCCGGCCTACAGGATTCGTACCGGCTTCATGTCCGGAGGATGGCTGCTGCTCGCGGCGAACGGCCTGATGTACGACGCGCTCCAACGCACCTACGGACGCATTCGCGCCGCGAACGGCGATGGCTGACGGGGACGGGCTCCGCTCCGTCACCCCTTGCTCCCCGCGAGCGGAACTGCTATCTGAGCTGATGCAGTGTCAGATCTGATCCGATCCGGTCGTGTCCGGTCAGGCCCGGGAGGCTCCGCCATGAGCGACAGCGACAGCGGCATCGTCGAGTACGGACAGCTCTTCGTCGGCGGCAGATGGGCCGAGCCCGCCGCCGGGCCGCGCGGTGAGGTCATCGAGGTCGTCTCGCCCCACACCGAGGCCGTCATCGGGCGCGTCCCGCACGCCGGGCGCATCGATGTGGACCGGGCCGTCGCGGCAGCGCGGAGCTCCTTCGACTCCGGCGTGTGGTCAGGGCTGCCGCTGGCGGAACGGATCGCCGTCGTCACCCGGATCAAGGACGGCATCGCCGCCCGCCACGAGGAGCTCGCCCGGCTGATCTCCGCGCAGAACGGCTCCCCCTACTCCTGGAGCGTCCTCGCGCAGGCGCTCGGCGCGGTCATGGTGTGGGACAGCGCCATCGCCATCGCCCGGGACTTCCCCCACGAGGAGCGGCGCGCCGGCGCCCTGGGGCCGTTGCTGGTGCGGCGGGAGCCGGTGGGCGTCGTGGCGGCCGTGGTGCCGTGGAACGTGCCGCAGTTCGTGGCGGCGGCCAAGCTCGCCCCCGCCCTGCTGGCCGGCTGCTCGGTGGTGCTCAAGCCCGCGCCGGAGACGCCCCTGGACGCGTACGTCCTCGCCGGGATCGCCCACGAGGCGGGGCTGCCGGAGGGCGTGCTGTCCATCCTCCCCGGGGGCCGGGAGACCGGCGAGTACCTCGTCGGCCACCCCGGCGTCGACAAGGTCTCCTTCACCGGCTCCGTCGCGGCCGGCAAGCGCGTCATGGAGGTCGCCTCCCGCAACCTCACCCGGGTCACCCTGGAACTGGGCGGCAAGTCCGCCGCGATCGTCCTGCCCGACGCCGACCTGGACACCGCCGTCGCCGGGATCGTGCCCAGCGCCTGGATGAACAACGGCCAGGCCTGCGTCGCCCAGACCCGCGTCCTCGCCCCCCGCTCCCACTACGACGAACTCGCCGAGCGCCTCGCGGCCGCCGCCTCCGCGCTGGTCGTCGGCGACCCGCTCGACCCCGCCACCCAGGTCGGCCCGCTGGTCGCGCGCCGCCAGCGCGAGCGGTCGCTCGACTACATCCGGCTCGGGCGGCTCGACGGCGCGTCCGTCCTGGCCGGCGGCGGCCGCCCCGCCGGGCTCCCGACCGGCTGGTACGTCGAGCCGACCCTCTTCGGCCACGTCACCAACACCATGCGGGTCGCCCGCGAGGAGATCTTCGGTCCCGTCGTCTGCCTGCTGCCCTACGACGACACGGAGGAGGCGATCGCCATCGCCGACGACTCCGACTACGGGCTCTCCGGCAGCGTCTGGACCGGCGACCTCGAACGCGGCCTGGAGGTCGCCCGCCGGGTGCGCACGGGCACGTACTCCGTCAACACCTTCAGCCTCGACCTGTTCGGCCCCTTCGGCGGCTACAAGGACTCCGGGCTGGGCAGGGAGGGCGGGCCCGAGGGCTACGCCGAGTACCTGGAGCAGAAGACGATCCACCTGCCGAAGGGGACGGGCGGTGGGTGATCCCCGCTGGAGGGTGACCGTCGACCGGACGCGGTGCGTCGGCTCGGGCCAGTGCGCGGGCGTCGCGCCCGCCGCGTTCCGGCTCGACGCGACGACCCGGCGCTCCCACCCGGTCACGGAGGAGACGGCCCCCGACGGGGAACTCCTCGCCGCGGCGGAGTGCTGCCCCGTGGAGGCCGTCGCCATCCGCGTGCTCGGCACGGGGGAGGCGGTGTTCCCGCCCGAGGAGTAGCGCCGGCTGGAGGACGGCCCGGACCGCGCCGGCCGCGGGTGGCGCGTCCGCAGCCGGAGCGGTGGTCGAAGTGGCCGAGGCAGTCGCCGGCCGGACGGTGCGGCAGCAGGGCCTTGCCGTCGTTATCCGCGCGCGGCGTCCCAGACCGCACTGGTCCCGAAGTAGGAGTCGTACAGTTCCTGGACTTCGAGGAGGCTCTCCGGCGGGACCTTGCCGTAGCGGATGCGCTCGAGGTGGCGGAAGTATTCGAAGCGCTCCACCCCGGGCGTGATGATGACGAGCATGTCCGCGATCTCGCCGGGCGCGGCGGCGAAGGCATGCTGTGTGCCGGGCGGTACGACGACCACGTCTCCGCGTTCCGCGGTGACCACTTGATCGCCGGACAGCAGCTGGGCGGTGCCGTCGAGGACGTAGAACATCTCGGCGGACTTGCCGTGGTGGTGCGGCCGGGCGCCGTTCGCGCCCTTGCCGAGGGTGACGCGCATGCTGGAGAGCGCGCCACCCGTGGCGGAGCTGTCGACGAGCAGCTGGTTGGTCACCGGGCCACCCGCGCCGGTCAATTCGGCGTCAGCGGCGCGTATGACGACGGTTTCGTCGAAGTCGGGGATGAAGAGAGACATCGCTTGCTCCTGAAATGTTGATCACGCCGAAACGTATGCCATGTGCCGGCTCGAAGGCCACGGCCGCTTTGACCTGAAGTGCGCTTGAGGTTCTAACGTGTACTCCAGTTGATCATCTGACGACGGGGGGAAGACGCTCGTGATTCTCGTAACGGGAGCCACCGGGAACGTGGGAAGCGCGCTGCTCAAGGAGCTGCGGGCGTGTGATGCCGGGCCGCTGAGAGGGCTCACCCGTGACGCCGCGAGGGCCGTGTTCCCCGAAGGGGTCGAGGCCGTCGAAGGTGACTTCGCGGACACGGCGTCATTGAAGCCCGCGTTGGACGGGGTGCGCTCGCTGTTCCTCGTGTCGCGTCTGGGCTCGGATGCCGAGATCCTCGAGGCCGCCCGGCAGGCGGGTGTGGAGCACGTGGTGCTCGTGTCGTCCATTACTGTCCAGACCCATCCGCACCTCGGCCCCGCAGGCGAGAACCTGGCGGTCGAGCGACTCCTCAAGGACAGCGGCATGGCCTGGACGATCCTGCGGCCGACGCAATTCGCTTCGAATTCCTTGATGTGGGCGGCGTCGATCCGTGAACACGAGACGGTCCGCGCACCGTACGTGGACACCGGACTTCCCACGATCCACCCCGCGGACATCGCGTCGGTGGCACGGGTGGCGCTGACCGAGCCCGGCCACTACGGGCGGACGTATGCCCTGACCGGTCCGGAGCCGGTGACCGCCCGGCAGCAGGCCGAGGCCATCGCGGCGGTGCTGGGGCGGGAGGTGCCCTTCGCCGAGATCAGCCGGGAGGAGGCCCACGCCCGGATGGCCGCCGTCTTCGGGGACGAGGCCGCGGACGCGGTACTCGACGTCATGGGCGGGGACGTCAACGACGAGATACTGACGGTGCGCGACACGGTTTCACAGGTCACCGGCTCCCCGGCCAGACCGTTCCGGCAGTGGGCCGCGGAGAACGCCGCCGCCTTCCGCTGAACCCACGGGATGTCGCACCGTGCGGGGAGTGAGCCCGCGTCTCCGGCGCGCGGCGCGCGCCCCGGGAGCGCGCGGCGCCGGAGCGGGCCCCGCCACCGGCGCTGACCTGCGTTCGCCCTGGTCCGTACATATGTTTACGCATGCGTTCCGCACAGCATGTTCGTGACAGATGCGACTGTCCCGGCCCCCCGCGGCGTGGAAATCTCTTCCCGTCGCAGCTGAGGGGGGCCGATGGAAAAGCGGTACGAGGTCTACTGCCTGGCCGACAGGCACTTCTACGAGATCCCGGACCGGCTGTCCCGCCCGGCGGGAGGCCGGGCCGAGGACGCTCTGTTCGAAACCGCCCGGCGCCCCGTGCCCGAGGGCTGGGCCAGCGGTCGTAACGGCGACTGGCTTCATCTCGCGCCCGTCGGTGACAAGGACGGCAAGGGCGAGTCCCTCCCCGGGCAGCCCGCGCAGGGCTGGAAGATCCATGTGTCGGCCACGGCCGACGGCGCCGACAAGACCGCCGCCGACGTCTGGGACTACTGCGTCCCCCGGGGCATCCCGTTCAAGTTCGTCCCCGCCCCCCACTTGCTCCACCTCCGCAACAACAAGTACGCGCCCCGGGACGCCAGCGGAAAGTTCGTCACGATCTACCCCGCCGACGAGGAGAGCCTGCACACCACCCTCACCGGGCTGGAGGAGATCCTCGGCGGGCGCCCGGGCCCGTACGTCCTCACCGACCTGCGCTGGCACGACGGGCCGTTGTACGTGCGCTACGGCGCGTTCGCCCGCCGCTACTGCGTCGACGCGCGCGGCAGCCTCGTCCCCGCCATCGAGGACGCGGACGGCACGCTCGTCCCCGACCCGCGCGACCCCGCCTTCCAGGTGCCCTCCTGGGTGACCCTGCCCGCGTTCCTGGAGCCCCACCTGGGCGCCCGCAACGCGACCACCGTCGCCGACCTGCCCTACCGCATCGAGAAGGCCCTGCACTTCTCCAACGGCGGCGGCGTCTACCGGGGCACCGACACCCGCGACGGCTCGCAGGTCGTCCTCAAGGAGGCCCGCCCGCACGCCGGGCTCGCCGCCGACGGCGCCGACGCCATCGCCCGGCTGGAACGCGAGAAGGACGCCCTCGACCGGCTCGCCGGCCTCGGCGTCGCCCCCGGCGTCCGCGACTGGCTCACCATCGGCGACCACCGCTTCCTCGTCATGGACTTCATCGAGGGCCGCCCCCTCAACTCCTTCTTCGGCGAACGCCACCCCCTGCTCGCCGCCGACCCCGACCCGGCGGCCGTCGCCGGCTACACCGACTGGGCGCTGCGGATCCACCGGGCCGTGGAACGGGCCGTCGCGGCCGTCCACGACCGGGGCGTGGTCTTCAACGACCTCCACATGTTCAACATCATGGTCGGGCCCGACAAGGAGTCGGGCGAGGAGTCCGTCACCCTGATCGATTTCGAGGCCGCCGCGCCGGTCGCGGAAGGCGGCCGGCAGATCGTCGCCCACCCCGGCTTCTTCGCCCCGCCGGACCGCACCGGCACCGACGTCGACCGCTACGCCCTCGCCTGTCTGCGGATCGCGCTGTTCCTGCCCGTCACCACGCTCTTCGTCATCGACCGGGCCAAGGCCGCGCACCTCGCCGACATCATCGCCGAACACTTCCCCGCCGTACCGCGGGAGTTCCTCGACGAGGCCGTCGCCGAGATCACGAGGCGGACGGGCGACGAGGCCGGCCCCGCCTTCGCCGGGCCCGTGTCCGCCGGGCCCGTACCGGCCGCGCCCGCCGTCCTCCCCACGACCGACGACTGGCCCGCCGCCCGTGACTCCATGGTCCGCGCCATCCTCGCCTCCGCCACCCCCGAGCGCGACGACCGGCTCTTCCCCGGGGACATCGCCCAGTTCTCCGAGGGCGGCGGCCTCGGCCTCGCCCACGGCGCCGCCGGCGTCCTGTACGCCCTCGCCGAGACCGGCGCCGACCGCTACGAGCAGGGCGAACGCTGGCTGCTCGCCCACACCGACCCCGGCGCGCTGCCGCCCGGCACCCCGCTCGGCCTCTACGACGGACTCGCGGGCGTCGCCCACGCCCTCGACCGCCTCGGCCACACCCAGCGCGCCCTCGACCTCACCGCCACCCTCCTCGGCGAGAAGTGGCAGAAGCTCACCTCCGCCCTGCGCGGGGGACTCGCCGGCATCGGCCTCCACCTCGACCACCTCGCCCGCACCACCGGCGAGCGGCACTTCCACGAACGCGCGGTGGAAGCCGCCCAATTGCTCGCCGACCGGCTCGCCGCCGACGACGGGAAGCAGCGCGCCGGACTGATGCGCGGCGCCACCGGCTCCGCCCTCCTCTTCCTCCGGCTGTACGAACGCACCGGCGCACCCGCCCTCCTCGACCTCGCCGGCACGGCCCTGCGCACCGACCTCGCACGCTGCGTCCGCACGGCCAACGGCGCCCTCGACGTGAACGAGGGCTGGCGGACCATGCCCTACCTCGGTGACGGCAGCGTCGGCATCGGCGCCGTCCTGGACGACTACCTCGCCCACGTCCCCGACCCGGACGAGGACCTCACCGAGGCCCGCGCCGCCATCCTGACCGCCGCCCGGTCCCGCTTCTACGCCCACCCCGGCCTCTTCCAGGGCCGCGCCGGAATGATCTGGCACCTCGGCCGCACCACCGCGCCGGGCGCCGCCCCGGCCGACCTCGCGGCCCAAGTGGCCGCCCTGGGCTGGTACGGCATCCCCTACCAGGGCGAACTGGCCTTCCCCGGCAGCCAGATGATGCGGCTGTCGATGGACCTCGCGACGGGCACGGCGGGCTGTCTGCTCGCGCTCGGATCGGTCGAGGGCCCGGCCCGCCTGCCCTTCCTCCCGCCCCCGAAGGGGCCCCAGAGCCGGCTCCACCACGTCGTGGAGTCGTGACCAACCGCTCCACCTGTTCCAGTTGCATCCGTCCCCATGAAAGGAATCAGAGCCATGGCGCTTCTCGACCTTCAGAGCATGGAGTCCGACAGCCACGACGGTGGCCACGGCGGCGGCGGGCAGAGCACCGTGAGCCTGCTCTCGTGCATCAGCACCGCCAGCGTGCTGCTGTGCCTGTGACCCACGCTCGCGGGTGACCGCTCAGGGTGGGCCCTCTCCCGGAGGGGAGGGCCCACCCTGCCGTCCATCCGTCCATCCGTACGGATACGAGGACCGCATGACCCCGACGGCCCCGGCACCGGAATCTGCCCCCCGCGACGGCGACCGCCTCCTCCTCGCCGCGCTCCGCGCCGCCGCCCCCCGCACGGCCGCCCTCGTCCTGATCGCCGTCGCGAGCACGGGCGCGGCCCTGCTGCTGCCCGCCGTGCTCGGGCACACCCTCGACCTGCTCCTCGCGCGGCGCGACGGCGACGTCGCCACCCGCTGGGTCCTCCTGTGCGCCGCCCTCGTCTGCGTCCCCGCCGCCCTCGACGCGCTCGGCGAGTTCCTCACCGCCACCACCACCGCCCGCACCACCGCCCGGCTGCGCCGCGGCGCGCTGGGCCACGTCCTCGCGGCGGGCACCCGGGCCACGGCCCGGATGACGCCGGGCGACCTCGTCGCCCGCCTCGTCGGCAACGCCGCCCAGGCCGGCACGGCGCCCGCGACCGTCGCCGGCACTGTCACCGCCGTCGTCGGCCCGCTCGGCGGCATCGCCGCGCTCGCCCTCCTCGACCCCTGGCTGGCCCTGGTGTTCCTCGCGGGCGCGCCGCTGCTCGCCCTGCTGCTGCGGGCGTTCACCCGCGCCTCCACCGACAGCCTCGCCGGCTACCAGCGGCTGCAGGGCGAGCTCGCCGGGCGGCTGATGGAGGCCGTCGGCGGCGCCCGCACCATCGCCGCCGCCGGCACGGCCGCCCGCGAACGGGACCGCGTCCTCGAACCCCTGCCCGGCCTGTCCCGCCACGGCCACCGCATGTGGCGGGTGCAGGGCCGCTCCACCGCCCAGGCGACGGCCCTGGTGCCGCTGCTCCAGATCGCCGTCCTCGCCGTCGCCGGACTGGAGCTGTCACGGGACAGGCTGAGCGTCGGCGACCTGCTGGCGGCCTCCCGCTACGCGGTCCTCGCGACGGGCGTCGGCATGCTCGTCGGGCACCTGGGAGCGCTGGTCCACGGCCGTACCGCCGCGCGCCGCCTGGCCGAGGTCCACGCCCTGCCGCCGACCCTCCACGGCAACCGGCGGCTGCCCGCCGACGGCGACGGCACGCTCCGGCTGCGCGGCGTCGGCGCCGAGCGCGGCGGTCGGGCGGTGCTGCGCGGGGTGGACCTCGTCGTGCCGGGCGGCTCGACGACGGCCGTCGTCGGCCGCTCCGGCACGGGCAAGTCCGTCCTCGCCGAACTGGCCGGGCGCCTCGCCGACCCCGACACGGGCGAGATCACCCTCGACGGCGTCCCGCTGCGCGAGCTCGCCCACGACGAACTGCGCCGCCAGGTCGGCTACGCCTTCGCCCGGCCCGCGCTGCTCGGCGGCACGATCGGCGGGACGCTCGCCTTCGGCTCCTTCGTGCCCCCGCCCGAGGCCGTCGTCCACGCCGCCCGCGCGGCGTGCGCGGACGACTTCGTACGACGGCTGCCCGACGGCTACGACACGGCGTGCGCGGCCGCCCCCCTCTCCGGGGGCGAGGCCCAACGCCTCGGCCTCGCCCGCGCCTTCGCCCACGCGGGCCGGCTGCTGATCCTGGACGACGCCACGTCGAGCCTCGACTCGGTCACGGAGGCGCGAGTGGGCGACGCGCTGCTGCACGCCGTCGCCGCCCGCACCCGGCTGATCGTCGCGCACCGGGTGTCGACGGCGGAACGGGCGGACGCGGTGGCGTGGCTGGACGGAGGCCGCATACGAGCCGTCGGGACACACGCGGAGCTGTGGCGACTGCCGGGGTACCGGGCGGTGTTCGGTGAGCGGTAGCCGACCGCTCGTGGTGGGGCCCCGACCCCGCCCAGGCGCGCAAGGCTCGGGCCCGGGCGGAGCCTCGGGACCCGGGGGGTCGGGGGGCTTGCCCCCGGAAACGGTGAAAGGGCGGGACCGGGGCCTCCTTCCCGCCGCAACGGCGCGCAACCGAATCGGAGGTGTCCGGCGGTGCCGAACCAACCGAACCACCCCCTCCTCACCCACCTGTCACGCCACCGCCGCGTCCTCGCGGCCCTCGCCGCCTGGTCCGCCGTCGAGGCCGCCCACACCCTCACCACCGGCTACGCCCTCGCCCGCGCCCTCGACACCGGCTTCCTGGCCGGCCGTCCGGCCACCGGCCTGGCCTGGCTCGCGGCCGCCGCGGTCGCCGTCGTCGTCGGCGCCTACGGCACCGGGCGCACATTCCGGGGCGTGGCCGCGCTCGTGGAGCCCTTCCGGGACGCGCTCGTCCGCCGCGTCGTGACCCGCGCGCTGGGCGACGGCGACGCCGCCGCCGTCTCCCGGCTCACCCACCAAGTGGAGATCGCCCGCGACACGTTCGCCGGTCTCGTGATGGTGACGCGCTCGTTCGTCTTCACGGCCGCCGGAGCCCTGGTGGGCCTGTTCCTGCTCGCGCCCGTCCTCCTCGTCGTCGTCGTACCGCCGCTCCTCCTCGGCCTCGGGCTGTTCCTCGCGACGCTGCGGCCGCTGGCCCGCCGCCAGGAGGCGTTCCTGGCCGCCGACGAGGCGCTGGCGCAGTCGTGCGGCGAGGCGTGCGCCGCCCTGCGCGACATCGCCGCGGGCGGCGGCGAGGCGCGCGTACGGACGGACACGGGCGCGCTCGTCGATGCCGAGCTGCGCGCCTCGACCGACCTCGCCCGCTGGTCCGTGGCGAGGGCGGCGGCCCTGGCCCTCGCGGGCCGCTTCCCCGTCGTGCCGCTGCTCGTCGCGACGCCCTGGCTGCTGGACCGGGGGGTGACGCCGGGCGCGCTCGTCGGCGCGCTGGCGTATCTCACGCAGTCGCTGCTGCCCGCGCTCCAGAGCCTCATCCACGGGCTGGGCACGAGCGGTTCACGGCTGGCGGTGGTCGTCCGCAGGCTGACGGCGGGCCAGGCCGCGGTCGCGATTCCGGCCCCGGTCCCGGCCCCGGCCCCGGACGCCCCCGCCGTCGAGCTGCGCCGGGTCACCTTCGGCTACGGCGCCCACGCCGAGCCCGTCGTCCGCGACCTCGACCTCACCCTGCCGCCCGGCGCACGGCTGGTCGTCGTCGGGCCGAGCGGCGTGGGCAAGTCCACGCTGGCGGGCCTGATCGCGGGGCTGCTGGAGCCGTCGTCCGGCGAGGTGCGGGTGGGCGGCGCGGCGGCGCGCGCCGGGGGTGCGGCGGCGCGGCGCGTGCTCATCCCGCAGGAGGCGTACGTCTTCTCCGGCACCGTCGGCGACAACCTGCGGTATCTGCGCGACGACCGCGACGACCCCGCGAGCGAGCGCGAGGTGCTGGCCGCCGTCGAGGCCGTCGGCGCGGACGCGCTCGTCCGCAGGCTCGGCGGGCTGGACGCCCCGGTGACCCCGGACGAGCTCTCGGCGGGGGAGCGGCAACTGATCGCGCTGGTCCGGGCGTACCTCTCACCGGCCCCCGTGGCGCTGCTGGACGAGGCGGCCTGCCATCTGGACCCCGCCGCCGAGGCGCGCGCCGAGGGCGCCTTCGCGGCGCGCCCCGGCGGCACCCTCGTGGTCGTCGCTCACCGCGCGGGCTCGGCCCGGCGCGCGGATCGCGTGCTGGTGATGGACGGCCCCGGTACGGTCGTCGGCACGCACCGGGAGCTCATGGCGCGTTCGGCGCTGTACCGGGAGCTGATGGGCGGTGGACAGCGTTCCTCACACCCAGCCGGCGCCGCGCGAGATGCGGATCGCGTCCACCCGGTTGCGGGCCCCGGTCTTGCGGGTGATGGCGGCCATGTAGTTGCGCACGGTTCCGTTCGACAGGTGCAGGCTGCGCGCGATCTCGCCGACGGAGGCGCCCTCGGCGGCGAGTGAGAGCACACTCAGCTCCCGCCGGGTCAGGGGGATCTCGGCCGCCTGGAGGAAGCCGAAGCCGAGGGTCTCGTCGATGTAGCGCTCGCCCTTCGCGACATGCCGTATGCCCTCGACGAGCCGGTCAGGAGAAGCGTTTTTGCTGAGGTAGCCCAGGGCGCCCGCCTCATAGGCGCGGCGCAGTGGGCCGGGGCGCCCGGCGGTCGTCAGCGCCAGCAGCACGGGCCGGGCGGCGGCCCGTTCGCCGCCGCCTTCCGGACATCGTCCGTCCCCCTGCCGTCCGTCCCCCGGCCGGAGGTTCACGCACTCGCCCGCGTCCGGGCTGTCCATGTCGGCCACGCAGACATCGGGCCGTGTCGTCCGGGCCGCCGTGGCGGCGCCGCGCCAGGACGTCGAGGACACCTCGAGGTCCGGCTCTCTGCCGAGGAGTGCCGCCAGCGCCATGCGCAGCAGATAGGTGTCGTGTATCAGAAGGACCCGTATCACGGTCTGCCTCTCCCGCTCCGTGTAGCGAAACGCCTCGGACACGTCGGTAAATTCATACCGGCGCGAGCCACCGCTCCGGGTGCAGTTACCCGCTCCCCGGGGGGCGTAAGGGCGTAGGGAGCCGTCCGGGCCCGCCTCAACTGTGAGCGCCGTACGCCTGGCGTGACGGCCGTCAGCGGGCGATGAGCCGGCAGACCGTCTCGATGTCGATCTTCACCTGCGCGATGGACGCCCGCCCCGACAGCCAGGTGATCAGCGCCGAGTGCCAGGTGTGCTCGATGACGCGGACGGCCGACAGCTGGGCCGGGGTGGGCGGGCCGGCCGGGCCCATGGCGTCCAGGATGATCGTGGTGGTCAGCCGGGAGACCGTGTCCACCTCGGCGCTCACCGACCGGTCGGCGAAGGTCAGGGCGCGCACCATGGCGTCGGCCAGATGCGGTTCGCGCTGCATCGCGCGGAACGCCCGCATCAGGGTCTGGGCGACGCGCGCGGCCGGGTCCTCCTCCGTCGGGGGGCGCTCGCGCAGCGTGGCGTGGAGCCGCTCCAGCTGGTCCCGCATGGTGGCGACCAGCAGATGGACCTTGGAGGGGAAATAGCGGTAGAGCGTGCCGAGGGCGACGCCCGAGGACTCGGCGACCTCCCGCATCTGGACGGCGTCGAAGCCGCCGCGGCTCGCCAGCCGGGTGGTGGCCTGGAGGATCCGCCGGCGCCGGGCCGCCTGACGTGCCGTCAGAGAAGGTGCGGCCGTGGACACGAGGGGCGGCACGGCCGACATGGATTCCGTCGTCCTGGATTCCGTAGTCATATGTCCCGTTTCATCGTGTCGTGCAACACTCCGTCCGGCGGCGCCCGGGGGGCCTTGGACGGCACAGCATGACAGGGGTCGGGTCGTGGCGCGAATCACCCGGCGGTGCTCTTTCGGACCTCTGACATCCCGGTAGATTCAAGCTTCTGACGACCCAGTCTGAAACTTGTTCTAGATTAGCGCGACCCGTTACGCTCCGGCGGAACAGCCAGCGAGAAGGAGGCCGGAGTGACCGCTGAGGCCACGGAGGCATCGGTCACGCGAGCCCGCAGCAGCCTCCCGGCCGGGGGCGACCCCGCGCGCGGCGATTCGCCGTTGCGCATCGCGATGCTCACCTACAAGGGCAACCCCTTCTGCGGCGGCCAGGGCGTCTACGTCCGTCACCTCTCCCGCGAGCTCGCCAGCCTCGGCCACTCCGTCGAGGTCATCGGCGCCCAGCCCTACCCCGTCCTCGACGAGGGCGTACCGCTCACCGAGCTCCCCAGCCTCGACCTCTACCGGCAGCCGGACCCCTTCCGCACCCCGCGTCGCGAGGAGTACCGCGACTGGATCGACCTCCTGGAGGTCGGCACCATGTGGGCCGGGCGCTTCCCCGAGCCGCTGACCTTCTCGCTTCGCGCCCGTCGCCATCTCGCCGCGCGCCGAGGCGAATTCGACGTCGTCCACGACAACCAGACCCTCGGTTACGGGCTCCTGGGCGGCCCGGGCGCGCTGGGCGCCCCGCTCGTCACCACCGTCCACCACCCCATCACCGTCGACCGGCAGCTGGAGCTGGACGCGGCGAAGGACTGGAAGCGCCGGGCGTCCGTACGCCGCTGGTACGCGTTCACCCGCATGCAGAAACGTGTCGCCAGGCGGCTGCCGTCGGTGCTCACCGTCTCCGGCTCCTCCCGCCAGGAGATCGTCGACCATCTCGGGGTGCGCCCGGGCCGGGTGCACGTCGTCCATATCGGCGCCGACACCGACCTGTTCTCGCCGGACCCGGCCGTAGCCGAGGTGCCGGGCCGGATCGTCACCACCTCCAGCGCGGACGTCCCGCTCAAGGGCCTGGTCCATCTGATCGACGCGCTCGCCGCGGTCCGCGCCGAGCAGCCGGACGCCCACCTGGTCGTCGTCGGCAAGCGCGCCGAGGACGGGCCGGTGGCGGCGGCGATCCGGCGCCACGGCCTGGAGGGCGCCGTCGAGTTCGTCAAGGGCATCACGGACGAGGAGCTCGTCGACCTCGTCCGCTCGGCGCAGGTCGCGTGCGTGCCCTCCCTGTACGAGGGGTTCTCGCTGCCGGCCGCCGAAGCCATGGCCACGGGCACCCCGCTGGTGGCCACGACCGGGGGAGCGATCCCCGAGGTCGCCGGCCCCGACGGCGAGACCTGCCTCGCGGTGCCGCCCGGCGACGCGGGGGCGCTGGCCGCTGGGCTGTGCCGGATGCTTTCGGACGACGCTCTCCGTCGTCGCCTCGGCGCGGCCGGGCGTGAGCGGGTGCTGGCCAAGTTCACCTGGCGGCAGGCGGCGATCGGCACGGCCGAGCACTACCGCGCGGCGATCGCGCGGGCCGGGGCGACGCCGGGCCGGGCCGGCGGCCCGGGCAGGTCCGGCACCGCCGGGCCGCGCCGCGGTGGCTGAGCGCCGTCGCGGCGGGAGTGGGCCCCGGTCCCGCCCTTTCTCCGTTTCCCGGGGGCTGCGCCCCGGACCCCGGGGGTTCTGGGGGCTCGCCCCCAGGAAACGGGAAGGGGCGGGACCGGGGCACCCGAACCCGCCGCGACGGCGCTCAGCCACCGCGAGGTACCCGGCGGTGCCGAACCGGCCGCAACCCGAACCGCATCCGCATCCCGAACTCGGACGAAAGTAAACAGCCGTGCTGACCGTCGATTTCTCCCGCTTCCCGCTCGCCGCAGGCGATCGCGTCCTGGACCTCGGCTGCGGCGCGGGCCGCCATGCCTTCGAGTGCTACCGGCGCGGTGCCCGGGTCGTCGCCCTCGACCGCAACGGGGACGAGATCCGCGAGGTCAACAAGTGGTTCGCCGCCATGAAGGAGGCCGGGGAGGCCCCGGCGGGCGCCACGGCCATCGCCATGGAGGGCGACGCCCTCGCCCTGCCCTTCCCCGACGCGAGCTTCGACGTCGTCATCATCTCCGAGGTCATGGAGCACATCCCGGACGACAAGGGCGTGCTCGCCGAGATGGTGCGCGTCCTCAAGCCCGGCGGCCGGATAGCCGTCACCGTGCCCCGCTACGGCCCGGAGAAGGTCTGCTGGGTGCTCAGCGACGCGTACCACGAGGTCGAGGGCGGCCACATCCGCATCTACAAGGCCGACGAACTCCTCGGCAAGATGGCGGAGGCCGGCCTCAAGCCCTACGGCACCCACCACGCCCACGGTCTCCACAGCCCGTACTGGTGGCTCAAGTGCGCCTTCGGCGTCGACAACGACAAGGCGCTGCCCGTCCGCGCGTACCACAAGCTGCTGGTCTGGGACATCATGAAGAAGCCCGCCGCCACGCGCGTCGCCGAGCAGCTCCTCAACCCCGTCATCGGCAAGAGCTTCGTCGCCTACGCGACCAAGCCGCACCTGCCCGAGGACGCCGCAGAGTGACCGCCTTCAGCGGCCCCGGCCGCACCGAACGCCTCGTCCTGCCCGGCGTCCTCACCGCCGAGGAGGCGGCCCGCACCGTCGCCGGCATCGCCGCCGTCCAGCGCCCGGACGGCGCCATACCGTGGTTCACCGGTCACCACCTCGACCCCTGGGACCACGTCGAGGCCGCCATGGCCCTGGACGCCGCGGGCGAGCACTCCCGCGCCGAGGCCGCCTACCGCTGGCTCGCCGAGCACCAGAACCCCGACGGCTCCTGGTACGCCGCCTACGCCGACGGCGACGCCGCACGGCCCACCGACCGCTCCCGCGAGACGAACTTCGTCGCCTACGTCGCCGTCGGCGTCTGGCACCACTACCTCTCCACCGGCGACGACGCCTTCCTCGACCGCATGTGGCCGACCGTCTTCGCCGCCGTCGAGTTCGTCCTCCGGCTCCGGCAGCCGGGCGGCCAGATCGGCTGGAAGACCGAGGACGACGGCACCCCCGTCGCCGACGCCCTGCTCACCGGCTGCTCCTCCATCCACCAGGCGCTGCGCTGCGCGCTCGCCATCGCCGAGCACCGCGAGGAGTCGCAGCCGGACTGGGAGCTGGCCGCGGGCCTCCTGGCCCACGCGATACGCCACCACCCGGAGCGCTTCCTCGACAAGAGCCGCTACTCCATGGACTGGTACTACCCGGTCCTCGGCGGCGCCCTGACCGGCCCGGCGGCCAAGGAGCGCATCGAGGAGCGCTGGGACGAGTTCGTCGTCCCCGGCCTGGGCGTCCGCTGCGTCGTCCCCAACCCCTGGGTCACCGGCGGCGAGAGCTGCGAACTGGCGCTGGCCCTGTGGGCGATGGGCGAGTCCGACCGCGCCGTCGACATCCTCCAGTGGATCCAGCACCTCCGCGCCGAGGACGGCATGTACTGGACGGGCTACGTCTTCGAGGACAAGGCCGTCTGGCCGGAGGAACGCACGACGTGGACGGCGGGCTCCCTGCTGCTCGCCGTGGCCGCCCTCGGCGGCGACGAGGCGACGACGGCGGTCTTCGGCGGCGAGCGACTGCCGTCGGGGCTGGAGCCCGACTGCTGCGAGGGGTAACGGGTAACAGGTGACGGCTGACGGGGCGGTGGGCCCGGAGCGTCAGCGCCGTCGCCGCGATCGGCGGCGCGGCCGCCGGAGGCCCCGGCGGCGGACCGGCCGCTCCGGCGTCGTGACACCGTCCGCCGCTCCACGGCCGGTCCACTTCGGCTCGCCGGGGGAGAGGACCGGTGCCCGGCGGTCCGCCTGCGCGCGGATCTCGTGGTGGGAGTCGTGCGAGGTGATGCGCATGGCCTCTTCGTACGAGGCCAGCGCGCCCCGGACGGCCGAGCCCGCGGTGCCACGGCGGCGCAGCACGTCCTTCAGCCAGGTGAGGGAGCCCGCCACCACGGCCAGGCAGCCGGCCAGCACCAGATACGGCACGGCGTCGCTCATACGCCCTCCTCACGCTCCTCGCCCACCCGGTCAACTCCCGTGGTGGGCGTCGGAGTTCCGCCTGTGGGGTCAGGCAGTGGTGAAGTCGGCGGAGTGGTCGGTCGCCCAGGTGGTGAAGGGGCGGGCGGGGCGGCCGGTGAGGTCCTCCACGGTGGTGGTGAGGGGGGCGGGCCGGCCGTCGTGGGACTCCCACCAGTTCAGGAGCGCGTCGGCGTAGGCGGCGGGGATGAAGTCGGTGACTTCCCGCTTCCATTCCTCGCCGGTGACGTGGTTGATCGTGATCGGCCGGCCGGTGACGGCGGCGAGCCGGTCGATCTGCTGGGCGAAGGTCAGCGACTCGGGGCCCGTGAGGGTGAACCGGCCGCCGTGGTGGCGGGGTTCGGTGAGGACGGCGAACGCGGCCTCGGCGATGTCCTGCTCGTGAATGGGGTCGGTGTGGGCGCCGGGGAAGGGCAGGCTGACGGGCCGCCCGGCCTTGACGGCCCAGGCCCACCCCCGGGCGTTGGAGGCGAAGGCGCCCGGCCGCAGGATCGTGGTGGTGACCGGTGAGGCGAGCAGCGCCCGCTCCACGGCGAGGTGCGAGGCGGCGACCACGTTGTTCTCGGGGTCGGGGCCGAGCACGCTCGTCGAGGACAGCAGCACGATGTGGCCGACACCGGCCCGCTCGGCGTGCCGGACGAAATCGTCGGCGCCGGCGGGGCTGGCGTAGAGGAAAACGCTGTCGGCACCGGCCAGCGCGGCGGGGAAGGTCGCCGGGTCGGTGAGGTCGAGCCGGACGGTGGCCACACCCGCAGGCGGGGTGAGGGCGTCGGGATCGGCGGAGCCGACGCGCACGGGCAGGCCGGCCTCGTGGAGCAGGGCGGTCAGGTGGACGGCGACCGCGCCGCGGCCTCCGGTGATCAGGATCATGGTGTCCGTTTCCTTCTGTTTGGTGAACTCTCTGGCGAACTCCGGCGAACGGCATTCGCTACGAACAGCGTTCGTTCGTTAATCACGCTAGGGAACGAACGGTGTTCGTGTCAAACGCTGTTCGTTCGCGGGCTACGCTTTTCCCATGAGCACCCACCCGGTCAGCCGCCGCGCACGGCCCGCCAAGGCCCCCCTCAGCCGCGACGTCATCGTGCGCACGGGGCTGGAGATCCTCGACCGCGACGGCCTGGACGCCCTGACCATGCGCCGCGTCGCCAAGGAACTCGACACCGGGCCGGCCTCGCTCTACGTCTACGTCGCCAACCGCGACGACCTCATGGCCGCGATGCTCGACGAAGCCCTCGGCCGGGTCCCCCTGACCGCCGGGGACGGTGACTGGCAGCAGCGCCTCCACGCCCTGGCCGCCGCCACCGTCGAGGCCATGAGCCGCCATGAGGGCCTCGCCCACGTCGCCCTCGGCGCGATTCCCACCGGGGCCAACGCCCTGCTCGTCCTCGACCGCATGCTCGCCCTGCTCAAGCAGGGCGGTCTCGACGACACCACCGCCGCCTGGGCCGTCGACCTGATCTACCTCCACATCGCCGCGACCGCCGCCGAGCAGAGCACCTACGACACCAAGGACGCGGTCGAGGAGGACGTCATCGCCGCCGTCGAGGGCCAGTACGCCGCACTGCCCGCCGACCGCTACCCGATGATCACCTCACTGCGCCGGGCCCTGTTCTCCCACGGCGACCGCGACACCTGGGGCCTCCAGGTCCTCATCAACGGCATCCTCCACACCCCCGCCGGCTGACCACCCGCCTCCCACCGGTCCCCCGCCTCCCGCGGCCCGGTGGCGGAACCGCGCGCGCCGGGCGACCCTGGGGGCACTACCCCCGGGAGGTACCCGTGTCCCAGCGCGCCCGCCGGGCGGCCGTCGCCCTGCTCCTGGCCTGCGGTCTGCTCCTCACCGGCACGGCCTGCGGCGGCGGCAAGAGCGAGAAGGGCGGGAAGAAGGGCGCCGAGGAGGCCGCCCCGACCGCCACCGACTCGGCGGAACGCCAGAAGTTCGCCAAGACCCGCTTCGTCGCCAACGCGGGACTCGCCGCCGGTGCCACCTATCAGTGGATCGTCAAGCCCTTCCGGAACGGCGCCTTCAAGAAGGGCGCCGACGGCCGCACCGGCTCGCTGATCAAGGCGGGCCTGGCCGGCACGTTCGCGTACAACCGCCTCAAGGCCGCGGTCAACAACGCCAAGGGCGACCCGACGCTCACCAAGGCCCTGGCCCCGGTGACCGCCGGCATCGAGTCCCTCAAGGGGCTGGGGACCAAGCTGCGCAAGGGTGACGCCGGGGACGCCGACATCAACGACTTCGACAACGTCATCAAGAGCGTCAAGGACGCGGGCAAGAGCGCGGGCGCCCCCGTCAGCGACAAGGTGCCGTCGTTCTCCGACGTCCAGAAGGGCTGACGCCCGGGAGCACGGGCGGCGCCCTGTGCGTTGTCGTACCCCGGCTCTAAAGTGACGTCATGACTCTTTTGAGCTACGACCGTTACTGCTCGGAGATCCTCGCCCAGACCGAGCAGGTGCGGGCCACCCTGCGTGGTGTCGCCCTCGACACCGTCGTTCCGACGTGCCCCGACTGGACCGTCGCCCAGCTGGCGCGGCACCTCGGCAACGCCCACCGCTTCGCGACCGGGCTGGTGCGGGAGCGGGCCACCGACTTCACCCCGGACCTGTCCTCCGACTCCACGGCCGGTGCCGAGACCATGGACGCCGCCGGGCTCGACGCGTGGCTGGCCGAGGGCGCCGAGGACGCGGCCGCGGTTCTGCGGGAGGCGGGGCCCGAGACGCCGGTGTGGACGTTCGGGGCGGAGCAGAAGGCGTCGTTCTGGGCCCGCCGCATGACGCACGAGACGGTGATGCACCGGGCGGACGCCGCCTCCGCCGCCGGTGTCCCGTTCGCGGTCGCCCAGGACGTCGCGGCGGACACGATCGACGAGTGGCTGTCCTTCGTCACCTCGCCGCTCGCCCAGGCATTCAAGCCGCGGCTCAAGGAGCTGCTGGGCCAGGGCGGCACGCTGCATCTGCACGCCACGGACACCCCGCCCGAGCTGAACGCCGAGTGGTTCATCGACGCCCGCGGCGAGGCCATCGAATGGCGCCGGGCACACGAGAAGGCGGACGTCGCCCTGCGCGGCCCGCTGACGGAGGTCCTGCGCGTCTTCTACCGGCGGATCCCGGCCGACAGCGACCTGGTGGAGGTCATAGGCGACCGCGCGACGCTGGAGTACTGGCTGGAGCGGACCGCCTTCTGATGACGGCCTGTCGATGAAGGCGAGGTCGCGGCCTCGCCGCGCGCCCGCGGCGCGTGCCGCGCGGCGGCCCGTCGTGTCCGCGCTGCTGGCGCTGCTGGCCGCCACCGCGTGCGTCGGCGGCGGGAGTCAGGGCCCCCGCCCCGGCGCGCCGGGCGTGGGCGATCCGCTCTTCCCCCGCCTCGGCAACGACGGCTATCACGTCCGCCACTACGGACTCACCCTCGACTACGACCCCGGCACCCACCGCCTCGCGGCCACCGCCGTCATCAGCGCCCGCGCCACCCAGGACCTCAGCTCCTTCAACCTCGACCTCAAGGGCCTGACCGTCCGCGCCGCCCGCGTCGACGGAAAACCGGCCCGGACGCGGCGCGCCGGCGCCGAGCTGACGGTGCGCCCGTCCGCGCCCCTGCGGAAGGACGCCGCCTTCGAGACGGTCGTCGAGTACGACGGCCGGCCGGAGGAGATCACGGACGCGGACGGCTCGATCGAGGGCTGGGTCCGTTCGGAGTCGGACGACGGCGTGGCCGCCCTCGGCGAGCCGGCGGGCTCGACGGCCTGGTTCCCCGGCAACCACCACCCCTCCGACAAGGCCGCCTACGACATCACCGTCACCGTCCCCGACGGCTACACGGCCGTCGCCACCGGCGAGCTCACCCGGACGGAGCGCAGGCCGGGCGGCCGGACCGCCTTCGTCTGGCACAGCGCCGAGCCCCTGGCGAGCTATCTGGCGACCGTCGCCGTCGGCCGGTTCACGGTGGCGACCGGCCGGATGCCGAGCGGGCTGCCCTACTACGTCGCCGCCGCCCCCGAAGAGGCCGCGGCCGTGCCCGACATGGTGAAGCTGCTGCCCGAGGTCGTCGCGTGGGAGAGCGGGCTGTTCGGCCCGTACCCCTTCTCCTCGACGGGCGGCATCGTCGACCACAACGCCCGGGTGGGCTACGCCCTGGAGACCCAGCCCAAGCCGTACTACCAGGGCACCCCCGGCGACACCACGGTCGTCCACGAGCTGGCCCACCAGTGGTTCGGGAACGCGGTCACCCCGAGCACCTGGCGGGACATCTGGCTCAACGAGGGCTTCGCCACCTACGCCGAATGGCTGTGGGAGGAGAAGCGGGGCGGCCGTACGACACGCGAGATCTTCACCGACTACTACGACGGGGAGGACCCGAACAGCAAGGGCCCCGGGGGCAGGACCATCTGGGACTTCCCGCCGGACGCCCCCACCCCTCGCCACCTCACCGAGCCGCCCGTCTACGGCCGGGGCGCGATGGTGCTCCAGAAGCTCCGCGAGGCCGTCGGGGACCGCGAATTCTTCGGCATCCTCCGCGCCTGGGTCCGCGAGCACCGCTACGGGAACGCCGACACGAAGGCCTTCGTCCGGCTCTGCGAGAGCCGTACGGGCAGGGATCTGAGCGGCCTCTTCGACACCTGGCTCCACCAGAAGGGCAAGCCCAGGCCCGCCGCCGGGAAGGCCGCCGCCGGAACCGCCGCCGGGCTTCAGTAGTTCAGCTCGGCGAGCAGGGTGAGGGTGTCCGGGTCCGGGGCCATGACCAGAAGGTCGGTGACCGGGCCCGTACGCCACAGCGCCAGCCGCTCGGCGATGCGCTCGCGCGGGCCGACGAGCGAGATCTCGTCGGCGAAGGCGTCGGGCACGGCCCCGACCGCCTCCTCCCGCCGCCCGGCGAGGAACAGCCGCTGGATCCGGCGCGCCTCCTCCGCGTACCCCATCCGGCCCATCAGGGCGGCGTGGAAGTTGTGGGAGACGTGGCCCATGCCGCCGATGTAGAAGGCGAGCATGGTCTTCACCGGCCGCAGCCCCTCCGCGAGGTCCCCCGCCGCGCAGACGCGCACCTGGGCCATGGGGGCGACCATGAAGCCCTTCGGCGCCTCGGCGAGGGCGCCGGCGTGGAGCCCCGCCCGGGCCGGTGACCAGTACAGGGGGAGCCAGCCGTCCGCGATCCGCGCCGTCTGGGCGACGTTGCGGGGGCCCTCGGCGCCCAGCAGGACCGGCAGGTCCGGGCGGAGGGGGTGGGTGACGGACCGCAGCGGCTTGCCGAGCCCCGTCGCGCCGGGGCCCGGGTGGGGCAGGGGGTGGTAGCGCCCGTCGAGGACCACCGGCGCCTCGCGGCGCAGCACCCGCCGGACGACCTCCACGTACTCCCGGGTCGCGGTCAGCGGACTGTCCGGGAACGGGCGCCCGTACCAGCCCTCCACCACCTGTGGCCCCGACAGCCCCAGCCCGAGGAGCAGCCGTCCGCCGGAGAGGTGGTCGAGGGTCAGGGCGTGCATCGCGGTGGCGGCGGGGGAGCGGGCGGCCATCTGGGCGACGGCGGTGCCGAGCCGGATGCGCCGGGTGTGGGCGGCGATCCACGTCAGCGGGGTGAAGGCGTCGGAGCCCCAGGACTCGGCGGTCCAGACGGAGTGGTAGCCGAGCCGCTCGGCGTGCCGGGCGAGCTCCACGTGCCGGGGGTCGGGGCGGCGGCCCCAGTAGCCGAGGGCGAGACCGAGCCGCATGCGCAAACCTCCTGACGGACCGTCAGATGGTGACGACGGGGACTCTAGGCCCGGCCGGCCCCGGCGACAAGGCCGCGCTCCCCCCGGAGCCCGGACGCGCCACGGCCCGCCGGGAGGAACCCGGCGGGCCGTGGGTGTGAGGGACTTCGAGGGCTCAGCCGCGCTGAATGCCCGTGGTGTCCTGGAGCAGGCCGCGACGGCCGTCCTGCGTCTGCGCGACGAGCGCGGGACCGCGCTGGTCGACCGCGAGGTACCAGGTGCCGGGCGCGAGCTCGCCGACCTGGCCGGCGGAGCCGTCCTCCGCGAACAGCGGGCGGTTCACCGGGACGGCGAACCAGAACGGGGCGAAGTCGGCGGCGGGCGCCGCGGGCTGACCGGCGGCGGGCTGCGCGGCGGCCGGCTGGGCCTGCTGCTGCGGCTGCGCCTGCGCGGGCTGACCCTGCTGCGGCTGGGCGGCCTGGCCGCCGAACGGCATGGTGGCCTGCGCGCCGTACGGGGAGGGAGCCCCCTGCTGCGGCGCACCCTGCTGCGGAGCGCCGGCCGCCGGGCCGGGGTAGCCGTAGCCCGCGTGCGGCGGCTGCGCGCCGTACGGGGCGGGGGCCGCGGCCTGCGGGGCGGGCATCAGCGGCGCCTTGAGGGCGGGGGTGCGCGGCGTCAGCACCGCGACGGCCGCGAGCAGGAGGTTGGCGATCAGCGCCAGGATCTGGCCGACGCCGGGCGAGATCTGCTCCACGTCCGGGCCACCGAAGATCGTCCACAGCGAGGACCAGGCGGCGAACACGGCGAACGCGGTGCCCCACTGGTCGAGGCTGAGCCCGACGAGCTTGCGCCCCTCCGGCTGGAACCGGGCGGCGACGATCAGAGCGGCGGCGATGATTCCGGCGAGGAAGATCGACGGCAGTACGGGGAAGAGTTCAGGCTTCCAGCCGATCGGCTCCTTGGGGCAGCCGACCGTCGCCTGCCCGCAGTCGTACGAACGGAAGCTGAGGAACGAGGCGATGAACAGCAACACCGCTGCTCCGATCACCCCGCCGTCGCCTCGAGTGAGGGAGCGGATGTTCACCTAAAATCCTTTGTCAGTACTGTCAGTAATCGTCGCTGCGGGGGTGGCGGCCACCCATCGTAAGGGGAACCTATCGCCTGGGCGGCCCGGGCGTCCTCTTCGTATCACCCTCGTGACACGGCCGTGGCCAGCCCGTACGGCTCTCGCGCGAAGGCCCCGCGCTCCGGTCCTCTTTACCCGCGCAGGAAGTCCGTGATGCCGTCCGCGATCCCCTGCGCCGCCTTTTCGCGCCAGTCGCCGTCGGTGAGCAGAGCGGCGTCCTGCGCGTCGCGCATATTGCCGCACTCGATGAACACCTTGGGAATCGTCGACAGATTGAGGCCGCCCAGATCCCCCCGGGTGTCGAGACCGGTGCCGTGGCCGATGTAATTGGACGGCGCGCTGCCGGTCACCTTGACGAAGTTCCCCGCGACGCGCGCCCCCAGCTCCTTCGAGGGCGCCACGATGGGCGCGGTGTCCGCCGCGCCGCCGCGCACCTTCGCGGGCAGGATCACATGGAAGCCGCGCTGACCGGGGCCCGCGCCGTCCGCGTGGATGGACACGGCGGCGTCCCCGTGCGCCTTGTTGCCGATCTCGGCACGCTCGGTGACGCACGGCCCGTACGGCCGGTCGCCGTCGTGGGTCAGCACGACCTTGGCGCCCCGCGACTGGAGGATCGCGCGCAGCCGGTGCGCGACATCGAGGCTGAAGGTGGCTTCCGCGTAGCCGGAGTTGGTCTCGGTGCCGGTGGTGTCGCACTCCTTGCGGCCGGTGCCGATGTCGACCTGACGGTCGATCTCGGCGGAGTGCTCGGCGTTGTGGATGTTGTGGCCGGGGTCGACCACGACGACCTTGCCCCGCAGCGGCCCGTCGGCGGCGGGGGCGGGGGCGTCGGCCGGGGCGGGCGCGGAGCTCCTGGGCTCCGCGGGCGGCTCGCTCTTGGGGGTCTGCGACGCGGCGCCGACGGGCGACGACGGTGACGAGGGCGAGGACGGCGAGGACGACGAAGCGGCGGCCACGGGCTTCTTCCCGTCGTCACCGCCGCCCATGCCGACCGTACCGCCGCCGCACCCGGCCAGCCCGGCCGCCAGGAGCACCACTGCCGGCCCGGCGACGAGGCGCCGGGCTATGGGGGGAACGCTGCCGTGGGACACGCGGGCGATGCTAGCGCCGTCACTCACGTTCCGAGACCCGTACGCCGCAGTACGCGCAGCGAGCGCGTCACGGAGACCTCGGTGAACGCGCCGGACGCGAGCGCCCGGAGATACACGCGGTACGGGGCCTGGCCGCCGTCGGCGGGGTCGGGGAACACGTCGTGGATGACGAGCAGCCCCTCGGGTGCGACGTGCGGCGCCCACCCCTCGTAGTCGGCGCCCGCGTGCTCGTCCGTGTGCCCGCCGTCGATGAACACCAGCCCGACCGGCGCCTGCCACACCTTCGCCACCTGCGGCGACCGCCCGACGACGGCGATGACGTGGTCCTCCAGGCCCGCCTTGTACAGCGTCCTGCGGAACGTCGGCAGGGTGTCCATCCGCCCCACGCCCGGCTCGTCGTCCACGACGGACGGGTCGTGGTACTCCCAGCCGGGCTGCTGCTCCTCGCTGCCGCGGTGGTGGTCGACGGTGACCGCGACGGTGCCGCCCTCACGGGCCGCGTCGGCGAGGAGGATCGTCGAACGGCCGCAGTACGTCCCCACTTCCAGCAGCGGCAGCCCGAGCCGCGCCGCGTCCCGCGCGGCGGCGTACAGGGCGAGGCCCTCGTCCACCGGCATGAATCCCTTCGCGGCCTCGAAGGCGGCGAGTATGTCGGGCTTGGGCGGCATCGCGGATCCTCACTGTGCGGGGCGGTTGTCGGTGCCCCATGCTGCCGCACGGCGTTGTGCGCGCCGCTGGTGGGGAGCCCCGGTCCCGCCCTTTCACCGTTTCCGAGCGGGGCCTGCGGCCCCCTCGCACCCCCGCTCCCAGGGGCTGCCGCCCCCGGACCCCCGCTCCGGGGGTGCTTGAGGGGCTGCGAAGCAGCCCCTCAAGCGGGGGAGCCAGGGGGCGGCAGCCCCCTAGGAAACGGTGAAAGGGCGGGACCGGGGCCTACAACCACCCGTTCTGGCGCGCCGCGCGCACCGCCTCCATCCGGTTCCGCGTCTGTGTCTTCCCGATCGCCGCCGACAAATAATTCCGCACCGTCGCCGGCGACAAGTGCACCTTCGCAGCGATGTCGGCGACGGTAGCCCCGTCGACGGCGGCGCTGAGAACATCCCGCTCCCGCTGCGTCAGCGGATTCGGCCCCGCGCTGAGCGCGGCCGCCGCCAGGGCCGGGTCGATGACGCGCTCGCCCGCGAGCACGCGGCGGATCGCGGCCGCCAGGTCCTCCACCGGGCCGTCCTTGACCAGGAAGCCGGACGCGCCCGCCTCCATCGCCCGCCGCAGATAGCCGGGGCGGCCAAAGGTCGTCAGTATCAGCACCCGGCACTCCGGGAGCCGGGTGCGCAGGTCGGCGGCGGCGTCGAGGCCGCTGCGGCCGGGGAGTTCGATGTCCAGCAGCGCGATGTCGGGGCGCGCCTCGAGGGCCTTGGGGACGATGTCGTCGCCGTTGCCGACCTGGGCGACGATCTCGATGTCGTCCTCCAGGCCGAGCAGCAGCGCCAGCGCGCCGCGCATCATCCCCTGGTCCTCCGCCAGAAGTACCCGGATCAGCTCGCTGCTCACGCGGCCCGCTCCTCCTCGTCGCCCTCTTCGTCGGTCTCTTCGTCGTTCTCGTCCACCGGAAGCTCCGCCACCAGGCGGAAGCCACGCTTCCCGTCGGGGCCCGACGTCAGGGAGCCACCGCCGGCGGTCAGCCGCTCGGCCAGGCCCTTCAGACCGTTGCCGCCCGACCCCGGCACCCCGTCCGGCTCCGACCCTACGCCGCGCCCGTCGTCGCTGATCTCCAGATGAACCCGGTCCTCCGCTCCCCGGACCTCGATCACACACCGCTGCGCCCTGCTGTGCCGGACGACATTGGTGACCCCCTCCCGGACGACCCAGCCCAGCAGCGCCGCCGTCTGCGGCGGCAGCGGCGGGCCCGACTGGCGTATGTCGGCCGTGATGCCGGAGGCGTCGAGCACCGAACGGGCGCGGTCGAGCTCCGTGGTGAGACTGCCCTCGCGGTAGCCCGTCACCGCCTCGCGGATCTCGGTGAGGGCCTGCCGGCCCACCGCCTCGATGTCGGCGGCCTGGCCCAGCGCGGCCTCCAGGTTCCGGGGGGCCAGCCGGCGCACCGCCTCCGCCTTGACCACGATCACGGACATGGTGTGGCCCAGCAGGTCGTGGAGATCGCGGGAGAAACGCAGCCGCTCGCGCTCCACAGCCGAGCGGGCCAGCTCCTCGCGGGTCTCGCGGAGTTCGGCGACTGTCTCGAAGAGCCGCAGCACCGCCGCCGTCACCATGCCGGACATGACGGAGCCGTAGCCGGTGATCATCGCGTCCTCGGCCCCGCTGTGCCAGCCGTCGATCACCCCCGCCGACGCGGCGATGCCCAGCACCGCGACGCCCAGCAGCCGCTCGCCGCGCAGCACGATGCCGGTGGCCAGGGACAGTACGGGGAAGCACATCATCCACTTGCCGCCGTACCCCAGCGACAGCGCGTAGGCGGCCACCGCCACGCCCAGGAGCAGCAGCCGGGGCATCCGGGTGCCCAGCCGCGCCCGGTCCAGGCCGAGCACCACCGTGGCCGTGTACAGGCCGGCGAACGCGGCGACGCCCAGGCCGCCCAGCCAGGGGTGCGGGAACTCCCCCTTGACCAGGTCCTGCACATCACCGGAAATCATCAGCAGCCAGGGCAGAAAGGCGAATTTGCCCGGTGGTTTGTGCCGCGCCATGTCGTCGTCGAGCGGGGCCCCCGTGGTCTTCCTCATGACCGGAATCCTATGGCGGGGCATAACGCATGGTCAGAACCGTATGTCTTCGGCCGCCCATGACATTTGGCCTCTCTCTGTCGTCCCCCTTTCGTCGGGTGTCTTCCGGCGCCAACCGGAATCGGCTATATATGAGGGCCCGTTGAATAGAACGCGTTCTAGTCATCGGCCCCACGCATTCCGGACGGCGAAGGAGCGCACACCTCCATGCCCATCGACCCGGTCAAGGCGACCACCGCCGCACCCCGGACCGCCTCGCTCGCCTGGGACCACAAGGACGTCCTCCTCTACCACCTCGGCATCGGCGCGGGCTCGCGCCAGGGCGGGCGGAGCCTCGCCACCGACCCCGGCGAACTGCGCTACACCCTGGAGAGCCGGCTCCACGTCCTCCCGAGCTTCGCGACGGTCGCCGGCGGCGGCCGCGCCGTGGCCGGCGCCCTGACCATGCCCGGCATCGACGTCGACCTCGCCGCCGTCCTCCACGGCGGACAGACGATCACCCTCCACCGCCCCCTGCCCATCCGCGCCACCGGCGTCACCCAGACCTCGCGCGTCGCCGCCGTCCACGACAAGGGCAAGGCGGCCGTCATCGTGCTGCGCTCGGACACCGAGGACGACGACGGGCCGCTGTGGACCGGCGTCAGCGAGATCTTCGTCAAGGGCGAGGGCGGCTTCGGCGGCGAACGCGGCGTCACCGAGCGCCTCCCCGCCCCCGACACCGAGCCCGGCCTCACCGTCGACCGGTACGTCCGCGAGGACCAGGCCCTCCTCTACCGTCTCTCCGGCGACTGGAACCCCCTCCACGCCGACCCCGAATTCGCCCGGCTCGCCGGTTTCGACAGGCCGATCCTCCACGGCCTGTGCTCCTACGGCATCGTCCTCAAGGCCGTCGTGGACACCGTGCTCTCCGGCGACGTGACCCGGGTGCGCTCCTACGCCACCCGCTTCGCCGGCGTCGTCCACCCCGGCGAGACCCTGCGGGTGCGGATCTGGCGCGACACCCCGGCACCCGGCCGCGTCCAGGTGACCGCCGGCGTCGTCGAACGCGACGACGCGCCCGTGCTGACCGACACGCTCGTCGAATACGCGTAACCGCGTGACCGCCAACGCCCAGCAAGCGCACCCGCACCCGCGAACGCACCCGTGAAGGGAGCACCGCCATGCGCGCCGCCGTACAGCACAAGACCGGGCAGGACACCCTCGACGTCCTCGACGGCGTCCAGACCGTCGGCTTCGGCCCCGGCAAGGTCAGGATCCGCGTCCGGGCCGCCGGACTGTGCCACTCCGACCTCTCCGCGATGTCCGGGGTCCTGCCCCAGCGCGCCCCCCTCGTCCCCGGCCACGAGGGCGCCGGGGACGTCGTCGAGGTGGGGGAGGGCGTCACCCACGTCAAGCCGGGCGACCGTGTCCTGATCTGCTGGCTGCCCCCGTGCGGCGACTGCGCCTCCTGCGCCCGCGGCCAGACCCATCTCTGCCTCGCGGGCCTCGCGGGCGCCGCGGCCCCCAACTTCCGGCACCGCTCCGAGGATCTCTACGGCTTCGCGGGCACCGGCACCTTCGCCGAGGAGGTCGTCGTCGGCGCGGGCTGCGCCGTGCCCGTCCCCGACGACGTGCCCTACGAGATCGCCGCACTCCTCGGCTGCGGCGTCACCACCGGACTCGGCGCGGTGCTCAACACCGCCAAGGTGGAGCCCGGCGCGTCCGTCGCCGTCATCGGCTGCGGCGGCGTGGGCATCTCCGCGATCCAGGGCGCGAAGGTCTGCGGCGCGGCCCGGATCGTGGCCGTCGACCCGGTGGCCTCCCGCCGCGAGGCGGCCCTGCGCTTCGGCGCCACCGAGGCCGTCGCCCCCGAGGGCCTGACCGACGCCTCGTCACGCGTCACCTCCGGCGAGGGCTTCGACTACGTCTTCGAGGTCGTCGGCACCTCCGCCACCGCCCGCACCGCCTACGAGGCCACCCGGCGCGGCGGCACCCTCTGCGTCGTCGGCGCGGGCGCCCTCGACGACCACTTCCGCGTGAGCATGTTCGAGCTGTTCTTCGACGAGAAGCGGATCCTGCCCTCCCTGTACGGCGGCGGTGACGTCCGCCGCTCCTATGACCGCGCGATCGCCCTCTGGCGCGCGGGCCGCGTGGACCTCGAAGGGCTGATCACCCACCGGGTGCCGCTCGCCCGCGTCAACGACGCCCTCGAGCAGATGCGCACGGGCGAGGCGCTGCGCACCTGGATCATGCTGTGAGTGCCGGTCGGCCGCTGCGCACCCTCCGCGACCGGACGGCGATCGTCACCGGCGCCGGGCGCGGCCTCGGCCGGGCCGAGGCCCTGGAACTGGCCCGGCACGGCGCCCGCGTCGTCGTCAACGACTACGGCCGCCCCGGCCGCGACGGCTCCGGCGAGGCGTCCGCCGGCCCGGCCGAGTCGGTCGTCGCGGAGATCCGGGCGGCGGGCGGCGAGGCCGTCGCCCACACCGGCGACGTCTCCGATTTCGGCGAGGCCCGCGAGCTCGTCGAGCTGGCGCTCGACACCTACGGCTCGCTGGACGTCCTGGTCAACAACGCGGGCATCCTCCGGGACCGGATGGTCTTCTCGATGACCGAGGACGAATGGGACGCGGTCGTCCGCGTCCACCTCAAGGGCCACTTCAACACGATCCGCTTCGCCGCCGCGCACTGGCGCGACCGCTCCAAGGCGACGGGCGGCGCCCCGGTCCACGGCCGGATCGTCACCACCTCCTCCGAGGCCTTCCTGGCCGGTTCGCCCGGCCAGCCGAACTACGCGGCGGCGAAGGGCGGCATCGTCGGCCTGACCCTCTCGACGGCGGCGGCCCTCCGCAAGTACGGCGCCACCGTGAACGCGATCTGCCCGCGCGCGCGGACCCGTATGACGGAGGACGTCTTCGCGCGCGTCGAACCTCTGACGGCCGATGGCGTCGACCCCCTCGCTCCGGAGCATGTCGCTCCGCTGGTCTCGTACCTCGCGTCGCCGCCGGCGGCGGGCATCACGGGGCAGGTCTTCGTGGTCCACGGGGGGATGGTGGCGGTGATGGAACGGCCGAGGGTCGCGGCCCGCTTCGACACGAAGGGGGACGTCTTCACGATCGAGGAACTGGACCGGGTCCTGACCCCTTATTACGCGACGCGTGACGCGGGCGAGGGCTTCGCGGCGGTGCTGCCGTAATCAGCCCCTCCGGCGTTTGAGGAGCGGGGTCCGGGGCGGAGCCCCGGGAAACGGTGAAAGGGCGGGACCGGGGCTCCCCTCCCCCCGGTGCCACCGGCCCGCACCGTGCGCGAAACGGCCGTCGCCCGGCTCGCGCGATGCGAGCCGGGCGACGGGGCCGTACGGGCCAGTCGGGCGAAACCGACGTCAGTCGGTTTCGCGCCGGTGCTTGCCGTGCGCGGCCGTACCGGCCGCATGGTCGTCCGGGGACGCCGGACCACGGTGCCTGCCGGCGCCGGTGCCGGCGGCAGCGGCCTGTGCGGCGGACGCATCGAGCGGGCGCGCCTCGGTCGTGTCGGTTCGGGCATCGGGCATGAGGAAAAGTCACTCCGTCGGATGGGGAAGCGTACGCACGGGGGCCGCGGCACCGCATCGCACGACGTGACACCACGTAACATCACGTCAGACGCAAGCGCCAACACGCCACCCAGCTACGGTCGTTGGAAAGACCGGCTACGGCCGCGCGACCCCCACCCGAAGTTTAACGGGGCCTTGATCACCGAGCCACCCGTACCCATCGGTGTGTCCGCCTTGTGCCCCGTTACGGAGTACGTCGTTACGGAGTACGCGCGCAGGGCGCCTGCTGGAGCGGCACCGGCCGGGGCGGCCGCGGCACGGGCACCGGCACCATGGACATGGCCGACGCCGCCGACGGGTCGGGGAAGGCCGACGGGTCGGAGATGTCCTCGGGCTCGTCCGGCACCGGCACCTGCATCGGCCCCGGCTCCGATACCGGCACCCGCGCCAGCCCGCACGGCACGCTCGCCGTCACGAACGGCAGCCGCAGCTCGCCGCCCGCCGTCCAGAGCCCGGCCCCGGTGAGCCAGCCCGTCGGGCCGGGGAAGCGCCGCAGCCGCTTGGTGGCCGCGCTCCACACGCCCACCCAGTCGCCGCCCGCCCCCTGGTCGACGCGGAACGCCACCGCGCACTCCTCGGGGGCCAGGCCCTGACCCGGCCGGGCGGCGAAGGGGGTCAGCTCGGCGTCCGCCGGCAGCAGGCACTCGGGGAAGCGCACGGGCCGCGCCGAGCCCAGCACGCCCCAGCCGAGCCGGTCGACGCCGGGCGCGTCGGAGCGTACGAGCAGCAGACCGCTGTCGGGCTCGGCGAGCAGCAGCCGGTCGTTGCTCTTCTCGGTGATCTGGAGCAGCGGGCTGGTCTCGCCGCCCCGGCCCAGGTCGACGACGACGGCCTTGGTCAGCCCGTCCAGCTCCCGGTCCAGGGCGAGCAGCCGCCCGGAGCGGTCCAGCCAGGCGCCGCCCTCGCACCGCCCCGGCACCGTGGCCAGCAGCTCGGGGCCGCCGCTGCCGCCGTGCACCCGCCAGAGGGTGGTCCGTCCCTCGCCGTGGACGAGAGCGTAGGCGGAGGCGCCGTCGGGCGCGGGGGGCAGCAGGCACAGATACGGGCACTCGATGGCGCCGAGCGGCAGTTCGCCGGTGCCGGGCCCGGTGGGGTAGAGGAGCGACAGCGCGTACCGCTCGGCGACGCGGCGGCGGATGACGACCCGGCCGTCGGTCAGGGGGAGCAGCTGGCTGTCCGGTTCCTCGGGCTGGGTGCCGGGCAGGGACACCGCGTAGGGCTCGGGCCCGTCGAGCGTCCACCGCTCGGGGAACCAGCCGTCCGTGCCGCGGCCGAGGGCGAGCCAGGCCGCGTACGAACCGTCCACCGTCACGGTGAACGCCGGGCGTCTCGAGTCTTCCGGCGGCGCGCTCCGCGGAAGGCTCTGCGGAGTGCTCTGGGGACCGTGGGGAGCACAGACCGTCATGGAAAACGTCACCTCCGGCACAGAACGTAGTTATCCGGATTCCTGTGGAAGCCTTCGACCCCGGGTGGTTCACCTGTATGGGTGGTTAGTTGTCCGGTTCGCCTGAGAAAAGGGGGTGGGTGTGCTTCCGGGAAGACGTGTGATTAAGGTAAGGCGATCCTAAGTACCACGGCACCCAGGAGCCCCGATGTCCCTCCGCCGCCGCGGCACCGCCGCCGCAGCCCTGTCCATAGCCGCCGCGCTCTCCCTCTCCGCCTGCGGAGGCTCGTCCGGCGGCTCCTCGGAATCGGGCAAGGACGGCGGCGCCGGCTCGAAGGCGGTGTCCGAGAAGGGCAAGGACTTCGGCAAGGCCGCCGAGCAGACCGCGAAGATGGGCACGGACGCCGCGCCCGGCCAGTTCCCGCGCGTCATCACCCACGCCCTGGGCAGGACCGAGATCAAGCAGCGCCCCCAGCGCGTCGTCGTCCTCGACGTCGGCGAGCTCGACAACGTCGTCTCGCTCGGCCTCAAGCCCGTCGGCTGGGCCCCCAGCGAGGGCAGCACGGGCATCCCCGACTACCTCAAGAAGGACGTCGGCGAGCCCAAGAGCGTCGGCACCATCAACAACCTCAACCTCGAAGCGATCAACGAGCTCAAGCCCGACCTGATCCTCGGCAGCAAGCTCCGCGCCGAGAAGCACTACAAGGACCTCTCGAAGATCGCCCCGACCGTGTTCTCCGTCCGCCCGGGCTTCACCTGGAAGGAGAACTACCTCCTCAACGCCGCCGCCCTCGACCGGACCGACGAGGCCAAGAAGCAGCTGGCCGACTACGAGGCCAAGGCGAAGAAGCTCGGCGCCGACCTCGGCGACAAGAAGCCGACGATCACCATGCTGCGCTACCTGCCGCAGTTCACCCGTCTGTACGCGCAGCAGTCGTTCATCGGCACCGTCCTCAAGGACGCCGGCCTGCCCCGGCCCGAGAACCAGCGGGCCGACAAGCTCGCCGTGGAGATCAGCCCCGAGAACATCGACAAGGCCGACGCCGACTGGATCTTCACCGGCGTCTACGGCGACCCGGACAAGACCAAGCGCGACACCGCCGAGGACAACCCGCTCTGGAAGAGCCTGAAGGCGGTCAAGGACGGTCGGGCGAAGAACGTCTCCGACGAGACCTGGTACCTCGGCCTCGGTGTCACGGCGGCCAACAGCGTCCTCGACGACCTCCGCGGCTTCCTGGTGAAGAAGTAGCAACCGGTGAAGAAGTAGCAAAAAGAAGCGGGAAAAGAAGTAGGGAAAGAAGTAGGCCGGAGCCGCGGAGCCCCACGCGTCAGCGAAGGGCGGGCACGGAGGAAGGTAGCCTTTCCTCCGTGCCCGTACTGTCTGAAGTCATCTCCGCCCTCGAAGCCCTCTGGCCCCCGGAGCGAGCCGAGCAGTGGGACGCCGTCGGTACGGTCTGCGGCGACCCCGACGCCGAGATCACCCGGGTCCTGTTCGCCGTCGACCCCGTCCAGGAAGTCGTCGACGAGGCCGTGGAGCTCGGCGCCGATCTGATCGTCGCCCACCACCCCCTCTATCTGCGGGGGACGACGACGGTCTCGGCCGGCACCTTCAAGGGCCGCGCCGTGCACACCCTGATCAAGAACGACATCGCGCTGCACGTCGCGCACACCAACGCCGACCGCGCCGACCCCGGTGTCTCCGACGCCCTCGCCGGCGCCCTCGACCTGCGCGTCGTCGCCCCGCTCGTACCCGACCCGAGCGACCCCGCCGGCCGCCGCGGCCTCGGCCGGATCTGCGAGCTCGACCCGCCGCTGACCCTGGCGGCCTTCGCCGAGCGCGCCGCCAAGCGGCTGCCCGCCACCGCCCAGGGCATCCGCGCCGCCGGGGACCCCGAGCGCGTCATCCGCACGGTCGCCGTCTGCGGCGGCTCCGGCGACTCCCTCTTCGACGAGGTGCGGGCCGCCGGCGTCGACGCCTACGTCACCGCCGACCTGCGCCACCACCCGGCCTCCGACGCCCGCGCGACCAGCCCGCTCGCGCTGATCGACGCCGCCCACTGGGCCACCGAGTGGCCCTGGACCGAGCAGGCCGCCGCCCAGCTCGACGAGATCTCCGACCGCCACGGCTGGGGCCTGCGCACCCATGTCTCCCGTACGGTCACCGACCCCTGGACCGCCCACGCGGCGTCGTCCTCCCATCACCAGTAATCAGGAGCCCCCAAATCAACGCCGCGCCCGCCGACCAGATCCGTCTCCTCGACCTCCAGGCCCTGGACGTCCGCCTCACCCAGCTCGCCCACAAGCGCAAGAGCCTCCCCGAGCACGCCGAGATCACCTCCCTCGAGGGCGACCTCGCCCAGCACCGCGACCTCCTCGTCGCCGCGCAGACCGAGGAGAGCGACTGCGGCCGCGAGCAGGCCAAGGCCGAGACGGACGTCGACCAGGTCCGCCAGCGCGCCGCCCGCGACCAGCAGCGCCTGGACTCCGGCGCCGGCATGTCCCCCAAGGACCTGGAGAAGCTCCAGCACGAGATCGCCTCCCTCGCCAAGCGCCAGGGCGACCTTGAGGACGTCGTCCTGGAGGTCATGGAGCGCCGCGAGGCCGCCGCCGAGCGGGCCACCGAGCTGACCGGCCGCGTCGCCTCCGTCCAGGCCAAGGTCGACGACGCCGTCGCCCGCCGCGACGCCGCCACCGCGACCATCGACGCCGAGATCGCCACCGTCACCAAGGAGCGCGAGGTCGTCGCCGGCTCCATCCCGGCCGACCTGATCAAGCTCTACGACAAGGTCCGCGCCCGCTCCGGCGGCGTCGGCGCCGCCCGCCTCTACCAGCGCCGCTGCGAGGGCTGCCGTCTGGAGCTCGACATCACCGAGCTCAACGAGGTCCGCAAGGCCGCCGCCGACGAGATCGTCCGCTGCGAGAACTGCAGCCGCATCCTGGTCCGCATGTCCGAGTCGGGCCTGTAGTCCGGCCATGCCCAACCGCTTCATCGTCGAGGCCGACGGCGGCTCCCGGGGCAACCCGGGCCCCGCCGGCTACGGCGCGGTCGTCCTCGACGCCGTCACCGGCGAGGCCCTCGCCGAGGCCGCCGAGTACATCGGCACGGCCACGAACAACGTCGCCGAGTACAAGGGCCTGATCGCCGGCCTGGAGGCCGCCCGCGCCCTCGACCCCGACGCCGAGATCCAGGTCCGGATGGACTCCAAGCTCGTCGTCGAGCAGATGTCCGGCCGCTGGAAGATCAAGCACCCCGACATGAAGCCGCTCGCCGCCCGGGCCCAGCGGGTCTACCCGGCGGGACAGGTCTCCTACCAGTGGATCCCGCGCGAGAAGAACAAGCACGCGGACCGGCTGGCCAACGAGGCCATGGACGCGGGCAAGGCGGGCAGGCAGTGGGAGCCGGGCCTGTCCTCGGCCGACCGGGGCACGTCCGGTGGAGCGTCCGGTGTCGCGGCCGCCCTGGAGATCCCCGCCGCCGAACCCCTGGCCGAGCCCAAGGCCGCCCCCATCGGCTGGGCCGCCCCCGCCGACCTCGGCGCGCCCACCACGTTCGTCCTGCTCCGCCACGGCGAGACCGCCCTCACCCCGGAGAAGCGATTCTCCGGCAGCAGCGGCACCGACCCGGAGCTCTCCGCCGCAGGTCGCCGCCAGGCCGAGGCGGCCGCCGCCGCCCTGGCAGCACGCGGCACCATCCAGGCCGTCGTCAGCTCCCCGATGCGCCGCTGCCGGGAAACGGCCGGGACCATCGCGGCCCGCCTCGGCCTGGACGTCCGCGTCGAGGAGGGCCTGCGCGAGGCCGACTTCGGCAGCTGGGAGGGCCTGACCTTCGCCGAGGTCCGCGAGCGCTTCCCCGAGGACCTGAGCGCCTGGCTGGCCTCCACCAAGGCCGCCCCGACGGGCGGCGGCGAGAGCTTCGCGACGGTCGCCCGCCGCGTCTCCCTCTCCCGCGACAAGCTCATCACCCGCTACGCGGGCCGCACGGTGCTGCTGGTCACGCACGTGACACCGATCAAGACGCTGGTACGGCTCGCCCTGGGCGCCCCGCCCGAGTCCCTGTTCCGCATGGAACTCTCGGCGGCGTCACTGTCGGCGGTGGCGTACTACGGCGACGGCAACGCGTCGCTGCGACTGCTGAACGACACGTCGCACCTGCGGTGAGCCCATTCAGCCCCTCCGGCGTTTGAGGAGGAAACGGTGAAAGGGTGGGACCGGGGCCTCAACCCCCACCCACCCCTCACAGCCACCCCTCCTCCCACGCGAACTGCGCCGCTTCAAAACGCGTACGCGCGTTCAGCTTCCCCATGGCCGAAGACAGGTAGTTGCGCACGGTCCCGGGCGACAGACTGATCGACTGCGCGATCGCGGCCGCCGCCGCTCCCCGCCGCGTGTACCGCAAGACTTCGAGCTCCCGCGCGGTCAGCGGACACCCCGGCCGGGTCAGGGCCAGCGCCGCGACCTGCGGATCCACATACCGCTCCCCGGCGTGCACCCCCCGCAGGATCCCCGCCAGCTTCGACGCCTCGGTGCTCTTCGGTACGTATCCGTCCACGCCCGCCGCGAGGGCCCGGCGCAGCGCCCCGGGCCGGGTGCACCGGGTGAGCAGGACGATCGGCACGTCCCGGGCCAGGCGGATGGTCCGTGCCGCCTCCGCCGCGTCCCGTGCGGGCGGTTCCAGATCCAGGACGACCAGATCAGGCCGCTGTTCGGTCACCGCGCCGACGGCGGTGAGGCAGTCGTCGGTCTGTGCGACGACGCTGAAGTCGGCCTCGCGCTCCAGCAGCGCGGCCAGGGCTCCCCGGGAGAGGGGTTCGTCGCCGGTGAGTACGACACGGATCGCGGATGCGCAGGCACGTGACATGTGTCAGACCCTCCCCGTGCGAACTCCCGGCCAACCGATGACTTCTCGCACTACTGAGTCAATTCCTCGACGTTCAAGCTGTGTTCGAACAAAACAGCAGTGAACGGGTTCGACAGGGAGGCATCAATGAGGTCTGTGTTCAAGGGCAGGAAGTCCGCGCTGGCAGCGGGAGCCGCCGTGATCACCGCGGCGCTCACGGCGTTCGCCCCGTCCGCCGGCGCGAGCGCGCTGGACGGCCCCTTCCAGTTCCAGAACGTGGCGACGGGCAAGTGCCTGGACACCAACGGCTCGTCGATCTACCCCCACGACTGCAACGGCGGCAACTACCAGCGCTGGAACAGATACGCCGGTGGCAGCGGCTACCAGCTCCAGAACGTCTCCACCGGCAAGTGTCTCGACACCAACGGATCGTCGGTCTATCCCCACGACTGCAACGGCGGCAACTACCAGCGCTGGACCTTCAACGGCTACCCGTACCAGCTCCAGAACGTGGCGACGGGCAAGTGCCTGGACACCAACGGCTCGTCCATGTACCCGCACGACTGCAACGGCGGGAACTACCAGCGCTGGACCATCTGACCACCGATACTCAGCCCGCGCCCCGCGATCACGCGGGGCGCGGCTTTGTCATGACGTGGCGAGAGTCGATCCGACCCGGTCGCAAGTGGGGCACTCCCAGTGGTCGGGCGCGCCCATACGTGGCGGAGTCATGTCGACATCGCACTCCGGGCACCGCATGGTGATCGGCTCCACGTGCCCGCACGTGCCGCACACCCACAGCGGCCCCTCGGAGTCGTGCTGCCGCCAGGCCGTCCGCAGGCACCGGGAACAGCCGCTCGTGACGATCCCGGCCCCCCTGCTTATCACCGGGGGCTCGGGGGTCGTATCGGCGTACTCGATGATCTGTGCCCTCATCCGGTCATCGGTCGTATTGGCCATCCGGAGCAGATGTGCGACTCGCGAGCGGGCTTCGTCAACGAAATCGTTCATGGCGGCAGCAGGTTAGCGCGTCGCCGGTCATGTGTAGGCCAGATGTTGTCAGTGAACCGCCCGTTGGTGTCTCCCCATGGCCGCGGCAGCGGCGGCCGCCGTGGTCATGTCCTTGTCCCTGATCGCCTGGGCGCGTCGCCGCTTGATCGCCGCGCATTCGGCACAACGGTTGGTGAGCAGCCGCCGCAGCCCGGCGATGATCTGCTGCGCCACGTCCACCCGGAGCGGCGGGAACTGCACATATGCGCTGCCGCTCGCGGGTTCGCCCGCGGTGATGTCCAGGGCCCAGCCGTGATCACGACAGACGGTCTGGAGCTCGCGCGCGGTCTGCGCGGAGAGCCGGCGCAGGTCCGCGTCGGAGGGTCGTGGGGAGGTGGAGTAGCTGAGAGGAACCATCGGTTTCCTTGAGTTCGGCCGTTGAAACACGCTCATGTGGGTGACCAACTACTTGTTGTAAGGACAGAGTTGCGGATCGCTGCCTACGCTCTCAACGTTTTGCACGTGCCATGGGCAATCTGGAACAGGGGGAGGACAGTGCGATGCGACGCGATGGGAGTGGCGGGGGAGCCACGACGGCGGCGGTCTTCGGCGAGGTGCTGCGGCACCACCGGGAGGTCGCGGGGCTGAGGCAGGAGGACCTGGCGGTCAAGATCCCGTGCAATCGGTCGCTGGTGGCGAGGGTGGAGGTGGGGACGCGGGTCCCCCAGCAGCGGTTCGTCCAGGCGTGCGATCGGGTGCTGGACACGGGGGAGATGTTCGCCAAGCTGTGGCGGAAGATCGACTGGTACCCGGAGGTCAGTCATCCGGACTGGTTCAAACGACGGGTGGAGATGGAGGAGAAGGCGGTCGCGCTTCGCGAGTACCAGATCGACGTGGTGCCGGGCCTGTTGCAGACCGAGGAATATGCGCGAGCGCTGCTCTCGCAATTCTCCTCGGGACGCGAACTGGACGAACGAGTGACGGCCCGAATGAGCCGACAGCAGCGCTTCCTGGAGACCGACGGCCCGCTTCTGGTCGTGGTCCTGGACGAGAGCACCATTCGCAACGTCGTCGGGAGCGCGGCGGTGATGCGCGACCAGTGCGCGCAGCTGCTGCTCGCTGGCGAGCGGACGAACTTGGGGGTCCAGGTAGTGCCCTTCAGCGCACAGCTGGCCAGGCCAAAGGGGTCGATGTCGCTGATCAGGCTGCCCGACGGGCAGGACTGGGTGTACTCGGAATCCTTGGAAGCGGGCCATTTCATCAACGATCCGGCGATTATCGCGCGCTACACCAAGCTCTACGATGTGCTCAGGGCTGACTGCCTCTCAGGTCCCGACTCCGCCGCCTTGATCAGAGATGCAATGGAAGGGTATGAGCGCAATGGCAATGTGGCGCAAAAGCAGCTACAGCGGCAACGACGCAGGCAACTGCATAGAAATAGCCCCCGGTATCCCCGACTTCGTCCCCGTAAGGGACAGTAAGTTCGCTCCCCAGGGCCCCGCCCTGGTCTTCCGGGCCGCCGCGTGGGCGGCCTTCGTGAACGGGCTGAAGCGCGGCGCCGTCTAGGCGGCGCCCGCGCCCCGCAATGCCGCCGCCTGCGCGGCGAGCTCCTTCACCCGACCCCAGTCGTGGTTCCGTACCGCATCGGGCGGCAGCATCCACGTACCGCCGACGCAGCCCACGTTCGGCAGGGCCAGGTACTCGCGGGCCGAGTCCGGCCCGATCCCGCCCGTAGGGCAGAAGCGGGCCGTAGGCAGGGGCGCGGAGAGCGACTGCAAATGGCTCACCCCGCCCGCCGCCTCCGCCGGGAAGAACTTCATCTCGCGCACCCCGCGTTCCAGCAGCGCCAGCACCTCCGACGCCGTGGCGACGCCCGGCAGGAACGGCATGCCGGTCGCGCGCAGCGCGTCCAGGAGCCGGTCCGTCCAGCCCGGGCTGACCAGAAAACGGGCCCCGGCCTCGACGGCGGCCTCGGCCTGCGCGGGGCGCAGGACCGTTCCGGCGCCGACGATGGCCTCCGGTACGTCAGCGGAGATCGCACGGATCGCGTCCAGCGCGGTGTGGGTCCGCAGGGTGACCTCGATCACGGGCAGTCCTCCCGCCACCAGCGCCCGCGCGAGCGGTATCGCGTCGGCGATGTCGTGGAGGACGACGACGGGGATGACGGGTGCGAGATCAAGGAGATCGGTCACGCCCGTCATCCTGCCGAGACGGATCGTTCACCACAACGGACGTTGCAGCACGTGCAACGGAACCGTCAGAGGTCGGTCACGATCACATCGAGCGCCTGCGGCTTGCCGCGCTTCACGGGGGCGTCGTCGCCCTCCACAACGTACCCGAGCTCGCGCAGCGCGCCCGCGAGTTCGGCCGGGGTGGCGGGGTCGAGCCCGGCGGTGAGGAGCTCGCGGACGAGACGGCCCTTCGTGGCCTTGTTGAAGTGGCTGACGACCGTCCGCTTCTCCACTCCGCCCACGATCTTGGAGTGGAGGACCCGCACGGTCGCCGTCCGCTCGGCGAGCTCGCCCTTGGGCTTCCAGGCGGTGGCGTAGGCGGCGGACCGCAGGTCCAGGACGAGGCCGTCGCCCGCGACCTCCGGCATGACGTCGGCCATGGGACCGCGCCAGTACGCGCCGAGGGCGCCGAGGCCGGGAAGCTTGACGCCCATCGAGCAGCGATAGGAGGGGATGGGGTCGGTGATCCGGACCGCGCCCCAGAGGCCGGAGAAGACGAGGAGGGAGCGCTCGGCGGCGCGGCGGGCGGGGCCGCCGAGGGTGGCGAGGCCGAGGGCGTCGTAGAGGACGCCGGTGTAGATCTCCCCGGCGGGGCGGGTGGCGGACGTCCGCAGGGCGGCGTTCTTGGCGATCTCGCCGCGGAGGCCGGGGCTGAGGCCGAGGACGTCGGCGGCCTTGTCCTCGTCGCCGGAGCAGAGGTCCACGAGCTCGGTGAGCACGGCCTCCCGGGCCGCCGCGAGGCCGGGCAGCGAGAGTGCGTCCGCGTCCAGCGCGGGCCCGGTGCCGCCCGTGGCCTTCCCCTCGGACGGCGGCAACAGCACGAGCACGGTCGATCTCCTTGGGTGAGCCTCTTGGGTATCCGTTCGGGGTATCCGTGTCGCACCCTAACGCGGTGGTGATCGCCCCGGCGTGAACGGGCCTGGCGGTGGGCCGGTAGCATGGGGGCACGGCGGACGAGCCGGCCGGGCGGCCGCGTGGGACCCTTCAGGGGGTCTCCCGAGGAACGTCCGGGCTCCATACGGCAGGGTGGTGGGTAACGCCCACCCGGGGTGACCCGCGGGACAGTGCCACAGAAAACAGACCGCCGGGGATCTTCGGATTCCCGGTAAGGGTGAAACGGTGGTGTAAGAGACCACCAGCGCCTGGGGTGACCCAGGCGGCTAGGTAAACCCCACCCGGAGCAAGGTCAAGAGGGGCGGTCGCTTCACGGCGGCGGCCCTGCGCGGACGATCGAGGGCTGCCCGCCCGAGTCCGCGGGTAGACCGCACGAGCCTGTCGGCAACGGCAGGCCTAGATGGATGGCCGCCGCCGCGGCTCCCGCAAGGGACCGCGCGCACAGAACCCGGCGTACAGGCCGGCTCGTCCGCCCCATCCCCCATCTGACCTGCGAAAGCAGGCAGGCGCTGGGGCGCGTCGTGGTCACTGCCAGAAGAGTTCTTCGATCACGATTTGCGGGTCCGCGGTGCGACGGATGAAGACGAAGCGGGCCCATCCGCGCCCGCCGTCGAAGGCCAGGATGTGGGGGCCTCGGAAGCGGGTGGACCTGGCGGGTTCGACCGGGACGTGCTCCCCGGGCCGGTAGGGGTCCTTGGCGGTGAGGACGTCGATCAGAGCGTCCCGGAAAGCCTTCCGCACGTCTTCGGGCAGCGAGTCGCGGTAGGTGCGGGCGCCTTCGACGTAGTCGATCTGCCACGGCGGGCCCATGAACCCGTCGTCGGTCACTGGCCGGGCTCCGCGTGTCCGGCTTCCCGCCGCAGGTGCGCGGCCTGTTCGAGGAGGGCGCGGGCCTCCGCGGTGTCACCGGCTTCGGCGGCGCGGTCCTCGAGGTCGGACACCCGGGCGTCCAGTCGAGGGTCGCGGGCGAGGGCGTACTCGGTCCACCAGCGGGCCATGAACGCCGGGACGGGCGTGAGGTCGTAGGTGTCGGCGATGTCCCGCTTCCAGTGCCGGTCGAAGTCGGCGAGGAGTTGCGGGGCATGGGCGGCGATCGCTTCCCGGAGAGCCTTCGGGTTGCGTTCGGGCATGGGCGGGACACCGGCGGGGCGCTGTGTGGCGGAGTGGGCGCTCAAGTGGAGCTCCTTCTCAGGCGGTGCAGTCATCGCTTGCGGAAGCGGGTGGGTACACAGTAGCCAGGCGAGGCGAGGGCGACGATGCGGTCGCTGTACATCCCTTGCCCCATCCCGACCGAAAAGCCACCCAACCCCACCCGTGCCCCATTGTGCGACCCACCCCCCACCGGTTGCATATGCCCCGATCGAAGCCGTTCCGGCTCCGGTCCCGGTTCCGGTGAACGTTCCGGTACGTACGAGGGGGAATCGTGCGCACATCCAGAGCGCGTTCAGGCAGAGGATCAGGTGGAAGACAGGCCGCGAAGAGCGGCATAGCAGGGGCGGCAGCGCTGATCGGCGCGGCCGCCCTCGTCGTGTCGGTGGTGCCCGCGCAGGCGGTCGCCGCGCCACCGCCCACCCCGGGGCCCGCCGAGGTGGTGCCGGGGAAGGGGACCTCCACCCCTTCCCTGGTCGGCGGCATCCGGGAGGACGCCGGGGCATCCGGCAGCGCCGCCGATGCGGCGAAGCGGCACCTCGCGGGGAAGAAGGATCGTTACCGCATCGACCGCCCCGACCGTGACCTCGCCGCCGTCCAGACCGTCACGAACGGCACCTCGGAGACAGTGCGCTTCCAGCAGAAGCACCGGGGCGTCGACGTCCTCGGCGGGCAGTACGTCGTTCGCATGCAGCGTCAAAACGGTAAACGTGTCGTGACCGGCGCCTCCGGCAAATACTTCACAGCGCTGACCACCGGCACCACGCCCGAGGTGAGTGAGGAACTCGCTGTCGAGCGGGCCGTCGATACGACACTCGCCCAGCTCGACCGCGAGGGCTTCGGCGTCGACACCGGGGAGGCGGGGGACGCGCCGCCGCTCAGCGGCACCGCGCGCGGCCTCGTCGTGCTGCCCAAGGGGCCCGGGGTGCTCACCCACCACGTGACCGTACGCGGCACCGACCCCGCCACCCGGCAGCCCGTGCTGCGCGAGGTGTACATCGACGCCAAGGCCGGATATCCCGTCCTTCAGTACAGCGGTATCAAGACATTCGGCACTGCCGGAGGCGGCGGGTCCGCGTCCGGATCCATGGCCGCGTCCCCGGCCGGGCAGCGGGTCGCCGCCGACGGCTCCGCCGTCAAGGGCTCCGGCGTCAAGTTCGACGGGACGACCGTCGAGCTCGACCTGACCCACGAGCCCTCGAACAACCAGTACGTCATGCGCGACACCGCCCGTATGCGCGACAGCAGCAAGGCCGAGATCTCGACCTGGGACGTCCGCAAGAAGACCGTCGACGAGGTCTCGGGCCAATGGCCCTCCGACGTCCTGGAGTTCAGGTCGCCGAACCCCGCCTTCGACAAGGAGGCCACCGAGGCCGGCGCCGTCGACGCCCACTGGGCGGCCGGGAAGGTCTACGACTACTACAAGTCCGTCCACGGCCGGGACAGCCTCGACGGCCGGGGCATGGCCATCAACTCCATGGTCGGCGTCACCTACTACGGGACGCCGTACGCCAACGCCTTCTGGGACGGCGCCAAGATGGTGTACGGCGGGGGCGACGCGGAGTACCGCCCGTTCTCCGCGGCCCTGGACGTCGTCGGGCACGAGATGACGCACGGCGTCGTCGAGAACAGCGCCAACCTCGTCTACGCGGGTCAGTCCGGCGCCCTCAACGAGGCGATCGCGGACTACTTCGGCAACGCCATCGACACCGACGCGCACGGAACGCCCATGGACAGCCCCGACGCGGGGCTGCTGGGCGAGGGGCTGTGCCGCACCAAGTCCCCGCGCGCGTGCGCCACCCGGGACATGAACGACGGCAGGACGACCTCCAAGGGCTTCCTCGGCGTCGACTTCGCCACCGACAACGGCGGCGTCCACCTCAACTCCACCATCTTCTCCGGCGCCCTGTGGGACATCCGCAAGGACCTGAACCGCACCCTCGCCGACAAGATCGTCTACCGGGCGCTCACCGAGTACATGACCCCGCTGGACGGCTTCACCGAGGGCCGCAACGCCGTCATCGCCGCCGCCAAGGACCTCGGCGTCACCGGCAAGGACCTGAACGCCGTCACGCGCGCCTTCAACGGTCACGGCATCGTCCCCGACTGGGAGCTGGCCATCGGCGCCGACACCGACCAGCTGCTCGGCAGGCTCGAGACCAGGGACTCGCGCGTCGGCGCGGGCGGCGGCTGGTGGGTCGCGTCCAAGTCGAACGAGAGCGGCAGCGAGCCCTACTCCATCTGGGCGGGCCGCGCGGACGGCACCGGTGAGAAGAAGCTGATCAGCCCCAACGACGGCCGCTTCCACATCAACCCGGTCACCGACGGCAAGACCGTGGTCTGGCAGGCACAGGGGCCCCGCGGCCACGACCTGCTGTCCCGGCCGCTGGCGGGCGGCCCCGTCAAGACGCTGGTGCACAGCCGGTACGGGTTCCACCAGCAGGCGAAGGTGGACGGCGACGTCGTCGTCTTCGTCCAGGCCTTCCGGCGCGGCGCCTCGCAACTGGGCTACCTGCGCAAGGGCGACAAGGAGCCGACCATGGTCGACGACGCCATCGGCCGCTTCAACGGGATCGGCCAGCACTCACTGAAGAACGGAAAGATCGCCTACGGTACGCGCATCTACAAGGGGCGCGGGAAGTACGAGTACTTCACGAAGGTCCTGGACATCGCGTCCGGGAAGACGACCGTGATGCCGCAGCTCGGCACGCCCCTGAACGTCGGCCAGACCGCCATCACGAGCAAGTACGTCTTCTGGACGGTCGACGAGGTCGCCGACCAGGGCCAGCGGGCCGTCCGGCGCGCGAACCTCGACGGTACGGGCGTGATGGACATCAGCAAGGAGCAGGGAGCGGATGCCCTGTACCCGGAGGCGCTGACGGCCTCCGAGGACGCGGTGACCGTCCGGTCGCGCACGCCCGACACGGGGCCGGGGTACCGCAACGAGACCCTGCCCAAGCTGTGGCAGTTCTCCGTGGACGGTTCGCGCCGCGCCCGGATGTCCTGCAACCGCGGTGAGCAGGGCCTGCCAGCGGCGGTGTCCGGCACGCAGGTGGTGTGGATCGACTCCTCCGCCGGCTACGCCGACCTGGTCACCCGCACCCGCCCGGCGGGCAACTGCGGCTGATGTAGCCACCTTCGGCTGCGGCTAGACCGCCTCCTGCGGCTCGCACCCCGACCCCGCGTAGGGCCGGGCGTGCGGGCCGCCGATGGCGTTCATCACGGCCAGGCCCTGGTCGTCGACGAACTTGGTGAACACCTGCTGGGCGTAGCCGAAGATCAGGGACCAGGCGATGATCTGCGCGGAGGAGTCCAGGGCGCTGAGGCCGGGGACGAAGTCGCCGCGCATCAGCAGCAGGCCCAGGACGGCGGTCAGCGCCCCCATCGGCAGCTTCAGCAGCGCCAGCGCCACCGGCACGTTGTAGGAGGCGGGCGTGCCCCTGATGTGGCGCAGGGACAGCGCGGCGGCCACCGACGCGGCCACGGTCCCGGTCATCTCGACCACGGGGTAGTCCCACTTCGACGCGGCCCTGCCGAACGCCTCGTCGATGTCCTTCACATCGGACGGCGGTTCCATGCCCGTCGGGCAGACGATGCCGATGCCCTCCGGCCGGAAGCACAGCGGCACCACGTCCGGCGCCCAGACGCCGAGCAGGGCGACCGCGAGCGCCATCGCCGCCAGCCCCAGGCTGACGATCACCACGATGCGGACGAAGCCGAGCGCGCGGAGCTTCTCGCGCTGCAGGGCCTGCTGGGCGGTGACGACCGCGCCGACGAGGGCCGCGCGCTGGGCGGGGGTCAGCGGGGCGTCGCAGGTCTCCCGCGCGATCTCCTCGGCCCGTTTCCGCCGTTCGTCGGTGACCGGCAGTTGCTCCCGCACGAGGGCCACCAGGCCGGGCATCAGCGCCTGGACGTCGGACAGCGGGGCCATGCGCAGCATCAGGCCGTACGCCGCGTCGATACGGACGTTCGCCACCGCGAGGTGCTTGTTCGGCCGGCGGCCGGGGTGGTCGCCGTGGCTGAGGGCGTCCTCCGCCGCCTGGAGCTCCGCGAACGCCTCGTCGGCCAGCGCCGGGGCCGCGGCCCGCACCTCGGGGTCGGTGTCCGCGAGCGCTCTGTCCTTCGCGATCCGGACGCGCGCGCGGAGTTCGCCGATGCGCGAACGGGCTCCTTCGCGGAGCTCCCACGTGCCCTTCTCGAAGCGGCGCTGATGGTGTCGGGTACCGGCCATAGCGGCGAATATCGTCCATCGTGGCGGGTGGGGTCGGCGCGATGCGGCCGGGTTAACCCCATTGGTCCATCGGGGCCGCGCGCTCTTCGCGGTACGCGGCTAGCGTGAACGAGGATCCACCCTGCCGAGCACCGCGCCTGAAAGGGGCGGAACATGTCCTTCCTTGTCACAGCCGTCGCCGCTGCCCTTGCCGTCACCGCGCCCCTGGGTGCGACGACCCCGGGGCACGGCCCGAACGTCCACGGGCAGTTCGAGGCGGCCGGCAGCGGTAACCACCGGGCGGTGACGTTCGACAAGAAAGGGGTGCCGGAGAAGAGCCGGGTCGCCGTGGTGGAGCGGAAGGGGAAGGACGGGACGCGGGTCGTGCTGAGGGTGCGGGGGCTCCAGGGGAGCCGGACGTACGGGGCCCACGTCCACCAGAAGCCGTGCGGCAACGCGCCCGACGACTCCGGGGCGCACTACCAGAACGTCAAGGACCCCAAGTCCCCGTCCGTGGACCCGAAATACGCCAACCCGCAGAACGAGGCATGGCTGGACCTCACCACCGACAAGCGCGGGAACGGCCGCTCCGCCACCACCGTGAAGTGGCGCTTCCGCGCCGGCGAGGCCCGTTCCGTCGTCATCCACGAGCACGCCACCGAGACCGCGCCCGGCAAGGCCGGAACGGCCGGGGCACGGCTCGCCTGCGTCAACGTGCCGTTCGACTAGAGCTCCCTGTAGAACTCCCTAGTAGTAGCCCTTCGTCCCGTCGAGCAGCTCCCTCACGATGTCCGCGTGCCCCGCGTGCCGTCCGGTCTCCTCGACGAGATGGATGAGCATCCAGCGGAGGCTGGCGCTGCCGGAGTGGTAGCCGGGGTGGCGGCCGACGTCGTCCAGGGAGGCCGCGGCCACGATCTCGTCGCTCCGGGCGCACTGGGCCTCGTACTCCGCGAGCAGCTGCTTCAGCGGGATGCCGTCGGTACGCCAATTGGCGTCCTCGTCCGTCTCGTCGAAGGACGGGTTCCGCGTCTTGTCGCCGCCCAGGAACAGCACTTCCAGCCAGGTGTGCTCGACCCACCGCATATGGCTGATGAGCCCGGCCATCGTCATCGCCGGCGAGGTCGGGATGACGGAGCGGTGCGCGTCGGCCTCGCTGAGGCCCTCGCATTTCCATCGCAGGATCTGCCGCTGCAGATCCAGCCAGCCGACGAGCGCGGTGCGTTCGTCGGCCTGCAAAGGGGGACGCTCGAGTGAAGGTGCCATGCCTGCACGTTAGGGCGCCCGGTCTCCGGCTGCCGCCTGATTTTAGAGCTCGTACGGGCTCGGCACCGGGAAGTAGCCCTCCAGGAACGGCGCTATCAGCGCGTCCGTACGCGCCAGGTCCTCCGCCGTGGACACCGTGTCGTTGATGCAGAAGACATCCAGATCGCGCTGCGCCAGCAGGCGGTTGAGGCGGCGCGAGGTGTTCTGGTGCGCCAGGTCCACATAGACGTAGCGGAGGTCGGACGGTATCGCCCGGGCCTGGTGGTACGCGTAGTAGTGGTGGAGCGAGGAGGCCAGCGAGAGGTCCTCGGGGCTGCGGAAGCGCGCGGCGGCGGTGGCCGCGTGGGCCTCGGCGTAGCGCTCCTCCAGCTCGGTGAGGACGGCGCGGCTCAGCGCGTGCGGCACGTGCCGCATCTTCTGGGTGAAGGTGGTGTCGAACTCCTCCTCCACCAGCGCCCGGTTGTTCTTCGCGGCCGCCGCCACCGGCGGGTCCTCGGGGCGGTGCTCGCCGAGGGGGACCAGCGCGGGGGAGGGGAAGAACTTCGTGAGGCCGTTGGAGAGGAAGAACGTCTGCGGGGTCAGCGGGTTGCCGAGGAAGACGTCGTCGTTGAAGTAGAGGAAGTGCTCCGACAGGCCCTCGATGTGGTGCAGCTGGCTCTCGATGGCGTGCGAGTTGAACGTCGGCAGGACGTCGGGGTCGGAGAAGATCTCCTTGTGGCTCACCACGTGGATGCCGGGGTGCGAGGTGTCCAGCCAGGACGGCGTCTGGTCGTCGGTGACCAGGTAGATGTTGCGCACCCAGGGCGCGTACTGGTGGAGCGAGCGCAGCGAGTACTTCAGCTCGTCGCGGCTGATGTAGCGCGCGTCGTTCGCCGCCTCCTCGTGGAGCTCCTCGACGCCAGTGTCGGCGCCCTGGGCCTTGGCGCGGCGCGCGGCCCAGACGGGGTCGCTGCCGTCCACCCAGGTGTAGACGACGTCGATGGGGAAGGTGATGTCCTGCGGCAGCCGGATCGTGAACTGCGGGCGGGTACGGACCGTGGTCCGCCCGGGGCGCGGCGCGTGCCCCAGCGGGCCGGTGAACAGCTCGACGGGGGCGTCGACGGACGCGTCGCTCCCGTCCGCCGGGACCTCCTCGACCACGCCGTTGCGGCGCGGCGCGACGAGCAGCGGCCCGTGCGGGCCCTCCTCGCGCGTCCAGAACTGGATGTCGCAGCCGTGCTCCTGCCCCAGGACGAACGAGCCGTCGGCGGTGGTGCGGAACCAGGTCACCCGGGTGGCCGGGCTCTTCTCCACCTGGCGCCAGGTGCCCGGGACGAAGCCGGGGAGCGCCTGACCGGGCGCGTTCTCCCGGTTCACCGGGGCGACATAGCCCGGTATTCGGGCGCACAGCCGGGCCAGCTGCTGCTGGACCCGGCGGCGGTCGGCGGCGGCGACCGCGACGACCGGGGCGGACTCGGTGGTCGCGGCCCGGACGCAGAAGTAGTCGATCCCGGCCTGCTCCAGCGCGGTGCAGACCAGGTCCAGGGCGGCGGCGCGGGAGCCGTGCGGGGTCGGCTCGGGGTCGACGAGCGCGATGTGGGCCTTGCCGTCGACGAGGACCACACGAGGCTGGGCCGCATCGGAGGTGTCGGCGGCGAAGCGGCGCTGGAGGCGCTTGCCGCGCAGCTTCTGGCGGCGCTGCTCCAGGTCGAGGGAGTCGGCCATGTGCTGCATCAGGGCGCCGCGGGTCTCGACGGAGACCCGCTGGGCGATCGCGCGGCGGGCGCTCTCCGGCAGCAGCCGGCGGTAGGCCTTGACCAGGCCGGACTTCTCGGGATTGGCGCCGCGCTTCACGGGAGCGGGAGCCGAGGCGGATGCGGGCGCGGGCGGCGTGGCGTCGTCCGTGCGCTGGGCCGGGACGGAGCCGCCCGTGCCCGCGGCGGCCGGGGCCGAGGTCGAATGGTCGATAGTCAAGATCGTTCAACCCCTCGGCCGCATCTGCCGATGCGGCACAACGCGTAAAACAACCAGTACGTCCCGTGACGACCGGCCCGGAAAAAGACAGAGACTCAAGTAATTACCAGAGCGTTCAACGGCGAGGCAATCGCAGGCCACCGCCCCGATGCCCCTCCGGCGCCGCCGGGGGGCGCCCGGAGACGGCCCGCGCGCACCGCTCCCGGCCGTGCCCCTCAAGGGATCCACGCCCGCCGGGCACGCTTGGTTGCCTCGTCGCCCTGTGGGGTATTTCACCACCCGGTAACGTGCCCGTAGAACCGGGGTGGTAGGGGAATTATCCGATTCCGCCCTCCGGCGCGGCCCCCGCCGACGTTTACCCTGAATGGGTGCACGCTCAGATCATGACCCCCAGCGGCCGCGGGGTGCGCCCGTGACCGCGCCCCGCCACGCCCTGCGCGTGATCAAGAAGTCGGCCCGTATCGCGCTGACCCGCAGCCCCGCCTGGAAGGTCGGCCAGACCGTCCGCCGCCGGGTCAACACGGGGATCGCGACCGGACGCGACACCTACGTCGACTCCGTCCTGATGCCCGCCTCCCAGGGCTCCGCGGCCCGCGTCCAGTACGCCGCCGTGCTCGACGGCCACACCCTGAACCTGCACGCGACGCTGCCCGCCGGCACCCTCCCCGAGGGCGACACCGGCACCACGGCCCACATCGTCCTCGTCAACGGCACCACCCGCCTGCGCGCCGAGGCCGCACTGGGCCGCGAGGAGAACGGCGAGATCTCCGTGACCGCCACCACCCTCCTCGGCGAGTGCCTAGGCGGCGTCCCCGTCACCCCCGGCCGCTGGCACCTCTCCCTGGAGCTGGAGCCCGCCCGGCACGAGGGCCGCGCCGCCCTGCGCCTGCGCCTCCTCGGCGACGGCGCCCCCACCTACACCGGACCCACCCGCGCCCTGGCCACCTGCGCCGTCACGGGCCGCCGCCACCGGCTCGGCATCACCCCCGCCGGCCAGCTGCGCCTGACCGTCGCCCCGGCCCGGGCCCGCGCCGAGGTGCTGCGCGTCGAGCGCTCCTTCAGCGGCGTGGGCGTCCTCTTCGCGATCTACGGCTCCGGCACGGCCATCGCCGAGGGGGAACGCCCCGTCGTCGAGGTCGCCGAGCTGGACCGCAAGCACGCCCTCGACCGCCGGCCCGCCGAGCCGCTGCCCGGCGACTCCAGTGCCTGGCGGCTGACCGTGCCCCTCGCCGAACTGATCGACACCACCCGCCGGCAGACCCTGACCCTGCGCCTGCCCCGCGGCGCCCGCGGCACCAAGCCGCTGGAGATCGGCCGCCGCGAGCACGACCTGCGCTCCCCGCGCCAGGTCGTCACCCCGCCCAAATTCACCGTACGGGCCGCGGACGGCACCTTCGTCCAGGTCAAGCCCCAGTACACCCGCCGCGGCGCGCTCCAGCTCGTCTGCACCCCGCGCACACCAGCCGCCGGCGCAACCGGTCCCCGCTAGGGACACCGGGACACCGCCACCGGACCGCCGCACACCACGAAGGCCGCACGTGAAAATCACCTTTCTGCTGACCTCCGCCGACACGATGGGCGGGACCGAACGCGCCACCATGACCCTCGCCGAGCTGCTGGCCCGGCAGCACGACGTGGAGATCCTCAGCGTCTTCCGCACGGAGGACGAGGCGTTCTTCGACAGCGGTGCCGTGCGCGTCCGCCACCTCGTCGACGCCCGCGGCGAGGCGCAGCGCCCCGTGCGGAGCGACGCGGCCTCCGGCTCCGACATGGCCGCCACCTACCGGCGCCTGGCCGCCACCCCCAGCGAACTCGTCCGCCCCGAGTGGGAAGGCGTCTTCAACCGCCTCGCCGACCTCGAGCTCGCCGAGGCCCTCCACACCATCGACACGGACGTGCTGGTCTCCACCACCCCGGCCCTGATGGCGTACATGGCCCAGCTCGCCCCCCGCCGGGTGCTCACGGTCCACCTCGACCACCGCGTCTCCGAGCTCCGCGGCGTCACCGGCGAGCCGCTGCGCATGTACACCTCGCACATCGACGCCCTGGTCTCCCTCACCAGCCGCACCCGCGACTGGTTCGCCGAGACCCTCGGCGGCTGCGCCCCCCGCCTGGCCACCATCGGCAACGCCCTGCCCGACGGCTTCCGCCCCCGCTCCACCCTGGAGACCCGCACCGTCGTCCTCGGCGCCCGCCTGGCCGGCGAGAAGCAGGTCGAGCACGCCATCCGCTCCTTCGCGACCGTCGCCGCCGACCGCCCCCGCTGGACCCTGCGCGTCCTCGGCGGCGGCCCGCGCATGCGCGCGCTGAAGAACCTCGCGGCCCACCTCGGCGTCGCCGACCAGGTCCAGCTCGTGGGCTCCACCGCCAACATGGCCGAGGAGTGGGCCAAGGCGTCCATCGCCATGCTCACCTCCCGCGTCGAGGCGTTCGGCCTCGTCCTCGTCGAGGCCCAGGCCGCCGGCGTGCCCGTCGTCGCCTACGACTGCCCCAACGGCCCCGGCGAGATCCTCACCGACGGCCGCGACGGCCTGCTCGTCCCGCTCGGCGAGGAGGGCGAGCTCGCCGACGCCCTCGCCCGGCTGATGGACGACGACGACCTCCGCCGCGAGATGGGCGCCGAGGCCCACAAGAACTCCGGCCGCTACACCGGCGGCCAGGTCGCCCAGGAGTGGAGCCGCCTCCTGGAGGAGCTCGCCAAGGACCGCGACAGCGGCGACCGCGACGCCGCCAAGGCCCGCCGCCGCGCCCTCCAGGCCGCCGCCGACGCCGAGGGCGGCATCGCCGGCGCGGCCGTCCCCAAGGGCGTCGACCGGCCGTTCTCCGACGTGGCCCACAAGGCCCAGGAAGTGCGCATCGAAGCCGCGCGCCCCGACGTCAAGCGGGCCGGCGGCCAGATCTGCCTCATCAAGGAGAACACCACTCCCTTCGAGGTGATGCGGGACAACCTCGACCTCGCCGTCGACGTCTTCGACGCGCTCGGCCTGTCCTACGCGCTCACCCCCACCGCCATGCTGCGGCACACCATCACCGTCGACGGCGCCGACCGCGACGCCTTCGTCGCCGACTTCGCCGAGCGCTACCGCGACGAACCCGTCTACGCGGGCCTGCTCAACGACCGCGGCTCGGTGCTGCGCACCGTCCTCGCCTCCTTCCTCACCCCCGACGTCATCCCGGCCAACTGCACCCGCATCCGCGTCTTCCGCCCCGTCCTCACCGGCGGCGGCCAGCTGCGCGTCAGCGGCGTCTACGGCTGCGACGTCGTCTTCTGGCAGGACACCGAGGACGACGAGACCACCGTCACCGTCCCCGGGAACACCCGCTACGGCGCCACCCTGCCCCGCGCCGAACTGACCAAGGCCGCCGTCACCCGCATCGGGGAGCGCGACTACCGCACCCTCGACGCCTTCGCCAAGACCTTCGTCGACGAGGTCGACTTCCCCATCGACGTCGTCTACACCTGGGTCGACGGCACCGACCCCGAGTGGCTGGCCCGCAAGGAGCGCACCCAGGCCGAGCACGGCATCCTCGCCGCCGAGTCCGCCGGCAGCTCCGCCCGCTTCCGCAGCCGCGACGAGCTCCGCTACTCCCTGCGCTCCCTCGACCTCCACGCCCCCTGGGTGCGCACCATCTACCTGCTCACCGACGACCAGACCCCCGACTGGCTCGACACCGACCACCCCCGGGTGCGCGTCGTCAGCCACAAGGAGGCCTTCGGCGACACCGGCAAGCTGCCCTCCTTCAACTCGCACGCCATCGAGAGCCGCATCCACCGCATCGAGGGCATCGCCGAGCACATCCTCTACTTCAACGACGACGTCTTCCTCGGCCGCCCGATGAAGCCCGAGTCCTTCTTCCACGGGTCGGGCGCGGCCAAGTGCTTCATGTCGCCCACCGCGATCCCGGCCGGCGACCCCTCGCTCGACAGCGACCTCGTCTTCGCCGCGGCCAAGAACAACCGGGCCCTGATCGAGAAGGAATTCGGCAAGACCGTCGCCAACACCTTCCTCCACACCCCCCACCCGCTGCGCCGCAGCACCCTGGAGGAGATGGAGGAGCGCTTCCCCGAGGAGATGGAGCTCACCGCGTCGGCGCAGTTCCGCGCCCGCACCGACCTCGCGATCGCCTCGTCGCTGCACCACTGGTACGGGCTCTTCACCGGCCGCAGCATGCCCGGGGCCATCAGCTCCGCGTTCGTGAACGTCGGTCTGCGCGAACACCACATCCGGCTCCACCGGATCCTGGCGACCCGCTCCCACGACGTGTTCTGCATCAACGACTACCACGACGGCGACGTCCCCGAGGACGAGCAGTTCGACGCGCTCGCGGTGTTCCTCGGGAGCTACTTCCCCGTCGCCTCGCAGTTCGAGAAGGGCTCCGAGCGCAACCGCCGCCTTGTCCACGGTGGAGAGTGACGGCCATGGCCATGGACTTCCGCCGGAGGACGTTCCTGACCGGCCTGACCGGGGCCCTCGCCCTGGCCGTGGCCGGCTGCTCGACCGGTACGCCGCACTCGTCCCCCACCGCCCAGGGGGACGTCGCGGCCGACCGGTCGAACGGCGCGGTCACCACGCTCCAGATCGTCGCCCACCCGGACGACGACCTGTACTTCATGAACCCGGACGTCAACCAGTCGATCGGTGGCAAACACCGCGTCGTCAGCGTCTACTTCACCAGCGGTGAGGCCAACGGCATCAACAAGGTGCCCGGTTCGAAGGACCAGCCGCGCAAGGACTTCGCCGGCTACGCGGGCTCCCGCCAGCAGGGCCTGCGCCAGGCCTACGCGTTCATGGCGACGGGCAACGCCCACGCCGAGTGGAAGCGCGGCACCCTGGACCTGCCGGGCGGCCTGAAGGCCGAGACCGACAGCCTCGCCGACAACCCCGCCGTGACCCTGGTCTTCCTCGGCATCGCCCAGCACACCCAGGACCGGCCGGGCCAGCCCGACGTCCGCGTCACCACCCTCTGGTCGAACCCCAAGGCCAAGAGCATGAACCGGGTCGCCACCGGCTCCACCGTGACCGAGACCCGCCCGATCACCAAGGCCCAGGTCACCGACGCCCTCACCGGTGTCCTCGACCGCTTCAGGCCCACGCTGGTGCGCACCATGGACCTCGACCCCGACATGCAGGTCCACGACGACACCCACCGGCTCCACCACGACCAGCGCGGCTACTCCGACCACCCCGACCACACGGCCGTCGCCCAGTTCACCTACGCCGCGCTCCAGCGCTACAAGGGCCCCGGCAAGGGACAGCACTACGTAGTCGCCGCCTACCGCGGCTACTACAACGAGCGCTGGTCGCGGAATCTGCCCGTCTCCGTGGTGCGCCGCAAGGCCGACGTCCTCAACATCTACGGCGGCGAGCCCGGTTCGTGCGGCTTCTCCGCGGGCTGCGGCGACTACGACGTCGGCCAGGACCGCTCGTACGGCACGGGCTGGATGCAGCGCACCACCCCGCGCTACCCCGGCAACGCCACCTGGATGCTGCCGGGCCCCGACGGGCGCCTGGCCGCCTTCGGCGTCCTCGACCAGCAGGCCGCCATGTGGCAGGAGACCGCCCCGGGCAGCGGCACCTGGGACGGCCCGAAGCTCCTCGGCGGCGGCCAGCTGCTGCCCACGCTCACGGCGAGCCTCACCAAGGACGGCCGCTGGCAGCTCTTCGCCGAGCGCATCGCCGGCCTCGGCGTGAAGCCCGAGGAGAACCGCCGGGAGATCGTCACGACCGAACAGGACGCCAAGGGCGGCTCGTTCGGCGACTGGACCTCGCTCGGCAACCCCGAGCAGGACCCCGCCCGCGGCCGCCGCGTCGGAGGCCCCGTCGTCGCCCGCAACGCCGACGGCTCCCTCCAGCTCTTCGCCCGCAACTGGGCCAAGGGCGTCGCCACCCGGCAGCAGCAGCCCGACGGCTCCTGGTCCCCGTGGACCGACCTGCCCGAGGCGGAGGTCCAGGAGGGCCTGTCCGCGATCACCGACGCCAAGGGCCGCGTCCACCTCTTCGGCGCGGGCCACGACACGCTCTACCACTGGGAGCAGCAGACCCCCGGCGGCCCCTTCTCCCTCGACCGCTCCACCCTGCCCGCCTCCGTCGACCCGCCGGCCGCACTCGCCAAGCGCGACGGCTCGGTCCAACTGGTCTTCCGCGAGGCCAAGTCCACCAACATCGTCGCCTACCGCCTCCCGGCGGGCGGCGACACCTGGCAGCGCGAGAACGTCGACCTGGCGGGACGGGGCTTCGGCGCCCTGACCGTGCTCCCCGTGGGCGGTGACGGCACCATGATCGCCGCCCGCAACAACGACGGCTCGACCAGCCTCGCCACGATCGGGACCGGTGGCGGTAATCGAGCCCCCCGCTGGTCCACGGTGCCGGGCGCGGTGGTGGGCACGGCGGGCCTGGCGATGGGCTCCGGCTCCGGCGACAAGCCGCTGCTGGGCTGGCTCGGGCCGGACGGGAAGCTGCACAGCGCGCGGGTGAAGTGAGCGCGTAAAGGGGCGGGCCTCACCTCCTGGGTAAGGAGGTGAGGCCCGCCCCTTTACGCGTCACCACCCGTCCGTCAGCCGCAGCGGGCGGCTGAAGTCCGCGTTCCCCTTGTTCACCCACTCCCGCAGGACGCCCGACTCGTCGTCCCGGGCCAGTAGATGGGCCGTGCCGCCGCCGTAGAAGGCACCGGCGGTTGTTTCCGAGTAGTGCCAGCCACCCGTCAAGGGTTTGGTCAGGTCCGGGCGGGTGAAGGTGCCGTCGCCGTCGCCCTTCCAGAGGTGGAGGTCGCCGGCGGTGTCGCGCGCCACCAGGTCCGGTTTGCCGTCGCCGGTGAAGTCGCCTGCCGTGGTCTGGGTGTAGTTCCAGTCGCCCGACATCAACGTCGGCTCGCTGAGGGTGCCGCCTCTTCGGCCCGTCCAGCGGTAGAGGTTGCCCTTGGCGTCGCGGGCGATGAGGTCGGCCACGCCGTCGCCGTTGAAGTCGGCGGCAGCGGTCTGGGTGTAGTTCCAGTCGGCGCGGATCACTCGTCGCGCCTCGAAGGTGCCGTTTCCTCGGCCTGCCCACAAGTACAGGTTGCCGTCGGTGCCCTTGGCGATCAGGTCGGCTTTTCCGTCGCCCGTGAAGTCGGCCGCCTTCGTCTCCGTGAAGTTCCAGCCGTCGGTCATGGGGTGGTCCAGGTCGGGGCGGGTGAAGGTGCCGTCCCCCAGGCCTCGCCACATGTAGAGGTTGGCGTTCCTGTCGCGGGCGATGAAGTCGGCTGTGCCGTCGCCCGTGAAGTCCGCCGCTGCCATCTGCGAGAAGTTCGGGGTGAACGGGGTCGGCGGGACCGGGCCCGAGAGGGTGTCGGCGAGGGCCTGGGTGCCGTTGTCGGTGAAGTGGAGCTTGTCCGCGTCGGCGCGGTAGGCCGTGAAAAGGCGGGCAGGGTCGAGCGGGTCACGGGTGGCTGCGTCGAAGTCGACGTATGAGTCGATTTCGTGGGTGGTGCGGAGGTACGCGTTGACCTGCTGGCGCTCCGCTTCCTTTTCCGCAGTGAAGTTCCAGTTTCCCTTGAAGGGCGGGATCGTGGCCGCTGTGAAAGGGAGGCCCGCCGCGTGGGAGCGGTCCGCGAGTCGGCGGATGCCGGCGATGAGGTCGGTGGCCTTCGCGCCGTTGACTATGTCGTTGATGCCCTCGTAGAAGACGACGGACTTCACGTTCGGGACGGAGAGGACGTCGCGGTCGAAGCGCTCGACGGCGCTTTCGCCGTACGCGGCTCGGGCGCCCCGCGAGAGGACGCGGTTCGCCGAAATGCCGGCGTTGGCCACACCCATCGGGTGCCCCTGGGCGCGCAGGGCGCGGGCGTAGGCGTCGGTCCAGCGGCGGTCGCGGTCCGGTGTCGTCGCCGCCACGTCCGTCTGGGAGTCGCCGATCGCGACGACCGTTCCCACGCCGCTGTCGGCCGTCACGTCGAGGCCGCTGAGGAACGCCCAGTGCGTGTACTCGGTGCGGAGGTTCGCGCCGGATGGCTCGTCGGTGTGGTCTGTCGTGTCCTCTGGCGTCGATATGTACGACGTGGTCCAGGCGTCCGGGTGGTACGGCGCCGCCTTCACGGGGTTCGGCAGGTGGACGCTGACCAGGAGGTTCTCGTCGGCCTTCACGGGGAAGGTCGCCGCGTCGCTGTACACGCTCTGTCCGGGTGCCAGGACCACCTCCCGGCTGCCGCCGAAGGTGAGCGTCACCGGCCTGTCGGTGGCGGACGAGCCGCTCGACTGGCGGGCGAGGGTGGCGTGCCCGATCGTCACCGGCTCCTGGCCGAAGGTGTTGCTCAGCTGGATCCGCGCCGTACCGCCCGCGACGGTCGTGTGCACCACCATGCGCAGGGTCTGCCGGCCGGTCACGCCGGACTCTTCGGCAGGCGCAGCGGTGGCCAGCGCGGTGCCCCATGTCCGGGTCCAGGGAGTGGGTGGTGCGGCTGCCGCGGGGTACGCCGTGAGAGTTCCGCAGATGAGCAGTGCTGCCGCAGTCGCTCGAACGTACCTGCCACTTGACGAGGACAGGGGGTATCTCATCCGTCCCGACTCCTTACCGCCAACACGTGGAGGGCATCGGCACTCGGTGCCGATGCCCTCCACCTCAATGCTTATTCAGGACATTTTACGAGCGCGGCCATGCCGAGCGCGCGTCCGCCAGCGCGCCCTTGCCGTCGCCCGCGTAGAGGTAGACCTTGCCCGGGCCGATGATGGTGCGGGCCCAGCGGGCGATCAGGTCGGGCTTGCCGTCGCCGTCGAAGTCGCCGGCGAGGACGTTCTGCATGGTGCCCCAGGACTTGTCGCGCCACATGGAACGGGCGTTGTCGAAGGAGCCCTTGCCGTTGCCGGCGTAGAGGTGGAGGCTGCCGTCCTTGGCGCCCGCGACGATGTCGTCGTGGCCGTCGCCGTTGAAGTCACCGGTGACGATGAAGTTCTTGGTCCAGGACTTGTCGCGCCACATCTCGGTCTTCTTGCCGGTCAGCACGCCGTCGGCCCCGGTCGGGTACGAGAACAGGGAGCCGTCGTCCCACTGGGCGATCAGGCCGTCGCGCTGCCAGCCGTCGCCCCGGTAGCGGGCGATGGCGGTCATCTTGCCCCAGGAGGTGTCGGTCCACATCTTCTTGGCGGAGGCGAGCTTGCCGTCCGGCTTCCCGGCGTAGAGGTGGAGATTGCCGTCGGGGGCGACGGCGGCGATGTCGGTGATGCCGTCGCCGTTGAAGTCACCGGCGATGATCTGCTGCTTGCCGTCCCAGGTCTTGTCGTACCAGAGGTCGCGGCCGTACTCGAGGGTGCCGTCGGCGCCCGCGTAGTAGGCCACCAGCGAGCCGTCCTTGAGCACGGCGGCGACGTCGGCGCGGCCGTCGCCGTTGAAGTCGCCGGAGGTCATGACGCCGGTGAGCTGGTCGAGCTTGTTGAACAGGCGAAGCTGCTGGACCCAGCTGTTGATGTCGTCGACGCGGGTGGCGACGGCGCCGGTACGGGTCTCGGCGTCGTTGCCGCCCCAGCAGCCCTTCTTCCAGGAGCCGGTGGCGACGCCGGCGAGCTCGGCAGTGCCGTTCGTCTCGCGGAAGACCGGGCCGCCCATGTCGCCCTGGCAGAGCGAGGCGTCGGCCGGGGCCTTGGGGGCGAGGCCGACGGTCTTGGCGTCGACGGTGTCGGCGCCGAAGGCGGCGGTGTTGAGGCGGGTGGGGGCCCACTCGTCCTTGGTGCGGCCGTAGCCGGTGACGCGCAGGTCCTCGCCCTGCCGCGGCTGGGCGGTCGACACCTGGACGGGCGTGACGCCGGCGACCGGCTTGGCGAGCCGGACCGCGACCAGGTCACGGTCGGTGCGGGGGACGACCTCGGCGGCCTCGGTCACGGTGCCGGCCGTGCTCCCGAGGTCGGTACGGCCGACAGTGACCGTCGCCTTCAGCGCGGGCACGCCGGGGGTGACGTTGCCGCTCGCGTCGGCGAAGCAGGACGCGGCGGTGAGCACCCAGATGGGGTCGACCAGCGCACCCGTGCAGGCGCGCTTCCCGCCGCCGATGTCGAGCTTCGCGGTGAACGCGTACTGCCCGTCCTTGGCGGCGTCACCGACGACGGCGCTCGCCGGGGTGGCGGTGGTCAGGGCGCCGGCGGCGACGGCGGTGGCGAGGGCGGCGGTCGTCCACGCGGTGTGTGAACGCTTCCGGGATATCTGAGACAACTGTGCTCCTGAAAGTGCCCTGTACCGGCATGAGTACGAGGCGTGGTGAAACGGCGTCAACAGTGCGGCCCCGGCTCAGCCGACGAGCTGGACCTCGCCGTACGGGCCCCTGGTGGAGGGGATGGTGCTCGGGTTGACGCCGGGGTAGTAGCTGAGGTCGGTGGTGTCCCAGCGGACGAGGATGTCGTTGAGGGGGCCACCGGGCTTGGTGAAGTTGCCGACGGTGATCTGGGCGGCGTGCGTCCAGTGGTAGCCGACCGGGGTGACCTGGATACGGCTGTGGTCGTTCTTGGTGTCACCGCCGGGGAAGATCTGGGTCTGGCCGTCGCTCCAGCGGATCATCAGGTCGGCGGTCTTGCCGCCCGTGAACTCACCGGCGTTGATCTGGACGGCGTTCTTGAAGCCGTCGTCCTTCAGCGTGAGCTGGGTCTCCTTCTTCACGCCGTTGACACCGGTGTCGGTGTACATGGACGTGGAGCCGTCCTCCCAGAGGACGAGGAGGTCGTCGCGCAGCGCGTTGGCGGTGAAGCGGCCGGAGGTGATCAGGCGGGCGTGGGACCACCAGGAGCCGGGCTCGGCGAGGGTCTTCTCCTCGTGGAAGCCCTTCTCGTCGACGTGGGTGTAGGTGGAGAGCTTGCCGCCGGCCCAGCGGACGGTCAGACCGTCGGTACCGCTGTCGCTGTAACGACCGGCCGTCACCGCGTCGGCGTACTTCCAGTAGCTTCCGGCGCCCTCGAGCTGGATCTCGCGGGTGAAGGGGTACTTCGGGTTGTCGTAGTCGGCGCCCTGGAAGAGGCTGGCGGAGCCGTCCTTCCACGCGACGAACAGGTCCATGCGGCGCTTGCCGGTGGGCTCGCTGGTGAAGTAGCCCGACGCCACGTGCGCGGCGTTGCCCCAGCCGCGTCGTGCCAGCAGCGTCTGGGCGTACGTCTGCTGGACCCAGTCGGCCACGTCGTCGGCGCGGGTGGCGACGGCGCCGGTGCGGGTCTGGGTGCCGTCGGTTCCCCAGCAGCCGTTCTGCCAGGAGGCGGTGGCGACGGCGACGACCTCGGCGGTGCCGTTGGTCTCGCGGAGGACCGGGCCGCCCATGTCGCCCTTGCAGAGGGCGGCGGCGACGGGGGCCTTGGCGGCCAGGTCGACGGTGGTGGCGGCGACGGCACCGGCGCCGAAGGTGGCGGTGTTGAGGCGGGTGGGGGCCCACTCGTCCTTCGTCCGGCCGAACCCGGTGACCCGCAGGTCCTCGCCCTGCCGGGGCGCGGTGGAGCTCACGGGGGCCGGGGCGACACCGGTGACCGGCTTGGCGAGCTTGACCATGACCAGGTCGCGGTCGCCACGGGGCACGAGCTCGACGGCGTCGACCGTGGTGCCGGCCGTCCCCGTGAGGTCGGTACGGCCGACGGTCACGGCGGTCCGCTGCTTGGGAGCGCCGGCGGTGATGCGGAAGCCCTGCGAGGGGTCGTCCGCGAAGCAACTCGCGGCCGTGAGCACCCACTGGCTCTCCACCAGGGTGCCGGTACAGGTGCGCTTCCCGCCGCCGATGTCGAGTTTCGCGGTGGACGTGTACTGCCCGTCCCTGGCCGCGTCACCGACGACGGCGTGGGCGGGAACGGCCGTGAACGCACCTGTCGCGACGGAACCGGCGATAAGTCCTGCTATCCACGCGGCGCGCGGACCCTTGCCAGACATGTTGCTTTCCTTACGAACCTTGAGGGACGACCTGGACGACCTGGAGGAACGACCGGTGGCGCGCGGATGCCGCCCGCGCGCCACCAAGGGGGAGAACGCGGCGCGTTACTTCTTCGCGACGATCTCGAGCAGCGTGAACTCGCGGCCCTGCGGGTCGGCGGTCTCGCCGACGGCCGTCCACTTGTTCTTGTCGAGGTCGAAGGACTTCGACTCGTTGGTGGTCACCATGTTGACCTTGACCGCGTAGTCGTTGCCCTTGGCGCCGTAGACGGTCGGCAGCTCCAGGCTCAGGTAGCCGGCGGGGCCGTTGACCTTGAAGCAGAACTTGCCCTGGCCGACCTTGTCGCGCTCCTGCATGCCGCGCGAGTAGACCTCGATCAGGCCCGGGGAGCTGTCGCAGTTGACGAGCATGATGTGCCCGTCGCCGCTCTTCAGCTTGATCCCGCGCTCCTGGAAGATCTTGTCCGCCTGCGGGTACTCGAAGTCCTCGACGATGGGCGGCGGGGTGTCGGCGGCCATCGCGGCGTTGGCACCGGTGACCGCGACACTGCTCGCGAGGACGGCGGTCGCCAGCACGCGGGAAATAACCTTCATTGTTCCTTGCCTTCGTAATGAATGCGCTAAGAAAACGTCTGGGGTATGGCAAAAAGCGCATGCGCGGGTACCGCACACATGCCTGCCACATGCCTGCTGCACGCCTGTCCGGCAAGGAAAGCGGGATGGTTGGTTCCGCATACGTGCCGGACCGGCGCCCTATTGATATCACCTTGATCGGCGCAGCCTGAAGTGGAGTTGGATTCCCCGATGTGAAATCACAGATTCCGCTTTTGGGGCCGGTGGGCGAGGTGACCGGCCCTGCCCGTCATCAGCTGTCGGGGTGTCGCAGGGGGCGGCTGAACTCGGCGTTCCCCAGGTTGAACCGGACGTGGAGCGAGCCCGTTTCCGCGCTCCTGCCGAGGAGGTGGGCGATACCGCCCTTGCGCAGGGCGAACGCCGAGAGCTCGGTGTACGTCCAGTCGCCGAGCACCTTTTTGGGACCGGCGAAGGTGCCGTTGCCGTTTCCGGCGAGGAGCTGGAGGTTTCCGGCGCTGTCCTTGGCGATGAGATCGGCCTTTCCGTCGCCCGTGAAGTCACCCGCCGCGGTCCGCGTGAAATCCCATTTCTTGAGGACGAGCCGAGCCGGCCCGAGGGTGGTTTTCCGGTCGCCGGGCCAGAAGTAAAGGCCGCCATTGGCGCCGCGGCCGATGAGATCGGGAATTCCGTCGCCGTCGAAGTCGGCGGCGACGGTCTGGGTGACGGCCCAGCCGTCGAGGACCTTTTTGGGCTTGCCGAAGGTTCCGTTGTTGTTTCCGGTGAAGAGCTGGAGGTTTCCGGCGCGGTCCCGGGCCATGAGGTCGTCGTGGCCGTCGCCGTTGAAGTCGCCGGCCACGGTCTGGGTGCAGTCCCAGTCGCGCATGACCGTCCTGGGGCCGCCGAAGGTCCCGTCGCCGCGGCCGCTGTCGTCGACGTCCTTGTTGCCGGGCCGGAGCCGCAGCTCTCCATCGGCCTCTCGGCCGAGGAGATCGGGAATGCCGTCCCCGGTGAAATCGGCGACGACGGTCTGCGTGGGCGCCGGGGAACGCGAGCCGAGGGGGGCGGGGGAGGCGGAGGAGGCGGGGGAGCGGCCGGGGATCACGGAGTCCGAGAGCGCCTGGCTTCCGTTGTCGCTGAAGTGCAGACGGTCGTCGCCGCGGCCGTAATAGCCGGCGAAAAGCCGGGCGGGATTCAGCGGGTCGCGCGTGGCCAGGTCGAAATCCACATGGGCGTCGATGTCCGGGGTGGAGCGGATGTAATCGTTGACCTCCTGCCGCACCTTGTCCTTCGCCGGGGTGTACCTTTCGAACCCCTTGAACGGGGGGATCGTGGCCACGGTGAAGGTGAGCCCCGCCGAATGGGCGCGCGCGGCGAGCTGCCGGATCCCGGATATGACCTCCGGGGCGGTCGAGCCGGCGAGACCGATGTCGTTGATGCCTTCGTAGAGGAGAACGGACTTGACGTTGGGCACGGCCAGGACGTCCCGGTCGAACCGGTTGAGCGCACTCGGCCCGGCCTCCGCCCGATCGCCGTCGGCGAGTACGCGGTTCCCGGATATGCCGGCGTTGACGACCGTCATCGGCTTGCCCCGGCCCGCGGCTGCCCCCAGCGCCCGCGCGTACACGTCGGGCCAACGGCGGTTGCCGTCGGCCGTGGTGTGAGCACCGTCGGTCTGTGAATCGCCGAGGAGGACGATGGTGCCGGCGCTGTTCGTCATGACGTCGACGCCGCCGAGAAAGGCGAAGTAGGGGAATTTGGTGGTGAAACCGCCGTCCGCCGTATCCATGGTGCGGTCGCCCGCGTCCCCGGGCGCGGATGTGTAGGAGGTCGTCAGCGCCCATTTGTGATACGGCGCCGTACGGACCGGGTCGGGGAGGTAAATGCTGACCAGCAGATTCTCGTCGGCGTTGACCGGGAACGCGGCCGTGTCGCTGTACACGCTCCCGCCGGGCGCGATGACGGTGCTCGGACGGCCGTTGAAGGTGACGGCCACCGGGGCTGCCGTCGCGGTGGCACCGTGCGCCTGGCGGGCGATGGTGGCGTGCCCGATGGTCACGGGGTCCTTGCTGAAGGTGTTCACCAGGTGGATGCGGGAGGCCGTCCCGGCGACGCCGGTGTGCACGACCATGCGCAAGGTCTGACGGCCGGTCACATTCGTTTTGTCGGACGGATAGGCCGTGGCCATGGCGGTGTTCCAGGTCCGCGTCCAGGTGGGCGGGGTGGGCTTGGCCTCGGCGTCGAGGGACTCGGCATCGGCGCTGTCGGAGCCGTCGAGCATTGCCGTGAGGGACAGGGCCAGGCTGACGAGCAGGGTCGCCGCCACGGTGACGACGACCAGAGGAAGCTTCCGGAGCGACCGTCGCCCCCGCGCACCGTGCCGTGCACGGCGGTGACTCGCCATTGCTGCCTTCTCCTCGCTGAGCGTGCGCGAGTCGTAGGGCGAATGGCCTCACGCTCGACAAATCCGGCTTGATGATAAGCAGCTCCGGCTGCTTTCCTCGACCGGATATGCGCGTGGGCGGCGGAGAGGTTCTACGGACCGTTGAACGTGAAGTTCGAGTGCCCCGTCGTCAATTGCGTTCCGTCCGGGGCGTACGCCGTCACCTGGAGCTGCCAGTGGACCGCCGGCGTCGGGACTATGAAGGTGGGCTTCCAGTCCGTGCTGTCCCAGTTGAGGGCCGGGGTGCTGATGGTGCTGTCCTCGCTCATGGAGAGCTTGGTGGCGTCGTTGTACGTGTGCCACTTGATATAGCCCGAGCGGCCCTTGAGGCCCGTCCAGGTCATGGTCACCTGGACCTTGGTCACCGTCGGGGTGACCGCGCCCAGGGGGGCGATGCCGGTGATCCTGGCGGTGACGGGGGACTGGGTGGGGGGCGCGGGCGGTGGGGTGGTGCGTGGGGGTGTGGTGTTGAGGTCCGGGCGCGGGGGTGCCGGGGTCATGGGGGAGGCCGTCGGGGTCGGCTTGTTCGGGGCGAAGGGGCCCTTCTGGAGCAGGACCGGGATCACCGCCGCCAGTACCACCGCCAGGCCGCCCGTCACCCAGTACGTCCAGACGCGCGGCCAGAAGGGTGGGTGCGTTGGTGGTGGAGGTGGGTCTCCGTCCGGGCTCACGTCGCCGTCCCCCTCGGATTCGGTGCCGTCTCGTTCCGGTCGTTCCGGGTGCTTCATCCGCCCCGCGCATCCGGACCGTACACCCGGAATCGGCCATTCAGGGGTGGGGCGGGCCCGGTTGGGGGCGCGCGTCGGACGGGGGCGCCCCCAAGGCCGGAGAGCGGGCCGTCAGCCGATCCGCGTCGCCGTGCCCGTCACCCGTACCCGCGGGTCGCCCTCCCGCAGCTCCACCCCCAGCAGTCCCGGACGTCCCATGTCCGCGCCCTGGTGGAGGGTGAGCCGGGCCGCCGCGCCCACCAGGCCGTACTCCCGCAGGTACGCGCCCAGCGCGGCCGCCGCCGCGCCCGTCGCCGGGTCCTCCACGACGCCGCCCACCGGGAACGGGTCCCTCACGTGGAAGACCGTCCCGCTCTCCCGCCACACCAGTTGGACCGTCGTCAGGTCGTGGGCGCGCATCAGCGTCGTCAGGCGGTCGAAGTCGTAGTCCAGGCGTGAGAGCCGGTCCCGGGTGGCCGCCGCCAGGACGAGGTGGCGTGCTCCGGCGTACGCGATGCGGATGGGGAAGGACGGGTCGAGGTCCGCCGCTTGCCAGTCCAGGGCTGCCAGGGCTTCCGCCAGGGCCGCCGCCGGTACCTCCTCCGTGTGCGGCTCCACGCTCGTCAGGGTGGCTCGCAGCTGCTCGTCGACCTCCACCGGCACCGTCCCCGCCGGCGTCGCGAAGACGAACTCGCCCGGACCCCGCCGTTCCGCCAGCGCGACCGCCGTCGCCACCGTCGCGTGGCCGCAGAACGACACCTCCGCCAGCGGGCTGAAGAAGCGCAGCGTGAACGCGCGCCCCGGCTCGCCCAGCCCCTCCGGGGGCGCTGTCAGGAAGGCCGTCTCGCTGTAGCCCAGCCCCGCCGCGATCGCGAGCCGCGCCGAGTCGTCGAGCCCGGAGGCGTCCAGGACGACGCCCGCCGGATTGCCGCCGGACGGGTCAGAGGAGAAGGCGGTGTAACGGAGGACGTCGCCGGTGGCGTGGGTGTTCGTCTGCGTCTGCATGGGCAGATCAACTTTTCGCCGCCGGGTCGCTATTCCGTTCCGTAGCGCACGTCTCCGTAGCGCACATCACCCCCGTAAGGGGCGACTGGTGGCCGTGGCCATGACACCATGGAAGTAATTTGAAACTACAAGGATTCGACCTTCCATGGAGAGACGATGACGGACTCCGGCCGTTCCCAGGCCGTGGACGAGGGCCGCACAGCCGGCGACGCAAAGCCGGCGGCCGCCGCGCGCCGCACCGGCCTCGTCGTCACCCTCGTGCTCGGCGGCCTCACCGCCCTGCCGCCCCTCTCCATGGACATGTACCTCCCGGCCCTGCCCGAGGTCACCTCCGCCCTGCGCTCCCCGGCAGCCACCGTCCAGCTCACCCTCACCGCCTGCCTCATGGGCATGGCGCTCGGACAGCTGATCGTCGGGCCGATGAGCGACCGCTGGGGGCGTAGGCGCCCGCTGCTCGTGGGCATGGTCGTCTACGTCCTCGCCACCGCCGCCTGCGCCGTCGCCCCCACGACGGGGCTGCTCATCGGCTGCCGGCTGCTGCAGGGGCTCGCCGGGGCCGCCGGGATCGTCATCGCCCGGGCCGTCGTCCGCGACATGTACGAGGGCGTGGCCATGGCCCGGTTCTTCTCCACCCTCATGCTGATATCCGGTGTCGCCCCCGTCGTCGCCCCGCTCATCGGTGGGCAGATCCTCCGCCTGACCGACTGGCGCGGCGTCTTCGTCGTCCTCACCGTCATCGGTGTCCTCCTCACGCTCGTCGTCTGGCGCCGGCTGGACGAGACCCTGCCGCCCGCCCGCCGCCAGGACGGCGGCCTCGGCCAGGCGCTGCGCACGATGCGCGGGCTGCTCGCCGACCGGGTCTTCACCGGCTACATGCTCTCGGGCGGCTTCGCCTTCGCCGCGCTCTTCGCCTACATCTCCGCCTCGCCCTTCGTCGTCCAGGACATCTACGGCGCCTCCCCGCAGACCTTCAGCCTGCTCTTCGGCCTGAACTCCATCGGGCTCGTCATCGCCGGCCAGATCAACGGCAAGGTGCTCGTCGGGCGGGTCAGCCTCGACAAGGCGCTCGCCGTCGGTCTCGCCGTGATCACCCTCGCCGCGGCGGCCCTGCTGCTGATGACCTCCGGCGTCCTCGGCGAGGCCGGGCTCGTCCCGGTCTCGGCCGGGCTCTTCGTCCTGATGTCCGCGATGGGCCTGGCCATGCCCAACACGAACGCCCAGGCCCTGATGCGCTCCCGCGACGCCGCCGGGTCGGCGTCCGCGCTGCTGGGCACCTCCACCTTCCTGCTGGGCGCGATCGCCTCGCCGCTCGTCGGCATCGCGGGCGAGCACACGGCCGTGCCGATGGCCCTCGTCCAGCTCGGCTGCGCGCTCGCCGCGGTGGTCTGCTTCGTGGGGCTGTGCAGGCCCTGGCGACGGCGATCGGACGAGCTCACCGCATAGACTTCGGCAAATGCACGCCCCCGCACACGCGCCGACCGGCGAGGCCCCGGTCACCGGCGAGACCCTGCGCACCGCCCTCGCCGGGCTCCTCGACGGCCTGCCGCCCAAGCAGGCGGCCCAGGCCGTCGAGCGCCTGATCGCCAACTACCGGGGGCGCACCCCCACGCACACCCCCGTCCTGCGCGACCGCTCCGACGTGGCGGCCTACGCCGCGTACCGCATGCCCGCGACCTTCGAGGCCGTACGGTCCGCGCTGGAGGCCTTCCGCGACCGGCTGCCGGACCTCCACCCCGCCACGCACGTCGACGTCGGCGGTGGCACGGGCGCCGCGACCTGGGCGGTCGCGGCGGCCTGGCCGGGTGACGAACGGACGACCACCGTCCTGGACTGGGCCGAGCCCGCGCTCGCCCTGGGCTCCGAGCTGGCCGGAACGGTACGGTCCGAGCCGGCGCTGAGCGGCGCGCGCTGGCAGCGCCGGGCCATCGACTCCGGCCTCGTCCTCCCCGAGGGCACGGACCTGGTCACCGTCTCGTACGTACTGGGCGAGCTCACCGAGGCCGACCGGCACGCGGTCACCGACGCGGCCGCGCGTGCGGCGCGGGCCGTCGTGATCGTCGAACCCGGGACGCCCGAGGGCTATCTGCGGATCATCGAGGCGCGGGACCGGCTGATCGCGGCCGGGTTCCGGGTCGTGGCTCCGTGTCCGCACAGTGCGGCTTGTCCCATTGAGCGGGGTACGGACTGGTGCCATTTCTCCGCCCGGGTGAGCCGGTCCTCGCTGCACCGGCAGGTGAAGGGCGGATCGCTGCCTTACGAGGACGAGAAGTTCTCGTACGTGGCGGCGGTGCGGGACGCGGAGATTCCCGAGGCCGGCGAGGCGCCCTCGCGGATCGTGCGGAAGCCGCAGATCCGCAAGGGGCAGGTGCTGCTGGAGCTGTGCACGCGCGAGGACGGGCTGGCCCGGGAGACCGTCACCAAGCGGCACGGGCCGCTCTACCGCGCGGCGCGCGACGCGGAGTGGGGCGGGGAGTGGCCCCCGCCCGGGGACGACTGACGGCCGGGGGCCGCTACGGGGAGGGATGCCCCAGTCCCGCCCTTTCACCGTTTCCCGGGGGCTCCGCCCCCGGACCCCCGGTCCTCAAACGCCGGACGGGCTGATCGCCCGGACCCGTTATCTCAGCTCCTGCGTGCAGCACTTCACGCTGCCGCCGCCCTTGAGGAGCTCACCCAGATCCATGCCGGTCGGCTCGTAGCCTCTCGCGCGCAGGGGCTCGAAGAGGCCGACCGCCGCCTGGGGGAGCAGGACGTGCTTCCCGTCGCTCACCGCGTTGAGGCCCAGCGCCGCGGCGTCCTCCTCGGTCGCGATCAGCGCGTCGGGGAAGAGGCGCTCCAGGACCGCCCGGCTGCCCGCGGAGAAGGCGCCCGGGTAGTACATGACCTCGGTGTCGGTGGAGTCGTCCAGGACGCACAGGGCCGTGTCCAGGTGGTAGTAGCGCGGGTCGACCAGGTCGAGCCCGATCACCGGGCGGCCGAAGAACTCCTGGGCCTCCGGGTGCGAGAGGGGGCTGCTGCGGAAGCCGCGGCCCGCGAGGAGCCAGTTGGCCGTGACGGCGAAGTCGCCCTCGCCCTCGTTGATGTGCTCCGGCTCGCGCACCGCCTCGTAGCCGTGGGCGCGGAACCACTCCAGGTGCGCCGCCGCCTCGGCCCAGCGCTCGGGATGGGCGAAGCGGGCGCCGAGCGCGCGTCCGTCGACGACCGTGGCGCCGTTGGCGGCGAAGACCATGTCGGGCAGGGCGGGGCGCGGGGCGAGCTCCTCGACGGTGTGGCCGAGGGCGCGGTAGCGGTCGCGGAGCTCCTCCCATTGCGCGAGGGCGAGCTGTAGGTCCACCGGCTTGCCCGGGTCCATCCAGGGGTTGATCGAATATGTGACCCGGTAGTACGTGGGCGGGCACATCAGATAGCGGCGCGGAGTGGATGCACGCGGGGATGTACGCAAGTCGCGCTCCTCACGGTGGCGTTGGGCACGCACGTGGATCGTGCGTGCCCAAATGGTCCACGCTGTGAGGGCTTGGCGCATGAACCGTACGGGTGGTTTATATGCCGCCCGTTCACCTACTGGTGTCGCCGTTCCGCTGCGCCTTGAGGGCGCGCAGCAGCTCGCGCTTCCGGGCGTTCGGGTCGGTGCCGCCGTTCGCCCCCCGGCCGCCTCCGCCGTTGCCGCGCAGAGAGGCGCGGGAGAGGTTGCTGCGGGTGCCGCCGACGCCGAGCATGCCGCGTGATCCGCCTCGAGTCATGGTGGTTCTCCTCCCGTTTTCAGCGAGACGCTCCGTCTCGCAACGCCCTCTACTCTGAACGAGACGGTTCGTCTTGTCAATGGGGTTGGGGGGTCCCGGGGATGGGCACGTCCTCCTCCAACGGGCCCCGACGCGGCCGGTCTCACACCCCCCGGATAGGTCCGGCGGTCACACCAGGAGCAGGATGGTGGCAGCATTGACCGAAGACCGCGGTCGAAGTGAGGGGATAGATGGAACGCAAGAGCAGATTCTCCCAATGGCTGCGCCGCCCCAGGAGCGGAGCGGGCGGCGATACGGGCACGGGGGCGGCGACCGGCGCCGCCCGCGAGGAACTGCTCCTGGCCGCGGCCGCCGCGGGGTTCCCCCTGGCGCCCGCCGCGCACCCTTCGGGCTACGGGTGTTCCTGTGAACGCATCGGGTGCCCCACCCCCGGCCGGCACCCCGTCTCCTTCGCCTGGCAGACCCTCGCCTCGACCGACGCCGACAAGGTCACCAAATGGCTGCGCGGCCAGCCGGAGGCCAACTTCGTCACCGCCACCGGCATCGCCCACGACGTCCTGGACGTCCCCGCCGAGGCCGGCCGGCAGGCGCTGGAACGGCTGACGGCCGCCGGAGTGGAAGCCGGCCCCGTCGCCACCGTCGCCCCCGACCGCATGCTCTTCTTCACCGCCACCCGCGGCACCCCCGACGACGAGGACGAGTGGTGGCCCTGCGAGCTGGACTGCCACCCCGAGACGATGGACGAGCACCCGGGGCTGCGATGGCACTGCCGGGGCAGCTATGTGCTGCTGCCGCCTTCTCTTTTGCCGGGAGAGGAGCGGGTGGCTTGGGTCGCCGGGTTCGGGGCCGAGCGGCCCTTGCCGGACCCGCTTTCACTGCTGGAGGCGCTGACGGACGCGTGTGCCGCGTACGCGGGGGAGCGGCAGGACGATCATGAGCCGGCTCATCCTTGGCCGATCGGGCGCTGAGGTGCGTTGAGGCTCGCTTGCGGCGCTGGGGCCGGTGGTCGGTTGTGCCCGCCCGTTCCGCCTTGCGGAACGCCCGCCCACAACCGGGCCCTACTCCCCCTTCGCCTCCGTCAGCGATTCGATTCTGTTGAGGAAGACCACCGGGCCCCTGCCGGGGATGGCGACCGCTGACTCCGAGACCCGCGTGTAGGTCACCGCCTGCTTGAGGTCGCCCTTCAGCAGCGCCTTCGTGCGCGGGTCGGTGACCTCCGGGCGGACGCCCGCGACCGCGGTGCGGCGCTCCCGGTGGTGCGCCGTGAAGAAGGCGAGCGCGCCGCCGTCCTTGGTGCGCAGGGCCGGTGCCGGGAAGCCCGGGGCCTTTTCCGGGGTGTCGATGTACTCGGTCCAGAACGTGGGCGTCCGGGCGAGCCTCGCGCGTTCCGCGCGGATCTGCGTGGTGGACGTACCGGGGGCGAAGACGTCGCCCGCGCCCGTGCGCAGGAAGTCGGTGTACGCGGGGCTGAGCGCCTCCGGTCGTACGGCGAGAGGTTCCTTGTTCCCGCCCGGCACCGCCTGCGCGTAGCCGTCCTTGTCCAACGCGAACTGCGGGACGCTTCCCTGGTTCAGCAGCGAGAGATACGCGGCCTTCCACGGCCGGCCCGCGTCGGCGCGGGTGAAGACCAGCAGCCAGCGGTGCTGGTCACGATTGCTGCGGGTGTCGGCGACGAAGAACTTCGGCCAGCCCGCCATCTTCGGGATCGTGAACCGCGCGTCGTCGAGGACGAGCGGCGGATAGCCCGGGTTGCCGCCCGGCGTCACCGCGCGCTGCGCGGCCAGGTCGGCCCGGGCTATCTCGGCCGGCGCACCGGTCTCGACCCGGTCCACGAGGGCCGGGTCGAGCTTGCGGTACGCGTCGTTGTAGCCGTCGGTGAAACGGCGGAGGACCTTCTCGGCCTCAGCCTTCCCGCTCACCGCCGGGATGACCGCCCGTTCCCCGTGCACCGTCACGCACCCGGTCGCCGTCGCCGTCAGCAGCACCGGCACCGTCAGAATCGCCGCCCGACGCGGGAACACCCGATGCGGGAACCTCATCGCGCTTCGACTCCTCCGTGACTGCCCGGGACGGCGCAACCCTACCCGTCCGCCCCGGAGCGAAGAACACCAGCAGGGTCGGCACCACATACAGCGCCCACACCGCCACCTGGAGCCACGTCGGGTCCGGCTGGAAGTTGAAGACGCCCTTCAGTAGCGTGCCGTACCAGCTGTCGACCGGGATCTGCTCGCTGATGTCGAAGGCCTTGTCCCCCAGGCCCGGCAGGACGTCGGCCTCCTGGAGGTCGTGGAAGCCGTAGGCGAGGACACCCGCCGCGACCACGATCAGCATCCCGCCGGTCCACGTGAAGAACTTCGCCAGGTTGATCTTCAGCGCGCCCCGGTAGAACAGCCAGCCCAGCACCACGGCCGTCAGCAGCCCCAGCAGCGCGCCGACCAGCGGCCGCACACCGTCGTTCGTCGCCTGCACGGCCGTCCAGATGAACAGCGCCGTCTCCAGGCCCTCCCGGCCGACGGCCAGGAACGCCGTGACGACCAGCGCGCCCGTGCCCATCGCGAGCGCCGCGTCGAGCTTGCCGTGCAGCTCCTTCTTCAGGTGCCGCGCGGTGCGCCGCATCCAGAAGACCATCCAGGTCACCAGGCCGACGGCGATGACCGACAGGGTGCCGCCGAGCGCCTCCTGGGCCTTGAACGTCATCGTCTGCGAGCCGAACTGGAGCAGGGCGCCGAAGCCCATGCTCAGCAGCACCGCCACCGCGATGCCCGTCCACACCGGCCGCAGGGCATCCCTGCGGCCGGTCTTGACCAGGTAGGCGACGAGGATGCAGACGACCAGGCTGGCCTCCAGGCCCTCGCGCAGGCCGATCAGGTAGTTGCCGAACACCCGGCATCTCCTCTCAGAAAGGGACCAGCGGTCAGGCGAAGAGGGCCTTGCCCCACCAGTCGCCCTTGTCCCGGACGCCCGGCGGGACGGCGAAGACCGCCGACCCCACGTGCTGGATGTACTCGTTCAGCGCGTCACTGCGCGAAAGGTTCTTCTGGAGCGGCACGAAGCCGTCGCGGACGTCGCGCTGGTACGCGATGAAGAACAGCCCGGCGTCGAGCCGGCCCAGGCCGTCCGTGCCGTCCGTGAAGGAGTAGCCGCGGCGCAGGATCGTCACACCGTTGTTGGAGTCCGGGTGGGCGAGGCGCACGTGCGCGTCGGGCTTCATCGCCTTCAGCAGCGGCTCGTCGTGCTCGCGCTGCTTGCCCACGGGCGCGCCCTCGGACTTGTCGCGGCCGAAGACGTCCTCCTGCTCGGCCAGCGAGGTGCGGTCCCAGGTCTCGATGTGCATCCGGATGCGGCGCGCGACGAGGTAGGAGCCGCCGACCATCCAGTCGGGGCCGTCCTTCTCGCCCACCCACACGTGCTTGTCGAGACGGGCGGTGTCGTCGCCCGCGATGTTCCGGGTGCCGTCCTTGAAGCCCATCATGTTGCGGGGCGTCTGGGCGTCGGGCGTGGTCGAGGACGTCTTGCCGAAGCCCAGCTGCGACCAGCGGATCGACGCCCGGCCCATGGCGATCCGGGCGAGGTTGCGGATCGCGTGCACCGCGACCTGCGGGTCGTCGGCGCAGGCCTGGACGCACAGGTCGCCGCCGCTGCGGGCGGGGTCGAGGTTGTCCTTGGGGAAGACCGGCAGGTCGATGAGGGCCTGGGGACGCCGGGCCTTCAGGCCGAAGCGGTCCTTGCCGTCCTTCTCGAACAGGCCGGGGCCGACGCCGAAGGTCAGGGTCAGCCGGGACGGCTTGAGACCGAGGGCCTCGCCCGTGTCGTCCGGCGGCAGCTCCTCGTTCTCGCTGATCGCGCCCGCGCCGACCTCGTGCCCGGCGGTCATCGCCCGGGCGGCGGCCGTCCACTCCTGGAGCAGCTTGATCAGCGCGGCCCGGTCGGTTGTCGTCACGTCGAAGGAGGCGAAGTGCAGCCGGTCCTGGACGGGCGTGGCGATACCGGCCTGGTGGGCGCCGTGGAACGGCACCGCGTCGCCGGTGGACGCGCTGGGGGAGGCGTCGGAGCCGACGCGCAGCGCGGCGGCCGTGCCGCCGGCCGCGGCGGCGCCGAGCGCGAGGCCCGCGCCGCCCCAGCCGAGCAGGGCGCGACGCGAGGGCGCCCGCCGGGGCCCGGCGTCGGCGCCGGCCTTCGCCTCGTCGGCGGCCTCGCGGGTCGCCTCGGCACCACCGGCGTTCGCGGTGGCCTCGGCGGCCTCAGCGGTCGGGGTGGCCTCAGCGGCTCCCGCGCTCGCGGCGGCCTCCGCCGTCTCCGCGGCTTCCGAGGAGGGCTTGGGCTTCGAAGATTCCGTCATCGTCGTTCCCCCGCTTACTTCGCGACCGCGGCGGCGAGCTTGGACAGCGGCTCGGACAGCGCGTTCACGGCGTCCGAGAGCTTCTTGCGGTCGTCCTTGCCCACGGAGTCGTACGACTTGAAGCCGTCACCGTCGCGGTAGTCGCCGAGCGCCTTCTTCACGGCGGCGAACTGCGCGTCCAGGGTCTTGACGAGCTCGGCGTCGTTCTTGGTGGCGACCGGCTTCAGCAGCTCGTACGCCTTCTCGGCGCCGTCGACGTTGGCCTCGAAGTCGACCAGGTCGGTGTGGCTGTAGCGCTCCTCCTCACCGGTGATCTTGTTCCGGTAGACCTCGTCGAGGAGCTCCTTGGCGCCGTTGGCCATGCTGGTCGGCGTGATCTCGGCGGTGCCGACGCGCTTGCGCCAGTCCTCCAGATCCTTCATCAGCTGGTCGGCGAGGGTCTTGTCCTCGTCCGTGATGGCCTTGGCGTCCCAGAGCGACTTCTCCAGCTTGTGCCAGCCGGTCCACTTCTGGTCCTTCTCCAGGCCGTCCTCGCGGACGTCGACCTTCGGGTCGATGTCGCCGAAGGACTCGGCGACCGGCTCGGTGCGCTCCCAGCCGGTGCGGGAGAGGGCGTAGTTCTTCTTCGCCTCGTCCAGGTCGCCCTTCTTCACGGCGTCCACGAACTTCTGCGCGGCCGGGATGGTCTCGTCGGCCTGCTGCTGCACGTACTTGCGGTACTCGGCGACCGCCTTGTCCAGCGCCGGGTCGCTCTTCTTCGCCGCGCCGTCACCGGAGACGGTGATCTTCTGGCGGATGCCGTCGCCCTTCATGCCGGGCTTGCAGGCGATTTCGTACGAGCCCGCCTTGATCGTCGCGGTGATCTCCGCCTTGGTGCCCGGGCCTATGTTCTCGCGCTCGGTGACAATTCGGTCATCGGGGGCGTAGACATAAACCTCGGTGACCTTGGAGCCCTTGTTCTCCACATTGATCTTGACGTGCCCGGCCGGGAACGAGGTCTTGGAGACCTCGCACTTGTCGTCGGAGGCCGTCACATTGACGGCCCCGTCCGAGCTCTTCCCGTCGGACTTCTCGGCGCAGCCGGACACGGCGGTCAGAGTCGCGACCGCCGCGATGGCGGTGACGGCGGACGAGCGAAGGACTCGCATGTGGGCTCCAGGCGTGCTCGGAGAGGGCGGATATCGGCCATGGCCGAAACTGCATGGCCGAATAAGGCCGCCCTAACTTATCTGAGGCTTGCCTACCCTGTTCCCCACCGGGTGCGTGATTCTGCTCTCACGAGGCAAAATTTCGGCCATCCCGCCTCGGCAGCACCAAAGGCTCCCCCGTGCGTGGATGATCAATTACTTCGACCGGCTGGGAATAGACACGGCTCAGCAATTCGGGCGCATAGACCCGTCCGGGCGGGCCGTCCGCCGCGATCCGGCCCTCGTGGAGCACGGCCACGCGGTCCGCGTAGGCGCCCGCGAGGCCGAGGTCGTGGAGGACGACCACCACCGCGTCCCCGGCGGCGGCACGCTCCCGGCACACCCGCAGCACCAGCTCCTGGTGGCGAAGGTCCAGTGCGGCCGTCGGCTCGTCGAGCAGCAGCAGCGGGGTGCGCTGCGCGAGCACCCGGGCCAGGGCGACCCGGGCCCGCTCGCCGCCGGACAGCTCCGCGAACGGCCGGGAGGCGAATCCGGCCACCTCGGCGGCGGCCATCGCCGACCGCACGGCCGGATCATCCTCGTCCTCGGCGGGCGTACCGGCCCAGGGGGCCCGGCCCATCCGTACGACCTCCTCGACGGCGAACGGGAAGGAGAGCTGGGCCGACTGCGGCAGCACGGCCCGGCGCAGGGCGAGTTCGCCGGCGCTCCATTCTGCTGCCGGACGGCCGTCGATCCGCACCTCGCCGGACTCGGCGGGCAGGTCGTGGGCGAGCGCGGCGAGCAGCGTGGACTTCCCGGCGCCGTTCGGGCCGACGAGGGCGACGACCTCGCCGGCACTCACGCGCAGGTCGACCCCGGACAGGACGGTACGGCCGCCGAGCCGTACCCGGAGGGCGCGGGCCTCGGCCCGTACGGTTCCGGCGGGGGCGGGGGAGGGGAGGCGCCGGGGGCGCCCGAGGAACGGCCGGACGAGTGCGCGCATCACGCCCAACCCCCCTGCTTCCGTCGTGTTTTGCGCAGCAGCCAGAAGAAGAACGGGCTGCCGAACAACGCTGTCAGGACGCCCAGGGGCAGTTCCGCCGGCTGGGCGGCCGTGCGGGCCGCGAGGTCCGCGGCGACCAGGACGAGGGCGCCGCCCAGCGCGCTGCCCGGCACGAGGAAGCGGTGCCCCGGGCCCGCCGCCATCCGCAGCAGATGCGGCACCAGCAGCCCCACGAACGTGATGATGCCCGCGACGGCCACCGCCGCCGCCGTCAGCAGCGCGACCACCAGCACCAGCACCATCCGCAGCCGTTCGACGTCCACGCCCAGGTGCCGCGCCGGGCGTTCGCCCAGCGCCAGCAGGTCCAGCTTCCGGGCGTACCAGGGCGCGATCGCCAGCCCGGCCAGGGCGCACGGCAGGACGGCGAGCACCTTGGGCCAGGTCGCCTGGGCGAGGGAGCCCAGCTGCCAGAAGGTGATCTGGGTGATCTGCGCGTTGTCCGCGAAGAAGACGCACAGACCGATGAGCGCGCCGGCGAACGCGTTCACCGCGATGCCGGTGAGGATGAGCGTCACCACCTCCGTCCGCCCGCCCGAACGCGACAGCGCGTACACCAGCACCACCGTCACCAGCCCGCCCACGAACGCGCAGACCGTCACCGTCCAGGTGCCGAAGAGGGTCAGGCCCAGGGAGATGGAGGCGACCGCGCCCACGGCCGCGCCGGACGAGATGCCGATGACGCCGGGCTCGGCGAGCGGATTGCCGAACACGCCCTGCGTCAGCGCCCCCGCGCACCCCAGCGACGCCCCGACGAGCAGCGCCAGTGCCACGCGCGGCAGCCGGACGTTCCACAGCACGCTCTCGCCCACGCGGTCGAGGGCCGTGCCGCCGAGCCCGGCGCGGTGCAGGAGCGAGCCCAGCACGTCGCCGACGGGGATGTCGTACGCGCCGAGGCCGGCGGAGAGGAGGCAGAGGACGGCGAGGGCGACGGCCATCGCGCCGCCCAGCAGCGTGGCCGTCGGGCGCACGCGGGGTACCGCGCGCGTCGCCGATTCCTTGAGCGCGGTCGTCATGTCACGCCCCGCCCTTGTGGATCTGCTCGACGAGGGACTTGAGCACGGTGTCGGTGCGCGGGCCGAAGTTCAGCAGGACGCCGTCGTCGACGGAGGCGATCCGGCGGTCGAGCCCGGCCGGGGTCTGGCCGACGCCCGGGATTTTGAGCAGCCCGTCCACGCCGCCGACGGAGTCCAGGCCCTTGCTCATCACGAGGATCACATCGGGCGCGGCCTTGGCGAGGGCCTCGCTGGTGATGGGTGTGAAGTCCTTCTTCAGGCCCGAATCGACGCCCGCGTCGACGCCGCCCGCCGCCTGGATGAGCGAGTCGGCTCCCGAGCCCGCGCCGCCGAGGAGGTAGACGGAGGCCGAGCCGCGCAGGTAGAGGAAGGCGACGCGCGGCTTCTTCCCGGCGTTCCGGGGGATGTTCCGCTTCGCGGCCTCGATACGGCTCTCCGTGCGTTCGCGGAGCTCCTTGCCCGCGGCGGGGACGCCGAGCGCGGCCGCCACCTTGTCGATCCGGGTGCCGACGTCGCCGAGCTTCTTCGCCGGGTCGAGGACGACGAGGGGGATGCCCGCCGCGCGGATCTGGCCGATGGCCTCGGCCGGGCCGGTGGTGGTCTCGGCGAGGACGAGCGTGGGCCGCAGGGAGAGCACGCTCTCCGCCGAGACGTCGTGCGCGCGTGTCACGACGGGCAGTTCGCGGGCCTGCTCGAACGTGGCGGTGATGTCACGGGCCACGACCCGGTCGCCGAGGCCGAGGCTGAAGACGATCTCGGAGAGCGAGCCGGAAAGCGGAACGATCCTGTCGGCGCCGCTGACGGTGACGTCCCGGCCGTCGGCGGAGCGCACGGTGACGGGGAGTCCGGGTCTGGGCGCCGACGCGAGCGGTTCGACGCGGTCGGCCGCCGGCCGCTGCCGGTCGGCGGTCCCGGAGGCTCCCGACGGCTTTCCGGAATCCCCGTCCGCCGTGCCGCAGCCGGTGAGGACGGCGGCCATGGCGAGCAGTCCCGCGAGGGCGCCGACGAGGCGTGGGACGCGTGGGGCGCACAACAGGGCTCCTGCCGAATGCCGTTGAAACACGTTCCCGCCTTTCCGGTGCGGATTCCTCCGGATGGGCTGTCCACCCGCTGAGCTGTAGCTTAGGTTAGCCTTACCTTAATCGCCATTGCCCGAGAGGGGTTCCCCGATGCTGCCGTCCAGACCTGCCCGCGCGCCCGTCGCCGCGCTCCTCGCGGCATTGCTGACGGCACTGCTGACGGCCGCGACCGCGCTCGTCCCGGCCGCCCGCGCGGCGGACGGACCCGGGTCAACCGGAACGCGGGAGGTGTCCGGCGGCCGGCTCGACTGGGGGATCAAGTCCTCCTTCCAGAGCTATGTCACCGGGCCGATCGCTCAGGGCAGTTGGGAGCTGCGGGGCGGGGCGGCGACGATCGGTGGCAGCCGGTTCCGCTTCCACTCCGCCAAGGGCTCCTACACACCCGACAGCGGCGCCTTCGAGGCGGCCTTCTCCGGCGGCGTGCACTTCACCGGGCACCGCAAGCCGGACGGCTCCCACGAGCTCGACCTGACCGTCACCCGCCCCACCGTCCGCCTCACGGGCGGCGCGGGCACCCTCACGGGGACCCTCTACGCCGACATGACGAGCAAGGCCAAGGGCACCGGCGAGGTCACGACCGCCGCCCAGGTGCCCCTCGCCGCCCTCGACGTCTCCGGCGTCGACCTGCGCGGCGGCGGGACGCACATCGGCCTCGCCGACGTCCCGGCCACCCTCACCGCGCAGGGCGCCAAGGCCTTCGCCGGCTACTACACCGAGGGCACGGCACTCGACCCCGTCACCCTCTCCGCCGACATCCTGGCGGCCGCCGCGCAGGCGTCGCCGAGCGCGAGCCCGGCCCCGTCCACGGGTTCGGAGGAGAAGCGGGCGCCCAAGGGCGGGTTCACGGAAGCGGTCGTCGACTGGGGCGTGCGGCGCACGTTCCGCGAGTACGTCACCGGGTCCATCGCCCAGGGCTCCTGGAAGCTCGGCGACGGCGCCCAGGACGGCGGCGCGCTCTTCCGCTTCCCGCGCGGCAAGGGCACGTACGACGCCGGTGCCGGCTCCCTCGACGCCGCGTTCGCCGGCACCCTCCGCTTCACCGGAAAGCACCTCGACCTCACCCTCGGCGGGGTCGGGGTCACGGTGAAGGAGGGCCGGGGCACGCTGTCGGCGGACGTGACCGGCGACGGCCGCACCGCCGCCAAGGGCGTACCGCTCGTCACCTTCGACGCCTCCGGGCTCAAGGAGAAGGACGGGCTCGCCGCCGTCGCCGAGGCCCCGGCGAAGCTCACGGCCGAGGGAGCGAAGGCCTTCGGCGGGATGTACCAGGAGGGCACGGACATGGACCCGGTCTCCCTGGCCGTGCCGCTGGACGCCAAGGCCGCGCTGCCGCCGCTGCCGGACCTCGGCAGCGGGTCGAGCGCCGCCCCGTCCTCGTCCCCGTCCTCGCCCTCGTCGGAGCCGCGCACGAAGTCCGCCGCTTCCTCGTCGTCCGACTCCGCTTCCTTCCCCGCGGTGCCGGTCGCGGTGACCGTCGCCGTGGTCGTGGCGGCGGCGGTCGCCACCTTCCTGATGACCCGTCGGCGCCGGACCGCCACCGGGGTGCCGACGGCCCCCACGTCCTCCACGTCCTCCGTGGACTGACCGACTCCGCACCGGCCGCTGCCTCCCCCCTCACCGAGCGGCCGGTGCGGCCCCCTCCCTCCCCCTCCCCTGAAATCCATCAGCACCCCCGACTGAGGAGACAACAGACCATGACCGTCGCCGCACGCCGACGCCCCCTCGCCCTCGTGGCCGCCGTCGCCACGGCCGCCGCGGCCCTGGGCGCCACCGCCCTGATCGCCCCGGCCGCCCACGCCGCGGGCGGGCCGCCGCCGATGACGCTGAAGGACGGCACGCTGGGCTGGGGCCTGAAGAAGTCCTTCCGCGACTACGTCGAAGGCGGCTTCGCCAACGGTGCCGTCAGCGTCGCCGACGGCGCGCGGCGGGCCGCCGACGGCTCCTTCGCCTTCACCGACGGCAAGGGCGCGTACGACATGTCCACGCACGCGGTCAGCAGCACCTTCAAGGGCAGCGTGCGCTTCACCGGCCACGACGGGGAACTGGACATCACCTTCGCCGACCTGAAGCTGGCGGGCGACGCCGGCGGCAAGACCGGCCGTATCACCGCCGACGTCACGAAGGACGGCACGACCCAGGACGACGTGCCGATCGCCGCGCTGGACCTGGCGGCGGCGAAGCGCACCATGGGCGCGGGCGGCAAGGTCACCTTCGACGGGATACCCGCGACGCTGACCGCCGAGGGTGCGAAGGTCTTCTCGTACCAGGGCCGTTCCATGTACAAGCAGGGCGCCGAGCTCGACAAGGCGACGTTCACGACGACGGCGGTGACCGACGCGCAGCCGCAGCCCGAGCCGAAGCCGAAGCCCAAGCCGAAGCCGTCGGAGGGCGGCGACGAGAAGAAGGACGCCGGTACGTCGAAGGAGGCCGGTGCGTCGAAGAACGACGGTGCGTCGAAGAACGACGGCGCGGCCAAGGGCGACGGCGCCCCGAAGGGCGACAAGGCTCTCGCCAAGGGCGACGACAAGCCCGTCTCCGGCACCGTCAACGACGGCAGGCTCGACTGGGGCCTGAAGAAGTCCTTCCGCGACTACGTCACCGGCGGGTTCGCCCAGGGCAAGGCCGAGGTCTTCGGCGACGCCACGAAGCTCGCCGACGGCTACCGCTTCACCAAGGCCGGCGGCACGTACGACACGGTCACCAACACGCTCGACGTCGCCTTCAAGGGGGAGGTCCGTTTCACGGGCCACGAGGGACAGCTGGACCTGCGGTTCAGCAACTTCAAGGTCAAGGCGGCCGGCTCCGGCGACGCCACGCTCAGCGCGGACGTGGCCTCCAAGGGCACGGTGACGCTCGCGAAGCTGAAGGTCGACGCGAACGCCCTCAAGGCCCGGAACGGGGTCGTGACCCTGTCCGCCGTACCGGCGACCCTGACCGCCGAGGGCGCGGGCGTCTTCTCGTACCAGGGCCGCGCCATGTACAAGGAAGGCACCGCGCTCGACCCGGTGACCCTCGCCGTCACGGTCGGCGGCAACGCCAAGCTTCCGGCTGCCGCGGCCGGCACTCCCGCCGGCGGGGGCGGGGCCAAGGGTGGCGTGACCGGCGAGGAGGCGTCGCTGGCGGCGACGGGCGCCGGCATGCCCACCGGGGCGCTCCTCGGCGGGGCGGGGGCGCTCGCGCTGGCGGGCGGGGCGGCGGTTTACGCGACGCGGCGGCGGTCGGCGCTCGCGAAGGGCTGACGCCCTTCGCCTGTCCCATGAACAGCCCGCGCCCCCCGGTTACGGTCACCGGGGGGCGCGGGTTTCGTTTTGCGGGTGCGGGCCGTCCGTGGTGTTGTGCCCACCCGTTCCGCCCTGCGGAACGCCTGCCCACAACGCGCTCTACGCGCTCAGCGGGAATTCCTCGCCCAGTTCCCTGAAGACCGCCGTGTTGAGGGCGAACGCGCGCTTGCACTCGTCGACCACTCGCTGCTTCTCCAGGTCGTCCAGCGGCAGGGCGTCGAGCAGCTCGCGGTACTCGCGCTTGAAGGCGGCCGGGTTGGAGATGCCCTCGAAGACGTAGAAGCGGACGCCGTCGCCCTTGCGGGCGAAGCCCCATGTCTTCTCGGCCGTGCCACGGATGATCTGGCCGCCGGAGAGGTCGCCCAGGTAACGCGTGTAGTGGTGGGCGACATAGCCGGCGGGCCAGTCGCGGACGCACTCCTCGATCCGGGCCGCGTACGCCGCCGTCGCGGGCAGGGGCGTGATGCCCGTACGCCACCCGGGGCCGCCGAGGTGGGCCAGATCCCGCTCCAGCTCGGCGGAGCGGCGCAGCTCGGGACGTATGAACGGCCCGACCACGGGGTCGTCGGCGAGGACGTCGGAGGCGGACTCCAAGGCCTGGTACACGAACCAGAGCTGCTCCGTGTAGCGACGGTAGGCGGCCACTCCGAGGCGGCCGCCCAGCATGTCGCTCATGAACGACGAGTTCTCCGCTTCCGTGTGCTGCTCGTGCGAGGCGGTGCGGATGAGCGTGGAGAACGGAGTCGTGGCGGGGGCGTCCAAGGCGGACCTCCGGTGACCGAGGGGACGGGAAGAAGCGGGGAGAAAACAGGCGGCAACGGGTGCGCCGGAGCGCGCGCCGTCACCGCCCATCCTCTCTACTTAGGCTTACCTAAGTCAATTGCTTCCCGACGTGCTGTCGGTAAAAACCTGGTGCCACGCTACGGCAAGGTGAGGATCTCCGCACCCGATTCCGTCACAACGAGCGTGTGCTCGAACTGGGCCGTCCGCTTGCGGTCCTTGGTGACGACCGTCCAGCCGTCCTCCCACATGTCGTACTCGTACGTGCCCAGCGTCAGCATCGGCTCGATGGTGAAGGTCATGCCCGGCTGGATGAGCGTGTCGTGGTGGGGGCTGTCGTAGTGGGGGACGATCAGGCCGGAGTGGAAGGACGAGTTGATGCCGTGCCCGGTGAAGTCGCGCACGACGCCGTAGCCGAAGCGCTTGGCGTACGACTCGATGACACGGCCGATGATGTTGATCCGGCGGCCCGGCTTGACGGCCTTGATCGCCCGGTTCAGCGCCTCGCGCGTGCGCTCGACGAGGAGGCGCGACTCCTCGTCCACGTCGCCGCAGAGGTAGGTGGCGTTGTTGTCGCCGTGCACGCCGTCGATGTAGGCCGTCACGTCGAGATTGACGATGTCGCCGTCGCGCAGCACGGTCGAGTCGGGGATGCCATGGCAGATGACCTCGTTGATCGACGCGCACAGCGACTTGGGGAAGCCGCGGTAGCCGAGCGTGGAGGGGTAGGCGCCGTGGTCGCACATGTACTCGTGCGCGACCCGGTCCAGCTCGTCGGTGGCGACGCCGGGGGCGATGTGCTTGGCCGCCTCCTCCATCGCCCGCGCGGCGATGCCGCCCGCGATCCGCATCTTCTCGATCGTCTCGGCGTCCTGGACCTCGGGACCGCTGTACGGGGTCGGCGCCGGCTTCCCCACGTACTCGGGGCGCGGGATCGAGGCGGGGACGGGGCGGGTGGGGGAGAGTCTCCCCGGGACAAGAAGCGACTGGCCAGACATGTCTGCGAGTGTAGTTGCGATGGAACACACGCTGGAGGAGAGCTGATGGCACTGTTCAAGCGGCGCGCGGCCGGGAAGCCGGGCGAGTGGTACTACTGCCTGGAGCACAGGACGGTCGAGGAGGGGCCGCAGTGCCGGGCGGCGGACCGGATGGGCCCGTACGGCACGCGGGAGGAGGCGTCCCACGCGATGGAGACGGCGCGCGAGCGGAACGAGGCGTGGCGGGAGGATCCACGCTGGAAGGACGAGGACTGAACGACGAGGGCCGGGCGTCCTCCGGCACCGCCGGGCACCTCGCGGTGGCCCGGGCGGGGGCGAAGCCCCTCGCCCTTCGGGGGGCTGGGGGCTTGCCCCCAGGAAACGGTGAAAGGGCGGGACCGGGGCACCCTCGCTCCCGCCGCCCCCGGGGCCACGGGAGCGTGGGGCCCGCCCGGGAGCCCGGCCGGGCCGGGCGTGGTCAGGCCGCTTCCGCCACCGCCCGCGCCTCCGCCTCCGCCGCCTTGCGGCGGCGCATCCGTACCGCGTGCTCGTCCGTCCGCTGGTCGTAGGCCATCAGCTTGGGCAGGGACACCGCCAGCAGGCCCACCGCCGCCACGCACGCCACGCCGCCCGCCCAGACGGACGTACGGACGCCCGTCAGCGTGGCCATGCCGCCCGCGCGGACCTGGCCGAGCTGCGGGCCTACGGAGTAGGACAGCAGCTCGATGCCCGCGAGACGGCCGCGCAGCTCGTCCGGGATGGTCTGGTCCCAGATCGCCGAGCGGAACAGGCCGCTCACCATGTCGCAGCCGCCCGCGACGGCCAGGAAGAACAGCACCAGCCAGATGTTGTGCAGCCACCCCGCCGCGGCCATGGCCGCTCCCCAGCCCGCCGCCGCGAGGACCACCATCCGGCCGTGCCGGTTGATACGGGAGACCCAGCCGCTGGTCAGGCTGACCGCGAGGGAGCCGGCCGCGCCCGCCGCGTACATCAGGCCCAGCGCCCAGGGGGCGTGCAGCTCGTCCGCCAGGAACGGGAAGATCGCGGTGGGCATCGCGAAGAACATCGCCGCCAGGTCCACCGCGTACGTACCGAGCAGTTCCTTGCGGCCCCACGCGTAGCGCGCGCCCTCCGCGATGCCGCGCAGCGACGGCTTCTCGGCGTCGTGCGAGGCGGGGGATGGGGTGAGTCCGGCGAGCAGGACCAGGGAGATCGCGAAGGTGGCGACGTCCAGCGCGTAGGCCAGCTTCAGCCCGGCGAGGGCGATGACGACACCCGCCAGGGAGGGGCCGGCGATGGCCCCGAGCGTCCAGCGCATCGAGTTCAGCGCGATCGCCGCGGGCAGCTGGTCGTGCGCGACGATCCGGGGGACGATCGCGTGCAGCGCCGGGCGCTGGAGTCCGTTGAGCGCGCTGACCAGGCCCGCCACCACGTACAGCGGCCAGATCATGGGATGCGGCAGCAGCGTGTTGAGCAGCAGCACCGCGCTCAGGACGGCGAGCCCCACCTCGGTCCACAGGATCAGCTTGCGGCGGTCGAGGGCGTCGGCGAGCGCGCCGCCGTAGAGGCCGAAGACGATCAGCGGTACGAGCTCGACCGCGCCCACCGCGCCGACCGCGAGGGCGGAACCGGTGAGCTCCTTGAGCTGGAGCGGCACCGCGATGAAGGTCAGGAAGCTGCCGAAGACCGTGATGAGACCCGCCAGCCACATGCGGCGGAAGTCCCGGGAGGAGTGCCAGGGGGAGAGGTCGGGCAGGAGCGCGCGTATCCGGCCGGCGGAGGGGGGCTCCGTAGAGGAGTCTGAGGGAGGGGGATGGTGCTCGGTCACGGGGCACCATGGTCGGGTGCGCCCGGACCCGGAGCAAACCGTTTTTCACCGGCCGCCGACCGCCGTCACACCGCTCACCACCGGTTCGGCGGCGCCGACAACTGGTCCGCCAGCCGCGCCAGCCGGTCGCGGAAGCGGCGCCCCCGCACGCCCGGGACCGGCCCGTTCTCCCCGGCGGCCGCGCTGACGAGGTGCTGCACCGTGTCGAGGTCCAGGCCCGCCGAGTCCGGCACGGCCAGCGCCTCATGGGCGAGCGAGCGCAGGTCCGTGCGCGCCACGGCCGCCGGGCCGCCGTCGGGCGCCGGGCCGCCGTCGGGCGTCCCGTCCAGGGCCAGCACCGTCGCACCGCCGCGCCGGGCGTCGTGCACCCGCTCCAGCAGCCCCTCGCCGGCGCTCCCCTCCGCCACCACCAGCAGCGTCTCCCCGCGCCCCGCCGCCTCCAGCCGGCCCAGCCCGACCGACAGGTGCGCGGGCGCGCCGGGCGGCGGACGGTGCCGGACGAGCGTGGGGGACAGCTCCGTCAGACCGGACCAGGCGGCCTCGTCGTCCAGGTGCGCGGCCAGGTGCCACGGCTCGTAGTCGGCCGTCCCCACCAGCAGCAGCCCCCCGCCGTGCGCCCCGACCGAGCCGCGCAGCGTCCCCGCGAAGCGGCGGGTGTCCCGCAGCCACTCGGTCCCGGCCAGTGCCTCGCGCAGCAGCGCGACCCGTACGGCGTCCATGCGCCGCATCCTGCCCCAACCGCCGGGCAGGAAAGACCGGTTGGCGAATGCCTCACCCGTTCGGGCGCGGGGGTGGTACAGGGGGCCCGGACCGGTCCGGGAGGCGGGACGCGGGCGTGACAGTATCGCCGGCATGACTACTTCTGAAGACGCCAAGAAGGTGCCCGCGAAGGACCCTTGGGACCTTCCCGACGTGTCCGGCCTGGTGGTCGGGGTCCTCGGCGGCACCGGTGACCAGGGCCGCGGCCTCGCCTACCGGCTGGCCAAGGCCGGCCAGCGAGTGATCATCGGCTCCCGTGCGGCCGAGCGCGCCCAGGCCGCGGCGGAGGAGCTGGGCCTGGGGATCGAGGGGCTCGACAACGCCGAGTGCGCCCGGCGCAGCGACATCGTGATCGTCGCGGTGCCGTGGGAGGGCCACGGCAAGACCCTTGAGGCGCTGCGCGAGGACCTCGCGGGCAAGCTCGTCGTCGACTGCGTGAACCCGCTCGGCTTCGACAAGCAGGGTGCCTACGCGCTCAAGCCGGAGGAGGGCAGCGCCGCCCAGCAGGCCGCCGCGCTGCTGCCGGAGTCGCGGGTGACCGCCGCCTTCCACCACCTGTCCGCCGTGCTGCTCTCCGACCCCGAGGTCGCGGAGATCGACACCGATGTGATGGTGCTGGGCGAGAAGCGGGCCGACACGGACATCGTGCAGGCCCTCGCCGGCCGCATCCCCGGGATGCGCGGCGTCTACGCGGGCCGGCTGCGCAACGCCCACCAGGTGGAGTCGCTGGTCGCCAACCTGATCTCCGCCAACCGCCGCTACAAGGCGCACGCGGGCCTGCGCGTCACCGACATCTGACGGGCGGGCGTCACCGACGTCTGATGCCGCCGGGGCATGGGGGACAATGACCGGGATCGTACGCACATGCGCCCCGGACCCGGAGTAGGAGCCGCCCCCATGCCCCGCCTCGCCCTCTACGCCATCGCCGTCTGCGTCCTCTCGGTCGCGGCGGCCGTCGTCTCCTTCGCCCGGGGCAGCTGGCTCGGCATCGTGTGGATCCTGATGCTGGGCGTCTCGTCCAACATCGCCTGGTACTACGTGCGCAAGGCGAAGAACGACAAGGCCGCGGAGGCCGCTGCCGGGCGCTGACCACGCCCGGCGACCGGCCCGGGCCCCCGGGGATCAGCCCAGGTCGAGCGCGTTCAGCGGCGGGATCTCCGGCGTCCCCTGCCAGAAGCGGAACAGCTCCTGGCCCCAGTAGGTGTCCCACTCCGTGATGCCCGCCCTCCGCAGAATCGCGTCGATCATGTCGAAGAACGCGTGGTTGACCTCGGGGATCCACAGGAAGCCGAAGACCGCGAGCAGCCCGAACGGCGCGAACGGCTCCACCTGACGGCGCACCTTCGGCGACAGCCAGGGCTCGATGATCCCGTAGCCGTCCAGCCCCGGCACCGGCAGGAGGTTCAGGATCGTGGCGGTGACCTCCAGCAGGGCCAGGAACGCCAGGGCGTAGCGGAAGTTGTCCGGCACGCCGTCCAGCGCGCCCAGCCAGAACGGGGCGCTGACCACGGCCGCGAAGACGAGGTTCGTCAGCGGGCCGGCCGCGGAGATCAGGCTGTGCTTCCAGCGGCCGCGGATGCGGTGGCGCTCGATGAAGACGGCGCCGCCGGGCAGACCGATCCCGCCCATGATCACGAAGACCACCGGCAGCACGATGCTCAGCAGGGCATGGGTGTACTTGAGCGGGTTGAGGGTGAGATAGCCCTTCGCCCCGATCGTGATGTCACCGCCGTGGAGGGCCGTGCGGGCGTGCGCGTACTCGTGGAGGCACAGCGAGACGATCCAGGCCGAGACGACGAAGAGGAACACCGCGAAGCCCGGCGACGCCGAGTAGTCCGTCCACACCGCCCATATGGAGACCGCCATGATGGCGACAAGGGCGAGGAAGACAGGGCTCACACGCCCTTCGCCGCGGGTCGCTTGCGTTGCCATGCGTGTGCTCCTGAGCTCGTCTGGACTGCGGGAATTGTCCGGGCGTACGAACGTACCGCGCGACCGTACCCGGTGGGCCCGTGGAACGCGTAGTGGCCGACTGCTCGATCATGTACCGGACACGGGACAATGGGCCGGTGCGTTACGGCATCCTCGGCACCACTACGGCCCATACCGACGACGGCAGGCCCCTGGCCCTCGGCGGCGCCCGGCTGCGCGCGCTGCTGGCAGCGCTGGCCCTGCGCCCCGGACGCCCCCAGAGCGTGGCCGCGCTGATCGACGCGGTCTGGGACGGCGAGCCGCCCGCCGACGCGACGGGCGCCCTCCAGGCGCTGGTCGGCCGGCTGCGCCGGGCCGTCGGCCGGGAGGCGGTGGCCTCCACGCCCGGCGGCTACCGGCTGTGCGCCGAGCCCGACGACGTCGATCTCCACCGCTTCGAGCGCCTCGCCGACGAGGGGGAACGGGCGCTCGCCGACGGCGACCCCGCGAAGGCGGCGGTCCTCCTTGACGACGCCCTCGCCCTCTGGCGCGGCCCGGTCCTCGCCGACCTGCCCGGCGCGGCCGCCACGGCCGCCACCCGGCGCGAGGCCCGCCGCCTCGCCGTCCGCCGCGCCCGGCTGGCCGCGGCGGTGGCCCTGGGCGACGCGGCCGGGGCCCTGCCCGCCCTGGCCGAGCTGTGCGCCGAGCACCCCCTGGACGAGCCCCTCCACGCCCTCCGCCTGCGCGCGCTGCGCGCGGCGGGACGGCCGGCGGAGGCGCTCGCGGCGTACGAGGCGGTACGCCGGCACCTGGCCGACCGCCTCGGGACGGAGCCGGGGGCGGAACTGCGGGCGCTGCACGCGGAGCTGCTTTCGGGACCGGGGCCGGGGTCTTCGGTGGAGGCCGGTTCGGCACCGCCGGTCACGAGCGTCGTGGCCGGCCGCCGCGGCGGCGGGGATCCTTCCCCGATCCCGCCCCTTCCCGGAACCGGGGCGCAGCCCCGGACCCCGGGGGCCCACCCCTCGGGGGGTCCGGGGGGCTTGCCCCCCGGGAAACGGGAAGGGGCGGGGCAGGGGCCTTCACCCCGCCGCGACTGGGGGCACCTCCCAGCGGTAGCTGGGGGAGAGCACCCCGCACCGGCGAGCCCGGCGGTGCCGGACACCCCTCCCCGTGGCAACCTCCGCGCCCGCCTCACCTCCTTCGTCGGGCGCGAGGACGACCTCGTCCTCATCCGCGAGGACCTGACGCGGCACCGGCTGGTCACCCTCCTCGGCCCCGGCGGCGCCGGGAAGACCCGGCTGTCGCAGGAGGCGGCGGAGGCGGCTCACGGGCCGTGGCCCGACGGCGTGTGGTTCGCCGAGCTCGCGCCCGTCGAGGATCCGGAGAACGTCCCCGAGGCCGTCCTCACCGCCCTCGGCGCCCGCGAGACCATGGTGCGCGGCACCACCGCCGAGGGGCTGCGGGCGGCCACCGACACCACCGCGCTCGACCCGCTGGCCCGGGTCGCCGAGCACTGCGAGCGGCGCCGGATGCTGCTCGTCCTCGACAACTGCGAGCACGTCGTCGACGCCGCCGCCCGGCTCGCCGAGACGCTCCTCGCCCACTGCCCCGGCGTCACCGTGCTCGCCACCAGCCGGGAACCGCTCGCCGTGCCCGGCGAGCTGGTACGGCCCGTGGAGCCGCTGCCCGACCCCACGGCGCTGCGGCTGCTCGCCGACCGGGGCGCGGCGGCGCGGCCCGGCTTCCGGGTGGAGGACGACCCCGAGGCCTGCGCCGAGATCTGCCGCCGCCTGGACGGCCTGCCGCTCGCCATCGAGCTGGCCGCCGCCCGGCTGCGGCTGCTCACCCCCCGAGGGCTCGCCGACCGTCTCGACGACCGCTTCCGGCTGCTGACCTCCGGCAGCCGGACCGTGCTGCCGCGCCAGCAGACGCTGCGCGCGGTCGTCGACTGGTCGTGGGACCTGCTGGACGAGCCCGAACGGGCCGTGCTGCGCAGGCTGTCCGTCTTCTCCGGCGGCTGCGACCTCGACCTCGCCGAGGAGGTGTGCGCCGACGGCGCCGTCGGCGCGCGGGACGTGGCCGCGCTGCTCGGCTCGCTCGTCGACAAGTCGCTGGTGGTCGCCGCGCCCGCCGCCGACGGCCAGATGCGCTACCGGCTGCTGGAGACCGTCGGCGAATACGCGGGCGAGCGGCTGGACGAGGCCGGCGAGCGGGCGGACACCACGCGCCGGCACCTGGTCGCCTTCCGGGAACTGGCCCGTACCGCCGATCCCTTGCTGCGCGGCCCGGAGCAGCGCGCCTGGCTGGAACGGCTGGAGCTCGAACACGACAACATGCGGACCGCCCTGCGGCACGCCATGGCGGTGCGGGACGAGCAGGAGGCCCTGTGCCTGGTGCTCTCCCTGGGCTGGTTCTGGCAGCTGCGCGACCACCGCGTCGAGGCCCGCAACTGGGCCGAGGCCGCCGCGACCCTGGGCCCGGACCCCTTCGAGGAGCCCGTGGAGCTCGCTCCGCCGCTGTTCGTCTCCTGCACCGAAGCGCCGCCGCCGATGCCGCCGGACCTGCTGATGGAGGCGCGGCGCGGCGTCCGGCTGCTCGCCGTCATCCACAACGACGCCGACCTGCGCGACATCGGCACCCCAGAGGCGCAGCGACGGCTGCACGGGATCATCGAGGCCTACGGTGACGGGCAGCCGCAGAACCTCCGGATGCCCGGGATGATGTGGTTCTTCGCGCTGCTGCTGACCAACGCCGTGGACGACCTGTGCACGGTCGTCGACACCGCCGTGGAGCGCTGCCGCGAGCTCGGCTACTCCTGGGAGCTCGCCACCGCCCTCCAGCTGCGCGCCAAGCTCCTCAACGAGATCCCCGAACGGGCGGCCCTGGGGAGCCGGGACGCCGACGAGAGCCTGGAGATCTTCCGCCGTCTCGGCGATTCCTGGGGTGTCGCCGAGGCGCTGTCGGGACGGGCCGAGGCCCACGAGCGGGCCGGGGCGTTCGCCGCGGCGGCCGACGACTACCGCGAGGCCATCGAGCGCGTCCGGGCGCTGGGCTCGCACGGTCAGGTGCCCCATCTGCGGGCCCGGCTCACCGAAGTGCTCCTGGAGGACGGGGCGATCAGCGCGGAGGAGGGCGAGCGGATGCTCACGGAGGTGCTCGCGCAGAGCGAGCTGTCCCACCCCGACGGGGCGGCCTTCACCCGTGTCCAGCTCGGCATCCGGCTCGCCCGGGCCGGGCGGCTCGCCGAGGCGAGGGAGCACTTCGACGCGATGGCGGAGGAGTTCACGCACCGGGCCCTCCCCCTGTTCGAGTGCATGATGCTGGGGCTGCTGGGCTGGCTCGACACCCTGGAGGGCCGCCCGGCCGACGGCCTGGCCAAGCTCCGCAGGTCGATGGACCTGGTCGACGACCCGCTCGTCGGGCTCGTCGCCTCGCACCTGCCGATGGTCCATATGCAGCAGGCCGCGCTCGCCCACGCCACCCTCGGCGGCGAGGAGGACGCGCGGACGGCGGCCCGGCTCCTGGGCGCCGGTGTGACGCTGCGGCCGGAGGGCCACTTCGTCGTCTCGCAGGAGCGGGAGCTCCGGGAGCAGGTCGCCGGGCTGGCCCGGGCGGTGCTGGGCCCGGAGGCGTACGAGCGCGCGTACGCCGAGGGCGCCCGCCTCTCCCCCACGGAGGCGGCCGCCCTCGTCTGAGCCGGCGGTGGATCCGGGCCGGCAATGCCCGGATCCACCGCCGTGCGAGTCGTATGCATTGCTGTACGAGCCGTATGACGCGACCGGTGGACGCGCCGTCAGGTCTTGCGGCGGAACCTGGACACCGCCAGCGGAGCGGTCACCAGCGTGATCGCCGCCGCCCAGGCCAGCGTCATCCACACCGAGTGGGCCACCGGACCGCCGTTGATCAGATTGCGGGAGGCGTCGGCCAGGTTGGAGAGCGGGTTGTACTTGGTGAAGGACTCCAGCCAGCCCGGCATCTTCTGCGTCGGGGCGAAGATGGAGCTGCCGAACTGCAGGGGCATGAGCACGAGCATGGCGACCCCCTGGACGGCCTGCGCCGTCTTCATGGTCAGACCCAGCAGGATGAATATCCACATCAGCGAGGCGCCGAAGACCATCGCGAGCGCCACGGCCGCCAGCAGGTGGAACACCGAGGTGTGGACCGTCAGGCCGATGGCGAAGCCCATCCCCAGGAGGATCGACGTCGCGACGAGCATCCGGCCGGCCTCGACGACTATCTTCGCGAGGAGGACGGAGGACCGGGCTATCGGCATCGTGCGGAAGCGGTCCATCACCCCCTTCTTGAAGTCGTCGTGGATGCCCGTGCCGACGGCCATGGCGATGTTCATACCCATCATCGCCATCAGGCCCGGCACCAGGTAGTCCACGTACTCCTGCTCGTGGCCCTTGCCGGCGATGTTGCCGCCGAAGACATAGGTGAACAGCAGGATGAAGATGACCGGCATCAGGACGGCGTCGAACATCGACTCCGGGTCCGCCTTGATCTGGAGCAGGTTGCGGCGGGCGAGCGCGCCGATGTGCCGCAGATTGGCCCGCAGGCCGATCCGCCCCTCGCCGGCGGGCGCCGCCGCGGGCGCTTCGATCGTCGCCGCGCTCATACCGCGACCTCCTGGGGCTCGTCGGTACGGGTGGTGTCAGTGGTGCCGGTGGAGTCGAGGGGCTCGGCTCCGAGGGACGTCTTCTGGCCCGTGACGGCCAGGAACACCTCGTCCAGGCTGGGCAGATGGGTGCTGATCCCCGCGATGGCGAAGCCGCGCTCGCCCAGCAGCCCGACCACGGCGGTCAGCTGCTCGTCGCTGACGATCGGGACGTTGACCACGCCCTCCGCCTCGTCGGCGGTCGCGCCGGCGATCCCGGCCAGCCCGGCCAGCTCCACCGCCTCGGCCATCCGCGCCAGCTCGGCGTGGTCGGACGGGCGTATCTGGAGGGTGCGGCCGCCGACCTTGGCCTTGAGCTCGTCGATCCGGCCGCCCGCGATCACCTTGCCCCGGTCGACGACCGTCAGCTCGTCGGCGAGCTGCTCGGCCTCCTCCATGTACTGGGTGGTGAGCAGGACGGTCGCGCCCTCGGCCACCATCCGCCGGACCTCGGTCCACACCTCGTTGCGCGTGCGCGGGTCGAGACCCGTGGTGGGCTCGTCCAGATAGAGGACCGCCGGCTGCCCGATCATGGAGGCGGCCAGGTCGAGCCGGCGGCGCATACCGCCCGAGTAGTGCATGGCGGGGCGCTTGGCGGCCTCCGTGAGCGAGAAGCGCTCCAGCATCTCCTCGGCCCGGCGACGGGCGTCCTTGCGGGAGAGGTCGAGCAGCCGCCCGATCATATAGAGGTTCTCCCAGCCGGAGAGCTTCTCGTCGACCGAGGCGTACTGGCCGGTCAGCCCGATGACCCGGCGCAGCTGCCGGGGCTGGGTCAGCACGTCGTACCCGGCGACCCGGGCGCTGCCCGCGTCCGGCCGGAGCAGCGTGGACAGGCATCTGACGAGCGTGGTCTTGCCGGCGCCGTTGGGGCCGAGGACACCGAGGACGGTGCCCTCGCGTACGTCCAGGTCGACCCCGTCGAGGGCCTTGGTGGCACCGAAGTGCTTGACCAGGCCCCGTACTTCCACCGCGTTGCCGCCGCGGCTGGGGATGTCGTTTCGCGTCATGCCGACCACGGTGCCAGGGGGCACTGACATCGGGCCGACAGCGTGTGGACGGCGCCGGCGGGCCGCCGACAGATCACCGACACGACGCCGACGCCGTCCCTCCGGGGACTAAGCGCTCCGCTGGAAGTCCGGTACGCACCCGCGGGTGCGTCGTGGCTGGTCGCGCAGTTCCCCGCGCCCCTTCGGGGCGCTACCGAACCGCACCGGACTTCGACAGGGCCGCTTAGTGGAAGGAGTGCTCCTCCGCCGGGTACGCCCCGCCGACGACGTCCTCGGCGAATGCCTTTGCCGCGTCGCCGAGCGCCTCGCGCAGCTTCGCGTACTGCTTGACGAAGCGCGGCAGCCGGCCGGGCGTCATGCCGGCCATGTCCGTCCACACCAGGACCTGCGCGTCGCACTCCACGCCCGCGCCGATGCCCACGGTGGGGATGTGGAGGATGCGGGTGACCTCGGCGGCGAGCTCCGCCGGGACCAGCTCCAGGACGACCGCGAAGGCGCCCGCGTCCTGGACGGCCTTGGCGTCGCGCAGCAGCTGCTGGGCCGCCTCCTCGCCGCGGCCCTGGACCGGGTAGCCCCCGTAGGCGTTGACGGACTGCGGGGTGAGGCCGACGTGGGCCATGACCGGGATGCCGGCCTGGACCAGCAGCTCGATCTGGTGGGCCGAACGCTCGCCGCCCTCCAGCTTGACCGCGCCGACCCCGGCCTCCTTCACCAGCCGGGTCGCGTTGCGCAGCGCCTGGACCGGGCCCTCCTGGTACGAGCCGAAGGGCAGGTCGCCGACGATGAGGGCGCGCTTGGTGCCGCGTACGACGGCCGCCGACAGCAGGGTCATCTCGTCCATGGTGACCGGCACCGTGGACTCGTAGCCGAGGTGACAGTTGCCCATGGAGTCGCCGACGAGCATGACGGGTATGCCGGCCTCGTCGAAGACGGAGGCGGTCATCGCGTCGTAGGCGGTGAGCATGGGCCACTTCTCGCCGCGCTCCTTGGCGGCGGCGATGTCACGGACGGTGATGCGCCGGGAACTCGTGCCGCCGTACAGCGCCTTGTTGCTCTTCTGGCTGCTGTCGGGGGTCTTCAAGGCATGCGTCATTGCCGTGGCTCCTGTATTCGTCGTCTCGAGGCGCCCTGACGGCGTCCCCGGATCACCTCCCATGCTGACACGCCCTCTCCGGGGGCGGTAGTGACCCCCCGGGAAACTTCTTGTACGGCACATGTGGTGTGTCACGCCCCGCTCACGGGCGTAAAGACTGCTCAATACGGAACGGGTCCGTCTCGAAATAACCGTAGGGTGTGTGCATGGCAACCCCCGAGGCCGCGCCGTCCCCCTCCCGCCGGGTCCCCGAGGCCGTCCACCGCAGACGCTGGGCGGTCCTGGCCGTGCTGCTGCTCAGCCTGCTCATGGTCGTCCTGGGCAATTCCGTGCTCAACGTGGCGATGAAGACGATCGCCGCACCCGCCCCCACCGGGCTCGGGGCGACCCAGAGCGAGCTGGAGTGGGCCATCAACGCCTACACGCTCGTCTTCGCCGGGATACTGTTCACGGCCGGCCTGCTGGGCGACCGGCTGGGCCGCAAGAAGGTCCTGCTCTTCGGCATGGTGGTGTTCGGCGTCGGCTCCGCCCTCGCCTCCATGGCCGGCTCGCCCGGCGAGCTGATCGCCTACCGGGCGGTGATGGGCTTCGGCGGCGCGTTCGTCATGCCCGCCACCCTCGCGATCATCATGAACGTCTTCGAGCGCGAGGAGCAGCCCAAGGCCATCGGCATCTGGGCGGGCGCGGTCGGGCTGGCCATCGCCATGGGGCCGATCGCGGGCGGCCTGCTGCTGAGCCGGTTCTGGTGGGGCTCGGTCTTCCTGATCAACATCCCGATCGTGGCCGTCGCCCTCGTCGCGATGACGGTCCTGGTCCCCGACTCCAAGGACCCCCGCCCGGGCCGGCTCGACCCGCTCGGTGTGCTGCTGTCCGTCGTCGGGCTCGTCCTGCTGGTGTACGGCATCATCAAGGGCGGCCAGCTCGCCGACTTCACCGTGCCCGAGGTCTACGGCACGGCGGCCGCCGGCCTGCTCGTACTGACCCTGTTCGTGCTCCACGAGCGGCGCAGCGAGCACCCCGCCCTCGACGTGCGCTACTTCCGCAACCCGGCCTTCTCCGCCGCGGTCACCTCGCTGGCGCTGGTCTTCTTCGGCCTGATGGGCGTCACGTTCCTCATGGTCTTCTACCTCCAGAGCGCCCGCGGCTACACCCCGCTGCACAGCGGGCTGCTGATGCTGCCGCTGGCCGCCGCCCAGATGGTCTTCGCGCCGCGCGCCCGGCTGGCCGTTGCCCGCTTCGGGGCCCGGGCGGTGTGCACCGGCGGCATGGTGATGATCGCGATCACCATGGCGGGCTACGTCCTGCTGGACCGGGACGGGCCGGTCTGGCTGATGGAGGTGCTGTTCTTCTGCCAGGGCACCGCGATGGCCCACATCAGCCCGCCCGCCACCGTCTCGATCATGCAGTCGCTGCCCCGGGAGAAGGCCGGCTCCGGCTCCGCCGTGAACAACACGTTCCGGCAGCTCGGTGCCGCGCTCGGGGTGGCCGTCCTCGGCTCGCTCCTCTCCACCGTCTACCGCTCGGGGATGCGCGACCGGCTCGACGCCGTACCCGGCCTGAGCACGGAGGCCCGGCACGCCGCGGGCGAGTCCATCGAGGCCACCCTGGCCGCCGCCCGGCGGCTCAGCCCGGCCGGGCACGAGCTCGTCGGCCCGGCCCGTGACGCCTTCGTGCACGCCATGCACGTCACCGTCCTCGGCGCCGCCGCCGTCGCGCTGCTGGGCGCGCTCGTCGCCGTGCTCTTCCTGCCGTCGGGGCGGCCGGGACGCCCCGGCGGGGGCGCGGCCCGGCCGGGCACCGCGGAGAAGACGGAAGAGGGCGCGGGGGCGGGCCAGTGAGCGCTACGTCCGAGGTGCCCGCGCCGGGGGAGCGGCGCGGGCGGCCGCGCAGCGCCGCCGTCGACCGGGCCGTCATCGAGACCGTGCTGCGGCTGCTGGAGGACGGGGTCACGGTCGCCGAGCTGTCCATGGAGCGGATAGCCCGCGAGGCGGGCGTCGGCAAGGCCACCGTCTACCGGCGCTGGGCGGGCAAGGAGGCGCTGATGCTCGACGTGCTGCGCTCCCTCGACGACAGCGCCCCCGAACTCGCCGGCGGCCCGGCCCGCGACGACCTCGTCGCCCTGCTGGAGTTCCTGCGCCGGCGCGGCCTGGCCAAACGCTCCTCGGCCGTGCTGCGCACGGCCATCGCACAGGTCCGCGCCCACCCCCGGCTGTGGCAGGAGTACCACGACACGGTCGTCGCGGCCCGGCGCCGGGCCTTCCACGAGGTGCTGCGGCGCGGCATGGCGGCGGGGGAGATCCGGGCCGACCTCGACGTCGACCTCCTCACCGACCTCTTCGTCAGCCCCATGCTCTCCCGCGCGATCCTCCACGACTGGCAGGAGCTGCCGGAGGGGCTGGCCGAGCAGATCGTCGACACGGTGCTGGAGGGCGTACGCGCCCGCCCGGCGGACGGTGCGGGCGACCCGCCCGGGCCGTCCGGCCCCGCCGTCCCGGGCCGGAAGTCCTGATTCCGGGGGGTTCCGGGTGGCCTGGGACGTCCTCATGTGCCCGTTCTGTCACAGCATCCCGTGCCGGGCCCGTATCGAGGAACCCGTTGGGACCGGACGGTCGTCCTCCCACCCGACGCCCCGGTCAGGAGCGTTCCGGTCAGCCCCGCGTGCCATGATCACCTATCGTCCGGTACCGGGGGCGAGCAGCAGATGGAGCAGTGAGGACAGCCGATGCCGCAGGCGCACATGGAGGAGACGGGCCTTGAGGGAGCGGGCCCCGCGCGGACCGATTCCGGGGCCCCGGCGCTCCAGAGCCGGCTGGAGCACTGGCGGAGCCAGTGGCGGGGTCCCGGCATCTGGCGGCGCGGCGTCGTGCTCGCCGTGCTCGCCGTCCTGCTCGGCCTGCTGATGCTGATCCACGCCGACCTGCCCAACAAGGTCGGCAACCTCGGCAGCCTCACCGAAACCTTCCTGCCCTGGCTGGGCCTGTTCGTCCCGGTGCTGCTGGTCCTGGCGCTGGTACGCCGCTCGGCGACCGCGCTGATCGCCCTGCTGCTGCCCGCCGTCGCCTGGGTCAACCTCTTCGGCGGGCTGCTGACCGACAAGTCCGGCAAGGGCGGCAACTTCACCGTCGCCACCCACAACGTCAACGCCGAGAACCCCGACCCGGCCGCCACCGCCCGGGCCGTCGCCGCCTCCGGCGCCGACGTCGTGGCCCTGGAGGAGCTCAGCGACGCCTCACGCTACGAGAAGGCGATGGCGGGCGCGTACAAGTACCACTCCGTGCAGGGCACGGTCGGCGTGTGGAGCAAGTACCCGCTGACCGACGCCGGGCCGGTCGACATCAAGATGGGCTGGACCCGCGCGCTGCGCGCCACCGTCGAGACGCCGCAGGGCCCGGTGGCCGTCTACGTCGCCCACCTGCCCTCGGTACGGGTCAAGTTCAACGCCGGCTTCACCGCCGGGCAGCGCGACAACAGCGCCCAGGCGCTCGGCCAGGCCATCGCCCACGAGCCGGTGAAGAAGGTCGTCCTCCTCGGCGACCTCAACGGCACCATGAACGACCGCTCCCTCGCCCCCGTCACCTCCCAGCTCCGCTCGGCCCAGGGCGCGGCCGGCGACGGCTTCGGCTTCAGCTGGCCCGCGAGCTTCCCCATGGCCCGCATCGACCAGATCATGGTCCGCGGCATGGACCCGGTCTCCGCGTGGACCCTCCCCGCGACGCCCAGCGACCACCTGCCGGTGGCGGCCCGCGTCAAGATCTGACGACGTCATCCAGGTCCGCACGGGCCCGTACCCGCGAGTTCACCTCCCGGGTACGGGCCCGTAGCCGTACCCCGTAGGCTGGAAGGCTGCTCCGTACACCTGTCGCACTCCGGTCGCACCCTTTCCGAAAGGCCTCCCATGCCCCTGGCGCTGCTGGCGCTCGCCGTCTCCGCCTTCGGCATAGGAACGACCGAGTTCGTGATGATGGGCCTGCTGCCCAACGTCGCCGACGACCTCGGCACCTCCGTCCCCACCGCCGGCTACCTGGTCTCCGCCTACGCCCTCGGCGTCGTCTTCGGCGCCCCGCTGCTCACCGCGCTCGGCGCGCGGATCCCGCGCAAGCGGATGCTGATCCTGCTCATGGCGGTCTTCACGGTCGGCAACCTCGCCTCCGCCCTGGCCCCGAACTTCGGGCTGCTCGTCGCCGCCCGGGTGCTGGCGGGGCTGCCGCACGGCGCGTTCTTCGGCGTGGGTTCCGTGGTCGCCGCCCGCCTCGCGGGCGAGGGACGGCAGGCCCGGGCCGTCGCCATGATGTTCCTCGGCCTGACGGTCGCCAACATCATCGGCGTCCCGGCGGCCACCCTCCTGGGGCAGCACCTGGGATGGCGCGCCACGTTCCTCGTCGTGGCCGTGATCGGCCTCGCGGCGATGGCCACCCTCACCCGCCTGATCCCCGAGCTGCCGCCCGAGCAGGGCGCGGGCCTGGGCAAGGAGCTGCGCGCCCTGGGCGGCCGCCAGGTGCTGCTGGGCCTGCTGGCCACGGTCTTCGGTTTCGCGGGGGTCTTCGCCGTCTACAGCTACCTGTCCGCGATGGCGGTGGAGGTCACCGGCTTCTCCGAGACCTCGGTCACGTTCGTGCTGGCGCTCTTCGGCACCGGTATGACCCTGGGCGTCCTCGCGGCCGGCCCCCTCACCGACCGTGCCCTGCGCCCCACGCTCTACGGGGCCCTGGCCGGTCTCGCGGCGGTCCTCGTCGTCTTCGACTTCACCGTGCACGTGAAGTGGGCCGCGCTGGTGACGGTCGTCCTGCTCGGCGCCGCCGGCTCCATGACCAGCACCCCGCTCCAGATGCTCATCATGAACAAGGCCAAGGCCGCCCCCACCCTGGCCGCCGCCTCCAACCACTCCGCCTTCAACCTCGCCAACGCGGGTGGGGCCTGGCTCGGCGGCGTCGCCATCGCGGCGGGCTGGGGCTGGACCTCGCCCACGCTGGTGGGCGCCGCCCTGGCCGTGGTGGGACTGGCGATCGCGGTCCTCGCGGGCCGGCTCGACCGGGGCGGCGAGGGGGCCTCGCGGGTGGTCGCGGGCGCACACTTGGAGCATGTGCCGCAGCATCAAGACGCTCAGACCGCCGGTCACGCCCGAGGCGACTGAGGACGACGTCCGCGCCGCCGCCCTCCAGTACGTCCGCAAGGTCTCCGGCTTCCGCGCCCCCGCCGCCCACAACCGGGCCGTCTTCGACGAGGCCGTGGACGCGGTGGCGGAGGCGACGGCCAGGCTGCTGGACGGGCTGGTGGTGCGGGGCGCGAAGTGACGCCCCGGGGCAGCGGACGCTGCCAATTGATTGTCGTGCCACGGATGTTGTCGGGGTTTCCCGGGCCATTCCGGCCGTCATGGTGAATTGCCCGGCCACCGGACGGTAATCGACACCGAATTCGCCCTCGTGGGGCCGCTCATTGATCCCGGTTACGAGGCGGGAATATTTCCAGGCCTTACCTCGCGGTAAGTACCCACTTTTAAGTGCGTGCTTGTGGTGCACCAGCGGCGTCGGCCAATCTGTAAAGCATTCCCCGCAACAAAGCTCCGTTGCGCGGAACTGCATTGCACAGAAATTTCTCTGGAGGGCACAGTTATGGGCGACAACCACGCCCCGGTGACGGTCATCGGTCTCGGCCTGATGGGTCAGGCGCTTGCCGCCGCGTTCCTCAAGGCCGGTCACCGGACGACCGTGTGGAATCGCTCCGCCGAAAAGGCCGACAAGCTCGTCTCGGAGGGCGCGGTCCTCGCGGCCACCCCGGCCGAGGCCGTCGCCGCCGGCGAGCTGCTGGTCGTCTGCGTGTCGACCTACGACAACCTGGACGGCATCCTGGACGGCCTGGACGAGGCCCTCAAGGGCAAGGTCCTGGTCAACCTGACCTCCGGCTCCTCGGACCAGGCCCGCGTGGCCGCCGAGCGCTTCGGCAAGCTGGGCGTCAAGTACCTCGACGGCGTCATCATGACCACCCCGCCCGGTATCGGCGCCGAGACCTCGGTGCTCTTCTACGCCGGTGACGAAGAGGTCTTCAAGGCCCACGAGTCCACCCTGGGCCTGCTCGGCGGCGGCACCACCTACCTCGGCGCCGACTACGGCATGCCGGCGCTCTACGACGTGTCGCTGCTCGGCCTGATGTGGGGCACGTTCAACGCCTTCCTGCACGGCGTGGCCGTCGTCGGCACCGCCGACGTCCCGGCGAAGGCGTACCTGCCGTGGGCGCACATGTGGCTCGACGCCATCAAGATGTTCACGACCGAATACGCCAACCAGATCGACGCGGGCGACGGCGAGTTCCCGGCCAACGACGCCACCCTCGAGACCCACCTCGGGGCCATCAAGCACCTCGTCCACGAGAGCGAGGCGCTGGGCGTGGACGCGGAGCTGCCGAAGTACTCGCAGGACCTGATGGAGAAGATCATCGGGCAGGGGCACGCGAAGAACAGCTACGCGGCGATGATCAAGGCGTTCCGGAAGCCGCAGGCGTAACGCCTCAAGGCCTCACGGTTTTCGGCCGGAGGGCCCACGGCGCGCTGCCGTGGGCCCTCCGGCCGCTGACGCGGATCAGGCCTCGCGCCAGCCGTTGGTGATGGGGAGGCGGCGGTCCTTGCCGAAGCCCTTCGCGGAGATCTTCGTGCCCGGCGGGTACTGGCGGCGCTTGTACTCCGCCGTGTCGACCAGCCGCAGGATGCGGGTGACGAGCTCCGGGTCGTAGCCCGCCGCGACGATGTCGGCGCGGCCCCGGTCGCGGTCGACGTAGAGCTCCAGGATCCGGTCGAGGACGTCGTAGTCCGGGAGGGAGTCGGTGTCCACCTGGCCGGGGCGCAGCTCGGCGCTCGGGGGCTTGGTGATGGAGTTCTCCGGGATCGGCGGGGTCTCGCCGCGCTCGGCCGCCGCCTGGTTGCGCCACTTGGCGAGGCGGAAGATACCGGTCTTGTAGACGTCCTTGATCGGGCCGTACGCGCCGACCGAGTCGCCGTAGAGCGTGGAGTAGCCGCAGGCCAGCTCGGACTTGTTGCCCGGGGCCAGGACGATGTGGCCCTCCTGGTTGGAGACGGCCATCAGCATCGTGCCGCGCAGCCGGGACTGGAGGTTCTCCTCGGCGAGGCCGGTGAGGCCCAGCGAGCCCATGTACGCGTCGAACATCGGGGCGATCGGCACGGTCCGGAAGTGGAGGCCCGTCCGGCGGGCGAGCTCCTCGGCGTCGGCGATCGAGTGGTCGGAGGAGTAGCGGGAGGGCATGGCCACGCCGTACACGTTGTCCGCGCCGACCGCGTCGCAGGCGATGGCGGCGACCAGCGCCGAGTCGATGCCGCCGGACAGACCGATGAGGACGCTGCGGAAGCCGTTCTTCTCCACGTACGCCCGCAGGCCCGTGACCAGCGCCTTGTAGACCTCCTCGTCGTCGCCCAGGTGGGGGGCGAGGCCGCCGGTGAGCTCCGGCTCGTAGGCGGGGAGGGGGTCGGCTCCGATCGTGACGTGCTCGATGCGCAGGCCGTCGTCGACGACGCCCGAGGGGGCCGCCGCCGGGGCGGCCGGCAGGTCCAGGTCGAGGACGAGGCAGGTCTCCTCGAACTGCGGGGCGCGGGCGATGACCTCGCCGTCGCGGTCGACGACGATCGAGTCGCCGTCGAAGACCAGCTCGTCCTGGCCGCCGGTGGTCGCGAGGTAGGCGGTGACGCAGCCGGCCTCCTGGGCGCGCTTGCGCACCAGGTCGAGGCGGGTGTCGTCCTTCTCGCGCTCGTAGGGGGAGGCGTTGATGGAGAGCAGCAGCCCGGCCCCGGCGGAGCGCGCGGCGGGCACGCGGCCGCCCTCCTGCCAGAGGTCCTCGCAGATGGCCAGCGCCACGTCCACACCGTGGACGCGCAGCACCGGCATCGTCTCGCCGGGCACGAAGTAGCGGAACTCGTCGAAGACGCCGTAGTTCGGCAGGTGGTGCTTGGCGTAGGTCAGCACGGCCTCGCCCCGGTGGAGGACGGCGCCGGCGTTGCGCGGGGCCCCGGCGGGGCGGCCCAGCCGCGGCCGGGCCTCCTCGCTGCGGTCCAGATAGCCGACGATCACGGGGAGCTCGCCCAGGCCCTCGGCCTGGAGGCGGGCGGCCAGCGCGCGCAGCGCGTCCCGGCTGGCCGTGACGAAGGAGGAACGCAGGGCGAGGTCCTCGACGGGGTATCCCGTCAGCGCCATCTCGGGAAACGCCACCAGATGGGCGCCCTGCTCGGCGGAGCGCCGGGTCCAGTGGACGATCCGCTCGGCGTTCCCGGCGATGTCGCCGACGCGGGAGTCGATCTGGTTCAGGGCGAGACGAAGTTGAGCCACGCGCCTCAGTGTAATCGTCTGACTGACGCGATGTGGTGTGAGGGCCGCCACGGGGGGCCGGGACGGAAGTGTGTGGATCTGGCCACGGAATGTGATCTTGTGACAAGCTGCGCGATCTGCCCATGGGGTGTCCTGCCGTGGGTTTTCGTGATGTCTTGTCAGCATTGACGCCAAGGAGATCCGTTGAGCACGCAGCCGCCGCCGCAGTGGGGTCCGCAGCCTTCCGGGAACGGCCCCTACCCTCCGGCCGCGCCCGCTCCCCAGGGCGCCCCCGGCCCGTATCAGGGCGGTCAGCCGCAGCAGCCCTATGGCGGGCAGCAGCCTTACGGTGGCCAGCAGCCGTACGGCGGTCAGCAGCAGCCCTACGGCGGTCAGCAGGCGTACGGCGGCCAGTCGCCCTACGGGGACCAGCAGCCCTATGGTGGTCAGCCTCAGCCCTACGGCCGGCAGTCCGGCTACGGCTACCCGCCCGCCGCCCAGCCCCCGGCCCCCTACGGCCAGCCGCAGGGCTCGGCCCACTACGGCCTGGCCATGAAGCGCCGCAACGTCTTCGGCGTCTGGCTGGGCCTGCCGATCATCACCCTCGGGATCTACACCCTGGTCTGGTACTACAAGATCCACAAGGAGATGGCGGAGTTCGACAGCCGTCGCAAGATCAGCCCGGGCGGCAGCCTGCTCACCCTCCTGTTCGGCGGCATCCTGCTGATCCCGCCGTTCGTGTCCATCTACAACACCGGCAGGCGCATAGCCGACGCCCAGCGCGCGGCCGGTCTCCAGCCCAGCTGCAGCGGCGGTCTCGGCCTGCTGCTGATCTTCCTCTTCGGCCTGTGGCCGCTGTACTACCAGAGCGAGCTCAACAAGGTCGTCGACCACTACCGGGGGACCGCGCCCGGCACCCAGGTGCCGCTGGCGGTCTGATCCGGGTGAAGCCGGTGCGCCGGTAGAGGGCGGTAGAGGGGGAGGGCCCGGCGTGGACCCTCCCCTTTTCCGTCTTTCCGCTACGCGCGGTAGCCGAGGACCGTCATCATCCCCGACTCCGCGTGGTAGACGTTGTGGCAGTGGATCATCCACAGCCCCGGGTTGTCCGCGTCGAAGTCGACTTCCAGTCGCTTGCCCGGCAGCACGATGGCCGTGTCCTTGCGCGCCCCGCCGCCCGGCAGCGCGAACGTGTGCCCGTGCAGATGCATGGGGTGCCACATCGTGGTGGCGTTGACGAAGGCGAGCCGGACCCGCTCGCCCGCCGCCACCGGATGGCGGTACGAGGGCGAGTACGTCCGCCCGTTGATCGCCCAGTCGTACTTCGCCATGGAGCCCGTCAGCTTCAGCGTGATCGTGCGGTCCGGCCGGCGTTCCTCGAGCGCGACGCCGCCGGCGGCCTTCAGCCGGTCCGCGGTCAGCGGGGTGCTCTCCAGCTCCCGGGGGCGTACGTCCGCCCCGGGCGCCGAGCCGCCGCCCGTCCGCAGCAGGGCCAGCGCGGTGCGCTTCTTGCCCTCGGCCAGGGCGGTCAGCGGGAAGACGCCGTCCTTGACCTCCACCAGGACGTCATAGCGCTCTCCCATACCGAGCAGGAGCGCGTCCGTCTGTATGTGCTCGACGGGGAAACCATCCGTATGGGTGATGGTCATCCGGTGATCGCCGAGGGCGACGCGGAAGGCGGTGTCACCGCCCGCGTTGATCAGCCGGATCCGGACCCGGTCGCCGGGCTTCGCGGTGAAGGTCTCCGGATTCTCCGGCGTCCGCCCGTTGACCAGGTAGTAGGGGTAGGCGACATCGCCGGCGTCACCGCCGAGGACGTCGCTGGTGGCGCCCATCAGCATCCGGGGCGGTCCGGCGGGGGAGGGGGAGGAGGCGGCGGCCTGGCCTGTGGACGTCATCGACATGTGCGACATACCAGGCATGTCGTGTCCCCCGCCGTGGTCCATGCCGCCCATGTCCATGCCCTTGGCGAGCTCCGCGAGCACCGCGTCCGGAGTGCTGCCGTCGACCCCGTCGACCCAGTCGTCGAGCACGACGACCCACTCCTTGTCGTACGCCAGCGGCTCCTTCGGGTCCTCGACGATCAGCGGCGCGTACAGCCCCCGGTCCTGCTGGGTGCCGGAGTGCGGGTGCAGCCAGTACGTGCCCGGGTGCGCGACCGTGAAGCGGTAGTCGTGCGACGCCCCCGCCGCGACCGGGCGCTGCGTCAGCCCCGGGACGCCGTCCATGTCGTTGCGCAGCGCCAGCCCGTGCCAGTGCACGGACGTGGGCACGGGCAGGTGGTTGGCGAGGGTGAGCGCGAGGGTGTCACCGGCCGTGACACGGACCTCCCGGCCGGGCAGCGCGTCGCCGTACGCCCAGCTCGCGACGGTACGGCCGCCTCCCAGGTCCAGCCGCGCGGGGGTCGCGGTGAGCCGCACCCGGCGGACCGGGCCCGTGCCGCGCCGGGCCTCGGCGGCGGCCACCTCGCGGCCGTCGGGGGAGACGAATCCGGCGGTGTCGGCGGTGTCGGCGGAGGAAGTGGAGGGGGAAGGGCCGTCGCCGGTGCCCTTCGAGCAGGCGGCCAGCAGTCCGCTTCCGGCAGCGGCGATCCCCGCGCCGAGCACGGCGCGGCGGGTGGTTGTGCGCATGGGAGTGCACCTCTGTGGTGTCGGTGGGTGTGCGTGATGACGAGCGCGTGCGCTGCCGCCGACGAGGCGGGCAGCGGAACGCGCCCCTATACGCGCAGCACCGACAACCGGGCGAGGGCCTTGTGCCGTGGTGGGGGCGGGATCGGCCACAGGGCGCGCGAGAACCACGCGCGGGCGGCCACCGGGCCCGTACCGGACCGGTCGCGGAAGAAGGCGGCGAGGGAGAGCAGGAAGGCCGCGGCCCAGCCCGCGCCGAGCACGGCGAGGCAGACGGACAGCGGGTCCATGCCGCCGTGACCGCCGCCGTGGGCGGTGGAGGCGGTGGGCCCGGAGAAGTGGTCGTCCGGCGCGATTGTCGACGTCGGCGCGACCGTCGGCGTCGGCGCGGACGCGTGCGCACCCGGCATCGCATGCGCGACGGTCTGCGCGTGGTCACGTGGGTGCCCGAGTGTGTGCATCGTCACGATGCCGAGCAGCAACGCGGCGAACAGCAGCAGCCGGCCGCACCACGCGGCGACCCTCCGCCGTCCGTGCATCGCCCGCCTCCACAAGCCCGTTGACCTCCGGGCACCCTACCCCCACGGGGTATCGGCCCTCCAGGCGGGCGGAGGGGCGGGCGACAGGGCCGGATGTGCGAACGGCGGCGCGAAGCCCCGATTATGGGACGAAAACCCTTGACGCACGCCCTGAAGGACGCTCTCCCCAACAATGACCATCACGGAACAGGTCCGGGACGAACGTCCCCCCACGGCTGCCCCCGCCACCGGAGCCGATGCCGCCGGAGCCACCGCCACCCGTACGCAGTTCATCTCGTGGGCGACCCTCGCGATGATGACCACGGCCTCCGTGGCCAACCTCCGCCCGGCCCCCTCCATGGCCCTCTACGGCCTCGCCGCCGTCTTCCTCTACCTCCTCCCCGCCGTCGTCTTCCTGCTGCCGACCGCCCTGGTCTCGGCCGAGCTGGCCTCCGGCTGGACGGGCGGCATCTACCGGTGGGTGAGCGAGGGCCTGGGCAAGCGGCTCGGATTCCTCGCCGTCTGGTGCCAGTTCGCGATGACCATCGCGTACTACCCCAGCCTGCTGGCCTATGTGGCGAGCACCTTCGCCTACGTCATCGACCCGTCCCTCGCGAACAACGGCCTCTACGTCGCGCTCGTCATCGTCGTCGTGTACTGGGCCGGGGTGCTGATCTCCGCGCGCGGTACGAAGGCCGTGGCCGGGCTCTCCAGCGTCGGCCTGGTCGTCGGCACCCTGATCCCGGGCGTCGTGCTCGTCGTCCTGGGCATGGTCTTCCTCGCCCAGGGCAATCCGTCGGCCGCGCCCATGGACGGCGGCCACGTCCTCCCGCCGTGGACCGGGCTCGCCAGCCTCGTGCTGATCGTGGGCAACTTCCTGTCGTACGCGGGCATGGAGATGAACGCCGTGCACGTCTCCTCGCTGCGCGAGCCCGGCAAGGAGTACCCGCGCTCGGTCTTCGCCGCCACCGGACTCGTTCTGCTGATCTTCATCCTGCCCGCGCTGGCCATCAGCTGGGTGATGCCGGGCAAGGACCTCAGCCTGACGGCCGGTGTGATGCAGGCATTCCAGGGCTTCTTCGACCACTTCCACGTGGGCTGGCTGACCAAGGTCGTCGGCGTCCTGCTCGTCGCCGCGGCGCTCGGCGGGATGCTCACCTGGCTGGCCGGACCGTCCCGGGGCCTGCTGATGGTCGCCCGCCAGGAGGGCTATCTGCCGCCCGCCCTCCAGAAGCTCAACAAGAACGGCGTCCCGCGCAACATCATGGTCGCCCAGGGCGCCCTGACCACGCTGATCGCCCTGCTCTACGCCTTCATCCCCGATGTCTCCAGCGCCTACTGGATCTTCTCGGTGGTCACGACGCAGATCTACCTCGTCGTCTACCTGCTGATGTTCGCCGCCGCCCTCCGGCTGCGCCGCACCCGTCCCGACCAGCCGCGCGGCTTCAAGGTCCCGGCCCTGGGCCTCGTCGCCGGCGTCGGCTTCGCCGCCTCCGTGGGGGCCATGTTCATCGGCTTCGTACCGCCGGAGCAGTTCGGCGGCCAGCCGCTGTGGCGCTATCTGCTCATCGTCGGCGGCGGGCTGCTCACGCTCGGCTTCCTCGTGCCGCTGGCCTTCCTCGCCCTGCGCAAGCCGCACTGGGTGACGGCCGGGCATCAGGAGACCACCCCCGTCGAGTAGCTTGTCCGTGCTCTCCGAAGCCGGCCAACGACGACGTCGGCCGGCGGGGACGGACCGAGGGGGACTCGATGAGCGCTACGGGCGGCGGTACGCACGGCACGGAACGGCCACCGGGACAGCCGCCGGGGCGGCCACCGGGCCGGATGCTGCGGGTCGGCGGTGTGCCCCTGCACGTGCTGCGCGAGGGCTCGGGGCCCGTGTGCGTCCTCAGCGCCGGCCTCGGCATGGGCTGGTTCGACTGGGAGCCGGTCGTCCCCCTGCTCACCCCGCACCGCACGGTCGTCCGCTTCGACCGACCCGGGCTGGGCTTCAGCGCCGCGCCGCTGGAACCCCCGACCGCCGCCGCCGAGGCCGCCCGGATGACGGGAGTCCTCGACGCGCTCGGCCTGCCGGGCCCGGCCACGGTCGTCGGCCACTCCCTGGCCGGCTTCCACGCCGAGGCCTACGCCCGGATGTACCCGGAGCGCACGACCGGGCTCGTCCTCGTCGACGCCAGCGTCGTACCGGACGCCCGGCCCGTGCCCGGCCGTGAACTGCGCACCGCCGCCGCCCGGGTACGCGGCCGGGCCCTCGCCGCCACCGGGCTGCCGCGCGCCCTCGGACCGGCCCTGCGCCGCCTCGCCGTCCGCGCCGCCTCCGTCACCCGCCACGACCCCGCGGACGAGGACCTGGTGCGCCGGACATACGGCACCGCGCGCGTGGCGCGCGCCATCGTCATGGAGAACGCCCGCTACCGCGACGTCGCCGCCGAACTCGAGGACCTGCGCGCCCACCACGGCCTGCCGCCCGTCCCCGTCACCGTCCTCGCCGCCTCCCCGGGCACCGGCTCCGCCGAGGAACGCCGCTGGCTGGAGCGTCAGCGCGCCCTCGCCGACCGCCTCGACGGCCGCTTCGAGGCCGTCGCCCCGGCCGGCCACCTGCTGATGTACGACCGCCCGCAGGCCATCGCGGCGGCCGTGCTGGCGACCCCGTTCATACGGGCCTGATTCATACGGGCCCGACCACGCCCGACCACCCGGTCGGCGGCGGCCGGCGGGTGCGGGGCGGGCGGGTGCGCGAGGGTGGGCGGCGGAACGCACCGCCGCGGTGAAGGAGCACCCACGTGATCCCGGAACACCACGAGACCCCCTTCACCGGCGCGCTGGACCGGGGCGCCCGGTACGTCGTCCGGTGGCGGAACGATCCCCGCTACGTCCTCTGCGGGCACGCCACCGAGGGCTTCGTCGACGTCCGCGACCGCGCCACCGTCTCCGCGCGGCACTGCGCCTGGCACATCGACGCGGACACCGGGATCGTCACCCTCGCCGCCGACGCCGAGGAGTACGTCCCCCGGGTCCTCACCCTCCTCCTCGGCCCCTCCGGCCACGGCCCGGCCCTCCGCCGCCTCGCCACCCCCGCCGGCCGCGACCAACGCTGGAACTGGACCGGCCGCGCCCTCCTCAGCCACAAACACTCCACCGCCGACAAACTCGCCGTCCACGTGGGCCACCGGGTGGGCGAGGGCGCGTACGGCCTCCGAATGGTGCTACCGGGCGGCGACGGCCCGGAACACGAGTGGGAACTGGCGCGGGCGGGCGGCGTCTGACGGGCCGCACGGGGGCCGGCTCAGCGCACCCAGTCCTTGAGGGGCTCGGTGTCCAGCTCGATACCGACCGGGTCGGGGAGGGCCAGCGGCTTGCCGAAGGGGACGATTCGAACCTGCTCGTAGCGGACACCGTCGGGGTCGCTGTACACGACGACCTCGCAGGTGTCCCGGTCGATCAGGAGATACACCGGGATCCCGGCCTCGGCGTAGGCACGGGGCTTCTCGGAGCGGTCGCGCCGGTCGGTGTCCGAGTCGTAGGAGGTGACCTCCACGACCATGAGCACGCCCTCGACCGAGGCCCACTCCCCCTGACCGACGAAGGCGTCGCTGGGCGCGAGAGTGCCGTCCGGGCGGGCATTCCCCTTGCGGTAGGCGGGGAGCTTCAGCCCCTGCTCGTGCAGGAACAGCTCCGGACGGGCCTGGATGCAGATACGCAACAGCCACTGGATGATGCGGCCGTGGTCGCCGTCCGGCACGGGCTTGACCCCCAGCTTCCCGTTGATGAACTCCAGGCGCACGCCCTCCACGGTGCGGGCGGCCAGGCGCGCGAACTCCTCGAACTCCTCGGGCAGCATCTGCGGCCGGTCGGAAATCGCGGTCATCAGGCGTCCTCCCTCGCTCCGTCTCGGACGATAGCGGACTACGTACCGGTATGCGATCAGCAGCACTTTTCATATGGGCATAAGTACGATGCACTCGGGAAGCCGAAGGGGAAGCGGCGTCGTCCGGAAACCCACAGGTAACCCGGGGACGTGATACTCAAGGTCCAGCCCGTGCCCGCACCCGGTGAACGAGCCGTCTGACCTGCAAGGATAGGTAGCTATGGATAAGCAGCAGGAGTTCGTGCTCCGCACGCTCGAAGAGCGCGACATCCGGTTCGTCCGGCTGTGGTTCACCGACGTCCTCGGCTACCTGAAGTCCGTGGCCGTGGCCCCCGCCGAGCTGGAGCAGGCCTTCGACGAGGGCATCGGCTTCGACGGCTCGGCGATCGAGGGCTTCGCGCGGGTATACGAATCGGACATGATCGCCAAGCCGGATCCGGGCACCTTCCAGATCCTGCCGTGGCGCGCCGAGGCACCCGGCACCGCCCGGATGTTCTGCGACATCCTGATGCCGGACGGGTCCCCGTCGTACGCCGACCCGCGCTACGTCCTCAAGCGCATCCTGGCCAAGACCTCCGACCTCGGGTTCACCTTCTACACCCACCCCGAGATCGAGTTCTTCCTGCTCAAGGACAAGCCCGTCGACGGCACCCGCCCCCAGCCCGCCGACTCCTCCGGCTACTTCGACCACACGCCCACCGGCGTCGGCATGGACTTCCGCCGCCAGGCCATCACCATGCTCGAATCCATGGGCATCTCGGTCGAGTTCAGCCACCACGAGGGCGCCCCCGGCCAGCAGGAGATCGACCTGCGCTACGCCGACGCGCTCTCCACCGCCGACAACATCATGACCTTCCGCATCGTGATGAAGCAGGTGGCGCTGGAGCAGGGCGTCCACGCCACGTTCATGCCCAAGCCCTTCTCGGAGTTCCCGGGCTCCGGCATGCACACCCACCTCTCCCTCTTCGAGGGCGACCGCAACGCCTTCCACGAGTCCGGTGCCGAGTACCAGCTGTCCAAGGTCGGCAAGTCCTTCATCGCCGGACTGCTGAAGCACGCGGGCGAGATCTCCGCCGTCACCAACCAGTGGGTCAACTCCTACAAGCGCATCTGGGGCGGCTCCCAGCGCACCGCCGGCGCCGGCGGCGAGGCCCCCTCGTACATCTGCTGGGGCCACAACAACCGCTCCGCGCTCATCCGCGTGCCCATGTACAAGCCCGGCAAGACCGGCTCCACCCGGGTCGAGGTCCGCTCCATCGACTCCGGCGCCAACCCCTACCTGACCTACGCCGTCCTCCTCGCGGCGGGTCTCAAGGGCATCGAGGAGGGGTACGAACTCCCCGCGGGCGCCGACGACGACGTGTGGGCGCTGTCCGACGCCGAGCGCCGGGCCATGGGGATCGAGCCGCTGCCGCAGAACCTCGGTGAGGCCATCGAGCTGATGGAACGCAGCGAACTGGTCGCCGAGACCCTCGGCGAGCACGTCTTCGACTTCTTCCTGCGCAACAAGAAGCAGGAATGGGAGGAGTACCGGTCGGAAGTGACCGCGTTCGAGCTGCGCAAGATGCTGCCGGTGCTCTGACCCCGGCCACCCCGCACCACAGGCGAGAGGACCGGCGATGACCGTGCCCGACGGGCGCCGCAGCAGTACCTACAGCCGGCTGCTGCGCTGCGGGTTCACCGCCGTGCCCGAGGCCGAGCGGCTCCTGGGGACCCCCGCGCTGGGGTCCCTGGGCGCCGGCCCGGTGCTGCTCGACGCCCTCGGCGCCACGGCCGACCCCGATCTCGCGCTGCGCGGGCTCGTCCGGCTCGCCGAGTCCCTCGCCGCCCGCGACGACGCCGACCGGCAGGCCCTGCTCGACACCCTCGCCGCCGCCAAGCCGCTGCGCGACCGGCTGCTGGGCGTCCTCGGCACGTCCGAGGCCCTCGGCGACCACCTCGCCCGGCACCCCGGCGACTGGCACGCCCTCGACAGCTTCGAGGCGGCCGACCTCCACCCCGCCGTTCCCGAATTCGAATGGGCCCTCGCCGACGGGTCCCGCCGGGGCCGGGAGGCCGGGCTGCCCCCCGCCGACGCCCTGCGCGCCGCCTACCGGCGCGCCCTCCTCGGCATAGCGGCCCGCGACGTCAGCGGCAGCACCGACGTCGCCGAGGCCGCCGCCGAACTCGCCGACCTGGCCACCGCCACCCTCCGCGCCGCCCTCGCCATCGCCACCGAGGAACAGCCGGCCGACGCCGCCGCCTGCCGGCTCGCCGTCATCGGCATGGGCAAATGCGGCGGCCGCGAGCTCAACTACGTCTCCGACGTCGACGTCATCTTCGTCGCCGAGGCCCGCGACGGCACCGCCGAGGCCACCGCCCTGCGCTCCGCCACCCGCCTCGCCTCCCGCATGATGCGGATCTGCTCCGACGTCACCCCCGAGGGCACCATCTGGACCGTCGACGCCAACCTCCGCCCCGAAGGCCGCAACGGCCCCCTGGTGCGCACCCTCTCCAGCCATCTCGCCTACTACCAGCGCTGGGCCAAGACCTGGGAGTTCCAGGCCCTCCTCAAGGCCCGCCCCGTCGCCGGCGACCTCGCCCTCGGCCAGGACTACGTCGACACCCTCTCCCCCCTCGTCTGGCAGGCCGCCGAGCGCGACAACTTCGTCACCGACGTCCAGGAGATGCGCCGCCGCGTCGTCGACTCCATCCCCGCCGCCCAGGTCGACCGCGAGATCAAACTCGGCCCCGGCGGACTGAGAGACGTCGAATTCGCCGTCCAGCTCCTCCAGTTGGTCCACGGACGCAGCGACGCCACCCTGCGCTCCGGATCCACCCTCGACGCGCTCGACGCCCTCGCCGCCGGCGGCTACGTGGGCCGCGCCGACGCCAAGTCCCTCGGCGAGGCCTACCGCTTCCTGCGCACCATGGAGCACCGCATCCAGCTCCACCGGCTGCGCCGCACCCACCTCGTGCCCGACCGCGAGGCGGACCTCCGCCGCCTGGGCCGCTCCCTGGCCCGTACCTACGAATGGGCCCCCGGCAAGGAACCGGTCGCCGAATTCGGCCGGCAGTGGAAGCTCCACGCCCGCGAGGTGCGCCGGCTGCACGAGAAACTCTTCTACCGGCCGCTGCTCGAAGCCGTCGCCCAGCTGGAACCCGGCGAGATCCGGCTCAGCCCCAAGGCCGCCGGCCAGCGCCTGGCCGCCCTCGGCTACGCCGACCCCGCCGCCGCCCTCCGTCATCTGGAGGCCCTCGCCTCCGGCGTCACCCGCAAGGCCGCCATCCAACGCACGCTGCTGCCCGTGCTGCTGGGCTGGTTCGCCGACTCCGCCGACCCCGACGCCGGCCTGCTCAACTTCCACAAGGTCTCCGACGCCCTCGGCAGAACCCCCTGGTACCTGCGGCTGCTGCGCGACGAGGGCGCCGCCGCCGAGAACCTCGCCCGGGTGCTCTCCGCCGGCCGGCTCGCCCCCGACCTGCTGCTGCGCGCCCCCGAGGCCGTCGCCCTCCTCGGCGACTCCGGCGGGCTGCGCCCGCGCGGCCGCGAGGCCCTGGAGCAGGAGGTCCTCGCCGCCGTGGGCCGCGCCGAGGACCCCGAGGCGGCCATCGTCGCCGTGCGCGGCGTACGCCGCCGCGAACTGTTCCGCACCGCGGCCGCCGACATCATCGGCGCCTACGGGCACGCCGGCCCCGCCCCCCGCGCCCACGCCTCCGGCGAGCACGGCACCGGCTCGCGCGGCGCCGCCGAGACCGCCGGGAACGACCACGCCGCCCGCGCCGGCATCGTCGGCGACGCCGTCTCCGACGTCAACGCCGCCGCCGTCGCCGGCGCCCTGCGCGCGGCCGTCCGGGGCGAGTGGGGCGACACCCTGCCCACTCGGTTCGCGGTCATCGGCATGGGCCGCTTCGGCGGCCACGAGCAGGGCTACGGCTCCGACGCGGACGTCCTGTTCGTCCACGAGCCGCGCGAGGGCGTCTCCGACGAGGACGCCGCCAAGGCCGCCTTCGCCGTCGCCGGGGAGATGCGTCGGCTGCTCCAGCTTCCCACCACCGACCCGCCGCTGCTCGTCGACGCCGGCCTGCGGCCCGAGGGCAAGTCCGGGCCGATCGTCCGCAGCCTCGCCTCCTACGCCGCCTACTACCGGCGCTGGTCGCTGGTGTGGGAGAGCCAGGCCCTGCTGCGCGCCGAGCCCGTCGCGGGCGACCCCGACCTGGGCCGACGGTTCATCGAGCTGATCGACCCGCTGCGCTACCCCGCCGAGGGCCTCGGCGAGGACGCCGTCCGCGAGATCCGCCGGCTCAAGGCCCGGATGGAGTCCGAACGGCTGCCGCGCGGCGCCGACCCCACCACCCACACCAAGCTGGGGCGGGGTGGGTTGTCGGACGTGGAGTGGACGGTGCAGCTGCTCCAGATGCGGCATGGCTGGGCCGAGCCCGGCCTGCGCACCACCCGCACCCGCGCCGCCCTCGCCGCGGCCCACGCGGCCGGGCTGCTCACCGCCGAGGAGGCCCGCATCCTCGACGAGGCGTGGGTGCTGGCCACCAGCGTGCGCAACGCGGTGATGCTGGTACGGGGGCGGTCCGGCGACACGTTTCCGGGCGAGGCGCGGGAGTTGGCCGCGGTGGGGCGGTACCTGGGGTATCCGCCGGGGCACGGCGGGGAGATGCTCGACGACTACCGTCGTACGACGCGGCGGGCGCGGGCGGTGGTCGAGGACCTCTTCTACGGGAGCCCGGGCCCCCGCTGAGCGTTCCTAGTGCCAGGGATCGAGGGCAAGCTTGCCCTGGGTCCGGCCCGCTTCGAGTTGCCGGAGCACCCTCGGCCCCTCGGCCAGGGGATACACGTGGGGGGTGCCGGGCGGGTACACGCCGTGGGCGATGAGGGCCTCGATCTCGACGAGCAACGACTGGTAGAGGGACGGGGCCGCGACCGCCAGTGCACCGATGTGCAGACCCTTGATCTGGACCTGGTGGGTGAAGACCAGGTCGTGGGTGGTCAAAGTGGCGTCGCCGGAGGCGGCGCCGAACACGACGACGCGTCCGGTGAAGGGTTTGGTGACGGACAGGCTGGTCTTGAACGTGGCCTGTCCCACTGATTCCAGGACCAGGTCGACACCGCCGGTCAGGCGGGTGATCTCCTCGGCCAGGTCAGGGCGTCGGCTGTCCAGTACCTCGTCGGCGCCGAGGGCTTCGACGGTGTGGTGCTTCTCCGGTGAGGCCGTGGCGATCACGCGTGCGCCGTAGTGGCGGGCGAGACGGACGGCGGCCTGCCCGACGCCTCCGGCCGCGGCATGTACGAGGACCACCTCACCTGCCTTGATCTCGCCCAGCGGCTTCAGTGCCGCCAAGGCGGTGGCCCAGTTCAGCACCAGGCCGAGGGCTTCGGCGTCGTTCCAGCCGGACGGCACGGGAAGCACGCCTGCGGCCGGCATCGTCATGTACTGCGCGAAGGCGCCCGGTCCGGCTCCGACGACGTGGGTGCCGAGCCGCAGCGGGCGCTCGACGTCCGGGCCGACACCCACGATCTCGCCGGCGGCCTCGAAGCCCGCCACATAGGGTGCCTGAGGGCCTCCTCCGTAGGTGCCATGGGTCTGCATGACGTCTGCGAAGTTGACCCCGGCGGCGCCGACGCGGATCAGGTACTCGCCCGGCCCCGGGACAGGGCGGCGGTGATCGGTCGTGAGGGTCAGATCCTCCGGCCCCCGGTGCGACCGCTGGACCAGTGCTCGTACGGTCTGCTCGGCGGTGTTCCGCCGCTTGTCGATCTCCATGCACCGAACGTAGGAATCTGACACTTGCGTCAAGGTCAAGCGGCCCGTCAGAGATCTGTGCGGTGGGCCTCTCGCAGGTAGACGTCGAGTGCCGTCTGCTGGTCGCTGAGAACGGCGATGCGAGCGGCGAGCCGATCGCGATGGCTCCGCACCTCGTGCAGGAACTCCGCGCACACCACGTCGGTGCCGGCACCGGATCCGTCGGTGAGGCCGGGCAGGATTTCCCTGATCAACCGCACGGGCAGCCCGGACTCCAGCAACGAGCGGATGACGAGCACCCGGTCGATGGTGGACTGGCAGTAGTCACGGAATCCATTGCTGAAACGGCCAGGGACGATCAAGCCCTCGTCCTCGTAGTGCCGCAACGAGCGCGCACTCACACCGCTGACTCTGGAAGCCTCGCCGATCTTCATACCTACGGCCAACGTCCAGGAGCACCGCGATCTTCCAGCACCCGCTGCGACGAGAACGGCTACGGGGCCCGCCTGTTGTCACAGCATCAGCCACAGCCACGCGCGCCCGCGTACAGCGCCAGCGCCGTGTTCGGCGCGACCGTCGCCGTAAACGTGCCGTCCGCCCCGACGCGCACCGCGCGCCCGCTCTGCACGTCGCAGTAGTCCCCACCCGGCAGCCCCGTCTGAAAAGTCCGACTCAGCGCGAACCCCTCGTGGTTGACCACCACGTACCCCTTGTCGCCCCGCCCGAAGGCGATCGCCTGGTAGCCGTTGTCCCACCACCCCGTCACCGGCGTCCCCCGCACCGCGTTGCGGAACCCCACCATGCTCCGGATCTCCGGCCACGCGTGCTGGCACTTCCAGCCGTCCTGCCAGCACGCCCCCACCGCGCCGCCCCGCGGCGGGCCCGCGTCGCGGTCGGTGAACTCGTAGCCGGAGTGGATGTCGGGCGAGCCGTACGGCCAGGCGAGCATAAAGACATTCGCCAGCGTGTAGTTCGCACCGTCCTTGTACGTGAGGGTGTCGCCGTTGCGCTCGGTGTCGTGGTTGTCGACGAAGACCGACGCCTGGCCGCTCGGCAGATAGGCCCAGCCCTCGCCGTAGTTCTTCAGGTAGGCCAGCCGTTCGCGCTGGAATACGCGCTTGAGGTCGCGGGCGTAGCGGAATTCCTGGACGTCTCCGGTGCGGACGTATTCCTCGGGCTGGACGGCCTCGCCCGCGCCGAAGATGGTCTCCTGCTTCCAGTAGACGCCGGGGCGGGTGAGCTTCGCCTTGATCGCGGCGAGGTCGTCGGCGGCGATGTGCTTGGCGGCGTCGATGCGGAAGCCGTCGGCGCCCAGCGACAGCAGGTCGTCGAGGTAGCCGGCGATGGCGGTGCGGACGTGGTCGTTGCCGGTGTCGAGGTCGGCGAGGCCGACGAGTTCGCAGTTCTGGACGTCGGTGCGGCTGGTGTAGTCGCTGATGGGCTTGCGGCAGGTGTGGAAGTCGGTGTCGCCGTAGAGGCCGGGGTAGCCGTACTTCGTATACGAGGTGCCGCCCGTGCCCACGCCCGTGCCGGCCGCCATGTGGTTGACGACGGCGTCGACGACGACCTTCACGCCCGCCGCGTGGCAGGAGCGTGTCATCTCCGTGAAGGCGGCGCGGTCGCCGAGCCGGCCGGCGATCCGGTAGCCGACGGGCTGGTAGGACGTCCACCACTGGGGTCCCTGGATGTGCTCCTGGGGCGGGGAGACCTGGACGTAGCCGTAGCCGGCGGGCCCGAGGGTGTTCGCGCACTCGCGGGCCACGGACTTGTAGTCCCATTCGAAGAGGACGGCCGTGACGTCCTTCTCGCCGGGGGCGCTCGCCGCCGCCTGTGGGGCGCAGACGGCCGTTCCCGCGATCAGCGCGGCCGCGACGGTCAGGATTCTTCGGGCGATTCCGGGCATGCGAGTGGGGGGCACGGCGTCTCCTGGCGTGGGGGGTGGGTGGCGGTGAGGTGGACGACCCCGCGCGGCAAACCGCCTTGCCCGTAAGGCCCATGAAGTTCCATGAAGGTTCTTGCAGCAAAGTTGCCCGCACGAGTGCAATCGCTTGCCGGTCGAGACCGTACGAGCCCCAACCGCACCGGTCAACCCTCCGGACACGGGATGGTTACAACCGCGAAATCTTGCGATTGCCTCCTTGCAAGGTCTTTCGCAAGAGATTGCAGCCTGTTAGCTTCCTCCTCAGCTCGGGCCGCCCTCCCCTCAGGCGGCCTCCTGGAAGAGGAGCATCCATATGCGAAGAGGCATATCGGTCGCCGCCGTTGTCGGTGCGCTGGCCCTGACCATGACCGCGTGCGGCGGTGGTGGTGGCGACAACGGCGGCGACGGCTCCAAGGCGGCGAACGACCCGGGCGCCGTGAGCGGCACCATCACCTGGTGGGACACCTCCGACGCCACCAATGAGGCGCCGGCCTTCAAGAAGCTGGCCAAGGACTTCGAGGCGAAGTACCCGAAGATCAAGGTCGATTACGTCAACGTCCCCTTCGACCAGGCGCAGCAGAAGTTCAAGACCGCGGCCGCCACCGGCAAGGGCGCCCCGGACGTGCTCCGCTCCGATGTGGGCTGGACCCCGGGCTTCGCCCAGCTCGGCTACCTCAAGGACCTCACCGGCACCCCCGCTCTCGACAACACCGGCGACTTCCTCGAAGGCCCGCTGAAGAACGCCGCGTACCAGGGCAAGACCTACGGCGTCCCCCAGGTCACCGACACCCTCGGGCTCCTCTACAACAAGGAGCTCTTCCAGAAGGCCGGCGTCGACAAGGCCCCGGCGAACTGGCAGGAGGTGAAGGAGGCGGCCGCGAAGATCAAGGAGAAGACGGGCGCCGAGGGCATCGGTCTGAGCCCCGACAGCTACTACTCGCTGCCCTTCCTCTACGGCGAGAAGAGCGACATGGTCGACGCCGCCAAGAAGAAGATCACCATCGCGAACGCCGCTTCCCTCAAGGGCATCGAGACCGCCGTCGACCTGGTGAAGTCCGGCGCCGCGCCCAAGCCCGCCGGCACCGACGGCTACAACGTCCTCAAGACGGACTTCAAGAACGGCAAGCTGGCGATGCTGGTCGACGGTCCCTGGGCGACCAAGGAGATCTTCGGCGGCGACGCCTACAAGTCCCGGGACAACCTGGGCATCGCCCCCGTCCCGGCCGGTTCCACCGGTACGGCGGGCGCCCCGGTCGGCGGCCACAACCTCGTCGTCTACGCCGGGTCCAAGAACTTCGACGCCTCCTACCTCTTCACCCGGTTCATGACCGAGGCCGCCCAGGAGGAGAGCGTCTCCACCGCCATCGGTGTGCTCCCGACCCGTAAGTCGGCCTACACCCAGGCCGTGCTGGCCGACCCGGTGCGCAAGTCCTACTACGAGGCGCTGGGCAAGGCCCACCCGCGGCCCCCGATCCCGCAGGGCGGCGACCTCTTCACCGAGTGGCTCCAGCACTACACCAAGATCCTGACGCTCAAGGAGGAGCCCAAGGCGGGCCTGACGGCCACGGCCAAGGCCTGGCAGTCCGCGCTCCTCAAGGACTACGGGGTCGAGGAGTAGGACCCCCATGGCTGCCACAGTCGTCACCCGGGTCAAGCGCTCCTTCGGCACGCACTGGTACGCGTGGGCGATGGTGCTGCCCGTCGTCATCGTGCTGGCGGTCCTCGTCGGGTATCCGCTGGGACGGGGCGTCTATCTGTCCTTCACCGACGCCAACGAGGCCAACGTCGGCCGGACGATCGGCGTCAACCACATCCCGTCGACGTACCGGTTCGTCGGCCTCGACAACTACTGGAAGGTGCTCTCCGGCCAGGAGGGCCACTTCTACTCGCGGCTGGGCTGGACGGTCGTGTGGACGGCGTCCTGTGTGGTGCTCCACTACACCATCGGCCTGGGGCTGGCGCTGCTGCTCAACCGGCAGATGAGGTTCCGGACGCTGTACCGGGTGCTGCTGGTGCTGCCCTGGGCGGTGCCGGCGTTCGTCGCCACGTTCTCCTGGCGGCTGATCTTCAACGAGAAGTACGGCGTCCTCAACTCCTTCATGACCACGCTGGGCCTGGACCCGGTGGACTGGCTCGGCGACAGCTTCCTGCAGAAGGTGTCGGCGGTCGCCGTCAACGTCTGGCTGGGCGTGCCGTTCATGATGGTGGCCATCCTGGGCGGGCTCCAGGCGATCCCCGCCGAGCTCCACGAGGCGGCCGAGATGGACGGGGCCTCGCCGTGGCAGCGGTTCCGGCATGTGACGCTGCCGGGGCTGCGCGAGGTGAGCGGCACCGTGATCCTGCTGGGCGTCATCTGGACGTTCAACATGTTCCAGGTCATCTACCTGCTGATCGGGCAGGGGGCGAGCTCGGAGAGCGAGATCCTGGTGACGTACTCCTACCGGCTCGCCTTCCAGGGCATCCGCGACTACGCGGGCTCGGCGACCTACGGGATCCTCATCCTCTCCCTCCTCCTGGTCTTCGCCGTCTTCTACCGCCGGACGCTCGCCCGACAGGAGGCCTCGCGATGACGAGCACCACCCCCGGCCCCCGGCCTCGCGGCCAGCGCTCCCGGGCGGCCTCGGCCGGGCTCCACACCGCGCTGATCGCCGCCTCGGCCGTGGCGCTCTTCCCCGTGCTGTTCGTCGTCTTCGTCTCGCTGCGCGGCCGCGACGGCTGGCAGGAGCCCACCCGTCTCGTGGGCTTCAGCCTGGACAACTACACCCATGTGCTGGGCCAGACGAAGTTCCTGACGTGGTTCGGCAACTCCGTGGTCGTCGCGCTCGGGGCGACCGTGCTGGGCGTGCTGGTCGCGGCGAGCGCGGGGTACGCCGTCTCCCGGATGCGCTTCCCTGGCCACCGGCCGCTGATGTGGACGTTCCTCGTCGTCCAGATGTTCCCGATGGCGGTGCTGATCGTGCCGCTCTACAACCTCCTCGGAGAACTGGAGCTCCTCGACTCCTACGCCGGCCTGATCGTCACCTACTGCTCGGTCTCGGTGCCGTTCTGCGCGTGGATGCTCAAGGGCTACTTCGACACGATCCCCGCCGAGATCGACGAGGCGGGCCGGGTGGACGGGCTGACGCCCTTCGGCACGTTCTGGCGGCTGATCGTGCCGCTGGCCCGGCCGGGGCTGGCCGTCACCGCGTTCTACTCCTTCATCACGGCCTGGGGCGAGGTCGCCTTCGCCTCCCAGTTCATGAGCAGCGAGGAGCACTACACGCTCGCCGTGGGCCTCCAGACCTTCGTGGGTCAGCAGAAGGCCGAGTGGGGGCTGATGACGGCGGCGGCCGTGCTCATCACCGTCCCGGCCGGCGTGGTCTTCTTCCTCGCCCAGCGGCACCTGGTCGCCGGGCTCACCGCGGGCGGCACCAAGGGCTGACGACGGCCCGCCCGCGTACGACGCGCCCCCGAGACGCACCCCCGAACCGACAGCGAACCGGCGAACCGGCGAACCAGCCAGCCAACCAGCGACCCTACGAACCGATAGGACGTACATGACCCAGGACCTCGCGCCCTCCGTCCGCCCGGACGCCGCCGACGACGCCGCGCGGGCGGCGGACGGCTGGTGGCGCAGCGCCGTCATCTACCAGGTGTACGTGCGCTCGTTCGCCGACAGCGACGGCGACGGCATCGGCGACCTGCGCGGGATCCGCGAGCGGCTGCCGTATCTGGCGGGGCTGGGCGTGGACGCGCTGTGGCTGACGCCGTTCTACGCCTCGCCGCAGGCGGACGGGGGCTACGACGTCGCGGACTACCGGGCGGTGGACCCGCTGTTCGGGCAGCTGTCGGACGCGGACGACCTGGTACGGGAGGCGCACCGGCTGGGTCTGCGGGTGATCGTCGACATCGTGCCCAACCACACCTCGGACCGGCACTCCTGGTTCGAGGAGGCGCTCGCGGACCGTCCGGGGGGGACGGCCCGCGAGCGCTACCACTTCCGACCGGGCACCGGTGCGAACGGGGAACTCCCGCCGAACGACTGGGAATCCGTCTTCGGCGGCCCGGCCTGGACGCGTACGACGGACGCGGACGGCACGCCCGGCGAGTGGTACCTCCACCTGTTCGCGTCCGAGCAGCCGGACCTCAACTGGGAGAACCCGGAGGTCCGCGAGGAGTTCGCGTCCGTGCTGCGGTTCTGGCTGGACCTGGGCGTGGACGGCTTCCGCATCGACGTGGCGCACGGCATGGTCAAGGCACCGGGGCTGCCGGACATCGGCCGCACCGAGCAGGCCAAGCTGATCGGCGCGCAGGTGCTGCCGTTCTTCGACCAGGACGGGGTGCACGAGATCCACCGCTCCTGGCGGCGGCTGCTGGACTCCTACCCGGGCGAGCGGATCGGCGTCGCCGAGGCGTGGGCGCCGACATCGGAGCGGCTGGCCCTGTACGTCCGGCCGGACGAGCTCCACCAGGCGTTCAACTTCCAGTTCCTGACCTGCGACTGGGAGGCGGCGGAGATGCGCACCGTCATCGACGCCTCCCTGGCGGCGACGCGTTCGGTGGGGGCGCCCACGACGTGGGTGCTGTCCAACCACGACGTGGTGCGGCACCCCACGCGCTACGGCGCCGGCGACACGGAGCTGGGGCTGCGCCGGGCGCGGGCCGCGGCGCTGCTGATGCTGGCGCTGCCGGGCTCGGCCTATGTCTACCAGGGCGAGGAGCTGGGGCTGCCGGAGGTCGTGGAGCTGCCGGACGAGGTGCGGCAGGACCCGGCGTTCTTCCGGGGCGACGGCCAGGACGGGCTGCGCGACGGCTGCCGGGTGCCGCTGCCGTGGTCGGGCGAGGAGGCCCCGTACGGTTTTGGGCCCGGCGGCAGCTGGCTGCCGCAGCCGGCCGCGTGGGCGGCGCTGTCGGTGGAGGCGCAGTCGGGGGACCCGCGCTCCACGCTGGAGCTCTACCGCTCGGCGCTGGCCGTGCGACGGGAGCTGCCGGGGCTGGGGGATGGGGAGATGGCCTGGCTGGACGCCCCGGAGGGGGTGCTGGCGTTCTCCCGGCCGGGCTTTGTGTGCACGCTGAACACGCTGGGCGACGAGGTGACGCTGCCGGTGCCGGGCCGTCCGGTGCTGGCGAGCACTGCCCTGGAATTCACGGGCGGTACGGTGCGGATCCCCTCGGATTCATGCGTGTGGTGGGCAGTCTGACATGCGACCGGTACAGTCACCTCCTGTGACCGCCCGGCTCTCCGACATCGCAGCCCAGGCGGGTGTCAGCGAAGCAACCGTCAGCCGAGTCCTCAACGGAAAGCCGGGGGTGGCCGCCTCCACCCGCGAGGGAGTGCTGGCCGCGCTCGACGTGCTCGGCTACGAGCGGCCGGTACGGCTGCGGCAGCGCAGCGCGGGCCTGGTGGGACTGATCACCCCGGAGCTGGACAACCCCATCTTTCCGGCCTTCGCGCAGGTCATAGGGCAGGCGCTGACCCGCCAGGGCTATACGCCGGTGCTGGCGACCCAGACGCCGGGCGGCTCCACGGAGGACGAGCTCACGGAGATGCTGGTCGACCGGGGGGTCGCCGGGATCATCTATGTGTCAGGGCTGCACGCGGACACCTCGGCGGACATGCAGCGCTATGCCCGGCTGCGGGCCCAGGGTGTGCCGTTCGTGCTGATCAACGGCTTCTCGGCGGAGGTCCGGGCGCCCTTCGTCTCCCCCGACGACCGGGCCGCCGTACGGCTGGCCGTCACCCATTTGGCCGCACTGGGCCACCGCCGGATAGGACTGGCCCTCGGGCCCCGCCGGTACGTTCCCGTGCAGCGGAAGATCGAGGGCTTCCTGGACAGCATGCGGGAGCAGCTCGCGATGGGCCGCGAGGAGGCCGAGGAGCTGATCCAGCATTCGCTGTTCACTCTTGAGGGTGGTCAGGCGGCGGCCGCCGCGTTGATCGACCGGGGGTGCACGGCGGTGGTGTGCGCCAGCGACATGATGGCGCTGGGGGTGGTCCGGGCGGCGCGGCAGCACGGTCTCGAAGTCCCGCGCGACATCTCGGTGGTGGGCTTCGACGACTCCCCGCTCATCGCGTTCACCGATCCGCCGCTGACCACGATCCGGCAGCCGGTCCAGTCGATGGGGCAGGCGGCGGTGCGGGCGCTGCTGGAGGAGATCGGCGGGACGCCCGCGCCGTACGGCGAGTTCGTCTTCCTGCCCGAACTGGTCGTCAGGGGCTCCACCGCCTCGGCGCCGGGAGCGCGTACCTGAACCTCGTACAGGCGCCCGGCTCCGACCGCCCGAAGGAGGACGAACCGGGGCGTAGGTGGCGTGAACCGGACGGGTGGCCGATCTGCCGTCGACCGCCGTCTGGCAGACTCTTTCCCTATGGGTGAAGCGACAGCAAAGACCCTGGAAGGCCGCACGGCCGGCGCGCCACCCACCGAGGCGGGTGGCGCGCCGGGCGCGGTCCGGCCGCGGGCGGACCGCTTCCGGCTGCGGCGACCCCGTACGCCGAGGCGACCACGCCTGTGGTTCGAGGTGCTGCTGATCGCGGTGAGTTACTGGACGTACTCGCTCGTCCGCAATGCCGTGCCGGAGCAGAGAGCCGCCGCGCTGCGCAACGCCGACTGGATCTGGCAGGCCGAGCAGAGCCTCCACATCGCCGTGGAGCACACGGTCAACCGGGCCGTGAATTCGGTGACGTGGCTGATCGTGGGCATGAACTACTACTATGCGACGCTCCACTTCGTGCTGACCATCGGTGTGCTGGTCTGGCTCTACCGCTGGCACCCCGGGCGGTACGCGGCGGCCCGGCTGACGTTGTTCGCCACCACGGGTGTGGCCCTGCTCGGCTACTACCTGTATCCGCTCGCTCCCCCGCGGCTGATGGAGGACCTCGGTTTCGTCGACACGGTGGTCGTCCACCACACCTGGGGCTCGATGGCCTCGGGCAATCTCGCGGACGTCTCCAACCAGTACGCGGCGATGCCCTCGATGCACATCGGCTGGTCGACCTGGTGCGGCGTCATCATCGCGTCGCTGGCGCGGCCGGTGTGGGTACGGGTGCTGGGGACGCTCTACCCGGTGGCGACCCTGGTGGTGATCGTGTCGACCGCCAATCACTTCTGGCTGGACGCGGTGGGCGGTCTGCTCTGCCTGGCGCTCGGCTTCACCCTGTCCCGGGCGTGGTTCGGGGCGCTCCCTCACCGGCTGCCCCGCCATGTGGCGATCAAGAGCGACCGGCGGGACGCTGGTCCGGGCGGTCCGGGCACGGGCAACCCCGCCGGCCGCGCACCGAGGCAACGCCGCCGGGCCCCGTCCCGCCCGGAACCGGTGGCCCCGGGCGGGCGCCGCACCCGCACGACGACGGAACGGGTGCGCTAGGAATCGGCCCGCCCGCTTGCCCACCGACTCAGCGCAACCCGCCCTTCGGGCTCTGGGGGAAGCGGGGGAAGCGCTGGTACAAGACGTACTGCTCAGAGTCCCCAGGTCACCCTGGGGACTCTTTTCGTACCTCCGAACCGAAGGAGCACCCTTCCATGAGACGCCTGGCCGTCGCCTTAACGGCCCTGATACCCCTGCTGGGCCCGGCCCCGGCGCACGCCGAGCCGGCCGCCCCGCAAAAACCCGACGCAAAAGTCCAATGGCTCGACAGACAAACCGTCGCCTGGCCCAAAAACCTCGGCGACCCCACCCGCCCCCACCGCCTCGTCCACGAAGGCGGAGCCTTCACGCTCACCCCCCGCCCCGGCGGGCTCACCGCCGCCTACGCCGCCTACGACGCCTTCCACGTCGAGGCGACCCCGGAACAGGTGCGCACCGCCCTCCGCGGCCCCCTCACAGCCGAAACGGACGGCGTCACCACCGGCGTCCAGATCCCCGGCGTCCTCGACGACCTCTACGCCCCCGCCGCCGCCAAGGCCCACCTCGGCCCCACCTTCCGGGACGGCCGCCCCACCCTCTCCGTCTGGGCGCCCACGGCCAAGAACGTGGCGCTCGAGCTCGACGGCCGTACGCTCCCCATGCGCCGCGACGCCGCCAGCGGCGTCTGGAGCGCGACCGGCCCCCGGTCCTGGGCCGGCAAGCCCTACCGCTACGCCGTCACCGTCCACGCCCCGACCCTCCGCAAGACGGTCGTCAACCACGTCACCGACCCCTACTCCACCGCCCTCACCGCCGACTCCACCCACAGCCTGGTCACCGACCTGGCCGCCCCCGCCCTCGCCCCGCCCGGCTGGCAGAGCCTCCGCAAGCCCGAGCCCGTCCCCTTCCGCGACGCCCGCATCCAGGAGCTGCACGTCCGGGACTTCTCCCCGCGCGGCGACTACCTCGCCTTCACCGATCCCGCCTCGCCCGGCATGCGCCACCTCAAGAGCCTCGCCGACGCCGGGACCTCCTACGTCCACCTTCTGCCCGTCTTCGACTTCGCGACCGTCCCCGAACGCCGCGCCGACCAGGCCACCCCGCCCTGCGACCTGGCCTCCCTGCCCGCCGACTCCGAAGAGCAGCAGAAGTGCGTCGCCCGCACCGCCGCCCGCGACGCCTACAACTGGGGCTACGACCCGCTGCACTACACCGTCCCCGAGGGCTCGTACGCCTCCGACCCCGACGGCCCCCGCCGCACGGTCGAGTTCCGGCGGATGGTGCAAGGACTGGCGGGCGCCGGGCTGCGCACGGTCATGGACGTCGTCTACAACCACACCGCCGCCTCCGGCCAGGACGAGAAGTCCGTCCTCGACCGGATCGTGCCCGGCTACTACCACCGGCTCCTCGACGACGGCGCCGTCGCCACCTCCACGTGCTGCGCCAACACCGCGCCCGAGCACGCCATGATGGGCAAGCTCGTCGTCGACTCCGTCGTCACCTGGGCGAAGGAGTACAAGGTCGACGGCTTCCGCTTCGACCTCATGGGACACCACCCCAAGGCGAACATCCTCGCCGTGCGCGCGGCCCTCGACGCCCTCACCCCCGCCAAGGACGGCGTCGACGGCAAGTCCGTGATCCTCTACGGGGAGGGCTGGAACTTCGGCGAGGTCGCCAACGACGCCCGCTTCGTCCAGGCCACGCAGAAGAACATGGCCGGCACCGGCATCGCCACCTTCTCCGACCGCTCCCGCGACGCGATCCGCGGCGGCGGACCCTTCGACGACGACCCCCGCGTCCAGGGCTTCGCCTCCGGCCTCTTCACCGACCCCAACGCCTCGCCCGCCAACGGATCCCCCGCCGAACAGCGGGCCCGGCTCCTCCACGCCCAGGACCTGATCAAGGTCGGCCTGACCGGCAACCTCGCCGCGTACCGCTTCACCGACTCCACCGGCCGGTCCGTGCGCGGCGCCGACGTCGACTACAACGGCTCTCCGGCCGGATACGCCGCCGCGCCCGGCGACGCCCTGTCCTACGCCGACGCCCACGACAACGAGACCCTCTACGACGCCCTCGCCTACAAGCTCCCGCCCGCCACCTCCGCCGCCGACCGGGCCCGCGCCCAGGTCCTCGCCCTGGCCGCCGCCACCCTCTCCCAGGGACCGGCGCTCTCCCAGGCCGGTACGGACCTGCTGCGCTCCAAGTCCCTGGACCGCAACTCCTACGACAGCGGCGACTGGTTCAACGCGATCCACTGGAACTGCGCCGAGGGCAACGGCTTCGGCCGGGGCCTGCCGCCCGCCGCCGACAACGCGGCCAAGTGGCCGTACGCCCGCCCGCTGCTGGCCGACCCGGCCCTGCGGCCCGGCTGCGGTCCCATCGCCGCGGCCTCGGCCGCCTACCGGGACCTGCTGCGCGTCCGCACCACCGAGAAGGCCTTCAGCCTGCCGACCGCCGAGGCCGTACAGGCCGCCCTGTCCTTCCCGCTCTCCGGCCGGGACGAGACCCCGGGCGTGATCACCATGCGCCTGGGCGATCTGGTCGTCGTCCTCAACGCCACCCCGCAGGAGCGCGCCCAGACGGTCCCGGCCCTCGCGGGCACCGGTTACAGCCTGCACCCGGTGCAGGCGCACGGAGCCGACCCCGTCGTCAAGTCCGCGTCCTACGCCGCCGCAACGGGCACCTTCACCGTGCCGGGCCGGACGGTCGCGGTCTTCCGGGGCGCGACACTGTAGCGCCGATGGGACCGGACATGGGTAAATGACGGAAAGTGAACGCTGATTGCGGGGCCGCGATCGCCGGCATTCGTGCCCTGAGCGCGGCCCTCCAGGGGTGCACGACTCGCTTCCGCCCTACTTGAAGGTAACAAATCCTTTTGTTTCACACGTAGTTGCGCGCGCCCCCCTTGCGATGAAAGGCCTCGCACGACTCTGACAATGGGCTCAAGGGCTTCCGGTCCGGGATGTGTCTGCCAATCGAAAGGGCCCGGGGTGCCCGCGTGTTGATGACCTTCGGGGGCTTCGTGCTGCGGGGCGTTGTGCGCTCGTGACACCCTGTAGGCTCTTGCCCAGCTCTCTCCGGAACCAGTGCCGGTTGATTCCGTACGGGTCGACCGACCCGGATTCCCCGAAGAGAGTGAGGTTCTCATGGCTGACTCCGAGCGGCCGCGCGAGCCGGGCGAAGAGGGAGCCGTCCCGCAGGGTGATCCCGATGCGGGCCGGAACCGTCGGGCCCCGGAATGCCGGTGCCACGAGGAGTCGGACCGAGGTGTCGCGCCGTCGAGGGTGCGGAACCGGATGATCCTCGAAATGATCCTCTGGATCATCAGGATCGTCCTCGACCTCGACGGCACCGGCGGATGAGGGGCTGACCCCTCATCCGCCGGCTGATACCCAGCCGGCTGATGGGCCCGCGCTCTGGCTCGCTACCGACGCGGGCCCATCGTGATATCGCTGGGTACGTACTGCTTGAGTGCCCCCGATTGCGCGAGAAGCAACATGCCCGCGCAAGGATGAACTCCTTCGCCGACGTTTCCGCCGACCCCTCGACCCTCCCGCCCAAAAGCCGGTAACGGAACGAGGATTAGTCCTAAACGGTACCAGGAAACCCGGCCCGACCAGGGGAGCGGGGGGAACCCCTGCGGGTAGTGTCCCTGGAGGGGAGTTGACCTAAGCGGTACCGTGGCCAGACCTTTCGGTTCCCGTACGGGGAGGCGGTGCCGGTGGCACGTGGGAGGGCGGACTTCGACGGGCACGCCCTGCGTGTGCTCCGCGCGACCCGGCCCGTCGACGGACGGCTGCTGAGCGCCGCGGCCCTCGCCGCACGGGTGGGGACGTCCAAGGCCCGGATCCTCGCCTACGAGAACAACCGCTCGGTGCCCGAGCCCGCGCGCATCGCCGAACTGGCCCGGGTCTTCAAGATCCCCCCGGACCGGCTCTCGGCCTCCGACGCCCGCCATCTGTCCGTCCGGGACCTGAGGGTCCACGCCGGCCTGACCGCGGAGCAGGTCGCGGTCTTTCTCGGGGTCAGCCGCAGGACCTACCGCGACGTCGAGAGCATGGCCCGCCTTCCCGTCCGGGACGACGGCACCCTCCGCATCCGGCTCGCCGCCTGCCTGGGCGTCCCCCTCGGCCGGATCAACCGCGCACTCCACCACCACCCCCTGGCCATCGCCCGCCGGGCCCAGATCGCGGACCACCTGACGGCACTGTTCCAGCAGGCCCACCGGACGCACGCCCCCGCCGTCGTCACCCCCGACGACGAAGGGCTGCGGGCCGTCGCCGCCCTCGTCCAGCGTGTGCCCACCGTCGTCTGCCGGCTCGTCAACAACGAGCTGGTCCGCTACCGGCGGCTCCTGCGGGGCCAGGCCATGGCGGAGCTGGAGACGGCCTATGCCGAGGACGAGCACGCGGCCAGAGCGGCCAAGGAGCGCCGGCGCAGGTTCACGGGGCTCGTGGAGACGGCCCCCGCCCGCTCCGCCGAGGTCCTCAGCTCCTTCCTCGCCGAGGCCATGAGCGCCCGGCAGTGGCGCGCCATGGTCTCGCTGGTGGACACAGGGGCGGAGGGGATCGCGGTGCGCCACCCGTCCGACGCCGACGCGGACGTCTGGAGCGCCCTGCTGGAGCGGTCCTTCGTCACCCGCGTCGTCCACGTCGAACAGGGCGTCCACGTCTATGTGCTCAGCTCCCGGGGCCTGAACGCCATGCGCGGCGAGTTCCGCATGTACGCCTGCCTGTATCCGCGCGTCGCGACGCCCCTGCTCTTCCGCCACCTGCTGGTGGCCACCCAGGGACGACGCAAGGAACCTCAGCCGATCACGACGGCCGAGGGCTGAGCGGCACCCACGGGCAGCCGGGCGGGGCCGGGCGCGCCGCCCAGGGCCGTGAACCGGACGAAGGGCCCGTCCACCGGCTCGTCCCCCAGGACCCGGACCAGCACCGCCGCCACCCCCTCGTCGTAGGCGGCGCTCACCGCGACGAGCGCCGCGAAGGCATGCGTCAGCTGCCGCTCCAGCTCCGCGCGCGGGACGCGGCGGCCGTCCAGCCACAGCAGCGCGGTGCTCTCCGCCAGCGAGATCCAGGACCGCAGGAGCAGCTCCAGCCGGGCCGAGGGCTCCCGCACGCCCAGGTGCGTCAGCAGGTGGCCGTACGCGGCCTGCCGCACCCCGTCGATCATCGCGCAGGACGGCCCGGTGCCCGCCATCGCCGGGCCGCCGCGCAGCAGGGCGGCGAAGCCCGGGCCATGGGCCTCCACGAAGTCGAAGAAGCGCCGCAGCACCCGTGACAGCCGGCCGCCGGGCGGGCCCTCGCACGGCTCGGCGAGGCGGGCGGTCAGCTCCTCGGCCGCGTGGCGCAGCGCGGCCTCGTAGAGGCTCTGCTTGCAGGGGAAGTAGTGATAGACGAGCGGCCGGGAGATCCCGGCCGCGGTGGCGATGTCGTCGACGGAGACGGTGTCGGGCGGGCGGTGCCCGAACAGGTCGAGGGCGACCGCGATCAGTTGCTCGCGGCGCTGCTCGACGCCCATCCTGCGGCGTACCCCGGTCGTCATGGCGGTCATCCTAAACCGGTACGTACCGGGGCCCGTTCGGCCCGGGCCGAACGGCTCAGCGCAACTGCGTCAGCTTGGTGCCGTCCTCCAGACGGGCCGTCAGTTCGTACTGGGCGCCCTGCCGGGCGGGCACGGCCAGGAGGGGGCCCCGGTCGCTGCCGTGCACGTCACCGGTCGCCGTGACGGAGGCGACGTCGCCGCCGCCCGCCGCCAGCGCGTACCAGGTGCCGCCCGGGGACTTCCACAGGGCGCCCGCCAGGACGTGGGGGTCGCGGGCCCCGCAGGCGAGCGTGGACTCGGCGCGGCCGACGACCGCGGCGGACGCGCCCGCCCGGCCGCCGGGGGCCAGGAACTGGGCCAGCACCCGGCTGCCCGCGCCGCGCCAGGTCTCGGCCCGGGTGCAGAACCACTCCGCGCTCCCGGCGGACCCGGGCAGCGCCTGGGTGGCGAACTGCCAGGCGTTCACCGAGCGCACGCCCTGCCCCCGTACGGTCGTCAGCCGGCAGGCCGTACGGGCCCAGGCCGCGCGGTCCTTGGCGCCGGTCGCGTCGTGCGGGGCGGCGGGGGCGCCCGCGGTGAGCCGGGCGGGGATCAGCTCGCCGAGGTCGGTGACCAGGTGGTCGCCGAAGCGCAGGGCCGTCCAGGCGTGGCAGTCGCCCGCGCCGGTGGGGCTGGGCACGGAGTCGGTGACGCCGTCGGCGGCCCGGCGCAGCGGCTCGTCGGCGGCGCCCGGGGCGAGCAGGTCCCGTACGGCGGCGTCGGCGATCCAGGGGGCGGTCAGATAGCGGACGTTGCCGTCGGTGCGGCCGACGACGAGCGCGGTGGCGCCGGCGGTGTCGGCCGCGTCGGCGCGGGCGAAGTCCAGGGCGGCCGCGCCGGTGTCGCCGTCCTTGGACTCGGCGTAGCGCACGACGCGCAGCCCGTCGTAGAACAGCACGACCGTCGCCGCGTCGGCCTCGCCCGCGTACAGCAGCTGCGGGGGCCCGGCGGCGGGCCCGGTGGCGGTGCCGGGCGTCGCGGTGACCTGCACGGAGGGGCCCGGCCGGGCCCAGACGGCCAGCGCCCGGCGCAGCAGTTCCGTATCGCCGGTGCGGCCGCCGCGCGCGGGCCAGGAGGCGAAGCCGGGGCGGTCGGCGCTCTTCCACGCGGCGGGGGCGGCCTTGACGACCTTGGCCGGGTCGAGGGCCTGCTCGGCGGCCGCGTTCCGCGCGTACGGGGGCGCGGCCGCGCCGTCGGGGCCCCAGCCGCCGTCGGGCAGGGCGATCAGCGTCCCGCACACCACGACCGCCGCGGCGGCGGCCAGGGCGGCCCTGGTGTGATGGCGGCGGCGCATCAGGTCGGTGGGCCGGGCCTGGAGGGAGCAGGGGTCGAACTCCACCGACTCCAGCAGCGAGGCGTCCCGGCTGCCCGGCGGCACCCGCACCCCGTCGGCCTCGGCCAGCGCCGCACCCGGCTCCGGCACCCCGGCGGCGGCCAGCATCCGCACCACGTCGCGCTCGTCCGGCAGCTCCAGCGCGCGCAGCACGTAGGCGGCCCGGCCGGGCGCGGAGAGGGCGGAGAGCGCCTGGTCGAGCACGAGCTCGTCGGCGCCGCCCGAGCGCGGGAACAGCCGCAGCCCCCACACCTGCGGCAACGGCGGCGGCAGCTGCCCGGCGCGCGGCAGCCGGAACCGGCCGCGCGGGCGCGCGGCGGCCAGCGCGGAATCCAGCACTCGCTGCCGGACGTAGGCGTACCCCGGGTCCTCCGGCGAACCGTGGGAGCTCCGGGGGCCCGGCAGGACGGTCTCCTCGTCCCGGGTGCCCGCCCGGCCCCGGGGCAGGGCCCGCTGGACGAGGGCGTGCGCGGTCAGCACGCGGCGGTTCCGGCCCAGCGACGGCGGCAGCACCAGGTAGGCGAGCCGTACCAGACGCGGATAGTGCTCGATGAGCGCGGCTTCGGCCTGCTCGACGTCGACGGTGGGCGGGGCGGGGGGCCGGGCGGCCGTTGCTTGCTGCTGCACGTAGGTAGAACGAGTGAATGATGCGATGGTCACTTCACCCGTCACCCGACTGGGCGGCGCGGACCGCGCGACCGGCCACGGACGGCCCGCAGCCGCATGACCTCGCTTCCAGCGAAGCGCTTACGCGATGCAGCGCGCCCGGATCCGGTCCACCGCCGTGTCCGGGATGCCGAGCCCGTCGCGCACGTAGCCCGTCACCCCGCCGTACGTCCGGTGCATCTCCTCCAGCGCCACCGCCAGATAGCCGGGCCGCACGCCGAGGATGGCGTCGACGATGGCGGGGTCGCCGCCGGCGGCCGTGAAACGGTCGATGACCGGCTTGAACGCCGCCTTCACGGCCGGCTCCACCGCCAGGTACTCCCGCTCGGCCGCCGCCTCGTCCGCCCCGAGCAGCAGCAGGACGACCGTCGCCGCCCAGCCCGTGCGGTCCTTGCCGGCCGTGCAGTGGAAGAGCAGCGGCCCGCAGTCCGGCTCGGCGAGCGTGGTCAGCAGCAGCCGGAAGGCCTGGCAGGCGGACTCGGAGGTGACGAAGGAGCGGTAGACGTCGCTCATCACCTTCTCGGCCTTGCCGCCGCCCAGGTGCTCCTCGGCGGCGGCCGGGCTGCCCAGGACGTCCTCGAGCTTGCCGGGCACCTGGTCGCCGTCGCCGGGGTGGGTCGCGCCCGGCCCGGCGAAGACGTCCGCGACGATCAGACGGGCGCCCTCGGGCAGCCGGTCGGGCCGCTCGCGGCGCTCGTTCTCGCTGCGCAGGTCCACGACCGTGTGGATGCCGAGGGCGGCGACGGCCGGGTCGGCCACCGGGTCCAGGCGGTCGAGCCCTCCGGAGCGCAGCAGCAGCCCGGGGCGGACGGCGGAGTTGCCGACGAGCGCGATGCCGCCGAGGTCGCGGAGGTTCGTGATCGTCGAGGCGTCGAACTGCTGGGGCATGGGCCGGTCTCCCTCATCCGCTTTTTGCGGCTTATCGCAATTTCTGCCCTCTTATTGTGGGGAACGCCGGCCGAGTCCGCGACGGCGCCCCCTGATCAGCGCCGGGCCCAGCCCCAGGCCCAGCGTCAGCGCCAGCAGGTGGCCCACGTCCGTGAAGGTCGTCCGGCCCCGCCCCTGGAGGCAGGGGCGGACACCGAGCGTGAGCAGCGCCGCGCAGGCGGCCGTCCGGGCCGGGCCGCGCGGCAGGGCGGCGGCCAGGGCGCCCGCGACGGCGTTGAGGCCGTAGCTGACGCCCACGTCCGTCGCGGACCGGGTCCGGGGACCGGCGCGCAGGGCACGCAGCCCCGCGTAGACGAGGAGCGAGGCGCCCACGTGCCCGTAGGCGAACGCCCCCGCCGCCCACCACGCTCCGTACGCGTACTCCGTGTACCCCAGCACCGCCAGCAGGAGCAGCGCGTACGGCAGCTCCATGGGGGCCTCGACCAGGAAGGCGCTGCCGGCGAGGGTGTCCCAGCGGCCCGCGGCGAGGTTGTCGACATTGGTGGAGCAGCGGCGCAGCAGGCGCTCGCGTGCGCCCGGCGTGAGCAGGTGCCGCGCGGCGTACGCGCCCAGCTGCACGCCCCCGACATAGGCGGGGGCGAACAGCGGCAGCGCGTGAGGTGTCCGGGAGATCCGGGAGATCCGTGAGTTCCGGGAGGGTGTCCGGGACACTTCCTCACCCCTTGTCGAGATAGGCCAGCACGGCCAGCACCCGGCGGTTGTCGTCGTCGGACGGCGGAAGCCCGAGCTTCACGAAGATGTTGGACGTGTGCTTGGCGATCGCCCGCTCGGTCACCGTCAGCCGTTCGGCGATCGCCGTGTTGGAGCGGCCCTGCGCCATCAGCTCCATCACCTCGCGCTCGCGCGGCGTGAGCCTCGCCATCGGCCGGTCCTTCTCACGCCGCGTCAGCAATTGGGAGATGACCTGCGGGTCCATCGCGGTGCCGCCCGCCGCCACGCGCCGTACGCCGTCGACGAACTGCTCCGCGTCGAAGACCCGGTCCTTCAGCAGATAGCCGACGCCACCGCTGCCGTCCGCGAGCAACTCCCGCGCGTAGAGCTGTTCCACGTGCTGCGACAGCACGAGCACCGGCAGCCCCGGGGTGGCGCGGCGGGCGGCCAGGGCGCACTGGAGGCCCTCGTCGGTGAAGGACGGCGGGAGGCGTACGTCCACCACCGCCACGTCCGGCCGCTCCTCGGCCAGGGCCCGGGTCAGCTCCGGGCCGCTGGCGACCGCCGCCGCGATCTCGAAGCCGTACGCCTCCAGCAGCCGGACCAGACCGTCCCGCAGCAGGAACAGGTCTTCGGCGAGCACTACGCGCACGGGCCCTCCGCGAGCGTGAAGTCCGTCTCGTCGAAGCCGGGGGAGACGACGCAGGTCACCAGCACCGGCTCGGCGCCCGCGGGCTCGGCGGACTGCCACACCCCGCCGGGGACCAGCCCCTGCGGCAGCTCGCCCCGCTCGACGCCGGCGCCGAGGACGAGCTCCTCGGCGCCGGCGTCGTCGGGCTCCGGGCCGTCGCCGCCCAGGCGCAGCCGCAGCGGGCCGCCCCGGTGCCAGAGCCACAGCTCGTCCGAGCGGACCCGGTGCCAGCGGGAACGTTCACCCGGGTGGAGCAGGAAGTAGATGCCGGTGGCGTGGGCGCGCGGGCCCGGGTACCCCTCCGGGACGGCCGTGCCGGAGGTCCGCCAGGTCTCCCGGAACCAGCCGCCCTCGACATGCGGCCGCAGGCCGAGGAGGGAGACCAGCCCGGAGCGTTCGGTGGAGCTTTCGTCGGTGAAGCTTTCGGAGGCTTCGGTCATGCGCCCACTCTCCCACCGGCACCCCGCCCCGGCGTCACCGGGTGAGGGCGCAGGGGATCTCCATCGTGACCATCGTCGGGCCGCCCGCCGGGCTGTTGACGGCCAGCACACCGTCGAAGGCGCCCAGCCGGCGCTCGATGCCGCGCAGCCCCGTGCCGCCCGCCGGGTCGGCGCCACCGCGGCCGTTGTCGGTCACCGCGATCCGCAGGGTGCCCTCCACGTGCCGGACGTCCAGCCAGATCCGGGCGGCGCCGGAGTGCTTGGCCGCGTTGGTCAGGGCCTCGCTGATCGCGAAGTACGCGGCGGACTCGACCGGTTCGGCGGCCCGGCCCGCCAGCTCCACGTCCACCTCGACGGCGAGCGGCAGCCGCAGCGCCAGGGCGCGCACGGCGTCGGCGAGCCCCCGCTCGGCCAGCACGGGCGGGTGGATGCCCCGGACGAGGTCGCGCAGCTCGGTGAGGGTCTCCGCGGTACCGGCGCGGGCGGCCGCCAGCAGCCGTCTGGCCTCGGCGGGGTCCTTCTCGATCAGCGCCTCGACGGTGCCCAGGCTCATGCCCATGGCGACGAGCCGGGCCTGCGCCCCGTCGTGGAGGTCGCGCTCGATACGGCGCAGTTCGGCGGCGGAGCTGTCCACGGCCTCGTAGCGGGTCTCGGTGAGCCGGTCGACGCGCCGGGCCAGCTCGGTCTCCCGGGTGGGCCGCAGCAGGGCCGCCGCCAGCCCGAAGTGGAAGCGCAGCAGACGGGGGTTGACGAAGAGTCCGAGGATGCCGAGGGCGATGCCGAGGCCGGCCGCCATGTTCGCCGACGTCTGGTCGGTGATGTGGATGAACGCGAACCACTCGTTGCCCCCGGCGTTCACGATCGGCTTCCAGACGCCGAGGGCCAGCACCGGGCCCCAGACCGCGTACACCAGCAGGATGGCCGGAAGCATCGCGGTGAGGATGCCGCCCGTCATCTGGACCAGCAGCCACTGCGCGTCCCGCCATGTGGTGCGGTCCTTGAGCAGGGCCAGACACAGCTCGACCCGGCCGGTGAACCCGCCCCTCGTCACGGGCGGCGGCCCGTAGGGGACCGGGATGCGCACCCCGGACCAGTCCAGCGCCTGGGCCCGGCACTGGTTGGCGTGGGCCCGGACGGCCCTGAGCACGAGCGGGGTCGTGAACAGTCCCACGCCCAGCACGATCAGGACGATCGACACCATCGTGAACGCGAACAGCACGGTCGCCGCCACCGCCCCGGACACCGCCAGCCAGAATCCACGCGCCCCGGCCAGCAGGCCTTCCCGGACCTTCATGCTTCCCTCTCCCCACGGATCGTCCCGCGGGCCGTGCGCCGGCCCGCGGGAACAAGTCTGCGGGGTCCGGCCGCGCCCGGTCACGGGGTCCGGACGCCGGCCGGGGGTGTACCCAGCACCACCATGGGAGGGGAGGCCAGGGTCTGGGGCAGGTTCAGAGGGACGCCGGGGGCGCGTACTTGTAGCCGACGCGGCGGACGGTGACGATCGACGAGCGGTACTCGGCGCCCATCTTGCGGCGCAGCCGGGCGACATGGACGTCGACGGTGCGTCCGTCGCCCACGTGCCCGTAGCCCCACACCGTCGTCACCAGCTGGTCGCGGGTGTGCACCCGGTGCGGGTGGGCGACGAAGTGGGCCAGCAGCTCGAACTCGAGGTAGGTCAGGTCCAGCGGGCGGCCCGCGACGCTCGCCGTTCGCTGCTCGGGGTCGATGCTCACCAGCGCGTCGCCCTCAGTGGCGGGCGCGGTCTGCGGGGCGGCCGGTCCGTCCTGCCCCGGCCGGCCGTCCGGCCCCGGCTGCCCGGTCAGGGCGGCCTCGGCCTGCTCGGCCGGTACGAGCACCAGGTACCCGATCATCGGCGGCCGGCCCGGCAGGGTGGGCAGCGCGTGCTGGGGCGCCGGCAGCCAGGTCGCCCCGGCGTGCAGCAGCTCGGCGACGGGCGGCACCTCGTCCGGGGCCACGGCCCGCAGCCGGTGGCGGCGGTCGCCATGGCCGGCCTGGGCGGGGATCTGCGGGGACGCGGTGAGGGTGCGGAGGTTCGTCATGGAGAGCTCAGCTCTTTCGCGCGAGAAGCCGTCGAGAGGACGTGCGTGGCGCGGGCCGCTTGGCCGGAAACGGTACCGGCGGCTGACTTCGACGCGGGTCAGCGGGAGGAGTGGGCCTGCGCGGGAATCGCGCGACAACACACTCGGTCGAAGTCGTGGTGCTGACGGGAAGGCCAGAAGGGCTCGAGGTCGAAGCGACCCGTCGCGGAGTTCTGGTAGCTGGCCATGCCCCCTATTGAAGCATGGCCGGCCACGCGACAGGAGCCCTGCCGACCAGTGAATACGGAACCTTGGCGATCTTGGGTGTTGCTATGGGCCGGGTTACCGGCGGTCGGCCCGTGAGGTGATCAACTCTTGATCGGCTCGCCGAGTCCTGATCAACTCGCCGAGGCGGCCACCGGGTAGTGATCGCTGAGGTTGGTGTACGTGTACTCCTTGCCCCAGCTGGAGGCCTTCCAGGGTGCCGAGCTCTCCTTGATCACGGAGTTCGTCCAGCCCAGGGGCCGGACGTGACCGTTGCGGTGGAGGACGTAGTCGAGGTCCTCGCGGGGGTCGGTGGGGTAGCGGTATGCCGCGATCGAGTTCTCCTTGGTGTCGAAGGAGTACGGGTGCCCGGTGCGGCCGTCCGCCGGGGCCAGATCGGCGTCGGCGAGCATCGAGGCGTACTCCTCGCTCCGCGAGTCCACGTTCAGGTCGCCCGCGACCATCACCTGCTCGTCCGCCGGGATGTGCTTGGCGTCGAGGAACGCGTCGATCTGCCGGAACTGCTTGGCGCGGTCGGCCTCCGCCTCCCCGGCCTTGCAGCCGCTGTCCGTCGACTGGGCGTGCGTCCCCACCAGGTGCACCTTGGTGCCGTTCACGTTCAGGACGACATAGGCGAAGCCCTTGTTGGACCACCAGTCGGCGCCGCACGCGTCCTTGTAGATCACCTGCTCCTTGCGGACGATCGGCCACTTGCTGAGCACGGTCACCCCGCCGTCCTCCGGGGTCGTCGTGGAGAAGGCGCCCCCGGTCGCGTCCCAGCCGTCCTTGCTCCGGCCGACGACCGGCGTCTGGTACGGATAGCCCGCGGCCGCCCGGGCCTTCAGGTCGTCCGAGGCGGCGTTGTCGAAGGCCTCCTGGAGCACCACGACGTCATTGCCCTGGAAGAAACCGGCGGCGGCTATCTCCTTGGCGCGGTGCGCCTGGCCCCAGTTGGGGTAGAGGCTCGTGCTCATGAGGAACGTGTTGTAAGTGAGCACCTTCAGCCGCGGGGTGTCGGCCCGCTCCGCCGCCCGGGCCTGCTGCGGCAGGACGGCGGCGGTGAGCAGGGCGGCGGCGGACAGGGCGATGGATCCGGCGGTCTTCGTGAACGGCACAGCGACTCCCTGGACGGTCGGTGATCCTCAACGGGCCCGGCACATCAGATCAGTTGCCGTTAGCACCCGATGGCGGGCAGGTTTCCGTCAGCCGACGCGCGGGACAAGAGCCGTCGCCGCCTCCTCAGCGCCCCCAGCAGAAGCGCGGTGGCGAGCACCCCACCCGTCAGGAACGCGGCCGCCGCGAGCACCGCCGACACCCGCAGCCCGGCGGTGAAGCCGCCCGCCGCCGTGGTCACCGTGCCGAACAGGGCCACCCCGGTGGCACTGCCCACCTGCCGGGCGACATTGAAGACCGCGGACGCCACGCCCGTACCGTCCGCCGGCGCCGCGTCGATGACGGCGGCCGTGGCGGCGAGCGCCGTCGTCGTCTGGCCCAGGCCCGTGGCGACGAGCGCGAACAGCAGCGCGGGATACGGCACGCCCGGCCCGGCGACCAGCCAGCCCAGGAAACCCGCCGCCCCCACGAACAGCCCGGCGGTCATGGGCGCGTACGGGCCCGTACGCGCGCTCACCCGGCTCAGCAGCGGCGCCGCGACCAGGCCCATGCAGACCGAGGGCAGCAGGGCCAGCCCGGTCTCCAGGGCGTCGTAACCGCGCTCCTGCCGGAAGTAGAGCGTGGAGAGGAACAGCATGCCGTAGTAGCCGAAGCTGATCAGGAAGCCGACGGCGGCGGTGGCGGAGAAGGCCTTTCGCCGGAACAGGGAGAGCGGCAGCAGCGGACGTCGGTCCGTCGCCGTGGCCCCCAGCGGGTCCTCCAGTCGGCGCTCCAGCCGGTGCTCCAGCCGGTGCTCCACGACGGCGAACGCGGCCAGCGCCGCCACGCCCGTCGCGGCCGCCGCGAGCACCGGGGGAGCGGTCCAGCCGGCCGTCCCCGCTTCGTTGAGCGCCCCGGCCAGCGCCACGAGACCGACCACGGCCAGCACCTGACCGGCGGGGTCCATCCGCCCGTGGCCGCCGTTCCGGACGTTGGGAATGTGTCTTACGGTCAGGAGAACGGTGAGGCCGCCCACCGGCAGGTTCAGCCAGAACACCGCCCGCCAGTCCAGCCCGGCCACCAGCAGCCCGCCCACCACGGGCCCCGCCCCGAAGGCGATCGAGGCCACGGCCCCCCACACCGCGACCGCCCTGGCCCGCGCGGTCCGCTCCGGATGGGCGGCGCGCAGCAGCGCCAGCGAGGCCGGCACCAGGAACGCGGCCCCCGCGCCCTGCGCCAGCCGCCCCGCCACCAGGGCACCCGCCGTGGTGGCCAGCCCGCAGGCGGCCGACGCGGCGATGAAGACGCCCAGCCCCCACAGGAACACCCGCCGGTGCCCGAACCGGTCGCCCAGCCCGCCGCCGAGCAGCAACAGCCCCGCGAAGACGGTGCTGTATCCGTCGACACACCACTGGAGGGCGGCCGGCCCGGCGTGGAGCGAGGCGCCGATGTCGGGGACGGCCACGGTGACGACGGTGACGTCCAGCATCACCAGGAAGTAGCCGAGGCTGAGGGAGAGGAGGGGAAGCCGCGAGGGTGCTGTGGTCACTGTCACGACGACGAGTCTCGACCTCGCACACTTCGCTGATCATCGAAGCATGCTCGTCGTAGATTGACCTAGTGAGCCCTGTGAGCCCTGTGAGTCCCATGAGCCCCGTGAGTCCTGTGATCAACCACCAGCCCGATGTCGCCCGCGCCGCCGCCCTGATCGCGGACCCGTCCCGCGCCCGGATCCTCAAGGCGCTGTGCGACGGCCGCCCCCTGTCGGCGGGCGCCCTCGCCAGGGAGGCGGGCGTGAGCGCCCCCACCGTCAGCGCCCACCTCGCCCGGCTCACGTCCGGCGGCCTGGTCACGGCCGTGCGCGGAGGCCGGCACCGCTACTACCGCCTCACCGGCCCCGACGTCGCCACCGCGCTGGAGGCGCTCGCCCTCATCGCCCCGCCCCTGCCGGTGCGCTCCCTGCGCGACAGCGGCGTCGCCAACGCCCTCCACCGCGCCCGCACCTGCTACGACCACCTGGCCGGCCACGTCGGCGTCGCCCTGATGCGCGCCCTCCTCGACCGCGGCCTGCTCACCGGCCACGACGGAACTCATCGTTCCGAGACCGCCGTCCGCGACCGCCCCGCCGCCTACGGCCACGACGCCGCGTACCGGCTCACCGCCCCCGGCCGCACGGCCCTGACCGCCTTCGGCGTGGACGTCGAGGGCCTGCCCCGGCGCCGCCCGGCCATCCGGTACTGCGTCGACTGGAGCGAACACCAGCACCACCTCGCCGGCGCGCTGGGCGCCGCCCTGACCGCCCGGCTCTTCACCCTAGGCTGGCTCCGGCACGGGGCGAGCCCACGCGTCGTCCACCTCACGGAGGCGGGGACACGCGGGCTCGCGGACACCTTCGGCGTGGGCGACCCAGCGGCGGCGTGACCTAGCGGCGTGACCTAGCCTCGTGACGACCGGGCCAGCGCCTCCCGTACGGCCTCCTCGGTACGCCCCACCACGGCCGAGCCGTCGTCGGCGGTGATGATGGGCCGCTGGATCAGCTTCGGATGGGCCGCCAGCGCCTCCACCCACCGATCGCGCGCAGTCGCGTCCCGGGGCCAGTCCTTGACCCCGAGCTCCTTGGCCACGGCCTCCTGGGTCCGGGTGATGTCCCAGGGCTCCAGCCCCAGGCGCTCCAGGACAGCGCGAATCTCCTCGACGGTGGGCACGTCCTCGAGATAACGCCGGACGGAATAACCGGCTCCTTCGGCATCGAGCAACGAGAGCGCGCTGCGGCACTTCGAACAGGCGGGATTGATCCAGATCTCCATGACCCGACAGTAAAGCCCCGGGGCCTACCGGCCGCCCACCCGCTCCGTCAGAAAGTCCTCCCAGGTCCGCCGCCCCGTGACGGCCCCGTCGAGGACGAGGTTCTCCCCGGCCCGGTACGCCCGGCCTACCTTGCCGGGTACCCGCACCGGCACCATCGGCCGCCGCCTGCCACTCGCCCGCAGATAGCCGCGGCTCAGCTCGGCCAGCTCGAACACCTCCGGCCCGGCGAGATCGGCCACCGCGCCGGCGGGCTCGCCGAGCGCCAGCTCCACCAGCCGGGCGGCCACCTCGCGCGCGTCGACCGGCTGCCAGCGCACCCCACCGGGGGCCGGGACCAGCGGCAGCTTCGTCATCTTCGCCACCACGGTCAGGGCCAGATCATGGAACTGGGCGGCGCGCAGCGTAGTCCAGGGCAGCCCGGACCCCGCCACGAGCCGCTCGGCCTCCAGCTTGGCCCTGAAGTAGCCCAGCGGGACCGTGTCCGCCCCGATGACGGAGATGTACACCAGATGCCCCACCCCGGCCCGCCGCGCGGCCCGCACCAGATTCCGGGTCGCCACATCGTCGCCCTTGGGCCCGCCCGCGAGATGCAGCACGACCCCGGCCCCCTCGACGGCGGCCTCGACCCCCTCGTCCTTGACCAGATCACCGGTCACATGCGTCACCCCGCCCCCGGACTCACCCCCACGACGGCTCAGCACCCGCACCTCCCGCCCGGCCTCCCGCAGCAACGGGACGACGAGCTTCCCGAGCGTGCCGGTGCCTCCGGTGACCAGGATGGTGGACGTCGTCATGGCTCTTCCCCGTTCGCTTCGCGGCTGTTTCGTGATCTCCGCTGCCATGACGTCCGTGGAGGAAGGAATGTGACAGGGAAAGGGTTGGCAATCCCAAACAGGTTTTACCGGTGGGGCCGTTGACTGGATCAGCCCTCGTCCTGCTCGGCTCTGGGCTCTCTGAGGGTCCGGCCTCCATCGTTGGGGTCGGCCATGGGTGTGTCTGGGGTGGTGGCGCTCGTTGAGCGGGCCCGAGAACCGGAGTCGGTACCGCCGTTCAGTTCCTGCCGTACCTGCCGCCACGCACGGATGACCTGTGGCACCCTCGACAGCACCTCGCTGATCTGCGTCAGCAGCAGCGTGACGCAGCCGAACGCTGCGAGGATGACCAGGGTTACTTCGTCCCACTTCACAGCGCGGCCCCCGCCTTCTGCCGGGACGGGCCGCGCCACGCGAAGAGACGCAGGACTGCGTGACCGAGTCTGACATCGATGCAGTCATCGACAACATGCGCGACGGCGCCGGGGATACCGATCGGCGCGCTGGTCAGTGAGGCAGCCGCATCGTTGGCATACGGGAAGCCGCTCCACCGAAGCGTCCATCGGTTACCCACTTCACTGAGCTGCTTCTCATACCGGCCCTCGTCTCCGATGCGGTGCCAACCTGGGCGTTCCAAGAGGCCGGAGAACCAGTTGCCGATCGCCCATCTGCTGTGTGGGTCCCTGGCCGCGATGCGGCAGATGAGTCCGGCCAACAGCTGTTCTGCCTCGTCACTGATCTCGGGTACCTGATTCAGGCGTGAGCGTTCGGTCTTCATCAGCGGTCTGTCGGCGGTGTGGAAATCCCATTGAGGGGAAGGGCGCGGCGCGCCGTTCCAGGTTCCCGAGCGGTTGCCAGTGATAACGAGCTTGGCGCCGGTGGGTAGATGGCGCGTCAGATAGGTACACGGTCCGCGGAACTCCTCAAGCCGGAGTCCCGGCAGACTCGTGACGCCGTCGGGCCTCGGCAGGAGGTACGGGGTCGCATTGTGAGGCACGTCCGTGATGAACACGAGCTGTTCGAATTGCGCAGAGACGATGATGTCGTATGCAACGAGGGTGTGCAGTCCCCGGGCGGCAGCCTCGCGGTAGGGTTGCCAGGCCCCTGGGCGGTTGAACAGCCCGAGTGCCAGCAGGGCTCGGAGCCGGCGCTGAGCCGGTGAACAAGTTTCCAGACCGAGAGTGCTGTCACGCGGAACTGCGCCGAGAGCGGCTTGCCTGGGCTCGCCCAAGAACTGCATACGGGTACGGGCCAGGGATTTGTCAGTGCTTCTGGGCATGTCGATACCTCGCGCCACCCCGGCTGGCACTTCAGGTCGCATACCTGGTGAACCACTGGTGTCAGTCTGCGGAGGCTGGGCGAACCACGCCCATGTGCGGCGTCCTCGGGTGCCGGGGCCCGTAGGAAATTGCCGCCCGCCGACTCTCCGCGAGCCGGATGCATCGGGGGTATATCTGGGTGCGAGCGCTTTCCCGACCCGATCCTGTCAGTGGACGGGCGGGCCGGGTGGGCGCGTTAGGCGAGCAGGGCCTGGCGGGACATCCAGTCGAGGGCGTCCGCCCCCAACCGGTCGGGCGCTTTGAGCAACGCGGCCTCCACTGCCGCGAGGTCGGACAGTGCCTCGGGTGCGCCCGACCGGTCCAGCGCGGCCAGACGCTCCATCGCCGAGGCGACGGCGCCAGGCCAGCCCGGCATTCCGAAGTGGGGCGGGGGCTTTGAACGCGGCCGAGGCGGCTCTACGCAGCAGTGCCGCGCGCCAGCCTTGCTCACGCATCACCTCAGTGGTGGACCGGACCCGGGCGTCGACGTGCTGGACGAACTCCGTCACGGATCCGGACACCGCCCGCAGCGTAAAACGCGAGCCGCCGGCCCACGGAAGGTCCACGTTCGAGGCGACGGCCACGAACGCGCGCAGCGCCTCGGGCCTGTCGTCCCGCGCAGCCGCCAGCGCCGCGCGGGCCCTGCGGTACAGATCGACACTCTGGGCGAAGATCTCCCCATCGCTCGGCCCGTCGTCGGCCGCGTGGATCACCTCCAGCGGTCCTTCACGCCAGGCGTCGGCGACCAGACCGACCGCTGCCGCGCTCAGTAGGACGTCCGTATCGTTCGCGTCGATGCCGAAGTGGGCCAGGACAACGGAGAACTGTTCCTCGATGTCCGGAAGCGGTGAGCGCTTTTCCTCGGCCTCGGCAGGCCCCAAGAGCGTCCCGAGCAGAGATGACAGGGGTTCGGGCTCCGGCTGTTCCACGGTGATTCCGTGTCTCGCCAGATCCTCGAAGACGGCGTCGGGCCCGCAGTCGATGTGTGAGGAGTCATGGCGGCCCGAGCAGCCTTCCGGGCACTCGAGTTCCTCGCACATCTCCGGTTCCGCGGGCTGCGCCTCATTGATCAGGTGGTAGACGAGCCGCTCTGCCACCGCCTCTCGTGCCGTGATCATGGCCAGGTCGAGCCGGAAGGCCTCGTCCCTCAGCTCCGAGTCCTCGCGATCCACAGATGCCGGCGGCTCGGGTGCGTCCGGGACCCAGGTGTGCGCCGATTCCAGTGAGACCAGCAGCCAGGCGACCTGCAGCGCCTCGGTCCCACCGTCCCTGGCCAGCCCGGCCACGGCCTCCGCGGCCTGCCGCACGCTGTCGAGCCGGGCGAGATGCCGCTCACGTACAGGCAGCCAGGCCGCGGACTCCGCTTGGGCCCGCTCGGCGTCCTGGGCCAGAGCGGCGTCGCGGGTCCGCCGTGCCCGGGTGATCAACCGGGTCAGACAGGGACGGCACCCGAACAGCCCGGACGTCGGTGTCGGCCCGAGGGGTATGGCCGCAAGGTCCTCGCCGAACGGCTCGTCGCACAGACAGCAGTCCAGGCCGCCGACCTGGCGCGAGGTGGGCACGATCGGCAGGGCGGCACGGATCGTGGCACGGGCGTAGGCAGGGATGTGCATGAGTGACAAACTCCTTGGATGGTGGCGCTCCGATCGGCGCCTTTTCCATGCTCACCTCGCTGTCCGGCCGCGAGTCACGGTTTGGCGGGCCGGATGGCGAACTTGACGAAAGCTGCCTCGGCTCTGGCCTGCGGCTTCTACGGTGTTGGCGAAACTTGACACCTTGAGCAGGGAGAACTCGCGTGCCCGCTTCCAACACCTCGCCCCAACCGAACGGCCCGCACCGAGAGCTGGTCGAAGCGCTGCAGGAGCTCCACCGGGCCGCAGGCCTGTTGAGCTTCCGGAAGGTGAGCACGCTCATCAACGGCCGCCAAGACCTGATGTCGGCAGCCAGCCATGAGACCGTGCGGTCCGCCGTCAACGGGAAACGGGTGCCGCGCTGGGAAACCGTCCGCGACATCGTCGTGGTCCTGGCCGGCCAGTGCAGCCCGCCCCGGGACGAGGAGTCCGAGAGCGCCAGGTTCCTGCCACTGTGGCGCGCCGTCCGTGAAGGGGAGTCGGGTGCCCTGAAGTCGTTCCAGGAGCTCGTCAACGGCGGTTGGGGAGGTGAGGACGGTAAGTGGACGCCGGAGCTGGTCATGGGCGTGATGCTCAACCCGTTCAGCGCCATCGAGATCCACCCGTCGCTCGCTGTTCCGCACGAGCCGCTGGTATCGGAGGACGATTGGGTCCGGCTGATGGTGAAGGAGATAGAGGAGCATGGAGCCGAACACACGCTGAGAGTCCTGCTGCACATACTGAAGGGCGACTACGTAGGGGCGGAGCAGGGCGCGCCGTACGGATACCACAATCCCGACCGGGAGGCCATGGAGGCGTACGCGGTCTTTCGGTACGGCTGCCAGGAGATTCTCCGGCGGCTGAGCCGCGAGCCGAATCTCCTCGCGGCGTCGATCCGTGCCATGCACGCCGACGAGACGATGGATCGGGACGACCGGGCGGAGATGCTGGAGAACGAGTCGGACCTGAGCCTGATGCGCGAGGTGATGATCGTGACTCCGGACACCTGGGGCGAGGTGTCGGAGGAGGCGCATCACATGGTCTTCGGCTATCTGATCAAGCAGATTAGTCCCGTGGGCCCGCTCGGGCTTCCCGATACCGAGCGGTTCCGGATCACCTGGCGTGTCCCTGAGCCGCCTGCGGCGTAGTTTCGCTCCCTCCGCGTAAAAGCCCTCACGGCGAAGGCCGCCACCCCGGAGCGGAGTGGCGGCCTTCGCACGGAAACCGCGGCTTAGATGTCGAAGTACATCTCGAACTCGTGCGGGTGCGGGCGCAGCTGGATCGGGGCGATCTCGTTGGTGCGCTTGTAGTCGATCCAGGTCTCGATCAGGTCGGAGGTGAAGACGCCGCCGGCCTGGAGGTACTCGTTGTCGGCCTCGAGGGCCTCGAGGACGGCCGGGAGGGAGGTCGGGACCTGGGGGACGTTCGCGTGCTCGTCGGGGGCGAGCTCGTAGAGGTCCTTGTCGATCGGCTCGGCGGGCTCGATCTTGTTCTTGACGCCGTCGAGGCCGGCCAGGAGGAGGGCCGAGAAGGCGAGGTAGGGGTTGGAGGACGGGTCCGGGGCGCGGAACTCGACGCGCTTGGCCTTGGGGTTGGAGCCCGTGATCGGGATGCGCATGGCGGCGGAGCGGTTGCGCTGCGAGTAGACCAGGTTGACCGGGGCCTCGAAGCCCGGGACCAGGCGGTGGTAGGAGTTCACCGTGGGGTTGGTGAAGGCCAGCAGTGACGGGGCGTGCTTGAGGATGCCGCCGATGTAGTAGCGGGCGGTGTCCGAGAGGCCCGCGTAGCCCTGCTCGTCGTAGAAGAGGGGCTCGCCGTTGCTCCACAGGGACTGGTGGACGTGCATGCCGGAGCCGTTGTCACCGAAGATCGGCTTGGGCATGAAGGTCGCGGTCTTGCCGTTGCGCCAGGCGACGTTCTTCACGATGTACTTGAAGAGCATCAGGTCGTCGGCGGCGGCGAGCAGCGTGTTGAACTTGTAGTTGATCTCGGCCTGGCCGGCGGTGCCGACCTCGTGGTGCTGGCGCTCGACCTGCAGGCCGGCCTTGTCCAGCTCCAGGGAGATCTCGGCGCGCAGGTCGGCGAAGTGGTCGACCGGCGGGGCCGGGAAGTAGCCGCCCTTGTAACGGACCTTGTAGCCGCGGTTGTCGCCCTCCGCACCGGTGTTCCAGGCGCCCGCCTCGGAGTCGATGTGGTAGAAGGACTGGTTCGCGCTGGTCTCGAAGCGGACGCTGTCGAAGACGTAGAACTCGGCTTCGGGGCCGAAGAACGCGGTGTCCGCGATGCCGGTGGAGGCGAGGTAGGCCTCGGCCTTCTTGGCGATGTTGCGCGGGTCGCGGCTGTACTGCTCACCCGTGATCGGGTCGTGGATGAAGAAGTTGATGTTCAGCGTCTTGTCGCGGCGGAACGGGTCCATACGGGCCGTGGAGAGGTCCGCGCGCAGCGCCATGTCCGACTCGTGGATGGCCTGGAAGCCGCGGATGGAGGAGCCGTCGAAGGCCAGCTCCTCGTCGGGGTCGAACGCCGTGGCCGGGATCGTGAAGTGCTGCATCACGCCCGGCAGGTCGCAGAAGCGGACGTCGACGAACTTGACGTCCTCATCCGAGATGAACTTCTTGGCCTCGTCGGCGTTCTGGAACATCCAAGTCCTCCTAGCCCGGCCGCTCGCGGTCGGGGATTGCTTCGGCGGCGCGTGTACCGCATGGACGCGCTGTCGTCGACCCTAGAGAGACGGGATTTCTCAAGGATGACCCATCTGTTTCGCCGAGGTTAACCGGCGGAGGGACGGTCTCGTCGGGTACGCCGGGTAAAAGGGGCCTTCTCGGGGGACCCGGGACCCTGGAAACGTATGCGGGCCCAGTACCGTGGACGGGTGGACAACAGGCAAGCAATCGGATCATGGCTCTCCGGGCCCCGCGCGGCCGCGGAGGACATGGGCATCGAATTCGGGCACCGGGGTGAGCGCCTCGGTCTGCCGGAGAGCGGGCCGGGCTCCGTCGCCCCGCTCGGACGGCGGTTCGGCGCCCTCGCCATCGACTGGGCGCTCTGCATGCTCATCGCATTCGCGTTCCTCGCCCAGGGGAACCAGCAGCGCGCCGGCAACTGGGCACTGCTGATCTTCCTTGTGCTCAGCCTGCTCACCGTGGGCACGGTCGGTTCCACGCCCGGCAAGCGCGTCTTCGGCCTGCGCGTCATCGCCGAGGACGGCACACGGCTCTCCCTGCCGCGGGTGCTGGTGCGCAGCGTGCTGCTGCTGCTCGTGATCCCCGCCGTCATCTGGGACCGGGACACGCGCGGGCTGCACGACCGGCTCGCCCGGGCCGTTCAGGTCCGGATCTGAGCACGTAAATCTGAGCACGTAAAAGCGCGAGGGCGGCTGGAACCTTGTGGTTCCAGCCGCCCTCGCGCTTCGGTCGTCTCGTGTCGTCAGCGGCCCTTCGGCATCCGCATGCCCTTGCCCGGGACCGGGCCCTTCGGGATGGGCATGTTGCTCATCAGGTCGCCCAGCGCCCGGAGGCGGTCGTTCACGGCCGTCACCTTCGCGCCGGGCAGCACGCGCGGCAGCTTGAGCAGGGTGGTGTGGAGCTTCTTCAGCGACACCTGGCCCTCGCCCTCGCCCACGACGATGTCGTGCACCGGAACGTCCCCGACGATGCGCGACATGCGCTTCTTCTCGGCGGCCAGCAGGGCCTTCACCCGGTTCGGGTTGCCCTCGCCGACCAGCACGATGCCCGCCTTGCCGACGGCCCGGTGGACGACGTCCTGATTGCGGTTCATCGCGACCGCGGGTGTCGTCGTCCAGCCACCGCGACGGATGTTCTCCAGGACCGCGGCGGCGGCTCCCGGCTGGCCCTCCATCTGCCCGAAGGCAGCGCGCTCGGCGCGGCGTCCGAAGACGATCGCCATCGCGAGGAAGGCCAGCAGGAAGCCGAGGATGCCCAGGTAGACCGGGTGGTCGAGCCAGAAGCCGATGGCAAGGAGTACACCGAAGGTGACAATGCCCACAGCCGCGACGACAAGACCGACCTTCGAGTCGACCTTCTTGGTCATCTTGTAGGTCTGGGCGATCTGCTTCAGTCGCCCGGGGTTCTCGGATGTTTCCTTCCTCGCCATATGGCGAAGTTTACGTGGCCCGCGGGCCGGGGGCCGCCATGGCCTCCAGCACATGCTGGGCCTCGCGCCGGTCCTTGGCCCGGCGGCGGTCCTCCAGCACGGCGGTCCACGCGTTGCGCCGTGCGGTGCGCTGGCCACCGCGCATCAGCAGCCGTTCCAGCGCGCGCAGGGCCCCGGTGACGGACGGGGGCCGTACGGAGAGCGTGGACGGCAGAGCGGTGGAGGCGCGGGTGGCGGTCGCCAAGACTGCGTTACCGGGCGCGACCTGCATGTCGATGTCCCCTCGGGAGCGGAAGGAATTCGGTTGCGTGGAGGGTGTCGCACTGCTGTGCGTGGTCCCATCGTCACCGAACGGTGTTACCAACGCATGACCTCTTGGTCAAACACCTATGAAACGTTGACGCGGCCCGTACCGTTCGCTTGCTTTCGCAAGGAACGGTACGGGCCGCGTCAGGGTCCGCTGCAGGGCCGAACGGGTCGGATCGCCGGTCAGACCGCCTGGGCCGAAGCGGCCGCCTCGCGCTTCTCGATGGCCTGCTGGTGGAGTCGGCCGGCCCGGTACGAGGAGCGGACCAGCGGGCCGGACATGACGCCGGCGAAGCCGATCTCCTCGGCCTCCTCCTTGAGCTCCACGAACTCCTGGGGCTTCACCCAGCGCTCCACCGGGTGATGGCGCACCGACGGGCGGAGGTACTGGGTGATCGTGATCAGGTCGCAACCCGCGTCGTGGAGGTCCTGGAGGGCCTCGCTGATCTCCTCACGGGTCTCGCCCATGCCGAGGATCAGGTTGGACTTCGTCACCAGGCCGAACTCACGGGCGTCGGTGATGACCTTCAGCGAGCGCTCGTAGCGGAAGCCCGGGCGGATGCGCTTGAAGATGCGCGGGACCGTCTCCACGTTGTGGGCGAAGACCTCCGGGCGGGACTCGAAGACCTCCTGGAGCAGCTCGGGCACCGCGTTGAAGTCGGGCGCGAGCAGCTCGACCTTGGTGTGACCGCCCTCGCGGCCCGCCGTCTGCTGGTGGATCTGGCGCACGGTCTCCGCGTACAGCCAGGCGCCGCCGTCCTCGAGGTCGTCGCGGGCGACGCCGGTGATGGTGGCGTAGTTCAGGTCCATCGCGACCACGGACTCGCCCACGCGACGGGGCTCGTCGCGGTCGAGCGCCTGCGGCTTGCCGGTGTCGATCTGGCAGAAGTCACAGCGCCGGGTGCACTGGTCGCCACCGATGAGGAACGTGGCCTCGCGGTCCTCCCAGCACTCGTAGATGTTGGGGCAGCCCGCCTCCTGGCACACCGTGTGCAGGCCCTCGCGCTTCACCAGGCCATGGAGCTCTTTGTACTCGGGGCCCATCTTCGCGCGGGTCTTGATCCACTCGGGCTTCCGCTCGATGGGGGTCTGGGCGTTCCGGACCTCCAAGCGCAGCATCTTGCGTCCGTCGGGTGCGACTGCGGACACGTCCGGCTCCCTATGACTTCGATTCCTCGGCGGACACCAGGGTACGCCCGTTATTTCCTGTGCTCTTACTTCTGCGCCCTGGGTAACCGATGGATCCCGGTGCGCATTCCCGCTGAGGGCCCGCTGAGGGGCCCGGCTCAGCCCGCCATGGGTCCGGCTCAGCCCGCCGCGGCCGGGGCCGCCTCGGGCTTGGGGTCCACGGCCTTGGCGTCCACGGCGCGGGGGCTGGGTGCCTCCTCCGCCAGGACCTCCCGCAGGTGCTTCTCCACCAGCGGCACCACCTCGGCCACCGTCACCCGGCGGCCCAGCTCGTTCGACAGGGACGTCACGCCCGCGTCGCGGATGCCGCAGGGGACGATCCGGTCGAACCAGGTGTTGTCGGGATCACAGTTGATCGCGAAGCCGTGCATGGTGACGCCCTTGGCGATCCGGATGCCGATCGCCGCCAGCTTGCGGTCCTCACGGCGCTGGCCCGCGTTGGACGGGGCGTACTCCGGGCCGTTCAGCCGGGGGTCGAACTCCTCGTCCGTCAGACGGGGGTCGAAGTCCAGGCTGAGGCCGCCGAGTGCGGGGCGCTGCTCCAGCGGGTCGCCCAGGACCCACACGCCGCTGCGGCCCTCGATACGGGTCGTCTCCAGCCCGAGCTCGGCGCAGGCGCGGATCAGCGCCTCCTCCAGCCGGCGGACGTGCGCGATGACGTCCACCGGGCGGGGCAGCTTGAGGATCGGGTAGCCCACGAGCTGGCCGGGGCCATGCCAGGTGATCTTGCCACCGCGGTCCACGTCGACAACCGGGGTGCCGTCCAGGGGGCGCTCGCTGTCCTCCGTGCGCCGTCCGGCCGTGTAGACCGCCGGGTGCTCCATCAGCAGACAGGTGTCCGGAATTTCGTCCGCGAACCGTGCCGCGTGGACCTCGCGCTGCTTCTGCCAGGCCTGCTGGTATTCGACCGCGTCCGCACCGAAGCCCAGATGGACAAAGCGCAGCTCACTCACGGCAGCTCCTCCTCGAACCGGTTCCGAACCCGTCCCGGCCCGGTCTGCTGGTCTTGAGGGCGTGCCCGTCGCGTGCCGTCGCGCCTCGCACGCCCGTGCCCACTGTACGACCGGCTCCGGTGTACCCCGCAGTCGGCCGGGGGCCGGGCGATCTTCCCCGGGAGGCCCGGCAGCCCTTTTTCGGGATTCTGCCTGTCCTCACACGATCGGATGAATGCGGGGCGAAGGCGGCTTTCGGGGCGAGGAAGACCGCTAAGTTCACGCCGTTCCAGGAACAAAGATCAGGGAGACCGGCAGGCTGATGACGGAACGACCCCCACAGCGCATCCCCAACCGTCAACTCGCCGCGCTCATCGCGGAGGCCGGCTTTTCCAATGCGGGCTTGGCCCGCCGCGTCGATCAGCTCGGGCTCGAGCACGGGCTCGACCTGAGGTACGACAAGACATCGGTGACGAGGTGGCTGCGCGGGCAGCAGCCGCGTGGCACCACGCCCGCGCTGATCGCCGAGGTGTTCACCCGGCGGCTCGGGCGGCGGCTGTCCGCCCAGGACCTCGGGCTGGACGCGTGCGCTCCCGTGTACGCGGGGCTGGAATTCGCCGCCTCGCCCGAAGAGGCCATCGACATCGTCAGCGGGCTCTGGCGCAAGGACTCCGGCAGCCACACCGAGCTGCGGAAGATCGCTTTCACCCCGGCCGGGCTCGTGGTGCCGAGCCGTGACTGGCTGATCGGGCGCGCGGACGAACGGGTGGCGCGCGGTATGAGCCCCGCGCCCTCCGGCGAGGGCGCGCGCCTGCCGCTTCAGGCGCGCGGCGGGCCGATGCCGCGCCAGCGGGCCGCCGAGCGCGCTCCCGGGGGGCGGGTGTCCATGGGTGACATCGCCGCCCTGCGGTCGGTCGGCGAGCTCTTCCGGACCATCGACCACGCCTACGGGGGCGGGCACGCCCGCCAGGCGCTGGTGCGGTACCTCGAGCACGAGACCGAGCCCATGTTGCGGGGGACGTACGGGGAGACCACGGGGCGGCGGCTCTTCGCCGCCGCCGCCGATCTCACCCGGCTCGCCGGGTGGACCTCCTACGACATCGCCGCGCACGGGCTCGCCCAGCGGTACTACGTCCAGGCGCTGCGGCTCGCCCAGGCGGCGGGGGACCGGGCCTACGGGAGCTATGTGCTCGTGACCATGAGTCGGCAGGCGGTCTATCTGGGGCACGGGCGGGAGGCCGTGCAGCTCGCCCGGGTCGCCCAGCAGGGCGTCGGGTCCGGGGCGCCGCCCGTGGTCCAGTCGCTGCTCCACGCGGTGGAGGCGCGCGGGCACGGGGTGCTCGGCGAGGTACGGGCCTGCTCGGCCTCGCTGGCACGGGCGGAACGGGCCCTGGAGAGCTCGCGGGCGGGCGACGACGTGCCGTACTGGGTGCGGTTCTTCGACGAGGCGCAGCTGGCGGACGAATTCGCCCACTGCCACCGGGATCTTCAGCAGTACCGGGCGGCCGCGCAGCATGCGGAACGGTCGTTGCAGTTGCGTTCGCCCGCATATGCGCGGTCGCGGCTGTTCTGCCGGGTGGTGCTGGCGTCGGCGCGGCTGGGGCTGGGCGAGCTGGAGCAGGCGTGCGCGCTGGGGGTGGAGGCGGCGCAGGCGGCGGCGGAGATGCGGTCGGTGCGGGCGCTGGAGTACGTGCGGGACTTCGAGCGGCGGCTGGAGCCCTATCGGGACGCGGCGGCGGTGCGGGGGTACCGGGAGAAGGTGGCGGGGCTGCTCTGACGCACCCCGCCCCCTCACGCCCGTACCTCCTGGGCTGCGGTTCCGGGCAATCGGGCGGGTGGGTGGCCCGCGCCGCCAGGCGCGGGCAGCCCCACCGGCGGGCAGCCGGAACGCTACGCCGCCCGCAAGGTGGGCGTGCCGTACCCCGGGCGGATGCCCAGGTCGCGGAGGACCGCCTGCGCGGCCCGCCGCCCGGAGAAGAGCGCACCCTGGACCGTGCTCGTGTCGCGGTGGTCGCCGCAGACGTAGAGCCCCGACAGCAGCCGGACCTGGCGGCGGACGTCGTGGGGCGCCGGCATGGCCGGGACCGCGTCCGGGTCGTGGTGGGCCGTCAGCAGGCGCCAGGACGACGTCGACGTGCCGTAGACGTGGGCCAGCTGCTCCTTGGCCAGCCGGTCCAGTTCGGCCGTGGGCAGCGCGGCCGATTCCCCCAGCACCGTCGAGCTGATCAGCACACGGCCCAGGGGCGCCCGGTCCGGGTCCACCTCGCTGGCGACCGTGGTGTGGGCGACCGGCCCCCGGCGGGTCCCGGTGAGGATCAGTGAGGCGTCCCGCAGCGGCGGTTCGTCGGCCGTGTGGTGGAGGACCGTCACCGGGTGGAAGTCGGGGAGCCGGAGGCCGGGGATGAGCTCGGCCGCCGCCCGGGCGCCCGTCGCCACGATGACGGAGCGGCAGGTGAACGTACCGTGCCCGGCCGTGCCCACGGACGTCGTGCCGACGGAGACGGCCTCCACCCCCGTACGGACCGTGCCGGGCGGGAGCTGGGCGGCCATCAGCTCGGGGATGACGCCGGAGCCCCCGGAAGGCAGGCAGAGCCGGCCCCGCGCGTAGCCGCGCAGCACCAGGTCGGCGCAGCGGCTGGACGTGGTGAGGTCCGGGTCGGAGAGCAGGGACGTCAGCAAGGGGCGCAGGAAGCCCTCCACCGTGCGGGTCGGCAGCCCCCGGGAGGTGAGGGTCGCCGACGTGGGGCGGTCCGGCCGGGCCAGCATCCGGTCGATGGGCAGCGCGGCCAGGCGGGCCAGTGCCGCGCCGAGCCGCGCTTGATCGAGGCCGGCGCTCCGCGACGCGCGGGCCGCCGCGAAGGCGCGGGCGGTGGTGAAGGCGCGCTTGGCGCCGCGGAGTTCGCCGGTGCGGTGGTTGCGTCCGTCGGCGTGGACCAGCACCCCGGGGGTGAAGGGGCGCAGCTTGAGCGCCTCCAGGCCCGGGGTGCGGATCAGCTCCGGGAAGGAGGTGTTGAGCAGCTGGCCGGAGCGGTCCAGCAGGAACCCGTCGGCCTTGTCGGTCGTCATACGGCCGCCGGTGCGGTGGGCCGTCTCCAGGACGGTGACCGTCACTCCGGCGGCGGTGAGCTGTTGGGCCGCGGAGAGACCGGCCAGGCCGGCTCCCACGATGACGACGTCAGCGTGGTGTGCGGTGTGGCGTGCGCTGTCGAGCACGTGCCCTCCCGGGGTCGGTCCGCTCGCTGGGGGCCTGATGCCCCCAACGGGCGGCGCCAATGCGCGAGTTCGCCTCGACCGTAGAGAGAATTCCGGTCAATAACAGTCGCGCACGGGGCGAGCACGGTCGCACGGCGGTCGCACGGTCCGGGTACTTGAAGCTTGGAGCGGAGGCGTCAGCTGTCGGTCAGCGCCGCGCGTACGGCGCTCTCGACGTCCGGGCAGGCGAAGCGGAAACCGGAGTCCAGCAGTCGGGTGGGCAGGGCACGGCAGCTGGCCAGGACTTCCGTGGCCATCTCGCCCAGGGCCAGCCTGAGCGCCGGAGCGGGCGCGGGCAGCAGTGCCGGACGCTTCAGCGCGCGCCCCACCGCCTCGGTCACCTCCCGGTTGGTGGCCGGGTGGGGCGCCGTGAGGTTCACCGGGCCGGACACGTCCGCCTCCAGGAGGTGCCGCAGGGCCGCGATGTGATCCCGCAGGGCGATGAAGCTCCAGTACTGGCGGCCGTCGCCGAGCCGGCCGCCGAGCCCCGCCCGGAACAGCGGGAAGAGCTTCGCCGCCGCGCCGCCCTGCCGGGAGAGGACGATCCCGGTGCGCAGCAGGACCGTCCGTACGCCCGCCTCCGTCGCCGCGCCAGCGGCGGCCTCCCAGTCCCGGCAGACCTCGGCGAGAAAACCGCTGCCGGGCGGGCTGTCCTCGTCCACCGCGCGGTCGCCCGTGTCGCCGTAGAAGCCGATCGCGCTGCCCGAGAGGAGCACGCGGGGCGGGTCGGCGAGGGAGGCCAGCGCCTCCGCGAGCGCCCCCGTGCCGTGCACCCTGCTGTCGCGGATCTCCTTCTTGTACGCGGCCGTCCAGCGGTGCGCGGCCACCCCGGCGCCCGCCAGGTGGACGACGGCCGCGCAGCCGGCCAGGGCCCGGGGGTCGACTTGACGCCCGGGATCCCACTCGGCCTCCCCGGCGCTCCGGGGCGCGCGGCGCACCAGCCGCACCACCTCGTGACCGTCGTTCTCCAGCGACCGGGTCAGCGCCGAGCCGATGAGGCCGGACGACCCGGTGATCGCGACACGCATCGTCACTCCCGGAAGCGGTCCCAGAGGGCGGGGAAGCGCTCGGCCAGCACGGCTTCGTCCTCCAGGTCGAAGGGGGCGCCCACCGGTTCGGGGGGCTGGGGCGGCAGTCCCAGGTCCGGGAGCTCCGTACCGGTCAGCTGTTCGTACGCCTCGTCCGCAGCGTAGCCGAGGTCCTCGCCGTCCCCGTCGACCTCGTCGTCGAAGTCGTCCAGGAGCTCGGCCAGGCTGTCCGGATCGTGCACCGCGCCCTCGAAGACCTCTCTGCCCTGGCCGATGAGCCAGCACCGGAAGTAGTCGAACACGTCGTCGCTCGCCCCGTCGAGGAGCACGGCGGCGGCCCCCCACAGGTCCCAGAGGTAGGCGCGGTTGTAGCGCGCCTCGAAGTGCCGGGCGAAGTCCAGCACGGCGTCCGGGTCGAGCTGCGTCAGCTTCTCGACCAGGAGGTCCGCCTGATCCTCGGCGTCCCCTTCGGCGGCCTCGCGAGTGCTGTCCATCAGCTCCCAGAACTCGGTCTCGTCCATCACGGCTCCAGCATCGGTCCTGCCGGGGGGCCACGCACCCGGAGGGGCTCGGATGCGGCCGTGTTGTTATCGGCGAGTACCGGGGAGGGCGATGCCGGATGCCGTTTATCCGGTCGGATACCCGACACAAGGTGTCCGGTTTCGATGCGAACGTCATGCCCGTCGCACGGAACGAGTGAGAGGACATGTTGTCGTGACTGCATCGGAGAGCGCGGTTCGTCCCCTTGACGGCAAGGTCGCCCTGGTCGCCGGGGCCACCCGGGGCGCGGGCCGGGCCATGGCCGTGGAGCTGGGGCGCGCGGGTGCCGTCGTCTACGCGACGGGGCGCACCACACGCGAGCGGCGCAGCGAGGTGGGCCGGTCCGAGACCATCGAGGAGACGGCCGAACTGATCACGGCGGCGGGCGGCACGGGCATCGCCGTGCCGGTCGACCACCTGGAGCCCGAGCGGGTACGGGCGCTGGTCGAACGGATCGACGAGGAGCACGGGCGGCTGGACGTGCTCGTGAACGACGTCTGGGGCGGGGACCACCTGCTCGAGTTCGACAAGAAGGTGTGGGAGGTGAAGCTGGCGGACGGGCTGCGGATGCTCCGGCTCTCGCTCGACGCCCACGCCATCACCAGCCACTTCGCCGTGCCGCTGTTGATCCGGCGGCCCGGGGGACTGCTCGTGGAGATCACCGACGGCACGGCGGAGTCCAACCGGGCCTACCGGGGCAACCTCTTCTTCGACCTCGCCAAGTGCGGCCCGATCCGGATGGCGTTCGGGCTGGCCCAGGAGCTGAAGGAGTACGGCGGCACGGCGGTGTGCCTGACACCGGGGTTCCTGCGGTCGGAGGAGATGCTGGACCACTTCGGTGTCACGGAGGCGACGTGGCGCGACGCGGTCTCGAAGGAACCGCACTTCGCGATCGCCGAGTCCCCGGTGTTCATCGGGCGGGCGCTGGCCGCGCTGGCTTCCGATCCGGAGCGTGCCCGTTGGAACGGGCAGTCCGTTTCGAGCGGGCAACTGGCGCGGGAGTACGGGGTCACTGACGTGGACGGGTCGCGGCCGGATTGTGACGGGTACTTCAGGGATGTCGTCTTCGGTGACGTTTCCGCGTCCGCGGAGGATTACCGGTAAGGGCGCCCGTCGCTTTCCGGGTGCCCCCGGTGGGGGTTCTTCCGTGCGGGGTTCCGCTGACTTGCCGGCTCGCCGCCGTGGGGGTTTTCCGCGCCTTCGGCGCGGTTCTACCCCACCCTCCCCCAGCTACCGCTGGGAGGTGCCCCCAGCCCGATTGCCCGGAACCGCAGCCACGAGGTAGTGACGGAAGGGGGCGGGGTGGGGTGGATGGGCCCTGGTAGGGGCGTGAAGAGCTCTTCGCCGCTGGAGCCGAATGCGGGGCACCCCTCACCGAAGTGGCAGGCACCGCGAAGAGGTCAGCCCCGTAAGGGCCCGTCCGCCCCGCCCCGCCCCCGACCCACCCACCTACCGGTAGAGCGCCGCCGCCCGGGCCGCCGCCTCCGCGAAGCGGGCCCGCAAGGCCGGCGGCCCCAGTACCTCCGCCTCCGGCCCCAGGGCCAGCAGCTGTGCGTACGCCACCTCCAGCGACTCCACCGGAAGCGTCACCGTGACCCGGCCCTCGTCGTCCGCGGCACCCGCCGCTGCCCGCGCCTCCTCCGCCGCCCGCCGGTCCGTGACGTGCGGCAGCAGCCGCGCCCCCTCCGCCGTCAGCCGTACCTCCACCCGTTCGCGCAGGATCGAGCGGGCGAACTCCGCCGCCCGCTCCTCCCAGAAGGCCGGCAGGTCGAAGGACTCGGACCGCGCGAAACGCTCCTCACCCACCGTCACGGCCGTGAAGCGGTCCACCCGGTAGACACGGAACTGCTCACCCGACCGCGCCGCCAGGTACCAGACGCCCGCCTTGAGGACCAGCCCGTACGGCTCCAGGTCGCGCTCGACCTCCTCCCCGCCCCGCCGGGCGTAGCGGGCCGTCATCCGGCGGTCGTCCCAGACGGCGTCGGCGACGGCGGGCAGCAGCTCGGGCGGGTCGCCGGACCGCCACCACGCGGGGGCGTCCAGATGGAAGCGCTGGGCGGCGCTGACAGAAGCGTCACCGAGCTCGGGCAACAGCGCGGCGGAAACCTTGAGCCGGGCGGCGGACGCGGCGTCGGCCAGGCCCATGTCGTGCAGCGCGGCGGGAACGCCGGAGAGGAAGAGGGCCTCGGCCTCGGCCCGGCCGAGCCCCGTGAGCCGGGTGCGGTAACCGCCGATGAGCCGGTAGCCGCCCGCGCGGCCGCGATCGGCGTAGACGGGCACGCCGGCCTCGGAGAGGGCGAGGACGTCCCGGGCGACGGTCCGCTCGGAGACCTCCAGCTCGCGCGCCAGCTCACCGCCGGTCATGGACGGGCGGTTCTGGAGCAGCAGAACGAGCTTGATCAGACGAGCCGCGCGCATGGCCTCATGATGCCGGGGACCACTGACAACGCGGCGCGTGGTGGGGCGCGACGACAGGAACCCGCGTGCCAGCCAGGGCATCGGATCGAGCGCGCGGGGTCCTGTCGTCACCCCTGAGCCGTACCGCGACACAGGACAGGGCGGCGCGATGCGGCTCCAACGAGAGACGATACGCCTTTGATCGATGATCGATCAATCCTTCCCGGAAAGTTCCGGGGCGGAACCACCCCCGGACCACGGGGGACGAGGACGTCAGATCTGCGGCGCGCAGCTCAGCACATGCCGTTTGAGCAGCTCACCGATGCCCGGGTCGCGCTCCCGGAAGGCTTGGACGATCGCGGCGTGGTCCTCCGCGTGGGCCCGTGGCTCCGGGCTCAGCCAGCGGATCGACAGGGTCGTCCACACCTCGATGCCCAGGGACTCCCAGGTGTGGAGCAGCACGGAGTTCCCGGAGGCCCGCACGATCTCGCGGTGGAAGGCCACCGTGTGGCGCGCCTGGGCCTCGCTGTCGCGCGCCCGGTCGGCCGTCCGCAGGGCGGCCACCTCGCGCTCCAGCGCGGAGACGTCCTCGGCCAGGGCGTCCGCCGCCAGTTCGGCGGCGACCGCCTCCAGGCCCGCCCGGACCGGGTAGCTCTCCTTGAGGTCGGCGGCGGTGAGGTCGCGCACCCGGACGCCCTTGTTGGGGGCGGACTCGATCAGCCGCAGCGACTCCAGCTCCCGTAGCGCCTCGCGCACGGGGGTCTGGCTGACGAGCAGCTCGGCGGCGATCCGCCGCTCCACGATCCGCTCGCCCGGCTGCCAGCGGCCGCTGACGATCCCTTCGAGGATGTGCTCGCGGATCTGCTCGCGCAGCGAATGGACGACGGGCCGTGACATGTGGTGCTCCTCGGCGGGGGATCTGGCCCCATTATCCCGGCAGGGCGGATTGTCCCGGCAGGGGGCGCCCGCCCCGGAAGACGCGCCCGCGCAAAAGGGCGCGGCCCCGGCTCGTACGCATACGAAGCCGGGGCCGCGCCCTTCGCGGTGCAGCCAGGATCAGAGACCGATCTCGGTCTCGAACTCGGCGGACTCCAGGATCTGCTTGACCGTGGTCAGGTAGCGGGCGGCGTCGGCGCCGTCCACCAGACGGTGGTCGTAGGAGAGCGTCACGTAGGTCATGTCGCGGACGGCGATGGTCTCGCCCAGCTCCGGGTGGTTGATGACCACCGGGCGCTTGACGGTCGCACCGATGCCCAGGATCGCGACCTGGTTCGGCGGCACGATGACCGTGTCGAACAGCGCACCGCGCGAGCCGGTGTTGCTGATCGTGAAGGTCGCGCCGGCGAGGTCGTCCGGGCTGATCTTGCTGGAGCGGACCTTGCCCGCCAGCTCGGCCGTCTTCTTCGCGATACCCGCGATGTTGAGGTCACCGGCACCCTTGATGACCGGGGTCATCAGGCCCTTCTCCGAGTCGACGGCGATGCCGACGTTCTCGGAGTCGAAGTAGGTGATGGTGTTCTCGTCCTCGTTGATCCGGGCGTTGATGACCGGGTGGGCCTTCAGCGCCTGGACGGCGGCCTTGACGAAGAACGGCATCGGGGACAGCTTGACGCCCTCGCGGGCGGCGAAGCCGGCCTTGGCCTTCTCGCGCATCCGCATGATCTTGGTGATGTCCACCTCGATCACGGAGCTCAGCTGAGCCTGGCCGTGCAGCGCCTTCATCATGTTGTCGGCGATGACCTTGCGCATGCGCGGCATCTTGACCGTCTGACCGCGCAGCGGCGAGACCTCGAGGGCCGGGGCCTTCGGGGCGGCAGCGGCGGCCGGGGCGGCGGCCGGAGCCGGAGCGGCGGCCTTGGCGGCCTCGGCGGCGGCGATGACGTCCTGCTTGCGGATGCGGCCACCGACGCCGGTGCCCGCGACGTTGCGCAGGTCGACGCCGGACTCGGCGGCGAGCTTGCGCACCAGCGGGGTGACGTAGGCGCCATCCGTCGCCGGGGCAGCGGCCGGGGCAGCGGCCGGAGCGGCCGGAGCGGCCGGGGCGGCGACCGGAGCAGCGGCCGGGGCGACCGGCGCGGGGGCCGGGGCAGCCGGAGCCGGGGCGGCGGGCGCGACCGGAGCCGGAGCGGCCGGGGCAGCCGGAGCGGCGGCCGGGGCAGCGGCCGGAGCCGGAGCGGCAGCCGGAGCCGGAGCGGCGGCGGGGGCCGGGGCAGCGGCACCGGCAGCGCCGATGACGGCGAGCTTGGCGCCGACCTCGGCGGTCTCGTCCTCACCGACGACGATCTCCAGCAGGACACCGGAGGCGGGGGCCGGGATCTCGGTGTCGACCTTGTCGGTCGAGACCTCGAGCAGCGGCTCGTCCTCGGTGACCTCCTCGCCGACCTCCTTCAGCCAGCGGGTGACGGTGCCCTCGGTGACCGACTCGCCCAGCGCGGGCAGGGTGACGTCGACACCGGAGGCAGCGGCGGCCGGAGCGGCCGCGGCCGGGGCCTCGGCGACCGGAGCGGCGGCGGGGGCGGCCTCGGCCACGGGGGCCGGAGCGGCCTCGGCGGCCGGGGCCGGAGCCTCGGCGGCGGCCGGGGCGGGGGCAGCGGCGGGGGCGCCGGTGCCGTCGTCGATGACGGCCAGCTCCGAGCCGACCTCGACCGTCTCGTCCTCGGCCACCTTGATGGAGGCGAGGATGCCGGAAGCGGGGGCCGGGATCTCGGTGTCGACCTTGTCGGTGGAGACCTCGAGCAGCGGCTCGTCGGCCTCCACTCGCTCACCCTCGGCCTTCAGCCAACGGGTGACGGTGCCCTCGGTCACGCTCTCGCCGAGCGCCGGCAGGGTTACGGAAACCGCCATGATTGCGGTTGCTCCTTACGAGTAGTGCGGATGCTTGGTGCGCTCGGGACTCAGTCGTGCGAGTGCAGCGGCTTGCCGGCGAGAGCCAGGTGGGCCTCGCCCATGGCCTCGTTCTGCGTCGGGTGCGCGTGGATGAGCTGGGCGACCTCGGCGGGCAGCGCCTCCCAGTTGTAGATCAGCTGGGCCTCGCCCACCTGCTCACCCATGCGGTCGCCGACCATGTGGACGCCGACCACGGCACCGTCCCGCACCTGGACGAGCTTGATCTCGCCCGCGGTCTTCAGGATCTTGCTCTTGCCGTTGCCGGCGAGGTTGTACTTCAGGGTGACGACCTTGTCGGCGCCGTACAGCTCCTTGGCCTTCGCCTCGGTGATACCGACGGAAGCGACCTCGGGGTGGCAGTACGTGACGCGCGGCACGCCGTCGTAGTCGACCGGCACGGGGTTCTGCCCGGCCAGACGCTCCGCTACCAGGATGCCCTCGGCGAAGCCGACGTGCGCGAGCTGGAGGGTCGGGACGAGGTCACCGACGGCCGAGATGGTCGGCACGTTGGTGCGCATGTACTCGTCGACGAGGACGTAGCCGCGGTCCATGGCGACCCCGGCCTCCTCGTAGCCCAGGCCCTGGGAGACCGGGCCGCGGCCGACGGCGACGAGCAGCAGCTCGGCCTCGAAGGTCTTGCCGTTCTCCAGGGAGACCTTCACACCGTCGGCGGTGTACTCGACGCCGGAGAAGCGGGAGCCGAGGGCGAAGTTGATGCCGCGCTTGCGGAAGGCGCGCTCCAGCAGCTTGGAGCTGTTCTCGTCCTCGACCGGGACGAGGTGCGGCAGGGCCTCGACGATGGTGACGTCGGCGCCGAAGGACTTCCACGCGGAGGCGAACTCGACGCCGATGACGCCGCCGCCCAGCACGATCGCGGACTTCGGGACGCGGTCCAGGACCAGCGCGTGGTCCGAGGAGATGACGCGGTCGCCGTCGATGGTCAGGCCCGGCAGCGACTTCGGCGTGGAGCCGGTGGCCAGCAGGACGTGGCGGCCGGTGATGCGCTGGCCGTTGACGTCGACGGAGGTGGGGGAGGACAGGCGGCCCTCACCGGTGATGTAGGTGACCTTGCGGGAGGCGACCAGGCCCTGCAGACCCTTGTACAGGCCCGAGATCACGTCGTCCTTGTACTTGTGGACGCCCGCGATGTCGATGCCCTCCAGGGAGGCCTTGACACCGAACTGCTCGGCCTCGCGAGCCTGGTCGGCGATCTCACCGGCGTGCAGCAGAGCCTTGGTGGGGATGCAGCCGCGGTGGAGGCAGGTGCCGCCCAGCTTGTCCTTCTCGATCAGGGCGACGTCGAGACCCAGCTGGGCTCCACGCAGGGCGGCGGCGTAACCACCGCTGCCGCCTCCGAGGATCACTAGGTCGAAAACGGTGCTGGCGTCGTTCGCCACGTCACGTCCTCCATGCATGGGTGCGCCGTCCGGTCGTCGGTGACCGGGCGGCGGCTGTCGTACGGCCGCTTTGCTTCGGCCCTGTGATGGGTGGGCCCTGTCCTGCCGGGACAACATCTTCGCACTTGTTGACGGAGGGCGGGACGCCGGGCCGGGCCTGAGTGACGACTGATGCGTCACCTTCGGGGGTTACCAGTGCGTAGAAATGTGAGTTTTCGCCCCGAGCGAACACGCGCCGTCGTCATGAGCGAACACTCGCCGGGACGGAACGCGACGCGGCCCCGGGGCATTCCCGGGGCCGCGTCGCCGAAGGCCCCCGGGTGCCTCAGCCGAGGTCGCCGTCGGCGGTGCGCTCCGCCAGCCGGACCAGGGTGCGGACGGCCGAGCCGGTGCCGCCCTTCGGGGTGTAGCCGTACGGGGCCTTCTCCCAGAACGCCGGGCCCGCGATGTCCAGGTGGGCCCAGGTGATGCCCTCGCCCACGAACTCCTTCAGGAACAGGCCGGCCACCAGGCCACCGCCCATCCGGTCGCCCATGTTGGCCATGTCGGCGATCGAGGAGTCCATGGACTTGCGCAGCTCGGCGGGGAGCGGCATCGGCCACGCCTGCTCGCCGACCTCCTCGGCGATCTCGTGGATCGCGGCGCGGAAGGCGTCGTCGTTGGCCATGACGCCGAAGGTGCGCTCGCCCAGGGCGAGGACCATGGCGCCGGTGAGGGTGGCGACGTCCACGATCGCGTCCGGGTTCTCCTCGGAGGCGCGGGTCAGGGCGTCGGCCAGCACCAGGCGGCCCTCGGCGTCGGTGTTCAGCACCTCGACGGTCTTGCCGCTGTACATCTTCAGCACATCGCCCGGACGGGTGGCGGTGCCGGAGGGCATGTTCTCCGCGAGGGCCAGCCAGCCCGTGACGTTGACCGCGAGGCCGAGCTTGGCGACGGCCACGACCGCGGCGAACACGGCGGCGGCACCGCTCATGTCGCACTTCATGGTCTCGTTGTGGCCGGCCGGCTTCAGGGAGATGCCGCCCGAGTCGTAGGTGATGCCCTTGCCGACCAGGGCGAGGGTCTTCTCCGCCTTCGGGTGGGTGTAGGCGATGCGGACCAGGCGGGGCGGGTTGGCCGAGCCCTGGCCGACGCCCATGATGCCGCCGAAGCCGCCCTTGAGCAGCGCCTTCTCGTCCAGCACCTCGACCTTGAGACCGTGCTCCTTGGCGGCGGTCTGGGCCTCGGCGGCGAAGCTCTTGGGGAAGAGGTCGTTGGACGGGATGTTGATCAGGTCGCGGGCGCGGTTGACCTCGGCGGCCACGGCGGCGGCCCGCTCGACGGCGGCCTTGAAGGCCTTGTCGCGGGGCTTGCCGCCCAGGATGGCGGCCTCGGCCAGCGGCGCGTTCTTGTCGGCCTTGGCGGTCTCCTTCTTGCCGTCCGTGCCCCGGTACGACGTGAAGGAGTACGCGCCCAGGATCGCGCCCTCGCCGATGGCGGAGACGGACTCGGCGTCCTCGACGGGCAGGGCGAAGGCGGCCTTCTTGACGCCGGCCAGCGCACGGGCGGCGGTGCCGGCCGCGCGGCGCAGCGCCTCCTCGGCGAAGCCCTCGTCCTCGGCGGGCAGCTCGCCGAGACCGACCGCCAGCACGACCGGGGCCTTCAGGCCGGACGGGGCGGGCAGCTTGGTGGCCTCGCCCTCGCCGCCGGAGGCGCCGAGGGTCTCCAGGACGGCGGCCAGCTTGCCGTCGAACGCCTGGTCCACGGCTTCGGCGCCGGGCGCGACGACGGGGCCCTTGGGGCCCTTCGCCACACCGACGACAACGGCGTCCGCGCGCAGCGTCGCCGCACTGGAAGTGCTGAGAGTCAGAGCAGTCACGGTGGTGGGTGTCCCTACTTCCGTTGAATTCTCGGCCGATAGTGGTGGGCCGGCCGCACCCAGTGATCGTATGCGCCGTGCACGGACCGTCCGGGCCCGGGCCGCCCGGCACGCGAGAGCGTATCCCCGGCGGTCACGCCCGGCCCAGGGCCAGGGCGAGCAGGGCCGCCGTCGCGGCGGTCTCCGCGAGCGCCCCGAAGACGTCGCCGGTGACCCCGCCGAACCGCCGTCGGCAGTGCCGCAGCAGTGCCTCGCCCGAGGCCAGGGCGAGGAGGACGGCCAGGGCGCAGCGCACCGCGTCGTACGGGCCCAGGAGCGCGCCCGCCCCGGCCGCGGCGGCGGTGACGGCGGCGGCCGTGGCACAGGCGGCCGTCCGGGGGACGGCGCCCGCGACGGCGGCGCCCAGCCCCTCCGGGCGCGCGGCCGGTACGCCCGCGCGGGAGGCGAGGGTGAGGGCGCAGCGGGCCGCGAGGGCCGCCGTCACCGCCGCGAGGGCGCCGCGCGCCGGGCCGGCCTCGTACGCCCGGGCGAGGGCGGCGGTCTGGCCGAGGAGGGCCAGCAGCAGGGTGATGACGCCGAACGGGCCGATGTCCGACTGCTTCATGATCCGCAGGGCGTCGGGGGCGGGTTTGCCGCTGCCCAGTCCGTCGGCGACGTCCGCGAGCCCGTCCAGGTGCAGTCCGCGGGTGAGCGCCGCCGGGACGGCGACCGAGGCCACGGCCGCGAGCAGCGGGCCGCCGCCCAGCCACAGGAGCGCCAGGCCCGTGGCGGCGGCGCAGCCGCCGACGGCCAGCCCGGCCAGGGGTGCCGCCAGCATGCCGCCGCGGGCGGCGGCGCGGTCCCAGCGGGTGAGGCGCACGGGGAGGGCGGTGAGGGTGCCGAAGGCGAAGCGCAGGGCGTCCCCGGCGGTGGCGCGGGCGGAGGTCGTGTCGGTCATCGCGGGCAGGGTATCCCGCGCCCGGCGGCAGTATTTTTGCTTTACGGCCTGGTCAAGGCGGGTGCGGGAGCGGAGAGTCCGATGGGTCACTGGCTGGCACGCAATATCGTCGAGCCGGGCAAGCTGCCGCTGCTGCTGGCGCTCGGGGCCTTCGTCCTGACGTTCCTGGTGACCCGGGTCATCACCCGGCTGATCCGGGCGGGCCGGGGCCCGTTCCGCAATATCCGCCCGGGCGGGCTGCACGTCCACCATGTGGTACCGGGTGTGGTGCTCATGGTGGTCGGTGGTTTCGCGGCGGTCGCGGAGGGCCGGCACGGCTTCGGGGCGTCGGTCGCGGCGGTGCTCTTCGGTATGGGCGCGGGGCTGGTGCTGGACGAGTTCGCGCTGATCCTCCACCTGGACGACGTGTACTGGACCGAGCAGGGCCGCAAGAGCGTGGAGATCGTGGTGCTGACGGCCGCTCTGGTGGCGCTGGTGCTCGCCGGTTTCTCCCCGTTCGGGGTGAACGAGCTGACCCCCGACGAGCTCCAGAACCGCACCATCGTGGTGACCAACACCCTGGCCAACTTTCTGCTGGCGCTGGTCTCCCTGGCCAAGGGCAAGCCCCGGCTGGCCCTGATCGGGGCGGTGGTGCCGCTGGTGGCGATCGTGGGCGCGGTGCGGCTGGCCCGGCCGGGCTCGCCCTGGGCCCGGCGCTTCTACCGCCGGCGGCCCCGGGCCCGGCGCCGGGCCCGGGTGCGGGCCTACCGGCACGACGCGCGCTGGGCGGCCGTGCGCATCAGGATTCACGACCTCCTGGCGGGCGCGCCGGATCGCTGAGCGTGCCCCTGAGGGGTGTGCCGGGCCGCCGGTCGCGCTCGCGGTGGGCGTCCCGGCGGGGCTTGCGCCGGCGGCGGAGCTCGTCGACGGCGCACACGGCCAGGATCGCCGTCATGGCGGCGATGTGCTCCTTGCCCGCGAGGTTGGGCTTGACGATCACCTCGGCGATCATGGCCGCCACCACCAGACCGCAGGTGAACCAGGCCCGGTAGCGCCAGGAGACGTAGATCGCGAGGCCCACGACGGCCGCCGAGGGGCCGGTGTCGATGACCTTGGCGGCCTCCGGCGGCAGCCCCAGCGGAGAGCCGGGGCCGAGGTCGACGCCCAGCCGGGCGTACATCGTCCCCGCGAGGGTGGCGGTGTAGGCGACGGCCAGGGTGCGCCATTTGCCCAGGCACGCCTCGGCCAGGCCGAAGACGATCAGGATCTGGGCCAGCGCCCCCCACACCGGGAGGTCCAGCGCGGGCACGAACAGCGACAGGGGAGTGCGCAGCAGCGCGACCCACCAGGGCAGATCCGCCTGGACGGAGCCGAGCCGCTGGACGGGCCCGTAGCCCCAGGACTGGTTCTGGACCACCTGGAAGACCGCCGTGAGGGCGACGGCCGTGAGCGTCATGGGGACGGCCGCGAGCCGTTTACGGGCGAACGTCCCCCGTACGGCCGCGTACAGCGGGCCCCATTCGGTGCGCGCGGCGCGGAGCAGCGCCGCGCGGGTCATCGCCGGCTCTCCAGGTGTTTGCGATTGAGCCACTTGGGCAGGCCGGGTGCCTCCAGGAAGCCCTCGGCCCGGGCGGCGGCCACACCGATCCGCAGCAGGTCACTGCTCTTCTCGAACAGCATGAAACGAGGCTCCCAGATGGGGCGGTATTTCGCATTTGCTCGGTAGAGCGACTCGATCTGCCACCAGCGGGAGAAAAAGCTCAGCAGCGAGCGCCACATCCGCAGCACCGGGCCGGCGCCGAGCCGTGAGCCCCGTTCGAAGACGGACCGGAACATCGCGAAGTTCAGCGACACCTGGGTGACGCCGAGTTCCTTCGCCCGCTGGAGCAGTTCGATGACCATGAACTCCATCAGGCCGTTCTCGGAGTCCCGGTCACGGCGCATCAGGTCCAGGGAGAGGCCCTTGGGGCCCCAGGGCACGAAGCTCAGCACGGCGCGCAGCTCGCCCTCGCCGTCGTGGCACTCCAGCATCACGCAGCGCCCGTCGTCCGGGTCGCCGAGGCGGCCCAGCGCCATGGAGAAGCCGCGTTCGGTCGCGCCGTCGCGCCAGTCGTCGGCGCGGCGCAGCAGCGTGGCCATCTCCTCCTCGGGGATGTCCTCGTGGCGCCGGACGGTGACGGTGTATCCGGCGCGCTTGACGCGGTTGTACGCCTGGCGGACGGTGCGCATGGCCCGGCCCTCCAGGGTGAACTCGGCGGTGTCGACGATCGCCTCGTCGCCGAGTTCCAGGGCGTCCAGGCCGTGCCGGGAGTAGATCGTGCCGCCCTCCTCGCTCGCGCCCATCACGGCGGGGATCCAGCCGTGCTCGCGGGCCTCGGCCAGCCAGGGCTCGATGGCGCCGGGCCAGGCCTCGGGGTCGCCGATGGGGTCGCCGGAGGCCAGCGAGACCCCGCCGATGGCGCGGTAGGTCACCGCCGCCTTGCCGGAGGGGGACCAGATGACGCTCTTCTCGCGGCGCAGCGCGAAGTAGCCCAGGGAGTCGCGGTCGCCCCACCGGCCCAGCAGCTCGCGCAGCCGCGACTCGTCCTCGGGGGTGAGGGGGTCGGCGGCGCGGCGGGAGCGGAAGGCCGCGAAGGCCACGCCGACCACCAGGGCCGCGCTCATCACGTTGATGGTGACGTCGACCCAGCCGGGGGTGGCGATGCCCGCGTAGCGGGAGTCGTCGGCGGCGATGGAGATCAGCCGCATCACGCCGTAGTGCCAGCGGTCCAGGAAGGTGGAGCGCTGCTCGTCCGTGGACTCGTTGGTGATCGTCACCAGTCCGGCCGCCAGCAGCGAGGCGACCAGCAGGCCCACCGCCGCGACCGCGGCGGCCAGCTTGGGGTTGGAGCGGTCGCCCTTGGCGTAGAACTCCCGGCGGCCCACCAGCAGGGAGAGCGTGAACAGGGCGGTGACGATCAGGGAGAACCAGTTCAGCGGGTGCCGGCGGAACTCCGGGAAGAACATCACGAACGCCAGCACCAGCAGGAGCAGCCCCGCCAGCACCAGGTTGAGGATCCACGCCGCCCGCTTGCGCCGGCGCATGGTGATCGCCATGAACAGCGACACCACCGTCGACGAGAAGCCCGCCGTCAGCAGGTAGGGCGTGAAGAACTCGTCGACGTTGTGCCTGCGGATGTCGGCGCCGAAGGACACCCAGACGGCGCTGAGCAGGTTGACGAACGTAACGGCACGCAGGTACCAGACGGCGAAGCCGGCGGCTCGCCGCCGCCGGACCGCGCCTCGGTCGCTGTGGACGCCCTCATCCGGAGTCAAGCGGACTTCTCCCATGAAAAGTGAGCATATGGGGCACCTTCTGCGGGGAATTCCGTGCGCTCACCGTGATCCGCCGGCCTGTCGCGGCCGGCGTCAGGAGCGCTCGGGAAGCTCCGCCGCCAGGGCCGCGGCCGCCTGCACCAATGGCAGGGCGAGCAGCGCCCCTGTCCCCTCGCCCACACTGACGCCCTGGTCGAGGAGAGGGTTGAGCGCCATCCGCTCCAGCGCCTTCGTCTGCGCCGGGTCACCGCCGGTCTGGCCCGCCAGCCACCAGTCCGGCGCCCGGAAGGCCACCCGCTGGCCCACCAGCGCGCACGCGGCCGAGACCACACCGTCGAGGATCACCGGCGTCCGGCGCACCGCGCTCTGGAGCAGGAACCCGGTCATCGCGGCCAGGTCCGCGCCGCCCGTCGTGGCCAGCAGCGCCAGCTGGTCGCCCAGGACCGGGCGGGCCCGGCGCAGCGCGTCCCGGATCGCGGCGCACTTGCGCATCCAGGCCAGGTCGTCGATGCCGAAGCCGCCCCGGCCGGTGACCACGGACGCGTCCGTGCCGCACAACGCCCCGATCAGGGCGCCCGCCGCCGTGGTGCCGCCCACGCTCAGATCGCCCAGGACGACCAGGTCGGTGCCGGAGTCGGCCTCCTCGTCCGCCAGCGCCATGCCCGTACGGAACGCCCGCTCGGCTTCCTCGGCACTCAGCGCGTCCTCGGTGTCGATCCGGCCCGAGCCGCGCCGCACCCGGTGCCGGGTGACCTCCTCGGGCAGCTCCTGCGGGTCGCAGTCCACCGACATGTCGATCACGCGCAGCCCCACGTCGAAACGGCGCGCCAGGATCGCCACGGTGCTCGTACCGTCGAGGGTCGCCCGGACGAGCTCGGCGGCCCCGCCCTTCGGCCCGCCCGAGACACCCAGGGACGCGACCTCGTGGTCGCCCGCGAACAGCAGCACCCTGGGCCGCTCGACCGGCTTCACCGGCGCCGCGCCCTGGGCGGCGGCGAGCCACTCACCCAGCTCGTCCAGCCGCCCCAGCGCACCGGGCCCAGGGCCCAGGCGCGCACGCCGCGCCTCGGCGTCGCGCCGGGCGGCGGAGTCGGGGCGCTCGATCAGCGTGGCGAACTCATCCAGATTCAGACCGCTCATCCGCGACACACTACCGTTCCTGTGCAAGTTGGCCAGTGCCGTCCAACTTGCCCTATTCCAGGCGCCACTGGGGCGGTGCCCCGACGGGGCCGCCACCGCCCGCCCCGGCGCAGGTCAGCCCGCCCCCGGCCGCACCAGCCCCGACTCGTACGCGACGACCACGAGCTGCGCCCGGTCGCGCGCGCCGAGCTTGGACATCGCCCGGTTGACGTGCGTCTTGACCGTCAGGGGGCTGACCGCCAGCCGCCCCCCGATCTCCTCGTTGGACAGCCCCGCGGCCACGTGCGTCAGCACCTCCCGCTCGCGGCCGGTGAGCGCCGCCAGCCGCTCGGCGTGCTCCGCCGGGGGAGCGGCGGGGCCCCCGCCCTGCGCCAGGAACGTCGCGATCAGCCCCTTCGTCGCGGCGGGCGACAGCAGCGCCTCGCCCGCCGCCGCGATCCTGATCGCCGCCAGGAGCTCGTCGGGCTCCGCGCCCTTGCCGAGGAACCCGGACGCGCCCGCGCGCAGCGACTCCACCACGTACTCGTCGACCTCGAACGTCGTCAGCATCACCACCCGCACGGCCGCCAGCGCCGGGTCGGAACAGATCGCCCGGGTCGCCGCCAGACCGTCCGTGCCCGGCATCCGGATGTCCATCAGGACCACGTCGGGCGTGTGCGCACGGGCGAGCTCCACCGCCCGCTCGCCGTCCGCGGCCTCGCCCACCACCCGCATGTCCGGCTCGGAGTCCACCAGCACCCGGAACGCGCTGCGCAGCAGCGCCTGGTCGTCGGCCAGGAGAACCGTGATCGGATCGCTCATGCGCTCACCCTAGGGGCGGGCGCGCCGGGGCCCGGCAGGGGCAGCACCGCGCACACCCGGAAGCCCGGCGTGCCCGGCCCGCGCGGGCCCGCCGCGCAGCTGCCGCCGAGCGCCACGGCCCGCTCCCGCATGCCGAGCAGCCCGTGCCCGCCCGCCTCCGGCCCGCGCTGGGCCGGGGGTTCCACGGCCCCGGGACGCTTCCCGCCGTCGTCCACCACCGTCAGCTCCAGGGCGTACGGGCCGCGGCGCAGCGTGACCTCGGCCCGCGCGCCGGGACCCGCGTGCTTGTGCACATTGGTCAGCGCCTCCTGGAGCACCCGATAGGCCGTCAGGTCGACCGCCCCCGGCAGCGCCCCCACGGCGGCCGCCGCCGCGTCCGGGCCCGCGCCCACGGCACCGACGGCCGGGCCCGTGGCCCCGCCGGGCGCGCCGGGCGGCGCCGGGACGGCCATGACGTCGACGGACAGGCCCACCCGGACGAAGCCCTCGACGAGCCGCCCGAGGTCGCCGAGGCCCGGCGCCGGCTCGGTCGGGGCCGCCGGGTCGCCGTACTGCCGCAGCAGGCCGACGGTCGCCCGGAGCTCGGCCAGGGCCGAGCGGCCCGCCTCCCGGACGTGCGCGAGGGCCTCTTTGGCCTGCTCGGGGCGGCTGTCCATGATGTGGGAGGCCACGCCCGCCTGGACGTTGACGAGCGCGATGTGATGGGCGACGACGTCGTGGAGCTCACGGGCGATGCGCAGCCGCTCCTCGGCCACCCGGCGGCGGGCCTCCTCCTCCCGGGTGCGCTCCGCCCGTACGGCCCGCTCCTCGATGGCCGCGACGAAGGCCCGGCGGCTGCGCACGGCGTCCCCCGCCGCGCCCGCCAGCCCGGTCCACGCCATGAGGCCGAAGTTCTCCTGGGCGTACCAGGGCGGGGCGCCCAGGAGCATCACCACGCCGGTGAGCGCGGTGACGGTGGTGACGACGGTCCGCAGCGCGGCGGGGCGCTCGCTGCGGACGGCCAGCGTGTAGAGCGCGACCGCGGCGCTCATGGCGATCGTGGTGCGCGGGGGCCCGTCGCCACGGGTGAGCACGACGGCCACGACCGTCAGCGCGCACGTCGCCCCGAGGACCGTACGGGGCGCCCGGCGGCGGAACACCAGCGCGCCGCAGGCGGCGGCGGACAGCAGCAGGAAGAGGGCGCCCGGTGGATGCCGCTCGGCGCGCGGCGCCAGGAACGCGCCCACGACGACGAGGCATAAGACGAGGCCGGACAGGAGGGTGTCGGCGGCGAGCGGATGACCGCTCAGCCAGCGGCGCGTACGGGCGAGGCCCGTGGCGGCGAGGGAGTTCATCGCGATCCCATCGGAGGTACGGAGACCGGCCGCGCCCTCGTTCCCGGGGGGGGGAACGAGGGCGCGGAGGCATGCCGGAGTGCCGTGGTGGCGCGCCGCCCGGCGGGGCTTCGGCGGGCCCGGCCGGGAAACGTCAGCCGGGGATCAGACCGTCGTCGCTGAGCATCTGCCGGACCTCTTCGAGCGAGGCGTCGGGCGCGGGCAGGATCAGCTCGGAGGGCTCCAGCGCGTCGTCGGGCAGTGGAACGCCCAGCCGGCGCACGGCTTCGAGCAGCGCCCCCAGCGTGCGCCGGAAGCCCTCCTCGTCACCGCTCTCCATCTCCTCGAGCAGCTCGTCGTCCAGGCTGTTGAGCTCGGTGAAGTGGCTGTCGGCCAGCTTCACCTGGCCCTCCCCCATGATCCGTACGATCATGACGGTCTCTCCCTTGCTCGGGTCGGCTCCCGCTCGGCGCGGCTCAGCTCTTGTCGAAGCGCGGCCGGTCCTGGGGCTGGGCCTGCCGCTCCTGCCCCGGCGCCCCGCCCTCGATGGCCGGCTTGGCGGCGCTGCCGCCGGCCAGCTCGGCCTTCATCCGCTGGAGCTCGATCTCGACGTCCGAACCGCTCGAGAGCCGGTCCAGCTCGGCGGTGATGTCGTCCTTGGCCATACCGGTCGGGTCGTCGAGCGCGCCCGAGGCCAGCAGCTCGTCGATGGCGCCCGCGCGGGCCTGGAGCTGCGCGGTCTTGTCCTCGGCCCGCTGGATGGCCAGACCGACGTCGCCCATCTCCTCGGAGATGCCGGAGAACGCCTCGCCGATCCGGGTCTGGGCCTGGGCGGCCGTGTAGGTCGCCTTGATGGTCTCCTTCTTCGTCCGGAAGGCGTCCACCTTGGCCTGGAGGCGCTGGGAGGCGAGCGTGAGCTTCTCCTCCTCGCCCTGGAGCGTCCGGTGCTGCGTCTCCAGATCGCTGACCTGCTGCTGAAGCGCGGCCCGGCGGGTCAGCGCCTCACGCGCCAGATCCTCCCGGCCGAGCGCCAGGGCCTTGCGGCCCTGCTCCTCCAGCTTCCCGGACTGGCTCTGGAGCTGGTTCAGCTGGAGCTCCAGGCGTTTGCGGGACGTGGCCACATCGGCGACGCCGCGCCGCACCTTCTGAAGCAGCTCCAGCTGCTTCTGGTACGAGTAATCGAGGGTCTCGCGCGGATCCTCGGCCCGGTCCAGGGCCTTGTTGGCCTTCGCGCGGAAGATCATCCCCATCCGCTTCATGACACCGCTCATGGGCCTCGCGCGCCCCCTTCTGACCGACCTTGGCTCGGGCTTAGGCTCCGGCACATCTTTCAGAACCCACAGTACGGGCCCCGCTTCCATTACCGCACTGTCCGGGCCCGGATGCGCTCCTCCTCCAGGACGATCAGGACCCGGCCGCCTCACGCGCAAGGAGGAGTGGAAAACCCGGGGGAGGGGAGGCGCGGGCGCCGGGGCGCACGCCGGTCGTTGCCGGATCGTGCCCGGCCGGACCGCGATCGGGCACGGAAAGCCCGTACCCTTGGGTCCCGTGTTCCGAAGCCGTTCGAAAGCGCAGGCCGCGACCCCCGAGGTGACCGCGGACCAGCCCAAGCAGCCCCGTGACCCGCAGGCGCCCAAGGGCCGCCCCACGCCCAAGCGCAGCGAGGCCAACTCCCAGCGCCGCACCCTGGCCGCGACCCCGGCCAACCGCAAGGAGGCCGCCAAGCGCACCCGCGAGGCCCGCCGCGCGGACATGGCCAAGCAGCGCGAGGCCCTGGCCAGCGGTGACGAGCGCTATCTGCCCGCCCGTGACAAGGGCCCGATCCGCTCCTACGTCCGCGACTTCGTCGACGCGCGCTACTCGGTCGCGGAGTTCTTCCTGCCGCTGGCCGTGCTCATCCTCGTACTGAGCATGATCAACCGAGGTGCCTTCCAGGCGTACGTCCTGCTCGCGTGGCTGGTGGTGATCCTCCTGATCGTCCTCAACTCCGTGATCACGGGCATCACCCTCAAGCGCGCCCTCAAGCAGCGCTTCCCCGACGAGAACCTGCGCGGAGCCGTCCCCTACGGCCTGATGCGCACCCTCCAGATGCGCCGGCTGCGCCTGCCCAAGCCCAAGGTCAAGCGCGGGGAGAAGCGCTGAGCGCCTTCACATCGGGCTTCGGGGGCGGCGCCGCGGCATGGTGCGGCGGGCTCGGGGGGTTGCGGAACACCGTTCGCCAGGAACTGGTCGCCCGCCAGATCGACGAGCAGATAGCCGGCCGGTTCCCGGTCGGCCGTCGGCTGCGCGTCCTCGACGTGGGCCTCGGCCAGGGCACCCAGGCGCTGCGCCTGGCCCGTGCCGGCCATGAGGTCACCGGCCTGGAACCGGACCCCGAGATGATCGCCGCGGTCCGCGCGGCGCTGGCGGACGAGCCCCAGGGCATCCGGGAGCGGGTGCGGCTGATCGAGGGCGACGGCCGGGACACGGGCGCCCACTTCCTGCCGGGCGCCTTCGACGTCGTGCTCTGCCACGGCGTCCTGATGTACGTACCGGAGCCGGACCCGCTGCTCGCGGGGCTGGCCCGGGTGCTCGCCCCGGGCGGGCTGCTCTCCCTGCTCGTCCGCAACGCGGACGCGCTGGCGATGCGGCCGGGGCTGTCCGGTGACTTCGCCACCGCGCTGGCGGCGTTCGACTCGCCCGCCTACACCAACCGCCTCGGCCTCGAGGTCCGCGCGGACCGCCGGGAGACGCTGGCGGCGACGCTGGCGGGGATCGGGACGCCGCTGCGGGCGTGGTACGGGGTGCGGGTCTTCTCCGACCTGGCGGAGGACGGGGCGACGCCCCCTGCCGGGGAGGGCCTGGAACGACTGCTGGCCGCGGAGGAACGGGCCGGGCGCACGGACCCGTACCGGGCGGTGGCGGCGCTGCTGCACGTGTGCGGAGTGCGCGGCGGCTGACGCGCGGTGTCCTCAAACTCCCCCAGCTACCGCTGGGAGGTGCCCCCAGACGGGCTGACTTTGTCAGCCCGTCCGGCGTTTGAGGACCGGGGCCCGGGGCGGAGCCCCGAAAATCGTCAGCCCGCGTCCGCCGCCTCGTGGAGGCTCATCGGCGCCGCGTAGATCTCCGTGTCGTCCTCGAAGAGCCGCACCTGGTCCACGCCGCCGTCCAGCAGGGCGCGCCACTCCTCGCCGATCCAGGACTCCGCGTCCCCCTGCGTCGTGAACTCCTCCGGCTCCACCGCCGGCACCGTCTCCGTCCCGTCGGCCTTCTCGAACCGCCACGTCCACGCCATGTCCGCCTCCTGGGGGATCGGGAACCTCTGCGGTCGCAGCCTAATGGTCACCGGTCACGCGGAGTAGTGGTGGATCGCGCCGGGCCCGTCGACGCGAGACGATCAGGGGGTGGAACTGACTCTCCTCGGCACCGGGGCCCCCGAGGGCCTGCCGCGCCCCGACTGTCCCTGTGCCGCCTGCGCCTGTGCCGTGGGGGACGAGGCGCGGGCCGCGACGTCCCTGCTCGTCGACGGCGCGCTGCTGCTGGACCTCACCCCCGGGCCCGCCTTCGCCGCCGCCCGCGCGGGGCGGTCGATCGCCGGGGTGCGCCAGGTGCTGCTCTCCCACCCGCACGACGGCCCGGCCGTGGAGTTCCCGGCGGGGCTGCCCGCGCCGGTGCGGGTGCCGGACGGGCGCGAGCTGTCGGTGATCAGCGGGCACCGGGTGCGGGCCATGGCGCTGGACGCGCCGGGCACGGGGTACGAGGTGACGGCGCCGGACGGCGAGCGGCTGCTCTACCTGCCGCCGGGCGCCGCGCCGGCCGGGCTGTCGCAGGCCCCGCGGCCGGGCCCGTACGGGATGGTGCTGCTCGACGTGCTCGGGCGGCCCGACGCGCTGGCCCGGCTGCGGGAGACGGGCGCGGCGGGCTCGACGACCGATGTCATCGGCGTCCACCTGGACCACGACGTGCCGCCCGGCCGGGAGCTCCACCGCCGGCTGGCGGCGGCGGGGGCGCGCACGGTGCCGGACGGCACCACGCTCGTCGTCGGCGACTACCACGCCGTACCGGACCTGCCCCGGCGGACGCTCGTCGTGGGCGGCGCCCGGTCGGGCAAGTCCGTGGAGGCCGAGCGGCGGCTGGAGTCCTTCCCGGAGGTGCTCTACGTGGCCACGAGCGGCACCCGCGAGGACGACCGGGACTGGGCGGCGCGCGTCGCCCACCACCGCGAGCGCCGGCCGGGCTCCTGGCGCACGGCCGAGACCTGCGATCTCGTGCCGCTGCTGGCCGCCGACGGCCCCCCGATGCTGATCGACTGCCTGGCGCTGTGGCTGACCGACGCGATGGACTCCGTCGGCGCGTGGGACGACGAGAAGTGGGCGAACGGCGGCGCGGAGGCCCTGGCCGAGCGGATGGCGGAGCTGGTCGCCGCGATACGGGCCACCCGGCGGACGGTGGTGCTGGTCAGCAATGAGGTGGGTTCGGGCGTGGTGCCGGCGACGGCGTCGGGGCGGCGCTTCCGCGACGAGCTCGGCCGGCTCAACGCGGCGGTCGGCGACGAGTGCGAGCACGTGCTGCTGGTGGTCTCGGGGCAGGCGCTGCCCCTGCGGGGATAGCGACAGCGGCCCCGCACCGTCGTCCGGTGCGGGGCCGCCGTCGTGGCACCGGCCTCGGTTACGGCAGCGCCAGCATCCGCTCCAGCGCCAGCTTCGAGTAGCGGGCGACCTCGGGGTCGACCTGGATGCGGTTGACGAGCTTGCCCTCGGCGAGGGACTCCAGGGCCCACACCAGGTGCGGCAGATCGATCCGGTTCATGGTCGAGCAGAAGCAGACCGTCTTGTCGAGGAAGACGATCTCCTTGCCCTCACTGGCGAAACGGTTCGCCAGGCGGCGGACCAGGTTCAGCTCGGTGCCGATGGCCCACTTGGAGCCGGCCGGGGCCGCCTCCAGCGTCTTGATGATGTACTCCGTCGAGCCGACGTAGTCGGCGGCGGCCACGACCTCGTGCTTGCACTCGGGGTGCACCAGCACATTGACGCCCGGGATGCGCTCGCGCACGTCGTTGACCGAGTCGAGGGAGAAACGGCCGTGCACCGAGCAGTGCCCGCGCCACAGGATCATCTTCGCGGCGCGCAGCTGCTCGGCGGTCAGACCGCCGTTCGGGCGGTGCGGGTTGTAGACGACGCAGTCCTCCAGCGACATGCCCATGTCGCGGACGGCGGTGTTGCGGCCCAGGTGCTGGTCGGGCAGGAAGAGGACCTTCTCGCCCTGCTCGAAGGCCCAGGTCAGGGCGCGCTGGGCGTTGGAGGAGGTGCAGATGAGGCCGCCGTGCTCGCCCGTGAAGGCCTTGATGTCGGCGGAGGAGTTCATATACGAGACCGGGACGGTCACATCGGCTATGCCGGCCTCGGTCAGCACGTCCCAGCACTCGGCGACCTGCTCGGCGGTGGCCATGTCGGCCATCGAGCAGCCCGCGGCCAGGTCCGGCAGGACGACCTGCTGGGCGTCGGTGGTGAGGATGTCCGCGGACTCGGCCATGAAGTGCACACCGCAGAAGACGATGTACTCGGCGTCGGGCCGGGCGGCCGCGTCGCGCGCGAGCTTGAAGGAGTCGCCGGTGACGTCCGCGAACTCGATGACCTCGTCGCGCTGGTAGTGGTGGCCGAGGACGAAGACCTTGTCCCCGAGCTTCGCCTTGGCCGCGCGGGCGCGCTCCACCAGGTCCGGGTCGGACGGCGCCGGCAGGTCGCCGGGGCACTCCACACCGCGCTCGCTCCGCGGGTCGGACTCCCGCCCGAGCAGCAGGAGGGCGAGGGGAGTGGGCTGGACATCCAAGGGCTGGGCGGTGGTCACGACACGCACCCTTTCTGTTCTGCGGACGGCGCGGGCGGACCTCCCGCCGAGCCTTGTCGTCAATTTGACGCTATCTATCATAACCCGTTCACGTCACTTTGACGATGGCCATCGCGTCGATGTGACGCATTCCCGTTCGGGCGACCGGTGTGCGAGCATGAAAGGCGGACATCACAGTCCACGCCCGGAATGAATCCGGGATCTCGGCGGTTGCTGGCGAGAGCAAGCAGTCCGCACCCGTACCGAACGACCCGGGAGTGAAGCAGATGTCCGTTCAGGACGAGAAGACCACGGTGAGCGACGGCATTCTCCTGTCCGACGCCGCTGCCGCGAAGGTCAAGACCCTGCTGGAGCAGGAGGGCCGCGACGACCTCGCCCTGCGCGTCGCCGTTCAGCCGGGCGGCTGCTCCGGTCTGCGCTACCAGCTCTTCTTCGACGAGCGCTCGCTCGACGGCGACGTCGTCAAGGACTTCGACGGTGTGAAGGTCGTCACCGACCGCATGAGCGCCCCGTACCTGGGCGGCGCCTCCATCGACTTCGTCGACACCATCGAGAAGCAGGGCTTCACGATCGACAACCCCAACGCCACCGGCTCCTGCGCCTGCGGCGACTCCTTCAGCTAAGCACCGCAGCGAAGGGCGGCACCCCCCGGTGGGGGTGCCGCCCTTCGCCGTTCCCGCGCTACGTCACTTCTGCTGCTGCTCGCGCACGGTCCCGCCCGTCCCCAGGTCAACGACCTTGCGGTCGTCCAGCGGCCGGTCCAGGGACACCGTCGTGTCGAAGCGCTTGAGCATCATCACGCAGTACCGGCCCGGCTCCTTCTCCGTGCCCGTGACCTTCACCGTCACCGCCGCCCCGGACTCCTCCTTCGCCGCCGTGTAGTCGCTGCACACCCCGCCCCAGAAGTGCAGGGTCAGCTTCCTGCCGCCGTCGGTCGCGGTGTACGACTCCACGCGCATCACCCCGGACTTCGCCGGGCCGGACCCCGGCGTCCCGGCCGGGCTACCCGGCGGGGGAGCGCTCTGCCGGGCGATGAACCTCGGGTCCACGGACGGCTGGGCGATCGTGATGGTGTCCCCCTTGCCGCCGCCCGGCAGATCGGCCGTGAACAGCCACGAGGGCACCAGCGCCGGGCGCCCGCCGACGTACTGCGCGGACAGCCCCGCCACCGCGCCGCGCACGGCGACCGTCGCGGGACCGGCCGGCTTCCCCTCGCAGGGCGCCGGGGCGTCGTCCTTGTACGGCACCGGCGTCGCACAGCCGCCGATGGCCGGAGTGCCCGGCGCCCGGCCCTTGTTGAGCTCGTCCAGCGCCTGGGCGGCGGTCACCAGCGGATAGCTCGTGCCCTTCGCGGGGATCAGCAACCGTCCGCTGCCGCCGACCAGTTGCGCGTCGGCCCCGACCCGCAGGCTGGTCGGCCAGCCGTAGGTGGGCAGGGAGTCCACCACCGGGTCGGCGGTGACGACCCGTACGGCCCCGTACGTCTTGCGGGCGTCCGTCCTCGCGCCGTCCAGGCCCAGGGCCTTGAGCACGGGCGCGGCCACGCTCCTCGCCCTGTCCTCCGGCACCGGCTGTGAGGCCGCCGGGTCCGGGGGGAGGGACGGGGCGCCGTCCCGGAAGGACGGGCAGGCCGGGGAGTCCGTGGCCTTCTTCGGGCCCGCGCCCGGCGGGTGCTCGCAGTGCGTCCCGCCCGGCACGCCGTAGCGCGAGTACGCCCAGTCGCCCGGCCCCTTCCGGCCCACCTGGAGCGTTGGGCCCGCCGCGTCGGGGGAGCCGCCGACCGTCCAGGTGTCCTGGACCAGCCGGGGCGTGCCCGTGACCCCGAGGGCCTTGGCGAGCTCCGCCACCTGCTCCGCGGTCACCTCGTGATCGGCGACGCGCACGGCGCCGGTCCGCGGCCCGTCGGGCAGCTTCCCCTCCGCCCGGTAGCGCGCCCCATGGGGGTCCGGCTCGCCGACCGCGATGCCCTGGGACGGGCCGCCGGAACCGCTCGTACGGCCGTAGCCGTCCAGCGCGAGCGGCGGGGGAGTGCCTCCGGCGTCGGTCGCCCGGGGCGGGGCGCCACCGCCACCGCCCGACGCCGTCGTCGCCCAGTACGCGCCTCCTCCGCCCGCCAGCAGCACCGCCGCCGCCACCGACGCCACCGCCAGCGGCGAGTGCCTGCGCCGCCGATTCCCGGGGCTGCCGCCCGGACCGCCGCCCTCGGTGCTCACCGCATCGCTCCTTCGCTCCGCTCAAAGTGATGTACAGCCGCATCCCCCTGGAGGGGGACGCCGCTTGGACGGAGCGCAGGAGCGAGCGGTTCCACCGGGAGTGGCCCCGGCGGGTGGTTCAGTCGCCGTACTCGGACATTCCGTCCAGCAGCCGGGCCGACTTGGCGGGTACGGAGACCCCGTGGATGAGCGAGATCGGTGTCCTCCCCACCCGCCGGGTCTCCCGGGAGGCGGGGGGAACGGTCCAGTCGCGTGCCATCCGGGCGCAGTCCTCGCGCAGCTCGGCCAGTGACTCCGGGTCGGGTGCGGAGACGTGCGGAGTGACGTCCTTCACAGTCTTCGGCATATCCGCACCGTACGCACGGGAGAGCCCGAGATGAAAGACCTACTATTAGGTAGATTTACGTCTTGAGTGGCGGGAAGCGGACCTGGTCATCCGCCCGGGACCCGGTAGCGTGGTGTGGCTCTGCGGCTGTGCCGGAGAGCCGTCGTTCTTTGTCACCCGCCGTTACCGCCCCCAGGGAGCAGACCCGTCGTGCGTATCGCTGTCACCGGCTCCATCGCCACCGACCACCTGATGACCTTCCCCGGCCGTTTCGCCGATCAGCTCGTGGCGGACCAGCTGCACACGGTCTCCCTCTCCTTCCTCGTCGACGAGCTCGACGTCCGGCGCGGCGGCGTGGGCCCGAACATCTGCTTCGGCATGGGTCTGCTCGGTCTGAAGCCGGTCCTGGTGGGTGCCGCCGGAGCGGACTTCGCGGACTACCGCGCCTGGCTCGACCGCCACGGCGTCGACACCTCCTCCGTGCACATCTCCGAGGTCCTCCACACCGCCCGTTTCGTGTGCACCACGGACACCGACCACAACCAGATCGCGTCCTTCTACACCGGTGCGATGAGCGAGGCCCGCCAGATCGAGCTCCAGCCCGTCGCCGACCGCGTCGGCGGCCTGGACCTGGTCCTGATCGGCGCGGACGACCCCGAGGCGATGCTGCGCCACACCGAGGAGTGCCGCGCCCGCGCCATCCCCTTCGCGGCCGACCCCTCCCAGCAGCTCGCCCGCCTCGACGGCGACGACATCCGGGTGCTGATCGACGGCGCGGCCTACCTCTTCACCAACGAGTACGAGAAGGCGCTCATCGAGTCCAAGACGGGCTGGACGGGCGAGGAGATCCTGGCCAAGGTCGGCACCCGCGTCACCACGCTGGGCGCCCAGGGCGTGCGCATCGAGCGCCTCGGCGAGCCGGCCATCGAGGTCGGCCCCGCCCAGGAGGAGGCCAAGGTCGACCCGACCGGCGTGGGCGACGCCTTCCGCGCGGGCTTCCTCGCGGGCGTCACCTGGGAGCTGTCGCTGGAGCGCGCGGCCCAGCTGGGCTGCATGCTCGCGACGCTCGTCATCGAGACGCTGGGCACGCAGGAGTACGAGCTGCGGCGCGGGCACTTCATGGAGCGGTTCGCGAAGGCGTACGGGCACGAGGCGGCCGCCGAAGTCCAGTCCCACCTGGCCTGACCCTCCCCTGTGGGGGCTCCGCCCCCACACCCCCGTTTCGCCCACCCACCCGCCCGTTCACCCCGAAACGTCATGACGTGGGTGGGCAATCGGGCGGGCGGGTGGGCGAAAACCGCCGCGGTAGCGGCGGCTACGAGCGGCGCCGCACGCGATAGGCGACCCCGCGCTCCGCCGGGCTTTCGCCCACGTACTCGTGCCCCCGCATCCCGCACCACGCGGGAATGTCGAGCCGCGCCGCCTCGTCATCGGACAGCACGGTCACGAGCCCGCCCACGGGCACATCCCCGATGACCTTCGCCAGCTCGATGACGGGAATCGGACACCGCTTCCCGAGCGAGTCGACGACGAGGTCCTCCTCCGCTCCCACGGGAGCGGGCGCCGCCCCCGTGGGGGCACCCAAGTGCTCCCGTACCTCCCGGACGACCCCGGGCAGGACCCGGAGGAACTCCTCCACGTCCTCCGAGGAAACCCCCCGCGGCAGCGAAACCCGCACATTCCCCTCCGACAGCACCCCCATCGCCCGCAGCACATGGCTTGGCTCCAGCGTGCTGGACGTGCAGGACGAGCCGGACGAGACCGAGAAGCCCTCGCGGTCCAGCGCGTGCAGCAGCGCCTCCCCGTCGACGTAGAGGCAGGAGAACGTCACCAGGTGCGGCAGCCGTCGTACCGGGTCGCCGACGACCTCCACGTCGGGTACGAGCTCGGGCACCCGGGCGCGCACCCGGTCCACCAGGGCCCGCAGCCGCGCGGCCTCCTCCGCCGCCTCCGCCCGCACGGCCCGCAGCGAGGCCGCCGCGGCGACGATCGCCGGGAGGTCGGGGAAGCCCGGGGCGCGGCCGGACTCCCGCTCGTCCACCGGTCCGCGCGCCGCGAACCGCACCCCCTTGCGCACGGCCAGCAGGCCCACCCCCGCCGGGCCGCCCCACTTGTGCGCGCTCGCGGCCAGCAGCGACCAGCCCGGGTCCACCGGGCCCCAGCCGAGCGACTGCGCCGCGTCCACCAGCAGCGGCACCCCCGCCGCCCGGCACACCTCGGCGACCTCGGCGACCGGCTGCTCGGTGCCCACCTCGTGGTTGGCGGACTGGAGGGCCGCGAGCGCGGTGTCCGGGCGCAGGGCCGCCGCGTAGCCGGCGGGGTCCACGCGGCCGGCCCGGTCCACGGGGACCCGGGTGAGGTCGCCGCCGTCCGCCTCCAGTGCCTCGCCCGAGTGGAGGACGGCGGAGTGCTCCACGGCCGACACCACCAGATGGCGGCCGGTCCGGCGGCGTCCGGCGAGGGCGCCGGCAATGCCGTCGTGCAGGGCGCGGGTACCCGAAGGAGTGAATGCGAGCTCGTCGGGCCGGCAGCCGACGGCCTCGGCCGTGGCCTCGCGCGCGGCGTCCAGCAGCAGCCGGGCGCGGCGGCCCTCGCGGTAGAGGCGGGCGGGGTCGGCCCAGCCCTCGTCGAGGGCGGCGAGCAGCGCCTGGCGGGCGACCGGGTGGAGGGGGGCTGCGGAAGCGGCGTCGAAGTAGGGCACATATGAACGCTAACCCCGGGTGGGGGCCGGCCGCGGGGGTGCTCCCGCCCGCCCGTCGCCGGGGTCGTCGCCGAAGCCGCCCGCAGGGCTCTGGGCTGCGCGGACGCCCCTTCCTGACGGTCCTCCAGATGGCCTCCGGAGCCCTGGATTCCACCCCTTCGGGGACCGGATCGGCGCGTTGGCCACCCTCCCCGCGCGACCCCAAATAGCGTCCAGTAGGGTTTGGTCCGCATAAACATCCAAACCCCTGCCCGCAGCGGGCCGGCGACCGACCAGCGAGACGGCCGCAGCCGGCCGCACGGGCGAGACTCTCGGGAAGGCGCTACGTGAGTCCCAACGGCTCCGACCGCTCGTCGCGGCGCCCGGTGCGGCGGAAGCTGCTGCAGGCGCTGGCCGCGGGCGCTGTCCTGGCGACCGCCACCGGTTGCACATCGAAGGACTTCCCCCGCCTGGGCATGCCAACGCCCGTCACGGAAGAGGCGCCGCGGATCCTCTCCCTCTGGCAGGGCTCCTGGGCCGCCGCTCTCGCGGTCGGTGTCCTGGTGTGGGGCCTGATCATCTGGAGCGTCATCTTCCACCGGCGCAGCAAGTCGAAGGTGGAGATCCCCACGCAGACCCGGTACAACATGCCCATCGAGGCGCTGTACACCGTGGTCCCGATCATCATCGTGTCGGTGCTCTTCTACTTCACCGCGCGTGACGAGAACAAGCTGCTGACCAACCCTGACAAGCCGCAGCACGTGGTCAACGTGGTCGGCTTCCAGTGGAGCTGGGCGTTCAACTACATCGAGAACGTCGACGGCAACACGGCCACCCCGGCGCAGCCGCTCCGTGAGAACAAGGAGCTCAACGCCATTCCCGACCGGTTCCTGAAGAAGGCGCCGCAGGGAGCGGAGGGTGTCTACGAGGTCGGCGTCCCCGGTGACCGCAACCCGCAGACCGGCAACCCGGGTCCGACCCTGTGGCTGCCGAAGGGCGAGACGGTCGAGTTCGTCCTCACCTCGCGGGACGTCATCCACTCCTTCTGGGTGGTGCCGTTCCTGATGAAGCAGGACGTCATCCCCGGCCACACCAACAGCTTCACGGTGACCCCCAACAAGGAGGGCACCTTCCTGGGCAAGTGTGCCGAGCTCTGCGGTCAGGACCACTCCCGGATGCTCTTCAACGTCAAGGTCGTCTCTCCTGAGCGATACAAGGCGCACCTGAAGGAGCTTGCGGCGAAGGGCCAGACCGGTTACCAGCCGGCGGGCATCGCGCAGACGGATCACGCGAAGAACGCGGAGACCAAGAACAAGTGAGCATCCTCAACGAACCCCAGGGTGCCGCCGCCGCAACAGCCACGGCAGCACCGCCCGTACGCCAGAAGCAGCCCGGCAGTCAGGTGATCAAGTGGCTCACCACCACTGACCACAAGACCATCGGCACGATGTACCTGGTCACGTCGTTCGCGTTCTTCTGCATCGGCGGCCTGATGGCGCTCCTCATGCGCGCCGAGCTGGCCCGTCCCGGCACGCAGATCATGTCGAACGAGCAGTTCAACCAGGCGTTCACGATGCACGGCACGATCATGCTGCTGATGTTCGCGACGCCGCTGTTCGCCGGATTCGCGAACTGGATCATGCCGCTGCAGATCGGCGCGCCCGACGTGGCGTTCCCGCGGCTGAACATGTTCGCCTACTGGCTCTACCTGTTCGGCTCGCTGATCGCGGTGGGTGGCTTCCTCACCCCGCAGGGCGCCGCCGACTTCGGCTGGTTCGCCTACTCCCCGCTGTCGGACGCGGTCCGTTCGCCGGGTGTCGGCGCCGACATGTGGATCATGGGTCTGGCCTTCTCCGGCTTCGGCACGATCCTCGGTTCGGTCAACTTCATCACCACGATCATCTGCATGCGCGCGCCCGGCATGACGATGTTCCGCATGCCGATCTTCACCTGGAACGTCCTGCTGACCGGTGTGCTGGTCCTGCTGGCCTTCCCGGTGCTGGCCGCCGCGCTGTTCGCCCTGGAGGCGGACCGTAAATTCGGGGCGCAAGTATTCAGTGCGGAAAACGGTGGAGCACTGCTCTGGCAGCACCTCTTCTGGTTCTTCGGCCACCCCGAGGTGTACATCATCGCGCTGCCGTTCTTCGGCATCATTTCCGAGGTCATTCCGGTGTTCTCCCGGAAGCCGATGTTCGGTTACTGGGGCCTGATCGCGGCGACGATTTCCATCGCCGGTCTTTCGGTCACCGTGTGGGCGCACCACATGTATGTCACCGGTGGCGTGCTCCTGCCGTTCTTCTCCTTCATGACCTTCCTGATCGCGGTCCCGACCGGTGTGAAGTTCTTCAACTGGATCGGCACCATGTGGAAGGGCTCGCTGTCCTTCGAGACCCCGATGCTGTGGGCCGTCGGCTTCCTGATCACCTTCACCTTCGGTGGTCTGACCGGCGTCATCCTGGCCTCGCCGCCGATGGACTTCCACGTCTCGGACTCGTACTTCGTCGTCGCGCACTTCCACTACGTCATCTTCGGCACCGTGGTCTTCGCGATGTTCTCCGGCTTCCACTTCTGGTGGCCGAAGTTCACCGGCAAGATGCTGGACGAGCGCCTGGGCAAGATCACCTTCTGGACGCTGTTCGTGGGCTTCCACGGCACGTTCCTGGTGCAGCACTGGCTGGGTGCCGAGGGCATGCCGCGTCGTTACGCGGACTACCTCGCCTCCGACGGCTTCACCACGCTGAACACCATCTCGACCATCAGCTCCTTCCTGCTGGGCCTGTCGATCCTGCCGTTCTTCTACAACGTCTGGAAGACCGCCAAGTACGGCAAGAAGGTCGAGGTCGACGACCCGTGGGGCTACGGCCGCTCGCTGGAGTGGGCGACCTCCTGCCCGCCGCCGCGGCACAACTTCCTCACGCTGCCGCGGATCCGCTCCGAATCCCCGGCGTTCGACCTCCACCACCCGGAGATCGCGGCCCTGGAGCTCGAAGAGAACCTCGCGGCCGAGAAGGCCCTCGCGGGTGGCAAGGAGGCCGGCAAGTGAAGATCCAGGGCAAGATGTTCATCTGGCTCTCCGTCTTCATCCTCGCCATGGCGATCGTCTATGGCGTGTGGTCGAAGGAGACGGTCGGCACGACCGCGCTCTTCATGTCCTTCGGCCTGTGCATCATGGTCGGCTACTACCTGGCGTTCACCGCGCGCCGGGTGGACGCGGGTGCCCAGGACAACAAGGAGGCGGACGTCGCCGACGACGCCGGCGAGCTGGGCTTCTTCGCCCCGCACAGCTGGCAGCCGCTCTCCCTGGCGGTCGGTGGCGCCCTCGCCTTCATGAGCATCTGCTTCGGCTGGTGGCTCATGTACTTCTCGGCCCCGATCATCCTGATCGGCCTCTTCGGCTGGGTGTTCGAGTTCTACCGCGGCGAGAACCAGAACCAGTAGGTTCCGCGCAGCACACGACGGGCCCCGCACACCTCATGGTGTGCGGGGCCCGTCGCGTTGTTCACCCGTGTGCAGTCGCACCGGAAGCCGCGCGCGTCGATCCTTCCTACGGTGTGACCATGAGTCAGTCACCCCGACACGGCACGGTGCCCTTCTGGACCCTGCTGCTGTCCTCCGTGGCCCTGGTGGTGGTCACCGCGTGCGGCGGCTCGTCGAACCCGCTGGCCGACGAGCCCTACGACGCCACGGACGTCGGCCTGGCCGGCGGCGCCGGGGACGGCCAGAAGGCGGATCCCGGCAAACCCATCGAGGTGAGCACCGACGGCGGCGACCGGATCACGGACGTGACGGTCACGGACGCCTCGGGACGGCGCGTCAAGGGCGATCTGGACCCCGACGGCTCCCGCTGGCACAGCACCGGCGCCCTGTCCGCCGGGGTGCGCTACACCGTGCGCGTCAGCACGGAGGACGAGGACGGCGCCCAGGGCCGCCGGACGATGGATTTCGAGACCAGCCGGGCCAACCGGGTCCTGCGGGTCGCGTTCGGCCCGCAGAGCGGCACCTACGGCGTCGGGCAGCCCATCACGGCCGAGCTCAGCGAGCCCGTCCAGGACCCGGCCGCGCGCGCCGTCGTCGAACGCACCCTCAAAGTGGAGTCCGAACCCGCCGTCCAGGGCTCCTGGTACTGGGTGGACAACAAGACCCTCCACTACCGCCCGCAGGAGTACTGGCCCGCCCACGCCACCATCGACGTGCGCGCCACCCTGGAGGGCATCAAGGTCGGCAGCGGCCTCTACGGCGGCCCCGTCAAGGGCGTACGGCTCACCACCGGCGACCGGGTGGAGGCCGTCACCGACGCCAGCGCCCACTACATGTCCGTCCTCAAGAACGGCCAGGAGGTCCGCTCCATCCCCGTGACCACCGGCAAGCCCGGCTACGCCACCCGCAACGGGGTCAAGGTCATCCTGGGGCAGGAAGCCTTCGTACGGATGCGCGGCACCAGCATCGGCATCTCCGAGGGCAGTTCGGACGCCTACGACCTGCCCGTCTACTGGGCCACCCGGGTCACCTGGAGCGGCGAGTACGTCCACGCCGCCCCCTGGTCCGAGGGATCGCAGGGGGCGGACAACGTCAGCCACGGCTGCACGGGCATGAGCACCGCCAACGCCAAGTGGTTCTTCGACAACGTGCGCGTCGGCGACATCGTCAAGGTCGTGGGCAGCGCCGGGGCGACCATGACGCCCTTCGACAACGGCTTCGGCGACTGGAACATGCCCTGGAAGCAGTGGCGCGAGGGCAGCGCCCTGACCGCCGGGAAACGGGAGGGCACGAGCCCGGCCGACACGGCCCGGCTGCGCCCCCGGCTCTAACCCCGCCGCCCCCGCCGCCCCCGCCGCGCCGGCCCGCGGCCGTCAGGCGTCCACCGACTGCCGCTGCCTCAGCAGCCCGGCCAGCGCGTCCGCGAGGGCCACCGGGTCCACCGGATGGGTGATGGCCGCGTCGGCCCGGCTCCAGGTGGCCAGCCAGGCGTCCTGCGGACGGCCGATGAGCAGCAGCACCGGCGGGCAGCGGAACACCTCGTCCTTCAGCTGCCGGCACACCCCCATGCCGCCCGCGGGGGCCGTCTCGCCGTCCAGGACGCACACGTCCACCCGGTGCTCCTTCAGGGCCCGCAGCACCGCGGGCAGGGTCGCGCACTCCAGGTACCGCACCTCGGGCACGTCGGCGGCCGGCCGCCGCCCCGCGGCCAGCCGCACCTGCTCCCGCTTGCTCGCGTCGTCGCTGTAGACCAGCACCGTGGCGGTCGTCCGCATCGTTCCTCCATGCTCGTGGGCAGGCAGGGCTGTTGTGCGCGGATGCTACTCCGCGAACACCGCCCGGGAGGAGGGGCCGGCGGCCCCCGCCAGGCGCCCGAAGTGCCGCTTCCTCCCTTTGGGGGACCGTCCCAATGGGCCATACGAGCTGGGCATACGGTCTTGACACACCGAACGGCACCCCCCGGGGTGAGCGCGAGATAAGCGACCGACATAATGTCGGTCGTGGCGACAGCAACAGCAACAGATACCGGGCACGCGCACCCGTCGGTCAATCGACCGAACCTCACCAGCGTCGGAACCATCATCTGGCTGAGTTCCGAGCTGATGTTCTTCGCGGCCCTCTTCGCGATGTACTTCACCCTGCGATCGGTGACCGGCCCCGACCACTGGAAGGAAATGGCGTCCGCGCTGAACCTTCCGTTCTCGGCCACCAACACCACGATCCTGGTGCTCTCCTCGCTCACCTGTCAGCTCGGCGTCTTCGCCGCCGAGCGCGGTGACGTGAAGAAGCTGCGCCTGTGGTTCATGATCACCTTCGTGATGGGTGCCATCTTCATCGGCGGCCAGGTGTTCGAGTACACCGAACTGGTCAAGGAGAAGGGCCTCTCCCTCTCCTCCGACCCGTACGGCTCGGTGTTCTACCTGACGACCGGCTTCCACGGCCTGCACGTGACGGGCGGTCTCATCGCCTTCCTGCTGGTCCTGGGCAGGACGTACGCGGCCAAGAGGTTCACCCACCACCAGGCGACGGCGGCCATCGTCGTGTCCTACTACTGGCACTTCGTCGACGTGGTGTGGATCGGCCTCTTCGCCACGATCTACTTGATCAAGTAATCGGTCCTGTCCCGCACCGGACCAACAGTCCAGATCGACGCAGAAGATCCTGACACCGGGGTAATCCGTGAAAAAGCTCTCCGCACGACGACGCCATCCGCTGGCGGCGGTCGTCGTCCTACTCTTCGCGCTGGCGGTAACTGGGGGGCTGTACGCCGCGTTCGCGCCGGCCGACACGGCCAAGGCCGATGACAGCGCCCAGTCCCTCGCCATCGAGGAGGGCAAGAAGCTCTACTCCGTGGGCTGCGCAAGCTGCCACGGCACCGGCGGTCAGGGCACCACCGACGGGCCGAGCCTGGTCGGCGTGGGCGCCGCCGCCGTCGACTTCCAGGTCGCCACCGGCCGTATGCCGCTCCAGCAGCAGGGCGCCCAGGCGCCCCGCAAGAAGGCGATCTACTCCCAGGCGGAGATCGACCAGCTGGCCGCGTACATCGCCTCCCTCGGCGCGGGCCCGGCCCAGCCGACGAAGAGCCAGTACAGCCCGGAGGGCGCCGACATCGCGAAGGGCGGCGAGCTCTTCCGCACGAACTGCGCCCAGTGCCACAACTTCACCGGCAAGGGCGGCGCGCTCTCGAACGGCAAGTACGCCCCCTCGCTCGAGGGCGTCAACCCGAAGCACATCTACGAGGCCATGCAGACGGGCCCGCAGAACATGCCTTCCTTCCCCGACACCACGATGTCGGAGAAGAACAAGAAGGACATCATCGCGTACCTCGACACGGTCAACAGCGACAAGACCAAGAGCCCGGGCGGCCTTGAGCTGGGCGGGCTCGGCCCGGTCAGCGAGGGTCTGTTCGCGTGGATCTTCGGTCTCGGCGCCATGATCGCCGTCGCCATCTGGGTCGCGGCCCACACCGCTAAGGCCAAGAAGTCATGAGTAGCCAAGACATTCCTGAAGAGACCCTGCCCGCCGCGCAGGGCGCCGCGCACGGTGCCGTAGCCACCGCCGACGACCCGTTCGCCGACCCGGGGCTGCCGCCGCACGAGCACCGCAAGCAGGACATCGACGAGCGGGCCGCCCAGCGCTCCGAGCGCGTGGTCGCGTTCCTGTTCACCCTGTCCATGCTGGCCACGGTCGGCTTCATCGCCGCCTATGTGTCCCTCCCGGTCGACAAGAGCATCTACGTCTTCCCGATCGGTCACATCAGCGCCCTGAACTTCTCGCTGGGCCTGACCCTCGGCGTGGCGCTGTTCTGCATCGGCGCGGGCGCGGTCCACTGGGCCCGCACCCTGATGTCCGACGTGGAGACCGCGGACGACCGGCACCCGATCGAGGCCTCCCCGGAGGTCAAGGCCAAGGTGCTGGCCGACTTCAAGCAGGGCGCGGAGGAGTCGACCTTCGGCCGCCGCAAGCTGCTGCGCAACACCATGTTCGGCGCGCTGGCCCTGGTGCCGCTCTCCGGTGTGATGCTGCTCCGCGACCTCGGTCCGCTGCCCGGCACCAAGCTGCGCAAGACCGCCTGGTCCGAGGGCAAGATGCTCATCAACCAGAACACGCTGCAGCCGCTGCGCCCGGAGGACGTCCAGGTCGGCTCCCTCACCTTCGCCATGCCCGAGGGCATGTCCGAGGAGGACCACGACTTCCAGAAGGAGATCGCCAAGGCCGCCCTGATGATCGTCCGGCTCCGCCCGGAGAACATCAAGGACAAGAAGTCCCTGGACTGGTCCGCCGACGGCATCGTCGCGTACTCCAAGATCTGCACCCACGTCGGCTGCCCGATCAGCCTCTACGAGCAGCAGACGCACCACGTGCTGTGCCCGTGCCACCAGTCGACCTTCGACCTCGCCGACGGCGGTCGAGTGATCTTCGGCCCGGCCGGCCACGCCCTTCCGCAGCTGCGGATCAAGGTCAATGACAAGGGCTACCTTGAGGCCATGGGCGACTTCTCCGAGCCCGTCGGTCCTGCGTACTGGGAGCGCGGATGAGTACTGCCACCACTGACAACCGCCGCAAGGCACCCGCGGGCGAGCGGGTCGCCGACTGGGCCGACGGCCGACTGGGCATCTACAGCCTGGCCAAGGTCAACATGCGGAAGATCTTCCCGGACCACTGGTCCTTCATGCTGGGCGAGGTCTGCCTCTACAGCTTCATCATCATCATCCTCACGGGTGTGTATCTGACGCTGTTCTTCCACCCGAGCATGAACGAGGTCGTCTACCACGGCTCGTACGTCCCCATGCAGGGCATGCGGATGTCCGAGGCGTTCAAGTCGACCATGGACATCAGCTTCGACGTCCGCGGTGGTCTGCTCATCCGGCAGATCCACCACTGGGCGGCGCTCATCTTCGTCGCGGCCATGCTCGTGCACATGATGCGCGTCTTCTTCACCGGCGCGTTCCGCAAGCCGCGTGAGGTCAACTGGGTCTTCGGCTTCCTGCTGCTGGTCCTCGGCATGTTCACCGGTTTCACCGGTTACTCCCTGCCGGACGACCTGCTCTCGGGTACCGGTGTCCGGTTCATGGAGGGCGCGATCCTCTCCATCCCGATCGTGGGCACCTACGTCTCGATGTTCCTGTTCGGGGGCGAGTTCCCCGGCTCGGACTTCGTGCCGCGGTTCTTCTCGATCCACGTGCTGCTGCTGCCGGGCATCATGCTCGGCCTGCTGGTGGCGCACCTGATCCTGGTCTTCTACCACAAGCACACGCAGTTCCCCGGCCCCGGCCGGACGAACAACAACGTGGTCGGCATGCCGCTGCTGCCGGTCTACATGGCCAAGGCCGGAGGCTTCTTCTTCCTGGTCTTCGGTGTGATCGCGGCCGTCGCCGGCCTCGCGTCGATCAACCCGATCTGGGCCATGGGCCCGTACCGCCCGGACCAGGTGTCCACCGGCGCCCAGCCCGACTGGTACATGGGCTTCTCCGAGGGCCTCATCCGTGTGATGCCGGGCTGGGAGATCAACCTGTGGGGCCACACGCTCGTCCTGGGCGTGTTCATCCCGCTGATGATCTTCCCGCTGGTGCTGGCCGCCATCGCCGTCTACCCGTTCATCGAGTCCTGGGTCACCGGCGACAAGCGTGAGCACCACCTGCTGGACCGCCCGCGCAACGCCCCGACGCGCACCGCGTTCGGTGTCGCCTGGCTGACCTGGTACCTGGTGCTGCTCGTCGGTGGTGGAAACGACCTGTGGGCCACCCACTTCCACCTGTCGATCAACGCCATCACCTGGTTCGTCCGGATCGCGTTCTTCGTCGGCCCGGTCGTCGCCTTCATCGCCACGCGCCGGATCTGCATGGGTCTCCAGCGCCGCGACAAGGAGAAGGTGCTGCACGGCCGCGAGTCGGGCATCATCAAGCGCCTGCCGCACGGTGAGTTCGTCGAGGTCCACGAGCCGCTCTCGCAGGAGCAGATGCACACCCTCACGGCCCACGAGCAGCCCAAGCCGCTCGAGCTGGAGCCCGAGGTCGACGAGAACGGCGTGGCCCGCAAGCTCGGGGCCGGCCAGAAGCTCCGCGTGAAGCTCTCGAAGGGCTTCTACGGCGAGGGGACCCACATCCCCAAGGCCACCGCGGAGGAGTACCGGGAGATCACGAGCGGCCACGGCCACCACTGATCCCCCCCCCAGCTGATCACTGATCGCCACGGCAAGAGCCCCGTCCAGTACTGGACGGGGCTCTTCGCCGTTCCCGGACGTGGATAGGCTGGACCGCGTAACGGGCCCCCGACGGCCCCACCAGGGACCGACCACCAGGAGTGTGGACCATGAACGTGACCCCCGCAGGCGGCGAGCGCTCGGTGGCACACACCTGGCCGGGCCTCCTGGACGCCCTGCTGAGCGGAGTGGACCTCGGCGCCGACGACACGGCCTGGGCCATGGACCGGATCATGCGCGGGGAGGCCACCGACGCCCAGATCGCGGGCTTCGCGGTCGCCCTGCGCGCCAAGGGCGAGACGGTCGCCGAGATCTCCGGCCTGGTCCGGGCGATGTACCGGCACGCCAATCTCATCGAGGTGCCCGGCCCCAGCGTCGACATCGTGGGCACCGGTGGCGACGGCGCCAAGACCGTCAACATCTCCACCATGTCCTCGATCGTCGTCGCGGGCGCCGGGGCGAAGGTCGTCAAGCACGGCAACCGCGCCGCGTCCTCCGCGAGCGGCGCCTCGGACGTCCTGGAGAAGCTCGGGGTCAATCTGGAGCTGACCCCGCGCCGGGTGGTGGAGGTGGCCGAGGAGGCCGGCATCACCTTCTGCTTCGCCGTGAAGTTCCACCCCGCCCTGCGCTACGTGGCCCCCGCCCGCCGGGAGCTGGGCATCCGCACCACGTTCAACGTGCTGGGCCCGCTGACCAACCCCGCGCGGGTGAAGGCCCAGGCGACCGGGGTCGCGGACGCCCGGATGGCGCCGATCCTGGCCGGGGTGCTGGCCGAGCGCGGCTCCTCGGCGCTGGTCTTCCGCGGTGACGACGGGCTCGACGAGCTCACCACGACGGCCACCTCGCGGGTGTGGATCGTGGGGGACGGCCGGGTGCGGGAGGAGTCCTTCGACCCCCGGGACGTCGGCGTCGACCTGGTGCCCATCGAGGCGCTGCGGGGCGCCGATGCCTCGTACAACGCGGACGTGGCCCGCCGGCTGCTCGCCGGCGAGACCGGCCCCGTCCGGGACGCGGTGCTGCTCAACTCCGCCGCCGCGCTGGCCGCCCTGACGCCGACGGACGCGCCGCTCACGGAGCGGATCCGGGCCGGGATGGGGCGGGCCGCCGAGTCCATCGACTCGGGCGCGGCCCGGCGGGTGCTGGAGAAGTGGGTGACGGCCAGCAACGCGTAGGCCTTCCGGCAAGGGCGCGGTCCGCGATGCGGACCGCGCCCTTGCGCATTCAAGATCCTGTGGCATGATGCTGCGCAGGTCACGAGTGACAGCGTTTCGGCCCCGGCTTGCTGTCCGGCAACCCTCCTTCCGTGGCGGGGTGCCCCGGGTGATGACCAGGCCGCGGGCAGCGACGTCTGCGGCAAGCGCGGATCCCTCGCCAGGGATCCTGGTTGTCGAGGGAGACCCTTCCGTGTTGCAGCGAATGCTCTAGGGCCGTTCCGGCCCCTTCTCCGGTACGCCTCCATCCATCACCCCTGCCGGGAGAATTCGCCATGTCCGTATGCCCTGTTGCCCCTGTTTCCACCATCGCCGAGCCGCTGCCCGTCCTCGGTCGTGACGTCCGTGTCCCGCTCGCCACCGGGGGCGAGGTGACCTACGCGGCGCTCGACTACGCCGCCAGCGCACCGGCGTTGCAGCGCGTGTGGGACGACGTCGCCGCCTACGCGCCGTACTACGGCAGCGTGCACCGGGGCGCCGGGTACCTCTCGCAGCTGTCGACCGATCTGTTCGAGGGCTGCCGGGCCACCGTCGCCTCCTTCCTCGGCTGCCGCGAGGGCGACCAGGTGGTCTTCACCCGCTCCACCACGGACTCGCTGAACCTCCTGGCGTCCGTACTGCCCGCCGGCTGCCGGGTGTTCGTCTTCGAGACCGAGCACCACGCCGCCCTGCTGCCCTGGCGCGGTGCCGAGGTCACCTATCTCGACGCCCCCCGTTCGCCGGGGGAGGCCGTCGAGACGCTGGAGCGGGCGCTGGCCGACCGGGAGCCTTACGGCCCGGCGCTGGTGTGCGTGACCGGCGCGTCGAACGTGACCGGTGAGCTGTGGCCCGTGAAGGAGCTGGCGGCGGCCGCGCACGCGCACGGCGCGCGCATCGTGCTGGACGCCGCCCAGTTGGCGCCGCACCACCCCGTGGACGTCGCCGGGTGGGACGTCGACTGGGTCGCCTTCTCCGGGCACAAGCTGTACGCGCCGTTCGGCGCGGGCGTACTCGCGGGGCGCGCGGACTGGCTGCGGGAGGCCGAGCCGTATCTGGCGGGCGGCGGCGCCAGCCGCAGCGTGGCCCGCAACGCCGAGGGCGGGGTCGACGTCGAGTGGCACGACACCGTGGCCCGGCACGAGGCGGGCTCGCCCAACGTCATCGGCGCCTACGCCATCGCCGCCGCCTGCAAGGCGCTCCAGGAAGCGGGCTTCGACCGGCTGGTGGAGCGGGAGCGGGAGCTGATCGCGCGGGTGCGGGCCGGGCTGGCGGACGTCCCGGGGGTCCGGGTGCTGTCGCTGTTCGGCCCGGACGCGCCGCGGGTGGGCGTCCTCTCCTTCGTCGTGGACGGCTGGAACAGCTCCCGCTTCGCGGCGGCGCTCTCCGCCGAGTACGGCATCGGGGTCCGCGACGGGCTGTTCTGCGCGCATCCGCTGGTGCGGACGCTTTTGGGTGGCGACCGGGACGCGCCCGGCGACTGCGGGGCGGCCGACGAGGGACAGTCCCTCAATGCCGTTCGGGTGAGCTTCGGGGCGGGGACGCCCGACGAGCATGTGGAGCGGTTCGTGGGGGCTGTGCGGGAGCTTGTCGGCGACGGTGCCGCGTAGATTTTCGGCTGCGGGCCGGTTTGGGCTGGTCGCGCAGTTCCCCGCGCCCCTTCGGGGCCTGTTAGTTGTCGAGACCGATCGCGAAGGCCGCTTCCAGGTCGTGCTGGGAGTAGGTGCGGAAGGCGATGTGGGTCTCCGTCGAGGCCACGCCCGGCACCTTGCTGATCCGGCCCGGGATGAGGTCCGCGAGGTCGTCGTGCCGGGCCACTCGCACCATCGCGATCAGATCGGCGCCACCGGTGACCGAGTAGACCTCGCTCACGCCCTCGATGGCGGCGATGCTCTCGGCGATCTCGGGGATCCGGTCCACGTCGGTCTTGATGAGCACGATCGAAGTGATCACGTCGGTTTGTCTCCTTCGGTGGACCTGGCTGCGTCCTTCACTCTAGCCGCAGGTGTGCGAAGGCCCCAGGCGTAGCCGAATCCGAGTGCGAACCCCACGACGTGGGCCAGATAGGCGACCCCGGGGCGCCCGGCGTCCGTCCCCGTCGCCAGCCACTGGAGCGCGAACCAGAACAGCAGTACGGCCCAGGCGGGAAAGCGCAGCGGCAGGAAGAACAGGAAAGGGAAGAGGCTGGTGACCCGCGCCCTGGGGAAGAGATAGAGGAACGCGCCGAGCACCCCGGAGATGGCTCCCGACGCCCCCACGAGCGTGCGTTCGGAGTGGGCGTGCACGGCCGCGTAGCCGAACAGGGCGAGATAGCCGGTGAGGAGGTAGCAGCAGAGGAACGCGGCACGGCCCAGATGGGCCTCGGTCATGGCGCCGAAGACGTAGAGGAAGAGCATGTTGCCCAGCAGATGCAGCCAGTTCCCATGGACGAAGAGCGCGGTGAGCGGGGTGCACAGAGCCCAGGGGGAGCCGTGCAGGAGCTCCTGGGGCACGACCCCCCAGCGTGCGAAGTAGTCGGTCTGGGCGGACAGCAGTCCGGGTCCGGTGCCGTAGGCCGGATTCAGGCCGGAGACGGGGCCGATCAGGAAGACCGCGCCGCAGACGGCCAGGACCGTCCAGGTCACCCAGGGGGTGCCGGCGTGGCCCCGGCGCCCTGCCGTTTCGATCATGGCCAGATCATGGCGTACCGGGCGCAACCCGTGCAGAGCGCCTCGCCGGGTCGTCCGCGCGGGCCGCACGCCCCGCGCCCGGCGACCGGCAGGCCGTAGGGTTACGGGGAGCACCCCGCGGACCACAGACGAGGACGGACGACACGATGGGCGTTGTTCCCCAGCCGGCAGCCGGGACCCGGTGGCGCTGCACCCTGTGCGGCAACCTCACGCGTTTCGACGTCACGCGGACGACCAAGGCCGTGGAGTTCGTGCACCTCGACCTGGCGGGGGAGCCCGCGGTGGAGGAGCGCGAGATCGTCAGTGAGACGATCGAGTCCGTGCGTTGCCGCTGGTGCAACGCCGTCGACCAGATCGAGCTGGTGGCCCGGCCGGGCGCCGATGCCTGACGAACGGGAGCGATAAGCGGTGGTGGAGCACACGGACGGCGTGGAGGCGGCCGGTGACGCCGGCGGGGCCGACGACGGCGTCAGCGAGGTGCTCGACCGCCCGTTGCCCGAAGGCATCAGGCGGCGGGTCATCGGGCTTGTCGCGGAGGCGTTCGGCGGGCTGACGGTCACGGAACTGCCGCCCCAGTTGCGGCAGTACGCCCGGTTCACCCCGTCCCGTCGGGCCAAGTTCGCGGGGAACGCCATGGCCGCCGCCGTGGAGAGCGACACGGCCTTCCGGCAGCGGATCTCCGCACGGCTGCGGGAGAGCGGCTCGGAGCTGGCGGAGGCCCTGGAGGCCGGGTCGCCGCCGGCGGCCGCCGATCCGGAGGACGTGGCCGCCATGGCGTTCGTGCTGCGGCCGGCCGGCTGGGTCAAGCTGGTCACGGCGGCGGGCGAGGAGGCGGCCCGGGCGAGCGCCGAGCGGGCCGACGAGGAGGCCCGGCACGAGCTGACGCGGCTGCGCGAGGAGCTGGCCGCGGCGCGGGCGGAGGCGAAGGCCGAGACCGACCGGGTCCGGGCCGAGCTGGAGGCCGTCAGACGGGACACCGAATCGTTGCAGCGCAAGCTGCGCAGCGCGCAGAGCGATGTGCGGCGCGGCGAGGCGGCGTTGCGCAAGGCCCAGGGCGAGCTGGAGGCGCTGCGCGCCGAGGCCGCCGCCGAGAAGGCGGCGGCGCAGGGCGAGGCGCGGCGGGCCAAGGCCCGGCTCTCGGAGGCCGAGGCGGCCCTGGAGGCGAGCCGCCGGGCGACGCGCGAGGGCCGCAGCGTCGAGGACGTCCGGCTGCGGCTGCTGCTGGACACCGTGCTGGACGCGGCGCAGGGGCTGCGCCGCGAGCTGGCGCTGCCGCCGGTCTCGGTGCCCCCGGCGGACACGGTGGACGCGGTGCGGCCGGGCACGATGACGCCCCGGGACATCGCGACGCGGGCGCTGTCGGAGACCGATCCGGCGCTGCTGGACCAGTTGCTGGCGCTGCCTCAGACGCATCTGCTCGTCGACGGCTACAACGTCACCAAGACCGGCTATCCGACGATGCCGCTGGACAAGCAGCGGCTGCGGCTGCTGGGCGGGCTGGCGATGCTGGCCGCGCAGTCCGGCGCCGAGGTCACCTGCGTCTTCGACGGCGCGGAGCTGGCCGCGCCGGTGCTGCTGGCGCCGCCGCGCGGGGTGCGGGTGCTGTTCAGCAAGCCGGGTGTGACGGCGGACGAGCTGATCCGTCAGCTGGTGCGGGCCGAGCCGCCGGGCCGGCCGGTCGTGGTGGTCTCCACTGACCGCGAGGTGGCGGACGGGGTGGCCAAGGCCGGGGCGCGGCCCGTGGCATCGGCCCTGCTGCTCAAGCGACTTGCACGCACCTGACCGTCAAGTGGTCATTACCGACTGTGTCAGGTTGGTAAAGGATGCGGCGCTGACCAAGATTTTTCGCAGGAAAATTTGAACGGTGGCGACGGTGGTCACTAGGGTCGTGCCTCGAACCTTCATCCGGCAGGTCATCCGTTCGGGTGCGCGGTGAAGGTCCCGTCGCGCCCGAGGACTTCGCGCGGCGGGCGGCCCAGAGAAGAAGGAGCTCGTCTCCGTGGCGTCCCACCGTCGTCCCAAGAAGCCGAGCCGTACTCGGGCCACCGTGCTGACCGCTACCGCGGCCATGGCCGTCGCCCTCTCCGCGCAGGCCGCCCACGCCGACACCAAGCTGTCGAAGTCCGAGGCCAAGGACCAGGTCGACAAGCTCTACGAAGAGGCGGAGCAGGCCACCGAGAAGTACAACGGGGCCAAGGAGCAGCACGACAAGCTGGAGAAGCAGGTCAGCGAGCTCCAGGACAAGGTCGCGCGCGGCCAGGACGAGTTCAACCGGATGCGCGGCGCCCTCGGCCTGATAGCCGCCTCGCAGTACCGCACCGGGTCCATAGACCCCACGCTCCAGCTGCTGCTCACCTCGGACCCCGACACCTACCTGGACCGGGCCTCCAGGCTCAGCCAGCTGAGCGCCAAGCAGGCCGACACCCTCCGGCTGATGGCCGCCAAGCAGCGCACCCTCAAGCAGGAGCGCGCGGCGGCCTCCGCCAAACTCGCGGACCTGGAGTCCACCCGCAAGGCCGTCGAGCAGCACAAGGACGAGGTCCAGGGCAAGCTCGCCGACGCCCAGAAGGTGCTCAACCAGTTCAGCGAGAAGGAACGCGCCGAGATCACCGGCGCGGACCAGAAGGGCGGCTCCGGCGGCAAGGCCGGCGACAGCGGCAAGAGCGGCGACAGCGGCCGCGCCAGCCGCTCCGACAGCCGCCCGAACATCCCCGCGGGCTCCGGTCACGCAGCCGCCGCCCTGGCCTACGCGCAGAGCCAGGAGGGCAAGGCCTACGAGTACGGCGCGACCGGAATGTCCACCTGGGACTGCTCCGGCCTGACCCAGTGGGCCTACGGCCAGGCCGGCGTCTCCCTCCCGCGCATCTCCCAGGACCAGGCCAACGCCGGCACCCGGATCTACGACCAGAGCCAGCTCAAGCCCGGCGACCTCGTCATCTTCTACGGCGACCAGCACCACGTCGGCCTCTACGCGGGCAACGGCCAGGTCTTCCACGCACCCCGCACCGGCGCCTTTGTGCGCTACGAGGCCATGAGCAACATGCCCTTCCAGTTCGGTGTGCGCGTCGGCTGATCGGGTTAACACCTCTGCTGAACCTCTGCCGTTCATCACTTCCGCCGCGCCATGCCGCCCTTTCGGGCGAATCACGACTACGGCAAGTGACACCGCGCCCCGCCGATGACCTGCGTCTGACGGCGGGGCGCCGTTTTTGCCGGCCGCGAGGTCTTTGAACCGGGGGTGAGCGCGCCGCTACTGTCTGGCGCGCGGTGCCCGGCCGTCGTCCGCCCGTCGACCGGGCGGCAGGGTCCGCACACAGTGGAAGGGAGTGCGGCACCCCGTGGCGTCCCATCGCCGTTCGCAGTCCGGTCTCACCCAGAGTGTCCGGGTCACCGTCCTGTCCGCCGCCATGGCCACCGCCGCGGCCGCCTTCTCGGCGGCTCCCGCGCTCGCCCGGCCCGGTGCCCCCGCCGACGACTCCAAGGCCTCCGGGACGGTGAAGGCACAGCTCGACCAGCTCTACGAACAGGCCGAGCGGGCCACCGAGAAGTTCAACGCGGCGGGGGAGCGCGCCGACGCCCTGCGGGAGCGCGTGGAACAGGTCGCCGACCGCGTCGCGCGCGGCCAGGAGAAGGTCAACCGGATGCGCGACGCCCTCGGGCTGATCGCCACCGCCCAGTACCGCCACGGTGCCGTGGACCCCGCCATCGAGCTCATCCTCTCCTCGGACCCCGACGGCTACCTCGACAAGGCCGCCACCCTCGACCGCGTCACGGGCCGTCAGGCCGAGGAGCTGCGCGCCCTGCTGGCCGCCCAGCGCACCCTGCGCCAGGAGCGCCAGGAGGCCGCCCGCACCCTCGCCGAGCTGGAGGACAGCCGCCGGGCGGTCGAGCAGCACAAACGGGAGGTCGAGGACAGACTCGCCACCGCCCGCCGACTGCTGAACTCCCTGCCGGACGCCGACCGCCAGGAGTACGCCCGCGCCTCGCGCTCCGGGGAGCGCTCGGGCGGCCCGCTGCGGGCCGCCGCCCTGTCGTCCCTCGGCGACGTCTCCGAGGTCGTCGGCTCCGGCCGGGGCCTCGCCGCGGTCATGGCGGTCCGCCAGGCCGTCGGCTCGCCCTATGCCTGGGGTGCCACCGGGCCGGGCGCCTTCGACTGCTCCGGGCTGATGCAGTGGGCCTACGGCCGGGCCGGGGTGGGCCTGCCGCGCACCTCGCAGGCGCAGCGCAACGCCGGGCGGCACGTCTCCCTCTCCGAGGCCCGCCCCGGAGACCTGGTGATCTACCGCGACGACGCCAGCCACGTGGGGATGTACGTGGGCAACGGCCAGGTCGTGCACGCGCCCTACCCGGGGGCGCGGGTGCGCTACGACCGGGCCGACATGATGCCCATCTCGTCCGTCACCCGCCCCTGAGGGCGGCCGCCCGCACGGTGCGTACGATGCGGGGGTGACGGACGGTGACGGTGATGGCGGCAGGCCGGTCGGGCGGCGGGCGGTGTGCGGCCTCGGCCTCGGTCTCGCCGCGGCCGCGCTGACGGGCTGCGGCCCCGGCGCCCCCGCCGCGCCCCCGGAGCCGGACGCGGCGTCCGTGCGGCGGCTGCTCGACCACTGGGCGGCGGCGGTGCGGCGGCGGGACGAGAACGCGTACCTCGCCGTCGTCGACCCCGCCGCCGACGGCTACCGCGCCGAGCGCCGCCTGGTGTTCGCCAACCTCGCCGCCGTGCCGCTCGCCTCCTGGGAGTACCGGCTGGTGCGGCTCGCGGGCACGGTGGCCGAGGCGGAGCTGCGCTACCGCCTCGCGGGGTACGACACGGCTCCCGTCACCGCCCCGCTCCGGCTCACGCTGACGCGGCGGGACGGCCGCTGGTACGTGGCCGGGCAGGAGACCGGGCACCCGGCGGGGCAGCTGTGGGAGCAGGGCCGGGTCGCGGCCGTCCGGGGCGGGCGGAGCCTCGTCCTGGGCGTGGGCCAGGACGAGCGCCTGCTGAGCGCGGTGGCCGGCCTCGCGGACGCCGCGGTGCCGGCGGTGGACGCGGCGTGGGGCGGGCGCTGGGCGAAGCGCGTGGTGGTCGAGGTGCCCGCCTCCCTGGAGCGGATGGGCGCCCTCCTTCAGACGCCCGCCGCGAACTACCGGGGCATCGCGGCCGTGGCCACCGGCGACCGGATCGTCGTCAATCCCGAGGCGTACGGGGAGCTCGGCGACTTCGGCCGGCGGATCGTGCTCACGCACGAGACGACGCATGTCGCGACGCGGGCGGTGACGACGGCGGCCACGCCGAAGTGGCTCTCCGAGGGCTTCGCCGACTGGGCCGCGTACCGGGGCACGGACCGCACGGCCCGGCAGGCCGCCCCCGAGCTCGCCGCGTCCGTCGACGCGGGCGACCTGCCGTCGGGGCTTCCCGCGAACGGCGACTTCGCCTTCACGGGCGAGGCGGGGCGCTTGGCGCGGGCCTACGAGGGCGGATGGCTGGCCTGCCGGATGATCGCGGAGGGGTGGGGGGAGGGGGCGTTGGTGGCGTTCTACCGGGCGGGGAAGGATGGGTTCCGGGAGGTGCTGGGGATGAGCGAGGGAGACTTCACGGCGAAGTGGCGGTCGTATGTGGCGGGGGCCTTTTGAGGTGCCCGCGTTGTGGGCAATCGTTCCGCAGGGCGGAACGGGTGGGCACAACGCGACCACCGGCCCGCACCCGGCCCGCTAGCTCGGCACCAGCGCCGACTCCCGCTCCGCCGGCGGTTCCGGCTCCCCCTCCGGCGCGCGCGCCTCGGTCACCGTCTCCCGCCAAAGCCTCGCGCAAGCGACCACCGTCGCCGCCACCAGCAACGCATTGCGCAACGTAAGCGTCGCCACCCCCAACTTGTCGCTCGCCACCACATGCGAGAACCAGATGGGAAACTCCAGCTGCGTCAGCGGCGCCGCCAGCAGCACCAGCAGGATCGGCAACCGCTGCCGCGGCGTCCGCATCGTGACGCAGACCGCCGCCAGGCCGATCAGCCAGATCATGTACTGGGGGCTGATCACCCGGCTCGTGGTGGTGAACAGCAGCACCGCCGCGAACGCCGCGTCGTACGGCGTCGTCGGCGTGAAGCGGCGGGCCCGCAGCCGCCACAGCAGCAGCCAGCCGAACGCCAGCACGCTCAGGCCCAGGGCCAGCGCGCTCACCGCGTGGACGTGCCGGCCGAGGAATTCCACCGAGCCGTAGTTGAGGCGCGCCTTGCCGTGCCAGCCGATGTGCCGGGCCAGGTGGAAGACCATCGACCCCAGGGACTCCACCTCGGTGCCCCGGTCGCGCTGGAAGGTCAGGAACGCCAGCGCCCCCGGCATCGCGGCCGTGAAGAACATGCCCAGCACCGCCGCCGTCACCAGGGCCGCGCTCCAGACGGACCGGGTGGCGCGGCCGCGCGGGGTGCCGATGACCAGCAGGACCGGCCAGATCTTGAGCAGTGCGCCGAAGCCCATCAGGGATCCCGCCAGCCGGGTGCGGCGACCCACCGCCAGCAGGGCGGCGACGGCGACGGCGGTGACCATCACGTCGTAGCGGGCGTAGACGATCGGCCCGAGCAGCGGTACGCCCGTCACCCACACCCAGACGCCCAGTGGGCCGCGCCCGCCGCCGCGCACCGAGTGGAGCAGCATCCCCATGACGGCCGCGTCGGCCACGAGGCAGAGGACGAAGAACGCCGGCGCGTAGGCGAGGAACGGCAGCAGTCCGGGGGCGAGCACGGCCAGCGCGGCGGCCGGCGGGTACTGCCAGGTGACGTCGTCGTAAGGGAAGATGCCGCCGCGCAGGACGCCGTACCAGCCCTGGTAGATCACCTCGATGTCGACGGACACGTCCGAACCGGGCATGTCCCACACCCGGAACACGCACATCATCAGAACGGCCCGGGTGACGGCCCACACCCCGATCGAGAGCCGCAGACCAGTGCCCGCCACCATCACTTCACCTCATCCCGCCGTAGGCGCGTGGTAACTGAGAGGAATCATGCCGGTCGAGGGGGCCCGTGCGCGCGGCGACGCGGCGCGGTTGACGGCTGTTCGAACCCGGTACTGTCGGCGGCGATGCACAAGACCCTGATCGTCACGAACGACTTCCCGCCCCGCCCCGGCGGCATCCAGGCCTTCCTCCACAACATGGCGCTGCGCCTGGACCCGGCGAGCATCGTCGTCTACGCCTCCACCTGGAAGCGGAGCGAGGAGGGCCGTGAGGCCACCGCGCGCTTCGACGCCGAGCAGCCCTTCCCGGTGGTCCGCGACCGGACGACCATGCTGCTGCCCACGCCCCGGGTGACCCGGCGCGCGGCCGAGCTGCTGCGGGAGCACGGCTGTACGTCGGTGTGGTTCGGGGCGGCCGCGCCGCTGGGGCTGATGGCGCCCGCGCTGCGGCGGGCCGGGGCCCGCCGGCTGGTGGCCACCACCCATGGGCACGAGGCGGCCTGGGCCCAGTTGCCGGGTTCGCGGCAACTGCTGCGCAGGATCGGCGAGGGCGTCGACACGATCACCTATCTGGGGGAGTACACGAGGTCCCGGATCGCCTCCGCGCTGACGGACGAGGCGGCGGCGCGGATGGCGCAACTGCCGCCCGGGGTGGACGAGAAGACCTTCCATCCCGCCTCCGGCGGCGCCGAGACCCGGGCCCGGCTAGGGCTCGCGGACCGGCCGGTCGTGGTGTGCGTCTCCCGGCTCGTCCCCCGCAAGGGCCAGGACACCCTGATCGAGGCCATGCCCCGAATCCTCGCGGCCGTGCCCGACGCGGTGCTGCTGATCGTCGGCGGCGGCCCCTACGCCGACGACCTGCGCGAACTCGCCGCCAAGACCGGGGTCGCCGACGCGGTCCGCTTCACCGGGCCCGTCCCCTGGGAGGAACTGCCCGCCCATTACGGCGCGGGCGACGTCTTCGCGATGCCCTGCCGTACGCGCCGGGGCGGCCTGGACGTCGAAGGGCTCGGCATCGTCTACCTGGAGGCGTCCGCGACGGGCCTGCCGGTGGTCGGCGGGGACTCGGGGGGTGCCCCGGACGCGGTGCTGGAGGGGGAGACGGGTTATGTCGTGCGCGGCGGCTCCGCCGAGGAGGCGGCCGACCGGATCGTCACCCTGCTGAAGGACCCGGAGCTGCGCCGCCGCATGGGCGAGCGCGGCCGTGCGTGGGTCGAGGAGCGCTGGCGCTGGGACCTGCTGGCGGAGCGCCTCAAGGAACTCCTCTAGCAATGGGTAAGGGGCTCGCGCCTTGGCGCGAGCCCCTTACCCATTGACCGTTGACGGCGGCTCAGCCGTGGTAGATCGCCTCGATCTCGTCCGCGAAGTCCTTCGCGACAACGCTCCGCTTGAGCTTCAGCGACGGCGTCACATGCCCGGAGGCCTCCGTGAACTGCGCGGGGAGGATACGGAACTTGCGCACCGACTCGGCCTTGGAGACCGCCGCGTTGCCGTCGTCCACCGCCTTCTGCACATCCGCGAGCAGGTCCGGGTCGTCGGTCAGCTCGGCGGCCGTGAGCCCGGCGGGCTTGCCGTGCTGCTCCAGCCAGCGCGGCAGGAAGTCCTCGTCCAGGGTGACCAGCGCGCCCACGAACGGGCGGCCGTCGCCGACGACCATGCACTCGGCGATCAGCGCGTGCGCCCGGATGCGGTCCTCGATCACGGCGGGGGCGACGTTCTTGCCGCCGGCGGTGACGATGATCTCCTTCTTGCGGCCGGTGATGCGCAGGAAGCCGTCCTCGTCGAGGGTGCCGAGGTCACCGGTGTGGAACCAGCCGTCGGAGAGCGCCTCGGCGGTGGCCGCCTCGTTGTTCCAGTAGCCGGTGAACAGGTGCTCGCCGTGCAGCAGCACCTCGCCGTCGTCGGCGATCCGCACCACCGAGCCCGGCAGCGGCTGCCCGACCGTGCCGATCCTCGGCTTGTCCCACGGGTTGAAGGCGGTGGCGGCGCACGACTCCGTCAGGCCGTAGCCCTCCAGCACCGTGAAGCCGATGCCCCGGTAGAAGTGGCCCAGCCGCTCGCCCAGCGGGGCACCGCCGGAGATCGCGTGGGTGGCCCGGCCGCCGAGCACCGCGCGCAGCTTGCTGTAGACCAGCTTGTCGAAGATCCTGTGCTTGAGCCGCAGGCCGAAGGAAGGGCCCGACGCGGTGTCCTGCGCCCGGCTGTAGGCGATGGCCGTCTCCGCGGCCCTGTCGAAGATCTTGCCCTTGCCGTCGGCCTGGGCCTTGGCCCGGGCGCCGTTGTAGACCTTCTCGAAGACGCGCGGCACGCCGAGGACCAGCGTGGGGCGGAAGCCCTGGAGGTCGTCGGTGAGGTTGCGGATGTCGCTGACCATGCCCAGCCGGATCGGGGCCATCACCGAGGCGATCTCGACCAGGCGGCCGAAGACGTGGGCGGCGGGCAGGAACAGCAGTACGGACGACTCGCCCACGTTGAACAGCGGCTTGAGCCGCTCGACGACATTGCCGCACTCCGCGAAGAAGCTGCGGTGGGTGAGCACACAGCCCTTGGGGCGGCCCGTGGTGCCGGAGGTGTAGACGATGGTCGCGGGCGAGTCCGCGGTCGCCAGCGCGCTCCGCTCGTCGACCGCCTCGTCCGACAGCGCCTCGCCCGCCGCGCGCAGCCGGTCCAGGGCACCGCGCTCGATCTGCCAGATGTTGGCGAGGTCCGGCAGCCGGTCGCGCACCGACTCGACCGCCGCCTCGTGCGCCGGCGTCTCCACCAGGCAGGCCACGGCGCCGGAGTCGCCGAGGATCCACTGGATCTGCTCGGGGGAGCTCGTCTCGTAGACCGGCACGGTCACCGCGCCCGCGCTCCAGATGGCGAAGTCCAGCAGCGCCCACTCGTAGCGGGTGCGCGACAGCAGGCCGATCCGGTCGCCCGGCTCGATCCCCGCGGCCATCAGTCCCTTGGCGGCGGCCCGCACCTCGGCCAGGAAGCCGGCGGCGGTCACGTCCTCCCAGCGGTCGTCGACCTTGCGCCCTATGACGGCCACCTCGGGGTGGAGAGCGGCGTTCCGGCGGATGAGATCCGTCAGGTTGCCGTCGGCGGGGACCTCGTACAGGGCCGGAAGGCTGAACTCGCGCAAGACTGCTGCTCCTCGTCGGGCGCCGGCGCCGCCGCGTCTTCGAGGGGCGCTGCGTCGGCTGCGGTCCATTGATCAGGCGTTAGGGGGTGCTGGACAGCGTGGACTGCCCGGACGTTACCCACCAGTACGGATTTCGAACAGAGGGTCGCGCCCAGATGTTCCGTGCGTCACATGCCACGGGACCGCTCCCCGCACCCTAGCCCCTCGGCCAGGTGACCGGGAAGTAACCGCAGGTCGGGACCCTTCCGGAGGCCCCGCCACAACACCTAGGGTGATCCGTATGCGAGTCCATGTGGTCAGCGACGTGCACGGCAACGCCGAGGCGCTGGCGCGCGCCGGCGACGGCGCCGACGCCCTGGTCTGCCTCGGGGACCTGGTCCTCTTCCTCGACTACGCCGACCACTCGCGCGGCATCTTCCCCGAACTCTTCGGCGTCGAGGCCGCCGACCGGATCGTCGAGCTGCGCACCGCCCGCCGCTTCGAGGAGGCCCGCGCCCTCTCCCGCGCGCTGTGGGAAGGTATCGACCGCGACAAGGCCGTCGAAGAAGCGGTGCGCAAGCAATACGCCGAGCTCTTCGCCGCCTTCCCCGCCCCCACCTACGCCACCTACGGCAATGTGGACATCCCCACCCTCTGGCCGGAATTCGCCCGCCCCGGCACCACCGTCCTCGACGGCCAGCGCGTCGAGATCGGCGGCCTCGTCTTCGGCTTCGTCGGCGGCGGCCTGCGCTCGCCCATGCGCACCCCCTATGAGATCGACGACGAGACCTACGCCGCCAAGCTCGCCGCCCTCGGCGAGGTCGACGTGCTCTGCACCCACATCCCGCCCGATGTGCCCGAGCTCTGCTACGACACCGTCGCCCGCCGCTTCGAACGCGGCAGCGCGGCCCTGCTGGAGGCCATCCGCGCCACCCGCCCCAGATACGCGCTCTTCGGCCATGTTCACCAGCCGCTGGCGCGCAGAATGCGCATCGGGGCGACCGAATGCGTCAACGTCGGCCACTTCGCCTCCACCGCGACACCCTGGGTGCTGGAGTGGTGACTCGCGGCGGGAGGTAGCCTGCACCGGCAGACCTTTCAGCTGACCATTCACCAGGGCGCGCACCGGTACGGAGGAGCCACACAGATGGCCGAACACACCAGCTCGAGCATCACCATCGAGGCGACGCCGGCAGAGGTCATGGCGGTCATCGCCGACTTCGGCCGCTACTCGGAGTGGACGGGCGAGGTCAAGCAGGCCGAGGTGCTCGAGCAGGACGAGCAGGGCCGCGCCAGCAAGGTCCGCCTGGTCCTGGACGCCGGCGCCATCAAGGACGACCACACCCTCAACTACAGCTGGCCCTCGGCCGGCGTCGTCGAGTGGTCCCTGGACAAGTCCCAGATGCTGCGCCAGCTCGACGGCTCGTACAGCCTGGAGCCCGAGGCCGGCGGCAAGCACACCAAGGTGACGTACACGCTCACCGTCGATGTGAAGATCCCGATGCTCGGCATGATCAAGCGCAAGGCGGAGAAGGTCATCATCGACCGCGCCCTCGACGGGCTGAAGACCCGCGTCGAGAGCGGCGCCGCGTCCTGACCCCCTGACCCTCACGCACCACCGATACGCACCACCGACCATTACGCACCACTCCGCCTGAAGGGCTCTCCTTGCGCACGGTCCTCGTCACCGGTCCCGGCGGCGCGGGCCGCACCACCGTCGCGGCGGCCACCGCCATGGCCGCCGCCCGCGCGGGACGCCACGCACTGCTGCTCACCAGCGACCGCGGCCCCGCCCCGGACGTCGTCCTCGGCACCACCCTCCCCACCGAGGGCAGCGGCGAGGCCTGGGGCTGGCCGTGGGCGCCCCCGCGCGAGGCCGCCCCCGGGCTGTGGGCCTCCCGCGTGGCCCCGGCCGCGCACTTCCACGCCCTGGCCGAAGACCTCCAGAAGCGTGGCACCGGCGTCTTCGACCTCCTGGGCGCCACCCCCCTCGACCCCGAGGAGCTCACCGAACTCCCCGGCGCCGAACCCCTGGCGCTGCTCGCCGCCCTCCGGGCCGCGCACACCGCGACGGGCTGGGACCTGCTCGTCGTCGACATGCCGCCCCTGCTGGAGACCGTGGCCCTGCTGGGCCTGCCCGAGCAGCTCGGCCGCTATCTGCGCCGGCTGCTGCCCCCCGAGCGCCAGGCCGCCCGAGCGCTGCGCCCCATGCTCGCCCAGCTCGCCGGCGTGCCCATGCCCGCCCAGCGGCTCTACGAGACCGCCGAACGCTGGCAGCGGGAACTGGCCGCCGTCCGCGACGTCCTGGAGTCGCCCGACACGACCGTGCGGCTCGTCGCCGAACCCGGCCCACAGGCCCTCGCCGCCCTGCGCGCCGCCCGCGCCGGGCTCGCCCTCCAGGGCTGCCGGATCGATTCGCTCGTGGCGAACCGGCTGCTGCCCGAGGACTCCACCGACCCCTGGCTGGCCGCGCTCGCCGCCGAGCGGCGCGACGCCCACAAGACGCTGTGCGAGGAGTTCCTCGCCGACGGCGTCACCGTGCGCGAACTGCCCCACCTCGGCCGCGCCCCCCAGGGCCCGGACGACCTGGAGATCCTGGCCGCCCGCGCCACCCTGCCCACCGCGGACCACCCGCCCGCCGAACCCTGGGCCGTCGAGGACCGCCTCGCCACCGACGGGATGCTGATCTGGCGGATCCCGCTGCCCGGCGCCACACGGGACGGCCTCGGCCTCGTCCGCCGGGGCGACGAACTAGTCGTCTCCGCCGGGCCGTTCCGCCGCGTCCTCACGCTGCCCTCCGCGCTGCGCCGCTGCGGTGTCGCGGGGGCCGGGCTGCACGACGGCGAGCTGTGCGTGCGCTTCGTCCCCGACCCCGGCCTGTGGCCCCGGACGCCCTGAACGGCCCGGCGTCGTCCGGCGTCGTTCGGGTAACGTCGAAGGAAAATCCAGCCAGCGGGAGTCCGTCATGAGCGAAGCCACCGAGCGCCCCGGTCCCGGCCGGGCGCCCGACCCCGACGCCTGGGAACGGGCCTGCGCCGAGGACCTCGCCGCCGAGGAAGCCCGCCGCCGCGCCGCCGGCGGACCGGGCGAGCAGCCCGGCAGCGCCGCCGAGGAGCTGCGCAAACTCGTCGAGGCCGTCGCCGGCAAGGTCTCCTCCTTCCAGCTGCCGCTCGCGGGCGCGACCGCGCAGGGAGCCGTGCGGGAGATCGTCGAACAGGCCAAGGCGGCCGCCCTGCCGGTCATCGAGCGCAACCCCGAGGTCTTCGACCACCTGGCCGCCGCGGGCTCCGAACTGCTGGCCGCCTACCGCGCCGCGGTGACGAGACAGGAGGCGCGCTGGACCCGCGACGAGCCGGCGCACGAGCCCTCCGCGCCGCGTGAGGGGGAGGCGAAGAGCGGGGGCAGTGAGCGCATCGACCTCGACTGATCCGGCCCTCCGGTACGGTTAGCCCTGGCGGGGTTCGAGCGAAAAACCGAGGTACACATGGGACTCACCATCGGCGTCGACATCGGCGGCACGAAGATCGCGGCCGGCGTGGTCGACGAAGAGGGCTCGATCCTCGCGACGTGCAAGGTGCCGACCCCGGACACCCCCGAGGGCGTGATCGACGCGATCGCCGACGCGGTCCGTACGGTCAGCGAGGGCTTCGAGGTCGAGGCCGTGGGCATCGGCGCCGCCGGCTACGTCGACGACAAGCGGGCCACGGTCCTCTTCGCCCCGAACATCAACTGGCGGCACGAGGCGCTCAAGGACAAGGTCGAGCAGCGCGTCGGCCTCCCGGTCGTCGTCGAGAACGACGCCAACGCCGCCGCCTGGGGCGAGTACCGCTTCGGCGCGGGCCAGGGCCACGACGACGTCATCTGCATCACCCTCGGCACCGGCCTCGGCGGCGGCATCATCATCGGCAACAAGCTCCGTCGCGGCCGCTTCGGCGTGGCCGCCGAGTTCGGCCACGTCCGTGTGGTGCCGGACGGCCTGCTCTGCGGCTGCGGCAGCCAGGGTTGCTGGGAGCAGTACGCGTCGGGCCGCGCGCTCGTCCGCTACGCCAAGCAGCGCGCCCAGGCCACCCCGGAGAACGCCGAGATCCTGCTGGGCATGGGCGACGGCACCCCCGAGGGCATCGAGGGCAAGCACATCAGCGACGCCGCCCGCCAGGGCGACCCGGTGGCCATCGACTCCTTCCGTGAGCTCGCCCGCTGGGCCGGCGCGGGCCTGGCCGACCTGGCCTCGCTCTTCGACCCCTCGGCGTTCATCGTCGGCGGCGGCGTCTCCGACGAGGGCGACCTCGTCCTCGACCCGATCCGGAAGTCCTTCCGCCGCTGGCTCGTCGGCGGACAGTGGCGCCCCCACGCGCAGGTGCTCGCCGCGCAGCTGGGTGGCAAGGCCGGTCTGGTGGGAGCGGCCGACCTGGCCCGTCAGGGCTGAGCACCGGTGCATTTCTGAGCGGAGGGGCGATGCTCGCGGACCTGCCGGAATCCTCGACCGACGCGGAAACGTCCGTTGTCCGCGTGCTCTCCTACAACATCCGCTCCATGCGTGACGACGTCGCGGCGCTGGCCCGGGTCATCCGGGCCTGTGCGCCCGACGTCGTCTGCGTTCAGGAGGCGCCGCGCTTCTTCCGCTGGCGCAAGGCGGCGGCCCGCCTCGCCCGGGAGTCGGAGCTGGTGTACGTCACCGGCGGCGGGACTGCCTCCGGTCCGATGATCCTCACCTCCCTGCGTGCCCGGGTGGAGTGCGCGGAGGCCCTGCTGCTGCCCCGGCGCCGCGGTCTCCACCAGCGGGGGCTGGCCACGGCCGTCCTGGGTTTCGGGCGGGCCCGGCTGGGAGTTGTCAGCTGCCATCTGAGCATCGACGCGGACGAGCGGTACGAGCAGGGGCGGCTGGTACTGGAGCGGGTACGGGGGCTGGGGGTGCCGCACGCCGTCGTGGCGGGCGACCTCAACGACCGGCCCGACGGGCGGACGTTCGGCCTGCTGGCCGGCGAACTCCAGGACGGCTGGGCCGTGAAGCCGTGGGGGCGTGAGCACACGACCCGGCTCGGCGACCCGCTCCAGCGGATCGACGCGGTCTTCGCGACCGAGGGCGTCGAGGTGCTGGGGTGCGGGGTGCCGATGGGGCTGACGGGGGTGAGCGAGGCGGATCTGCGATCCGCCACGGATCACCTGCCGGTATTGGCTGCCCTGCGGGTGCCTGTGGCTTAGGCGGGGGAGGAGGCCCCAGTCCCGCCCTTCCACCGTTTCCCGGGGCTCCGCCCCAGACCCCGCTCCTCAAACGCCGGAGGGGCTACTACTTAAACCACCGCGCCGCGGCCCGGGTCGTCGTCATCGTCCTCGTCGCCGTCCTTCATGCGCAGGACGAGCGTGGCGAAGCCGCCCAGGAAGCCGCCCACCCCCAGGGTCGTCACCCACCAGGTCAGCTCCTGGCGCAGCAGCACCATGACGAGCAGCAGCAAGGGGCCGCCGAGGACCGCGATCCAGGCGAAGCGCGATGTGACGTCGCCGGTCGGCAGGGGCGGGGGCTCCGGCGGGACGAAGTGGCCCTCGTCCGCCGCCGGGACCGCACCCGTGTCGGTGGGCTCCGGCTCCGGCGTGGTCCAGTCGCGGGGGCCGACGCCCGGGGCGAAGACGATGGAGCCGCCCGGCCGCCCGGGCTCGGCCGACGGGGGCTGCTCCTCGGGGGCCGGCTCGGTCCTGGGGGGCTCCGGCGCGGCGTTCTTCACCTCGTCCAGGTCGCCGGTCGCGGGCCAGCGGCCCTTCTCCGGGTCCGGCTGCTCGCCGTAGGCGGCGACGAGCTCGGCCCAGGCGCGGTCCTCGTCCAGGGGGTCGCGGCTGTCGTCGCGGTCGCGGTTCGCGTCGGGTTCAGCCATGGGACGCCGCCGCGGGGGAGCCGGTGAGCCGGCTGATGAAGGCGTGGGTCTGCTCGAAGATCGTTTCCGCGTCGTGGTCCAGGGTGGCCACGTGGTAGCTCTTCTCCAGCAGTCGCTCGGTGACGTCCATGGAGGAGACCCGGGACAGGATGCGCGCCGAGTCGGCCGGCGGCACCACGTGGTCCTGGGGGCTGTGCATCAGCAGCAAGGGCTGCGTCACCTGCGGCAGTTCGGAGTCCAGCTTCCGCAGGAAGCCGCGGAAGGAGTGCGCCGCCTGGAGCGGCACCCGGTCGTAACCGGTCTCCTCGACGCCCGGCTTGGCTATGTCGCTGGCGATGCCCTTGGTCGTCCGTACGAGGTGGCGCGTCACCGGCAGCGTCCGGGCGGCCAGGCCGTGCACCTTGTTGGCGGGGTTGACCAGGACGATGCCGGAGATCGCCGCCCCGTGACGGGCCGCGAGGCGCAGCGTCAGGGCGCCGCCCATCGACAGTCCGCACACGAAGACCCGGGAGCACCGCTCCCGCAGCCTCCACAGTTCGCGGTCGACCTCCGCGTACCAGTCCTGCCAGCCCGTGATCGCCATGTCCTGCCAGCGGGTGCCGTGCCCCGGCAGCAGGGGAAGTGAGACCGTCAGGCCCCGCTCCGCGAGATAATTGGCCCAGGGCCTTACGGACTGCGGGGAACCGGTGAAGCCGTGACACACGAGGACGCCGACCTCTCCGCCGTCATGGCGGAACGGCTCGGCTCCGGGGAGGAGCGGCACCGGGATCTCCGATCAAGGAACGAGACAACGGGAAACGAGAGGGTCTGGCCCTCAGCCTACGCGGAGCGCCGCACGGCGGGTAGGCAGGTTAAGGTCTCCTCGTCACACACAGGAGGTTCTCGGTTGTTCTACGGCGCAATGAAGCTGTCCATCGGCGGGTCGCTGAAGCTTGCCTTCCGGCCGTGGGTGGAGGGCTTGGAGAACATCCCGGCCGAGGGGCCCGCGATCCTCGCGAGCAACCACCTGTCGTTCTCGGACTCCTTCTTCCTTCCCGCGGTTCTCGATCGCAAGATCACGTTTATCGCCAAGCAGGAATACTTCACCTCCCCCGGGGTCAAGGGGAAGCTGACGGCGGCGTTCTTCAAGGGCGTCGGCCAGCTCCCGGTCGACCGTTCCGGTGCCCGTGGTGCCGGTGAGGCCGCGATCAAGAGCGGTATCGAGGTGCTGGAGCGCGGTGAGCTCTTCGGCATCTACCCGGAGGGCACCCGTTCCCCGGACGGCCGTCTCTACCGCGGCAAGCCCGGTGGGCTCGCCCGGGTGGCGCTGGCCACCGGTGCCCCGGTGATCCCCGTCGCGATGATCGACACGGAGAAGATCCAGCCGCCCGGCAAGGTCGTCCCCAAGCTGATGCGGCCGGGCATCCGGATCGGAAAGCCGCTGGACTTCAGCCGTTACCACGGCATGGACGGCGACCGCTTCATCCTCCGCTCGGTGACCGACGAGGTCATGTACGAGATCATGAAGCTCTCCGGCCAGGAGTACGTCGACATCTACGCGACCGCCGCCAAGCGGCAGATCGCGGACGAGGCGAAGCGGAAGGCCGAGGAGGAGAAGGCGGCGAAGGCCGCCGGGCTCGAAAAGGCCGACACGGCCGACACGGCCGAGAAGACGGAGAAGGCGGAGGACAAGCCCGAGGCGTAACCGCCCGGGCCCGGGGGGTCACGTCCATGACACAGCGCACCGGCACCGGGCGACCGCGTGCCGTGCGGATGTCGGTGGAGCTGCCGCTGTGGCGTGCCCTCACCGGCTACCGCATCCTCACACTCGGCTACGCGCTGGCCCTGTTCTGCGTCAACTACCACGAGTACGCACACCCGCTCGGCGCGGCGCTCTACATGGGCGTACTCACCCTGTGGATGCTGTTCACCTGGAACAAGGTCTCGGCCCCCGAGCGCTGTACCAGGTCCTTCCTGATCGCCGATCTGACGATCGCGCTCGGCGGAGTTCTGCTCAGCGCCGTCGTCGACTCCGCCCAGCGCGTCGACGGAGGCGCGGCCACCCTCCCGTCCATCTGGACCGGTGGCGCGGTACTGGGCCTGGCCATCAAGGGCGGCTGGCGCTGGGCAGCCGTCGGCTCCACGCTGGTCGCCGCCGCCAATCTCGTCGAGCGCGGCCACCCGGCCCGTGACACCGTCCACAATGTGCTGCTGGTCTGGGTCTCCAGCATCGCCATCGGCTACATCGTCGAGGTCGCCCGCGCCAGTGAGCGCACCCTCGCCCGCGCCCTCCAGATCGAGGCGGCCACCCGGGAGCGCGAGCGCCTCGCCCGCGACATCCACGACAGCGTCCTCCAGGTCCTCGCCATGGTGCAGCGCCGGGGCGCGGCCATCGGCGGCGAGGCGGCCGAGCTGGGCCGGCTGGCGGGCGAGCAGGAGATCGCCCTGCGCACCCTGGTCGCGGGCGGCCTGGTGCCCCCGCGCCGCTCCACCACGCCGCTCGCCGAGGACGACGGGCCCGCCGGCGCCACGGCCCCCGCCCTCGTCCCGCCCGCCGGCCCCTGCGATCTGCGGGCGCTGCTCGCCCCCCGGACGGGCGCCGACGTCACCTTCTCGGGGCCCGGCACGCCCGTGCTGCTGGAGTCGGCCGCGGCGGCGGAGCTGGCGGCCGCCGTCGGTGCCGCCCTGGACAATGTCACCCAGCACGCCGGAACGGGCGCGCGGGCCTGGATCCTGCTGGAGGACGAGCCGGACGAGGTGATCGTCACCGTGCGGGACGACGGCCCGGGCATCCCCGAGGGACGGCTGGCGGCCGCCGAGCGGGAGGGACGCATGGGCGTCGCCCTGTCCATCCGCGGCCGGCTGCGGGACCTCGGCGGCACCGCCGAGCTGCTCTCGGTGCCCGGGCAGGGCACCGAGGTCGAGATGAGAGTTCCACGGGGGAGCGAGAAGCGATGACGACAGAGACGTCTGTGACGGCTGGGACCGCGGCGGCTGTGACGGCGGAAGACATGGTGAAGGTCATGGTGGTCGACGACCACCCCATGTGGCGCGACGCCGTCGCCCGCGACCTGGCCGCCGCCGGGTACGACGTGGTGGCCACCGCCGGCGACGGCCCCCAGGCGGTGCGCCGGGCCCGGGCCGCCCTCCCCGACGTCCTGGTCCTCGACCTCAACCTGCCCGGCCTGCCCGGCGCGGCCGTCTGCAAGCAGCTGGTCGCGGACCGGCCCGAACTGCGCGTCCTGGTGCTCTCCGCGAGCGGCGAGCACGCCGACGTCCTGGAGGCCGTCAAGTCCGGCGCCACCGGCTATCTGCTGAAGTCCGCCAGCACGGAGGAGCTCGTGGACGCCGTCCGCCGCACGGCCGTGGGCGACCCCGTCTTCACCCCGGGCCTGGCCGGGCTCGTCCTCGGCGAGTACCGCAGGCTGGCCGCCGACCCCGCCCCCGCCGCCCCCGACGAGCCCCGGGCGCCCCGGCTCACCGACCGCGAGACGGAGGTCCTCCGCCTCGTCGCCAAGGGACTGTCGTACAAACAGATCGCCGAGCGGCTGGTTATTTCCCACCGGACTGTGCAGAACCATGTGCAGAACACCTTGGGCAAGCTCCAGCTGCACAACCGTGTGGAGCTCGTCCGCTACGCGATAGAGCGAGGCCTCGACGACGCCTGACCACGCGTTCCCGGCCGGGCGGCTTCGAGCCCTCCCGGCGAACGGAAGGTGTGTCATGCGGATCGGAGTGCTCACCGGCGGCGGCGACTGCCCCGGCCTCAACGCGGTCATCCGTGCGATCGTCCGCAAGGGCGTCCAGGACCACGGTCATGACTTCATCGGCTTCAAGGACGGCTGGCGCGGCCCGCTCCACGGCTCCGCCGTCCCGCTCGGCATCCCGGCGGTACGGGGCATCCTGCCGCGCGGCGGCACGATCCTCGGATCCTCCCGGACCAACCCCTTCAAGGAGCCCGACGGCGTCCGCCGCATCACGGAGAACCTCGCCGGACACGGCGTGGACGCCCTGATCGCCATCGGTGGCGAGGACACCCTCGGCGTCGCCGCCCGGCTGAGCGACGAGTACGGCGTCCGCTGCGTCGGCGTGCCCAAGACCATCGACAACGACCTGTCCGCCACGGACTACACCTTCGGCTTCGACACCGCCGTCAACATCGCCACCGAGGCCATCGACCGCCTCCACACCACCGCCGAGTCCCATATGCGGGTCCTCGTGGTCGAGGTCATGGGCCGGCACGCGGGCTGGATCGCCCTCCACTCCGGCCTGGCGGGCGGCGCCAACGTCATCCTCGTCCCCGAGGTGCGGTTCGACGTGGACGAGGTCTGCGGGTGGGTCACCTCCCGCTTCCGGGCCAGCTACGCACCCATCGTGGTCGTCGCGGAGGGCGCCGTGCCGCGGGACGGCGACGTGGTCCTGAAGGGCGCCGCCGCGCTGGACTCCTTCGGCCACGTCCGGCTCTCCGGGGTGGGGGAGTGGCTGGCCAAGGAGATCGAGTCCCGCACGGGGAAGGAGGCGCGGACGACCGTGCTGGGGCATGTGCAGCGCGGGGGGACGCCGAGTGCGTTCGACCGGTGGCTCGCCACGCGGTTCGGCTTGCACGCCATCGATGCCGTGCGGGACGGGGACTTCGGGACGATGGTCGCGCTTCGGGGCGCGGACATCGTCCGCGTTCCTTTGACCGATGCCACGGCACGCTTGAAGACCGTGCCGGTCGCGCTCTACGAGGAGGCCAAGACGTTCTTCGGCTGACCCGCCGTCGGGGTTTCCGCGCCTTCGGCGCGGGCCTGCCCCACTCGCCCGCCCGATTACCCGGAAACGTCATGACGTGGGTGGGTAATCGGGTGGGCGGGTGGGCGAAACCGCCGCGTCAGCGGCGGCTACACCAGGACGGCGGTCAGCAGCTCAGCGACGATCGCCGACCCGTTCAGCGTCAGCACCGACTCCGGGTGGAATTGCACGCCCGCGAAGCCGGGCCCCCGCAGCGCGTGGACCTCCCCCGTGCCGGGATCCCGGCACACCTCGGCGCCCTCGACCTCACCGCCCCGCGCGACGAACGTGTTGTAGAACCCCACCGTCTCCTCCCGCCCGAAGAAGTCGATCCGCTCCTGCGCCCCCTGGAACGGCACGTCCTTCCGTACGATCTCCAGCCCCAGCTCCGCCGCGATCAGCTCGTGCCCCAGGCACACGCCCAGCAGCCCCTGCCGGTGCCCGCGCAGCAGGTCGCCCGCCAGCCCGCGCAGCATCCGCATCTTCGGGTCGGCGGCGTCCGACGGGTCGCCCGGGCCGGGCCCCAGCACCACCGGGCCCTCATGGCCCAGCGCGGCGTCCCGCAGCCCCGGCTCGTCGTAGCGCCGCACCGACACCGTCAGCCCCGAGGTGCGCAGCAGATGGGCGAGCATCGCCGTGAAGGTGTCCTCGCCGTCGACGACCAGAGCGTGCCCGCTCAGTACGGGAGCGGAGTCGGCGGACTGCATCCGCAGCCAGAAAGGGGCCAGGTCCGCGCGGCGGGCGTCCAGCGCGCTCCGTACGCGGGGGTCGTCGGACAGCCGTACGTCCGGCGCCGTCGCCGGGCGTACGGGGCCCCGGCGCACGCCGAGGGCCGTCAGGACGCCCGCCGCCTTGGCGTGGGTCTCGGCGACCTCGCCGTGCGGGTCGGAGCGGCGCACCAGCGTCGCGCCGACGCCGACCCGGAGCCTGCCGCGCCGGTCGATGTCGGCGGTGCGGATGAGGATGGGCGAGTCCAGGCTCTGGGCGCCGCCCGCGTCCCGGCCGATGAGGGCGAGGGCGCCCGCGTAGTAGCCGCGGCCCTGGGGCTCGTGGCGCTCGATGACGCGGCAGGCGTTCTGCACGGGGGAGCCGGTGACGGTCGCGGCGAACATCGTCTCGCGCAGCACGTCACGGACGTCCAGCGAGGAGCGTCCGCGCAGCTCGTACTCGGTGTGCGCGAGGTGGGCCATCTCGCGCAGCCGGGGGCCGACGACGACACCGCCCATGTCGCCGACGGTGCACATCATCTTCAGTTCCTCGTCGACGACCATCGAGAGCTCCTCGACCTCCTTGCGGTCGTGGAGGAAGCCGAGCAGGTCGTCGGCGGACGGGCCCCCGGCGGGATAGCGGTAGGTGCCGCTGATGGGGTTCATCACGACCGTGCCGCCCGCCATCCGGACGTGCACCTCGGGGCTGGCGCCCACCAGCGTGCGCTCGCCGGTGTGGACGACGTACGTCCAGTAGGCGCCGCGCTCGCCCGACAGCAGCCTGCGGAAGAGGGCCAGCGCGTCGGAGGCCTGGAAGCCGTGGATCTCGCCCTCGAAGGTGCGGCGGATGACGAAGTTGGCGCCCTCGCCCGTGCCGATCTCGTCCTCGACGACACGCCGGACGATCTCCGCGTACTCCTCGTCGGCCACGTCGAAGGCCCCGCCCTCCACCCGCACGTCGTGGGTGGGGAGGGCGCCGAGGACCTCCTCCAGCGGCAGCTCGTGGGCCTCATCCGGCCGCAGGACCAGCAGGGGGGTGCCGTCGTCGCGGACGTCGAAGCCGCGCTCGCGGATCTGGCGGAAGGGCACGAGGGCCAGCGCGTCGTGCATGGGCGCGCCGGCGGCGGGTGGTCCCGCCGGGAGCGGGATGTCGGTCAGGCGCTCCACCTCGGCGACCGGGCCGGTGAGCAGCTCGACGACGTCCTCGGGCCGGCCGGGGGTGCGGCGGTGGAGCAGGGCGAAGGGCGGGTGGTCCGCTGCGGTGAGCCGGGCGAGGAGATCGGCGGCGGTGCGGGACAGGGGCGGCATGGGCGGGTTCCTTCCTGGTGGGGGAGGAACGGCCCTCGTCCTGGCGCCGGAGACGCCGAAGGCCGCCCCTCTGGGCGGCCTTCGCGAGAACGTCTGGTGGGTACGCGCGTCAGTGGGCCGCCGAAGGAGCGGTCCACCACCAGAGCTGGTTGGAGAGCACGTACATGAGCGGCACAGTACCCGACGGCCGGTCGCGATGTCGCCGGTTTTCCCTAAATCTGTCTCAGTGCGTGTCTCAGAGTCCGGTCCTGCCGTGGGACCGGCGTCGCGACCCCGTAGTGTTGAGAGCGTGACCGTGAACGCTGAAATCCACGCCGGTGGCAACACCTGGCGCTCCCTGCCCGCGGCGCAGCAGCCTGACTGGCCGGACCAAGAGGCTCTGCGCGATGTGATCGCCGAGCTCGAGTCCTATCCGCCTCTCGTCTTCGCGGGCGAGTGCGACCAGCTGCGCCAGCGTCTGGGAGCCGTCGCCCGTGGAGAGGCGTTCCTGCTTCAGGGCGGCGACTGCGCCGAGGCCTTCGACGCCGTCGGCGCCGACCAGATCCGCAACAAGCTCAAGACCCTCCTCCAGATGGGCGCGGTGCTCACCTACGCCGGCTCGGTGCCGGTCGTGAAGGTCGGCCGTATCGCCGGCCAGTACAGCAAGCCGCGCTCGAAGCCGACCGAGACCCGCGACGGCGTGACCCTGCCGACCTACCGCGGCGACTCGGTCAACGGCTTCGCCTTCACCCCCGAGGCCCGTACGCCGGACCCGCAGCGGCTGAAGCGGATGTACCAGGCCTCGGCCTCCACGCTGAACCTGGTGCGCGCCTTCACCACCGGTGGCTACGCCGACCTGCGTCAGGTCCACGCCTGGAACCAGGACTTCGTGAAGTCCTCGCCCTCCGGCCAGCGCTACGAGCAGCTGGCCCGCGAGATCGACCGCGCGCTGAACTTCATGAACGCCTGCGGGGTGGACCCGGAGGAGTTCAAGACCGTCGAGTTCTACGCGTCCCACGAGGCGCTGGTCCTGGACTACGAGTCCGCGCTGACCCGTGTGGACTCGCGCACCGGGCAGCTGTACGACGTCTCGGGCCACATGGTCTGGATCGGTGAGCGCACCCGGCAGCTGGACGGGGCGCACATCGAGTTCTGCTCGAAGATCCGCAACCCGATCGGGGTGAAGCTCGGGCCGACGACGACGCCCGAGGACGCGCTCACCCTCATCGAGCGGCTCGACCCCGAGCGCGAGCCGGGCCGGCTGACGTTCATCACCCGGATGGGCGCGGACAAGGTCCGCGAGAAGCTCCCCACCCTGGTGGAGAAGGTCACCGCCTCCGGCGCCCAGGTGGCCTGGATCTGCGACCCGATGCACGGCAACACCTTCGAGGCGGCCTCGGGCCACAAGACCCGCCGCTTCGACGACGTGCTGGACGAGGTCAAGGGCTTCTTCGAGGTCCACAAGGCCCTCGGCACCCACCCGGGCGGCATCCACGTCGAGCTCACCGGTGACGACGTCACCGAGTGCGTGGGCGGCGGCGACGAGATCTTCGTCGACGACCTCCACCAGCGCTACGAGACGGCGTGCGACCCCCGCCTCAACCGCAGCCAGTCCCTGGACCTGGCGTTCCTGGTCGCCGAGATGTACCGCGACCAGTAGGAACACCCGGGAACAACCTCATAGCGAGACGCCGTGGGGCGCGGATCGACGTGATCCGCGCCCCACGGCGTTGTTTTTCGGCCGCCCGGGCGGGTAAGGTAAGGGTAACCTTATTGATCAATAAGGTCTTCGGCCCTTCGTTCCCCGGCAAGGCGGTGACCGCGTGTACGTCTGCTCGTGCTTCGGCATCACGGAGCAGCAGGTGCGCGAGCACGCGGACAAGGGGGCGTGCACCCCCCGCAAGATCGCTTCCGCCTGCAAGGCCGGCACCGACTGCGGCAGCTGTGTGCGCCGTATCCAGGCCCTGCTCGGCCGGGGCGCGTGCCCGCGCCGGGAGCTGGCCGACCAGGGGGACGCCGATGTGCTGGGCGCCGGTACGGCGCTCATACCGGCCCCCGAGCCCATGGCGTCGGTCGCCGCCTAGCCGCGAGCCGGTGCCGTGGGCCTACGCGCTCCCGCCGTTCTCCTGCTCGATGAACTGCGCGATGTACAGCGGCTCGCCGAGTTTCTCGATCAGCTCCAGCTGGGTGTCGAGATAGTCGATGTGATCCTCCTCGTCCGCGAGGATCGACTCGAAGATATTGGCCGAGGTGATGTCGCCCTTGGCCCGCATGACCTCCACCCCACGCCGCAGCCGGTCGATGGCCTCGACCTCCACCTGGCGGTCGGCCTGGAACATCTCGGTGATCGTCTGGCCGATCCGGACGTGGAAGAGCCGCTGATAGTTGGGCAGCGCCTCCAGGAAGATGATCCGGTCGGTCAGGACCTCCGCGTGCCGCATCTCGTCGAACGACTCGGCCCGGGTATGAGAGGCGATCTTGGTCCAGCCGTGGTGTTCCTGGAGTTTGGCGTGCAGGAAGTACTGGTTGATGGCGGTCAGCTCGGCGGTCAGCTGTTCGTTGAGGAACTCGATGACCTCGGGGTCTCCCTGCATCGCAGAGGCTCCTTCTCGGCAGGTGTCCAGCAGGTTGCGCGCATCCTTGCACCACCCGGGAGAGCCGTCCAGTAAGTGCACACTTAGGGGAGTTGCCCGAATATGGCATGACAGGGCCCGTCCTGGGCCGTCCCCGGTCATCAGCACCCCCATGGGTCTGACACCATTGAGCCATGGGGCTCTCGAAAAACACCGAAAGCCGCAAAGGGGAACATCTTCAGCTGCCTCCGGGGCAGCGGCTCCAGCGCGGATGGCCGGTGACGCACTACGGCCCGGTACCGAAGTTCAAGCCGGACCGCTGGGAGTTCCGTGTCTTCGGATCGACCGCCGACGGCGACAAGCGCTGCTGGACGCATGACGAATTCTCCGCGCTGCCGTACACGACGGTGGTGGCGGATCTGCACTGCGTCACGAAGTACAGCATGCTCGACGCCGAGTGGGGTGGGGTTTCGGCCCGTACGATCCTCGAACTGGCGCCGCCCGCGCCCGAGGTCACGCATGTGATGGTGTGGGCCGAGTACGGCTACAGCTCGAATCTGCGGCTGTCCGACTTCACCGCGGAACAGACCATTTTCGCCACCCACAAGGACGGCGAACTCCTCACCGCCGAGCACGGCTTCCCCGCCCGGCTGGTCGTCCCGCACCTCTACGCCTGGAAGGGCCCCAAGTGGGTGCGGGGCGTGGAGTACATGACCGCCGACCGGCGGGGCTTCTGGGAGGAGCGGGGGTACCACAACGTGGGCGACCCGTGGCACGAGCAGCGGTACTCGTACCAGGAGCTGCCGGGGGAGGGGCCGGAGCTTTAGGCTTCGCCGGGAGCGGTGACGGGCGGCTGCGGGCCCGTTGTGGCTGGGCGCGCCCACGCGGCGGAGCCGCATAGTGTTACGGCCTCGCGCCCCTTACGGGGCGCGTCCCGCTCAGGCCGGCTCGCGCAGCGCCTTCAGGCGGGCCACGTCGGCGGCGTGGCCCGCCTTGCCGCCGGGCGTCTCGATCGTCAGCGGCACGCCCGCCGTCTCCGGGTGCCGGAACAACTCGGCGAAGGGCTCGGCGCCGATGTGGCCGGAACCGATGTTCTCGTGCCGGTCCTTGTGGGCGCCGACGACGTCCTTGGAATCATTGGCGTGAATCAGCCCCAGCCGCCCCGGGCCGGTCACGGCGACCAGCTCGTCGAGCGTCCGCTTCATCCCGCCGGGCTCCGCGAGGTCGTGCCCGGCCGCGAAGAGATGGCAGGTGTCGAGGCAGACGCCCAGCTTCGGATGGTGCTCCAGCGCCGCGAAGTACGGGCCGAGGTCCTCGACCAGGGAGCAGAGCGAGGAGCCCTGCCCGGCCGTGGGCTCCAGCAGCAGCCGGGGGTCGTCGTCGTGGGTGAGCTCCTCCAGCAGCGGCAGCAGCCGCTCGTGGACCTGCGCCAGCGCCTCCGCCCGGGCCCGCCCGCCGGTCGCCGAGCCGGTGTGGACGACGACGCCGAGCGCGCCGATCTCCCGGCCCCGGCGCAGTGAGTGCCGCAGCGAGTCCACGGACTTCTCCACGGTGGCCTCGGTGTGCGAGCCGAAATTGATCAGATAGGGCGCGTGGACGTAGGCCGGTATGCCCTCGGCGGCGCGGACGGACCGGAACTCCTCGTCCTGCCGGGGGTCACCGGGCGGGGTCGCCCAGCCGCGCGGGTTGGCGACGAAGACCTGGACGGCCTCGGCGGCCAGCTCCCGCGCGTAGGACAGACCGACCCTGGCCAGCCCGCCGGCGACGGGGACATGGCCGCCGACGGGGTTGCGCGCCGGGCCGGGCAGGAGGAGGTCGTGGGTATCGCTCATGCCGTTCATGACGCTCAGAAACCGCTCTTCAGCTTGATGACGACGGTGTCGCCCTTGGCCGCCTGCGACCCGCCCCGCACCGACTGGCTGTCGACGGAGTCCTGCGGGAAGAAGAAGGGCCGGTCGACCTTCACCTGGAAGCCCGCGGCGGTCAGGATCTGCTTGGCGACGGCCTCGCTCTTCCCGGTGACGTCCGGGACCGTGACCATCTCCCTGCCCTTGGAGACCGTGAGGGTGACGCTGTCGCCCTGGGCGGCCTTCTCGCCCTGGCCCGGGGACTGCTGGGCCACCGCGCCCTGGGGCTTGTCGGAGTACACCTGGGCGTCCGCGACCTTGACGTCGAAACCGGCGTCCCGCAGCGTGGCGGTGGCGTCCGCCAGCGGCATGCCCGTCACGTTCGGCACGGGGATCTGCTTGCCCTTGCTGACGACGACGGCCACGGCCGTGTCGGGCCGCAGCTCGGTGCCCGGCTTGGGGTCGGTGGACAGGACCGACCCCTTGGGGGTCTCGTCGCTGAACTGCTGGGTGACGTCCCCGACCGTCAGGCCCTGGCCCTGGATCTTCTGCTTCGCCTCGTCGAGGGACAGCCCGGCGACATTGGGCACCTCGGCCTTCTGCGGGCCGCGCGAGACGGTGATCGTGACCTTGCCGGTGTTGCGGATGCGCTCGCCCGGCTTGGGGTCGGTGGCGATGACGTGGCCGCGCTCGACGGTGTCGCTGAACGCCTGCTGCGTCTTCACGCCGAGCCCGGCCTTGTCCAGCTCGGCGGTCGCCTTGTCCTGGGTCATGTCCAGGACCGCCGGCACGGAGGTGAACTGGCCGGAGTTGATGTACCAGACGCCGGTGCCCGCCAGCACGGCCAGCAGGGCGGCCGCGACGGCGAGGACCCAGCGCCGGGACAGCCCCGCCAGCGGCCCCCGGCGCGGCCCGGGGGCGGGCGCCGGGCCCGGCGGCGGGGGCGGCGGCGTGGCCGGGAGCTCCAGCCGGGTGGTGCGGTTGAGGGCGTCCTCCCGCGCGGGCGGCGGCAGGGGCCGCGACGCGGCCGGGCGCGGGATGACGCTCGTACGGTCCTCGGAGCCGGCCGGGACGGCACCGGCGGCGGGGGCCGCCGCCCGCGGCGGGACCAGGTCCAGCTGCTCGGCGGACAGGGCCGCGCGCGCCTGGCGGAGCCGCCCCAGCAGGGCGGCCGCGTCGTCCGGGCGCAGCAGCGGGTCCCGGGCCGTGGCCGAGGCCACCAGGGCGTCCAGCTCCGGCGCGAGCCCCGGGACGGCGGCCGACGGGGCCGGCACGTCCTCGTGGAGGTGCTGGTAGAGCACCTGCGCGGGGGTGCCGCCGCTGTGCGGCTTGGCGCCGGTCAGCATCTCGTACAGGACGACGCCGCAGGCGTAGACGTCCGCGCGGGGGTCGGCCGTGCCGTGCTCGATCTGCTCGGGCGCGAGGTACGACACCGTGCCCAGGACGGCACCGGTGCTGCTCGTGGTGTTGGTGTCCACCGCCCGGACGAGCCCGAAGTCGGCGACCTTGACCCGGCCGTCGTCGCCGATGAGCACGTTCTCCGGCTTCATGTCCCGGTGCACCAGGCCCGCCAGATGGGCGGCGCCCAGGGCGGCCAGCACGGGCTCGGCGATGTCGAGCGCGGCGCGCGGGCCCAGGGCGCCGCGCTCGCGCAGGATGTCGCGGAGGGTGCAGCCCGCCACGTACTCCATCGCCAGATAGACGTACGCGCCGTCGGTGCCCTGGTCGAAGACGCTCACCACATTGGGGTGGTCCAGCCGGGCCACGGACTTGGCCTCGCGGATGAAACGCTCCACGAAGACGCCGTCCGCGGCGAGCGAGGGGTGCATCACCTTCAGGGCGAGCACCCGGTCGAGCCGGGTGTCCAGGGCACGGTAGACGGTGGCCATGCCGCCCACGGCGACCCGCGCCTCGACGCGGTAGCGGCCGTCGAGCAGCTGGTCGACAAGGGGGTCGGGCAGGGTCGTATCCACGGCACACGAGTCTACGAGGCGTTGCCGGGTGGCCCGTATGGCCTGCGGCTCGTGCGTCTGTTCTGCAGCCGAACGGTGACAGGGGCGCTGGTGGCGGGCCCTGCGGGCGCTCGCCCCAGCCCCGCCCTTTCACCGTTTCCGAGCGGGGCTGCGCCCCCTCGCACCCCCGCCCGTTTGTGGGCAGGCGTTCCGCAAGGCTGGGGGCACCTCCCAGCGGTAGCTGGGGGAGGGTGGGCACAAACGGGCCCACCGGGCCGCACCGTTCCCGCTACGCGAACGCCGGCCGCTCCGGGTCGAGGGCCGCGAGGCCCTCCATCGTGGAGGACGCCTCCGCGAAGTGGCGGCGGGGGATGCGCCCGGCGCGATGCGCCAGCCGCCCCGCCTCGACCGCGTGCCGCATCGCCTCCGCCATCAGTACCGGCTCCTGCGCCCGCGTCACCGCCGACGCCAGCATCACCGCCGCGCACCCCAGCTCCATGGCCAGCGCCGCGTCCGACGCGGTGCCCGCGCCCGCGTCCAGGATCACCGGGACGGACGCCCGCTCGGTGATCAGCTGGAAGTTGTGGGGGTTGCGGATGCCCAGGCCCGAGCCGATGGGCGCGCCCAGCGGCATGATCGCCGCGCAGCCGACGTCCTCCAGCTTGCGGGCCAGGACCGGGTCGTCGTTGGTGTACGGCAGCACGGTGAAGCCGTCGTCGACGAGGATCTCCGCGGCGTCCAGGAGCTCGATCGGGTCGGGCAGCAGGGTGCGCTCGTCGGCGATCACCTCCAGCTTCACCCAGTCCGTGCCGAGCGCCTCCCGGGCCAGCCGGGCGGTGAGGACCGCCTCGCCCGCGGTGAAGCAGCCCGCCGTGTTCGGCAGCACCCGGATGCCGTGCTTCTCCAGGACGGACAGCACGGAGCCCCGTACCGTCGCGTCCAGCCGCCGCATCGCGACCGTGGTCAGCTCCGTGCCGGAGGCCAGCAGGGCGCGCTCCAGGACGTCCAGGCTGGGGGCGCCACCCGTGCCCATGATCAGCCGGGAGGTGAACGGGGTGTCCGCGATGGTGAGCAGATCGTCCGCCATCTGTGCTGATCAGCCTCCCTGAACCGCGGTGAGCACCTCGACCCGGTCGCCCTCGCCGAGGGCGGTCGCCGGCCACTGGCCCCGGGGGACCACGGCCTCGTTGACGGCGGCGGCGACCCCGCCGCGCTCGGTGGTGAGCGTCGCCACGAGCCCGTCGAGCGTCGTCCCCGCCGGGACGGTCGTCGGCTCGCCGTTGACGCTGATGATGTGCGTGGTCATGTCGCTGCCGGTCATGCGGGCTGCTCCTGAAGTGCGGGGGTGAAGCGTAGTGGGGAGAACGGCCGGGCCTCCTCGGGCAGCCGGCCGGTGGTCAGCGCCTCGGCCATCACGTCCCCGGTGACGGGGGTGAGCAGCACGCCGTTGCGGTGGTGGCCGGTGGCCGCGAACAGGCCCGGCAGGGCGGTCGGGCCCAGCAGCGGGGCGTTGTCGGGCGAGCCGGGGCGCAGCCCGGCGAGGGTCTCCACGAGCGGCAGCTCGGTGATGCCGGGCACCAGCTCGTGGGCGTCGCGCAGCAGCTCGTAGACGCCGCCGGCCGTCACGGTCGTGTCCCAGCCCAGCTCCTCGGTCGTCGCCCCGACGACCAGCTCGCCGTTCTCGCGCGGCACGAGGTAGACGTGCCCGCCGCGCACCACGGCCCGGACGGTCCGGGAGAGGAAGGGCCCGTTGACCGCCGTGTACGACTCCGGCACGCGCAGTCGCAGGACCTGGCCCTTGACCGGGCGGACCGGCGGTACGACGTCCTCGGGCAGGCCCGTCAGCCGGCCGCTGAGGCTCCCGGCGGCCAGGACGGTCCGGCCGGCGGCGAGCCGGGTGCCGTCGGCGAGCAGCGCCCCCGTGGCCCGGTCCCCGGTCAGCAGCAGCCGTACGGCCTCCGAGCGGTGGAAGGCCACGCCCTCGCGCTCGCAGGCCACCAGCAGCGCCCGGGCGAGCCGCCGGGGGTCGGTCTGGTGGTCGCCGAGGGCGTGGAGGCCGCCGCGCACGCCCGGCGCGAGCATCGGCTCCAGCCGGCGGCACTCGCGCCCGGTCAGCCACTGCGACGTGAGGCCGCAGCGGCGCTGGAGGTCGTGGAGCTCCCGCAGATGGGCCCGGTCGTCGGCGTCCAGGGCGACCGCGAGCGTCCCGCAGGCGCGGTAGCCGGTCTCCAGGCCGGCGGCCTCCTCCAGCTCGGCCGTGAAGGCGGGATAGCGCCGCGCCGAGGCCAGATTGAGGGCGAGGAGGGTCTCCTCGCCGTAGTGGAGCTCGGTGACGGCGGCCAGCATCCCGGCGGCCACCCGGGCCGCGCCCCCGCCGGGCGCGGGGTCGGCCACGGCCACGCGCAGCCCGCGCTGGGCCGTGCGCCAGGCCGTGACCAGGCCGATCAGTCCGCCGCCGATCACCAGGACGTCGGGTGTCCGCGGCGCGGGACCCGGACGGTACGGGCGCGCGGGGCGCGCCCTGGTTCGATGTGCCGGTGTTCGATCCCCAGGGGTTCGATGCGCGTGCATGGGCGTCCAGCCCCTCCCTTCGCCGGCATGACCCGGATCAGGTTCGTACGGTCGGAGGCCGTCCAGCCTCCCTCTCAGCCCGGTCCGCCCGGGCTCCCGCGAGTGCTTGCAGCTTGCCACCCTAGTACGGCCCGAGGACCGCCCGGAAGGGCGGCCGGGCACGGTCGGCGGCCCCGCGCCGCCCCCGTGCGGTGACGTTGTGTCAGAGGTCTCCTCACGCGGCGCTCCGGCGTACCGGGGCATCGGGCCTACAGTTGATCGTGTGAGCGAGGAGACGAACACCAGCAGTGACCGGCGCGTCGTGATCGTCGGCGCGGGGATGGCCGGGGTGCAGACCGCCATCGCCCTGCGCGAACAGGGCTGGACCGGCACCATCACCCTCCTGGGCGACGAGCCCCACCAGCCCTACGACCGGCCGCCCCTGTCCAAGTCCGTGCTGCTCGGCAAGGCCGAGGGCTCCGCCTTCGCCGTGGACTTCGACTCGCTCGGCATCGACCTGCGGCTCGGCCTCGCGGCCACCGGCCTGCGCGCCGCCGAGCACGTCCTGGACACCGCCGAGGGGCCCCTCGGCTACGACGTCCTGGTCGTCGCCACCGGCGCCGAGCCCATCGGCCTGCCCGGAGCCGGGGACCTGCCCGGCGTCCACGTCCTGCGCACCGTCGACGACGCCGAGCGGCTGCGCCCCGTCCTCGCCCGGCAGCAGGACATCGTCGCCGTCGGAGCGGGCTGGATCGGCGCCGAGTTCGCCACCGCCGCCCGGGAGGCGGGCTGCCGGGTGACGGTCGTCGAGGCCGCCGACCGGCCGCTCGCGGGCGCCATGCCCGCCGAGGTCGCCGCCCACATGGTCGACTGGTACGCCCACAGCGGCGCAAGGCTGCTGACCGGCGCCCGGGTCACGGCCGTCGAGCCCGGCGCTGTCGTCCTCGACGACGGCACCCGGCTGCCCGCCGACGCCGTCGTCGTCGGCATCGGGGCGCGCCCCGCCACGGGCTGGCTCGCGGGCTCGGGGATCGAGCTGGCGGCGGACCGCTCCGTCGTCACCGACGACCGCCTGCGCACCTCGCTGCCGGACGTCTACGCGGTCGGCGACTGCGCCTCCTTCCCCTCGGCCCGCTACGGCGAGCGGCTGCTGGTCCACCACTGGGACAACGCCCTCCAGGGCCCCCGGACCGTCGCCGAGAACATCGTCCACGGCCCCGAGGAGGGCTCGGTCTACGACCCGGTGCCGTACTTCTGGTCCGAGCAGTTCGGCCGGTTCGTGCAGTACGCGGGGCACCACGCGGCCGCCGACGAGCTCGTCTGGCGGGGCAACCCCGCAGGCTTGGCCTGGACGGTGTGCTGGCTGCGCTCGGGCGTCCTGGTGGCCCTGCTGGCCGTGGGGCGGCCGCGCGATCTGGCGCAGGGGCGCAAGCTCATCGAGAAGGGCGCGGTCCTGGACCGGGCCAGGGCGGCGGACGCGTCCGTTCCGCTGAAGGCCGCCGTGGTCTGAGGACGGTCCGTCGTCCGGGGCGGGCACGAGGCCGATCCGGGGGCCGGAGGAGGGCCGGCGGGGGGCCGGTGGGGTGGCCGGGGCCCGGCTCGGGTCAACCCGGCTACCGGCTGTCAGTCCCGGATGGCAGGCTTGTCCCGTGACCGAGATTGACGTGAAGATCGATGCGCTCGTACCCGCCTGGCTCAACCTCCCCGACATCGCGGAGATGCTGGGCATCGAGGTGACGCGTGTCCGGCAGCTGGTCAAGGAGGGCCAGCTGATCGCCGTGCGCCGGGGCGAGAACCGCGTGCTCATGGTGCCCGCCGCTTTCATCAGCGAGGGCAAGGTCGTCAAGGGCCTGGCCGGGACCCTGACGCTGCTGCGTGACGACGGCTTCAGCGACGAGGAGATGCTGGAGTGGCTGTTCACCGCCGACCCGACCCTGCCCGGCACCCCCGCGCAGGCGCTGAGCGAGAATCGTGGCACGGAGGTGAAGCGCCGCGCCCAGGCGCTCGCCGTCTGACCTGTCCTTAGCAAGCACCGCCTGAAGCACCGTCCGGTGTGCGGGCGCGGGGCCCTGCCCCGCGCCCGCACACCGCCCACCTGGGGGAGAAGCACCCGATGTCCGTCACCGCGCGCGAGCGGCTCGCCGAGGCCCGGCTGTATCTGTGCACCGACGCGCGCAAGCGCCAGGGCGACCTGCCGGAGTTCCTCGACGCGGTCCTCTCCTCCGGAGTGGACATCGTCCAGCTCCGCGACAAGGGCATGGAGGCCGGTGAGGAGCTGGAGCACCTCGCCGTCTTCGCCGAGGCCGCCCGTCGCCACGGCAAGCTCTTCGCGGTCAACGACCGCGCCGACGTCGCCCATGCCGCCGGCTCCGGCGTGCTCCACCTGGGCCAGGGCGATCTGCCCGTGCCCGCCGCCCGGGCGATCCTCGGCGACGAGGTCCTGATCGGCCACTCCACGCACGCCGAGGCCGAGGTGGCCGCCGCCGTCGCCGAGCCCGGCGTGGACTACTTCTGCACCGGCCCCTGCTGGCCCACGCCCACCAAGCCCGGCCGCCACGCCCCGGGCCTCTCCCTCGTCCGCTACGCGGCCTCCCTCGAGCCCGCCCGGCCGTGGTTCGCCATCGGCGGCATCGACGCGGGCAATCTGGAGCAGGTGCTGGAGGCGGGCGCGCGCCGCGTGGTCGTCGTCCGCGCCATCACCGAGGCGGACGACCCGGGCGAGGCCGCCGCGCGGCTCGCCGAGCGCGTCCGCGCCTACGACGTGTGACCACCGCTGTCCAAGGAGTGGGACAGATCATGGACATCCGTCGGATCAAACGGGCATAACACCATTCTTGGTTGGGGCGTCCACCGCACCGCTGGTTAACTTGCCGGTATGGCCCTTGGCACTGCCTCCACCAGGACAGACCACGCGCGCACCGTCCGTGAGCTGCTCGCCTCCGGCGAGCGCTCGTACTCGTTCGAGTTCGCCGCCCCCAGGACGGAGAAGGGCGAACGGACCCTGTGGGACGCCATCCGGCGGATCGAAGCCGTCGCTCCCACCTTCGTCTCCGTGACCTACGGCGCCGGCGGCTCCTCCCGTGAGGGCACGGTCCGCGCCACCGAGCGCATCGCCACCGACACCACCCTCACCCCCGTCGCCCATCTGACGGCCGTCAACCACTCGGTCGCCGAGCTGCGCAACGTCATCGGGCAGTACGCCGACGTGGGCATCCGCAACATGCTCGCGCTGCGCGGCGACCCGCCCGGCGACCCCATGGGCGAGTGGGTGCGCCACCCCGACGGCGTCCGCTACGCCGCCGAGCTCGTCCGGCTCATCAAGGAGTCCGGCGACTTCTGCGTGGGCGTCGCCGCCTTCCCCGAGATGCACCCCCGCTCCACGGACTGGGACTCGGACGTCCGTCATTTCGTGGACAAGTGCCGGGCGGGCGCCGACTTCGCCATCACCCAGATGTTCTTCCACCCGGAGGACTATCTGCGGCTGCGCGACCGGGTCGCGGCGGCCGGCTGCGACACCCCGATCATCCCGGAAATCATGCCGGTCACCAACGTGCGGCAGATCGAACGATTCGCTCAGCTCAGCAACGCGGCGTTCCCCTCGGAGCTCGCCGAACGGATCCTCGCGGTCAAGGACGACACGGCCGCTGTACGCTCAATCGGGATCGAGTACGCGACGGACCTGTGTGCTCGGTTGATGGCCGAGGAGATTCCCGGGTTGCATTTCATTACCCTGAACCACTCCACGGCCACGTTGGAGATCTACCAGAACCTGGGACTGCACCAGCGGTCCTGACGGCCGGCCGGCGACGGCGGCCGTACGAGAGGGGCGTTGGATGGGCTGGACGGTCCTCTACATCGCGTTCGGCGTCGTCGCGCTCTGGCTGCTCGCCGAGGTGCTGCTGCAGTACAAGGCGCGGCTGCGCTGGCGGCTGCTCGCCTTCACCGGCTTCCTCGGCGTGGTCGCCGGCGTGATCGTGCCGTCCGTGGTCGTCATCGTCATCGGCGCCCTCGCCTTCGGGGTGGGGCAGACCTTTGTGACGCTCTCCTTCCGGCGCGGCTTCTCCCGCGGCTGGGCCCTCCGCAAGGGCGCCGACGACGGCGACGGCGCCGGGCCGGCCGGTCCGGCACCGGCGAAGTCCCGGGCGGCCGGCGGCCGCGCCGCGCGCCGCCGCAAGGGCGGCGAGCGCGTCCCGGCTCCGGCCCCGGCCGGGCCCGCGCCGGCCGCCCCCGACATGACCCTGCCCGTCTCCGGCCCCGACGCCATGCCGACGGTCGCCGCCGGCGTGGCGGGCATGCCGGACCCGATGCCGGGCGTCCCCCACCAGCCGACCGCCGAACAGCCCCACCTCATGGGCCACGACGCCCCGGGCGGCGACGGCTTCGGCCCGTACGGCGGCACGCCCGCCCAGGGCGGCTACGACAACGGCGCCAACGGTGCCTTCGACAACGGCGCTTTCGACTACGGGCAGGCCCAGGGCCAGTACGCGGCCTACTCCGACCCGTACATCGGCAACCGTCCCCCGTCCTACGAGACGTACGACGCCTACGGTCAGCAGCAGTCCTACCCCCAGCAGCAGTACGGTGTCGGCGCCTACTCGGCGGGCGCGTACGCCCCCCAGCAGTACGACACGGACACCCCGCCCGGTGGAGTCTGGGTGCCGCAGCAGCGGGACACCGACACCCCGGGCACCCCGGCGGCCCCGGCCACCCCGCCCGAGCAGAACCCGCCGTACGGCCACGGGTACGACGAACAGCACTACCGCTACTGAGGCCGGGCCGAGGCCGGCCCCGGGCCCCGGCGTCCTACTGGGAGCCGCGCCAGTCGGCCCCGGAGACCACCAGGCCCGCGACCATCGCCCCCGACATCCCGGCGTGCGCCAGCCCGCCGCCGGGGTGGGCGAAGCCGCCCACCAGATGGAGCCCGGGCAGCCGCGTGAGATTGCCCGGGCGCAGGAACGCCCCCCGCGCACCGGCCAGTACGGGCGCGGGCACCCCGCCGCCCTCGGCCCCGGTCGTCGCCTCCGTGTCGGCGGGAGTGCGGACCCCGCGCCACAGCCGCCGCTCCGCGAGATCCGGGATCGCCGCCTTCGCGGCCTCGACCATCCGGTCCGCGAACTCCCTGGCGGTCGGCTTGTCACGCCAGTCGACGCGCCCGCCGTGCGGCGCGACCGTGGCCGTGAGGGTCACGGCCTCGTACCCGTCGGCGGGGACGGTCGCCGGGTCACCCGGCCGCAGGACGGTCACCGTCGGGCGGTAGGCGGGCGCGGCGGCGGTGCCGAAGACCGCGTCCAGCTCCGCCGCGCGGTCACCGCCGTGGACGACCGTACGGTGCGCGGTGCCCTCGGGGCGGGCGCCGGAGAGCGCCAGGAACACGCTGAACCTGCCCGGCGGCACGGGCGCCGAGGGCGCCGGCGCGGACTCCACCGCGCCCGGCGCGATGGCCGCCAGCCGGGCGGGGGAGACCCCGGCCACCACCACATCGGCCTCGGCCACGCTTCCGTCGGCCAGCCGCACCCCGGCCGCGCGCCCGTCCCTCTCCACGACGCCGACGACGCCGGAACCGAAGCGGAACTCCACGCGCCGCGCCAGGCACCGCTCGTACAGCGCGTCCGCGAGCGCGCGCATGCCGCCGGTCACGTACCAGCTGCCGAAGGTCTGCTCCATGTACGGCAGGACCGTCGCGCTCCCGGGCGCGTGGCGCGGGTCGAGCCCGTAGGCGAGGGCGTGGCTCTCCAGCAGGGCGATCAGACGCGGGTCCGTCAGCTCCCGTTCGGCGACGGAGGCGAGCGTCACCGGCACCGGGCGGCGGAACAGCCCCCTGCGGTGGGGCAGCGCCGGATAGGGATCCCGGCCCAGGGCCTCGGCGCGCTCCGCGCGCAGCGGCTCCTCCAGCAGCGGGCGGCGCGTCGCGTCCCACACCTCGCGCGCCCGGTTCACCAGCTCGCTCCACCGCTCGCCGGCGCCCGCGCCCACCGCCGCGTCGAGCGCGGCGACGACACCGGCCCGGGAGGCGTTGGGCAGCGTGAAGTCCGTACCGTCGGCGAAGAGATGGCGGCTCGCCGGGTCGACCTGGACGAGCCCGACGCTCTGCTCCAGCGACTCCTTGCCGGTCTTGACGAACAGATCGCGGTAGACGGCGGGCAGGTGGAGGAGGGTGGGGCCCGTGTCGAAGACGAAGCCGTCCCGGGTGAGCCGTTCGACGCCTCCGCCGTGCGTTTCCGCCCGCTCGTACACGGTCACGCCGTGGCCTGCGACGGCGAGCCGGGCGGCGGCTGCCATGGCGCCCATGCCCGCGCCGATTACTGCGATCCTTGCCATGGGGTCGACCCTATCTGGGGTTTCTTCAGGGGGCGGAGCCCCCGGACCCCTGGCCCTCAGACCCCGGACGGGCTGACTGCACGCCGCCGTTCGTGCCGCCGCTCGCGGCGGCGCCGCAGGAACGCCCGCACCCGCTTCCACAGGAACACCACCACCGCGATCCCCGCCGCCAGCAGCGTCCCCGCAACGACCGCCGCGGCCAGCGGGTGGAAGATCGCGAACACGATCAGGGCCGCGACGCCCAGGTCCTCCACCAGGCTCAGCACGATGTTGCTCGCCGGCTCCGGCGACGTATTGACCGCCATGCGTGTGCCCGCCTTCACCAGGTGGCTCAGCAGCGCGGCCGAGCCGCCCACCGCACCCGCCGCGAGCTCCGGCAGGGAGCCGTTCTGGCCGGCCAGCAGGGCGCCCACCACGCCTCCGGCGATGGGCCGGACGACGGTGTGGACCGCGTCCCAGACCGTGTCCACGTACGGGATCTTGTCGGCGACGGCCTCGCAGAGGAAGAGCACGCCCGCCACGATCAGGACGTCGGGGCGCTGGAGCGCCCCGGGCACGTCGTCGCTCACCCCCGTCGCACCGAGCAGACCGAGCAGGAGGACCACGGCATAGGCGTTGACACCGCTGGCCCAGCCGCTCGTGAACACCAAAGGAAGCACCGACACGCGGATGATCGTAACCGCCTTCCCCGGGGCGCCTGAGTACGCGTACTCAGGGGCGGAGATGAGTACGCGCGCGGATGGGGCGCACCCCGTCGGGGAGGAAGAGTGGTGGTCGCGGAAGGGGCCGCCGGAGCCGGCACCGCCGATACGGGGCGGCGGAACGGCGGACGGCGGACCCCGACGCGACCGGGGGAGACACGGGGGAGGCACGGGGGAACGCCGGCCCGGTGCGGACCGAGGGGGATCGGACCGCACCGGGCCGGCGGACGTTCGCGCGCTAGCGGCCGGCGCCGCTCACCCGCCCCTGCAGCAGCCGTGACAGCGCGGAGTGCACCTCGTCGATCGACCGTTCCGGCTGGAACGACTGCCAGTCCAGCGCCGCCACCAGCACCATGCCGAACAGCGCCGACGCCGTCAGCGGGATGTCCAGCTCCACGCTCAGCTCGCCCGCCGCGACCGCTTCCGTGAGGACGGACTCGATGACGGCGATCGCCTTGCGCCGCACCTGCGTCAGCGTCGACTGCCAGGCCCGGTTGGTGCGCCACAGCTCGGCCACGTAGAGCTGGGTGAGCGAGGGGTAGCGGGTGATGAAGTCCAGGCCCGCCCGGATCATGGCGTCCAGGGCGTCGACCCGGCTGCCGCCGCGCTCGGCGGTCTCGTCGGCGGCGGCCTGGAGGGAGTCGGTCAGCAGCTCGATGCCGTGCCGCAGCAGCTCCTCGAACAGCACGGTCTTGCTGGCGAAGTTGTAGTAGACCGTGCCCTTGGCGACGCCGGCGCGCTCGGCGATCTCGTCCACCGTGGTGGAGGAGAAACCCTGTTCGGCGATGAGGGTGACCGCTGCCTCGAAGAGCCTGCGTCGAGTGTTCTGCCGGCGCGTACCGCTGCTGTCCATGAGGGTGATTCTCCCTGTACCGGGCGTATTCGCGCTCACAGGCTCAGCTCCGGGTGGAGCCGGTCCACGGACCAGACCTGCTTGCCCCGCGCCGAGAGCGCCGTCAGGGCCAGGGCCGCGGCGGTGAAGGCCACGAGGACTCCGCACGCCTGCCAGACGGGGGCGAGCCCGCCGCCGGTGATGAGGTGGCGCAGCCCCTGGACGACGTAACTCATCGGCAGGAAGGGGTGGATCGCGTTGAAGAACCCGGGGCTGGTCTGCACCGGGTAGGTGCCGCCCGCCGAGGTCAGCTGGAGCATCAGCAGGGCGAGGACGAGGATGCGCCCGGCGGGCCCGAAGCGGGCGTTCAGCCACTGGACGACGGCCGCGAAACACGCGGTGACGAGGACGAGGAAGGCGGCCGTGCCCGCCGCCCGTTCCGGTCGCAGGCCCAGCGCCCAGTGGAGGACGGCGAGCAGCGCGGCCGCCTGGAGGACGCCGACGGCGACGACGGGAAGCCAGCCCGCGAGGGCGATCCGCCAGGCGGAGGCGCCGGCGGCCAGCGCGCGCCGGTTGAGGGGCTGGATCAGCATGTAGGCGACCATCGCGCCCACCCAGAGCGAGAGCGGGATGAAGTAGGGGGCGAATCCGGTGCCGTAGTCGGGGGCCTTGTGGAGCGCCTTGGAGGCCAGGGCGACCGGGTCCGCCATCACTTCGGTGCGGGCGTCGCGGTCCTTCTTGCCGTAGTCGGGGATCTTCGCGGCGCCGTCGTGGAGGCCGCCCGCGAGCCGGGTGGAGCCGTCGGACAGCTTGACCATGCCGCCCTGGAGCGTGTCCGCGCCCTCGCGCAGCCTGCCGATGCCGTCGTCGAGATCGGCGGCGCCCGTCCGGGCGGTGCCGAGCCCGTCGCGCAGCCGACCGGCGCCCGCGCCGATCCGGCCGGCGCCCTCGGCCACCTGCTGGGCGCCGTCGTTGAGGGCGTTGACCTTCCGTACGGCGCCGTCGATGTCCCGCGCCAGGTGCGGGGCCTCGTCGGCGAGCCGTTCGGCGGAGGCGCGCAGGGCGTCCAGCCGGCCGGGGAGCCGGTCGAGCGCGCCGTCCTCGTTCCGCATGAGCGCGTCGAGCTTCTCGGCGCCCTCGGCCGACTGCCGCGCGGCGAACACGGCCTTCTTCAGGGCCGGGCAGAAGTCCCCTGTCGTGCCGGTGCCGGTGCCGGTGCCGGGCGCGGGCCCGGCGCACAGCCTGTCGTAGGCGGCGGACAGGTCGTCCGCGCCGCGCCTGCCGGCCCTGGCGAGCGGGCCAGTGACGGCGGGGGAGGGGAGGTCGGCCAGGTGCTCGCGGACGGTCCGCGCCTCGCGGGCGACGCCGCGGGCGGCCTCCCCGATCTCGCCCGCGTGCTCCTTGACGAACGCGCCCTCCTTGCCCGCGACGCCGTTCACCTTGTCGGCCAGCTGCCGGGTGCCGTCCGCCACCCGCGCGGCGCCGGTGGCCAGTTGCCGCGCGGCGGAGTCCAGGGTGCCCGCGCCGGCGTGGAGCCGGTCCACGCCCTGCTCCAGCTCGCCGCTGCCGTGCCGGGCGCGGGTCAGGCCGTCCTTGAGGTCCCCGGCGCCCTTGCGGGCCTCGCCGATGCCCTCGCCGAGCCGGTCGGCGCCCTTCGCCGCCTCCTCCGTCTTTCCGTGGAGGCCGGAGAAGGAGACGAAGATCTTGTCGTAGAAGGAACGCGACGTCCTGCGGGACGCGGCCGCGCGGACCTCGGAGAAGACCGATCGGGAGATCTGGCCGACGATGTAGTTGTTCGCGTCGTTCGTACGGACCTGGAGCGCGCCGGTCACGGGGGAGTCGCCCGAACTGGAGGCGAGCTGCTCGCTGAAGTCGGCCGGGATGGTCAACGACAGGTAGTACGTCCCCTTCTCGACCCCTTCGCGGGCCTTGTCGGCGCTCGTCTCGTGCCACTGGAAGGACTTGGAGTCGCGCAGGCCCTTGACGATCGAGTCGCCCGCCGCCAGCCGCTGCCCGTCCACGGTCGTGCCCCGGTCGGCGTTGACCAGCGCCACCGGCACCTTGTCGAGCCGCCCGTAGGGGTCCCAGAAGGACCACAGGTACAACGCGCCGTAGAGGAGGGGCAGCAGGAGGAGGGCGACGAGCGCGGCGCGCGGCAGCCGGCCCCTCCCGAATCGTTTCAGCTCAAGGACGGCCAGTTTCGGCGAGCGCATCCGCCGCTCCCTTCGGGGCCTGGGACGGGGCCTGTGACGGGGCCTGGGACATGGCCTGGGGCATGGCCGGGGCGGTACGGACGACCACCGCGTCACCCGGCGGCGCCTCCGCGCACACCGCGAGCACGGTCGTACCGGCCCCGGCGAGCGAGCGCAGCAGCGCCCATGCCCGGTCGCGTTCGGCGGCCGTGAGCTTGAGGTCGGTGTCGTCCACCGCGACGAGCCGGGGCGCGCCGACGAGCGCGAGGGCCAGCGCCAGCCGCAGCGCCTCCAGCCGCCCCAGGTCCCGCACGGGTGTGCCGGCGCCCTTGGGCAGCGCGGACACGTCCAGCCCGGCGGACATGAGCACGGCCTCGGTACGGGCCGCCTCCCGCGCCGCCTTCTCCTCCCCGGTGCGGAACAGTGCCCCGGTGCGGAACAGCGTGCCGGTGCGGAACAGTGCGCCGGGCGGGGCGCCGAACCTCCGCTGCAGCAGCGCCCGTTCGCGCAGGTGCTCGCCGACGGTCAGGGAGCCGTCGAGCTCGGCGACGCCCGGGACGTGCGCGAGGGCGCTCACGCGCCGGACGGCCGCCATCCGCCGGGGCAGGGCCAGACCCGCGACCTCGGCGCGTCCGGCGGACGGCCGCATACGGCCGGTGAGAGTGAGCAGGAGACAGGTGCGGCCCGAGCCGGAGGGGCCCACGACCGCCACCAGCGAACCGGGTGGCGCGTCGACGTCCACCGCGCGGAACGCCCAGCCGCGCGGCCCCCGGACGCCGAGGCCCTCCGCCGCGATCGCGGCTCCGTTCGGAGTGCCGTCCACAGGACCTCCAGACAACCTTGGACTGACCGGTCAGTGCAAAAGTATGGCGGATCGCTCCCCTCCGCCGTCAACCCCGCTCTTCCGCCGTCGAGTTCACGCAGGTCGTGGCTGGTTCGCAGGGGTACGCGAGGGCGCGTGGCGAGAGGTGCGGGGCCGTGGGCCCCGGCCCATTAGGCTGGTGCCGCCCGACGTCAGTCACCCGCCGAGGAGTCACCCGCCGTGTCAGACCCGCTGCGCCCCCGGGCGTCCCTCCGTACCGCCGTGGTCTGGGATGTCCTGAAGGACGCCCTCGACCGCCGGGTCAAGGCCGCCGGCCGGGAGGCCCTGGAGATCCTCGACACCGGTGGCGGCTCCGGCAAGTTCGCGGTGCCGCTCGCCCGGCTCGGACACCACGTCACCGTCGTCGACCCCAGCCCCAACGCGCTGTTCGCGCTGGAGCGCAGGGCCGCCGAGGCCGGGGTCGCCGAGCGGGTGCGCGGTGTCCAGGGCGACGCCCACGGCCTGTTCGACGTCGTCGACCGCGGCGGCTTCGACGTCGTGCTCTGCCACGGCGTGCTGGAGTACGTCGAGGACCCCGCCGACAGTGTCCGCAACGTCGTCGCGGCGCTCCGCCCGGGCGGCACCCTCAGCCTGCTCGCCGCCGGCCTCGGCGGCGCCGTGCTCGCCCGCGCCCTCGCCGGGCACTTCACCGAGGCCCACCAGGCCCTCGCCGACCCCTCCGGCCACTGGGGCGCCGGCGACCCGGTCACCCGCCGCTTCACCGCCGAGCAGCTCTCCGGCCTCGTCGGCGACGCGGGCCTGGAGGTCTCCGCGGTGCACGGCGTGCGCGTCTTCGCCGACTTGGTGCCCGGCGTGCTCGTCGACCACGAGCCCGGCGCGCTGGACGCCCTGCTGCGACTGGAGGCCGCCGCCGCCGAACTGCCGGCCTTCCACTCCATCGCCACGCAGCTGCACGTCCTGGCCGAGCGGGACTGACTCCACCCCTCGGGCGGACCCCACCCGATCAGCTCGTTCGCCCCGTATGATCGGGGGACACCGTCCGGCATGGCCGATCGGCAGGCAGGGAATGTACGTCCCGACGGCATCGATCGCCACACCGGGGCCGGTGGCCGAATTGGCGCAGAGGGGCGGGTTTCACGGGGGCGATTCCCTGCCTATCCTGAAAGGGTCGCACCCGGTCGCCCCCCGCGACCGACGAGTAGGAGGACTCCGTGCCGCTCTCGGAGCACGAGCAGCGCATGCTCGAGCAGATGGAGCGAGCGCTGTACGCCGAAGATCCCAAGTTCGCCACGGCGCTCGAGGGCAGCGGCCTGCGCACGTACACCCGGCGACGGGTCTACCAGGCGGTCGCGGGTTTTCTGGTGGGCATCGCGCTCCTCATGGCCGGAATGGTCACCCAGCGGATCTGGATCAGCGTGGCGGGCTTCCTCGTCATGCTGGGCTGCGCGGTCCTCGCGGTGACGGGGTGGCGCAAGGCGCCCAGGCCCGGTGTCCGGCGCGTCGGCGGGCCCGGCGGGCCCGCCGGTATGGCACGGCGGCCGGTCGGCCGCCGGCGCGGCATGATGGACCGCATCGAACAGCGGTGGCAGCGACGACGGGATGAGCAGGGGCACTAGCCTGCTCTGTCTTTACACGTGACATGTGGGGCCAGGACGGACGTCCTGGCCCCACATGTATCCGGGGGCCGGTCTCAGCCCGTCCGGCGCTCGGGAACGGCCCGCCGCAGCCGCGCCCCGGCCCTAGCCCGGGCCGTCCCGCACGCCCAGACGATCCGCACCGCCGACCGCGGCGCCACGACGGCCCGCATCCGCGCCCAGCGCCCCGCCGAGGCCCGCAGGCCCGCCCGGGCGGCCTCGACATCGGCGCCGGCCGCCGCCTCGGCCGGCGGGGGCGACGGGGCGTAGAGCGCTTGCTCGACCGCCGTCGCCAGCCGCCCCACCGCCTCCGCGGGCGGCCCGGCCAGCCGCGCGTCCCGGACGATGCGGGCCGCCGCCATCCTGGGGGTCAGGGAGTCGTCCGGCGGGATGCCGTAGTCCCACGCGGAGTCGGTCAGCTCGCGCCAGGCGGCCAGCGGGCGCGGGCCGGCCCGGCCGTCGAGCCGCCGGGCGCGGGCCCGTCTGCGCCACAGGTGGGGCAGCGCGGGCAGCAGCAGGGCGGCCAGCGCGGCCACGAGGACGCCGGCCAGGGCGAGCGGCGACGTACCGCCGGAGACCTCGGCGGTCTCCGCCCGCTGGACGGCGCCGGGGCAGCCGTCGAGCTTCTTCAGCTCGGGCGGGCAGCCGCCGTTCGCCGAGGGCGCCGGCTGCGGCGCCCTGGTCCGGCCGGGCTCCGGGGCCGGGACGCCCGGGTCGGGGGCGGAAGGAGCCTGCGCGACCGTGTACTCGGGCGGGGTGCCACGGCTCGGCGTGGGCTCGAACCGCGTCCACCCGGCGCCCTCGAAATACAGCTCGGGCCAGGCGTGGGCGTCCTTGGTGCCGACCGACACCGTGCCGTCCGGCTGCGGGGTGCCCGGGGTGAAGCCGACCGCCACGCGCGCGGGGATGCCCAGCGTCCTCGCCATGGCGGCCATGGCGAAGGAGAAGTGGACGCAGAAGCCCTGCTTCTCCTCCAGGAAGCGCGCCATGGCGTCGGGGCCGCTGCCCGAACGCACCTCCGTGTCATAGCGGAAGCCACCGCTCGCGGCGAACCAGTCCTGGAGCTTCACCGCCTGCTGGTAGGAGTCGGTGGCCCCGGCGGTCACCTTCCGGGCCGTGTCCGCCACGACCTTGGGCATCACGGAGGGCACCCGTGTGTATTCGCGCAGCAGTTGCTCCGGGGGCGCGGGCGCGGCCGCGAGCTGAGCGGACGTCGGCTCCACGAGCAGCCCCGACACCTGGTAGCGCACGCCTCGCGTGGTCTGGCCGTGGTCGCCGACCAGCGCCCGGCCCTCCGGCTCGTACCGCCACTGGCCCGGGACCCGCACCCGCTCGGCCGGATACGGCAGGGGCAGATAGTTCTGGCCGTAGCCGTCGGAGGCCGCGACGGAGACGCCGATCCGGGTCGTACGGACCCCGGCGGCCAGGCCGGCGGGGGTGGGCAGCGGGTCGGGCACATCGGTGATGCGCCGCTCGGAGGCGCGCCATGACGCACCGTCGAACCGGTCGAGGGCGACGATGCGCAGGTACAGGTCCTGGACGGACGGCGCGGACGTGCGGTAGCGCAGCAGCTCCCGGTTCTCCGGCTGGTTGAGGCTGTTCTGGAGCGACACCAGCGGGTTGACCGCGGAGATGGTGCCGCCCCCGGAGCCGGGGCCCTCGCCCGTGCCGCGCGCGGCCAGCAGCCCGCCGTCGATCGAGGGCAGCGCGACCGGGAGCGCCAGGGCGAGCCCCAGTGCGAGCGCCCCGATGCGCCGCCCGGTGCGCACCGGGGCCAGGGCCGGGCCGCCGCCCGCCGCGAGGCCCGCGGCGGCGCCCGGCGGGGCGCCGCCGAACACTCTGCCCCAGCGCGCGAGCCGGTCCCGGCCCTCGGCCAGGAGCAGCAGCAGATAGCCGGCCGCCGCCGCGAGGAACCACAGCCAGTCCGCGCTGCCCTTGGACAGCCCGGCGCCGACCGAGTAGAGCGCGAGCAGGGGCAGGCCCGCCGGGGCGGCGCCGCGGAAGGTGACCGCCAGGGCGTCCACCACCAGCCCGACCAGCAGGACGCCGCCGATCAGCAGCAGCCGGATGGCCGGCGTCGCGGGCGCGGGGATGGCGTACTGCCCGACGTCGGACACGCCCTGCCGCAGCAGTCGGCCGAATTCCTCGAAGGCGTCGGGGCCCGGCAGCACCCCGCCGAGGGCCCGTTCGCGGGCGAAGACGAGCGTGAGCAGCAGCAGGGCCACCAGGGCCTGCGCCGCGACCGTCAGCCACCGGGCCAGCGGCACCCGGCGGGCCGCCACGCCGACCGCCGTCTGGACGCACAGCAGGAGCGCGGCCTGGAGGATCCAGACGGTCCGGACGACCAGGGGCAGCATCGCGCAGGCCGCCCCCAGCGTGGCCAGCACCCCGCAAACCGCCAACCGCACCCGCCCGCTCACCCCGGGCCCCCCGCCGCCCGCCCACCGGCTCCGCCGCCGGGCTTCACCTCACCACGCACCGGGCCCGCGCCCGTGGCGCCCGCCGGGCCCGCGCCGTCGACCCCGGATGGCTTGCCGCCGGGCATCGCGGCGCCGACCGCGCCGGGCGCGCCCGCGCCCGCCGCGCCGGCATCCGCCGCCTTTGGTGCTCCGCCACCGGCCGTCGTGCCGCCCGGCACGCCGTACGCGCCCGCGAGGTACGGGCCGCCCTGCCCGCCGCCCGCGGGGCCCGGCGCGGCCGCCAGCCGCCACAGGTCGGGCAGCGCCGTGCCCGGGGCGACGGGCAGGGCCGTCCAGCCCGCGTCGCGCAGTACACGCAGCCGCTCGTCGGCCGCGCGCCGGGCCGGGGCGGCCTCGGGGGCGCCCGCCCAGGCGGCCGCGTCCAGGACGAAGGCGACCGCCGTGCCGCCGCGTGGGCGCATCCGGGCGGCCAGCACGGCCTGTGTCTCGTCCAGGTCGCCGAGGAACGCCACCAGCAGGCCCTCCCCGCCGGCGCCGCGCAGCGCCTCGTGGGCGGGGGACAGGTCGGTGCCCTCGGAATGGTCGATCACGGCGAGGGCGTCCAGCATCAGGCCGGCGGCGCCGGACGGGTCGGGGGAGGCGCTCGCGTAGCCGCCGGGGGCGTCGTGGCCCGGCAGTGAGCTGCCCGTGTCGGTCAGCAGCCGCAGGGTGAAGCCCCGCTCCAGCAGGTGCGACGCCACCGAGGCCGCCCCCGAGACGGCCCACTCGAAGGGGGAGTCGGGCCCGGCGCCCTCGTAGCCGACGGCCCGGGTGTCCAGCAGCACCGTGCAGTGCGCGCGCCGCGGCCGCTCCTCGCGGCGCACCATCAGCTCGCCGTAGCGGGCGGTGGAGCGCCAGTGGACCCGGCGCAGATCGTCGCCGTGCCGGTAGCCACGCGGAATGACGTCGTCCTCCCCGGCGAGGGCGAGGACGCGGTACCGGCCGTCGCCGTGGCCCGCCGCCTCGCCGCCCAGGCGCACCGGCGGTAGCCGGTCGACGCGCGGCACGACCGTCAGGGTGTCGTACGCGCTGAAGCCCCGGGTCAGCTCGCACATCCCGAACGGGTCCGTCAGCCGCAGCTGGAGCGGGCCCAGGGGGTAGCGGCCGCGCAGCTCGGCGCGGACCCGGTAGGAGACCTCGCGCCGCCCGCCCGGCTCCATCCGGTCCAGCACGAAGCGGGGGCGCGGGCCCAGCACGTAGGGCACCCGGTCCTGGAGCATCAGCAGGCCCGTGGGGAGCCGCGAGACATTGTCGACGCGCAGGCTCACCCGGGCCTCGGCGGAGGCGGGCACCCGCGCGGGCGCGAGACGGCGGCTGCCGGTGACCCGGTGCCGGGTGAGGTGGAGCACCACCACGCACACCACGGGCAGCACGGCCAGCAGCAGCCCCACCCGCAGCAGATTCTCCTGGCCCAGCACATAGGCGCAGGCCGCCGCGGCCACGCCCGCCGCCAGGAAGGAGCGCCCCCGGGTGGTCAGCCCGCCGAACGCCGCCCACAGCCCGCCGCGCGCCTCGCCGTCGCGCGCCTCCCTGTCACGGGCCTCCCCGCCGCGCGCCTCCCCGTCGTCGGGCGGGCCGCCCGGGGCGGGCATCACAGCCGCCGGGCGCCCGGCTGCTGCTGGCCGAACGGGTCGGGCAGCGGGGTGCGCCGCAGGATGTCCACGACGATCTGCTCGGCGGTGCGCCGGCCGAGCTGGGCCTGCGCCGTGGGCAGCAGCCGGTGGGCGAGCACCGGCACCGCCAGCGCCCGGACGTCGTCGGGCAGGGCGAACTCCCGCCCGGCCAGCGCGGCCGCGGCCTTCGCCGCCCGGAGCAGATGCAGTGTCGCGCGCGGCGACGCGCCGAGTCTGAGCTCGGGGTGCTGCCGGGTGGCGCCGACCACGTCCACCGCGTAGCGCAGCACGGACTCGGTGACGTGCACGGCGCGGACCGCGTCGATCAGCTTGGCGATCTCGTGAGCGTGGGCGACGGGCTGGAGGTCGTCCAGCGGGGAGAGCCCGCCGTGGGTGGTCAGCATCCGCAGCTCGGCCTCGGGGCCCGGATAGCCGATGGACACCCGGGCCATGAAGCGGTCGCGCTGGGCCTCGGGCAGCGGGTACGTGCCCTCCATCTCGACCGGGTTCTGCGTGGCCACGACCATGAAGGGGCTGGGCAGCTCATAGGTGTGCCCGTCGATGGTGACCTGGCGCTCCTCCATCGACTCCAGCAGCGCCGACTGCGTCTTGGGCGAGGCGCGGTTGATCTCGTCGCCGATGACGATCTGCGCGAAGATCGCGCCGGGCTTGAACTCGAAGTCGCGGCGCTGCTGGTCGTAGACGCTCACGCCGGTGATGTCGGAGGGCAGCAGGTCGGGGGTGAACTGGATGCGCCGCACCGAGCAGTCGACGGACCGCGCCAGCGCCTTGGCGAGCATCGTCTTGCCCACGCCCGGCACGTCCTCGATCAGCAGGTGCCCCTCGGCGAGCAGCACGGTCAGCGCCAGCCGCACGACCTCCGGCTTGCCCTCGATCACGCTCTCCACCGAGCGGCGCACCCGCTCCGCGGTGGCGGTCAGCCCCGCCGCTCCCCCCGGCTCCGCCGGAGCGGGCGGACTCCCATGGCTGGCTCGCTCGTCATAGGTCGTCACCCGGCCCTCCTCGGCCCTTCACCAGGGCCGGGGGCCCGCCGGAACCTCCGGCGGCGCACGGCCCGGCCCACCCCGCTGTGGCACCCGGGGCCGTGTGGCGGCCGGGCGTCCCTACGCATTCTGGCCGCCCGCACGGCGTGGCGTCACCGCCTGTGGACAACTGGTGCGGCGCGCGCCGCACCAGTTGTCCACAGGCCTTGCGGTCAGGGGCGCGGGTCGATCTCGCGCAGCAGGCCGGTCGTCACGTCGAAGACGAAGCCCCGCACGTCGTCGCGGTGGGGCAGGAACGGCGAGGTCCGCACCCGCTGCATGGACTGGCGGACGTCCTGGTCGAGGTCCTTGAACGCCTCCACGGCCCACGCCGGCCGCTGGCCGACCTCGGCCTCGATCTCGTGCCGGAAGTCCTCGGTGAGGTCCAGCAGACCGCAGCCGGTGTGGTGGATCAGCACGACCGAGCGGGTGCCCAGGGCGCGCTGGCTGATGGTGAGGGAACGGATGATGTCGTCCGTGACGACCCCGCCCGCGTTGCGGATGGTGTGGCAGTCGCCCAGCTCCAGGCCCAGGGCGGCGTGCAGGTCGAGACGGGCGTCCATGCACGCGACCACGGCGACCTTCAGCACGGGCCGGGCGTCCATGCCCGGGTCGGCGAACGCGGCCGCGTACTGGGCGTTGGCCTGTACCAGCCGGTCGGTGACGGTGGGCTCCGGAGTGCCCGTACGGCCCTGGCCGGGGCCGGGCGTGTGCGACGGTGACGCGGATATCGGCATAGGGATGAACGTAGCCGCTGACCGGCCGCCGCGCACGCGCGGGCGTCCCTGACCAGGGCAGCGCCCGGTAACCGGCCGTTCACCGGCCCCGCCGGCCACCGCCCGGAGCCGGTCGTTCCGCCGGGTGGTCCCCGCCGCGCGGGGGGTGGGACGCGCACGCACCGGCCGGTTGATTGACCGCGAGGAGGAGTGGACTAAAGTGGCGCGAAGTGGGAGGCGTAACGCTCCCCGGAACGCTCCCCGGAACCGAAGAACCACCACGTGGCACGGTGCGTACGTACCCCTCGGCCTCCTCCCGCTCCCGGTCGCCCGGCGTCACTTCCCCGGCGCCGGAACGTCCGTTCCCCTTCGAGCGGGCGGGGACCCGGCGGTACGCGGCGCCGCGCCTCCCCATATCTCAGAAGGGCGCATGAGCAGCAACGCGCGACACGTCCCCGTCATGCTCCAGCGCTGCCTGGACATGCTCGCCCCCGCGCTGACCGCGCCCGGAGCCGTCGTGGTCGACTGCACCCTCGGCGCCGGCGGGCACAGCGAGGCGTTGCTGAAGACCTTCCCCGACGCCCGGCTCGTCGCCCTCGACCGCGACCCCACCGCGCTCGCGCTCGCCGGCGAGCGGCTCGCCCCCTACGGCGACCGCGCCACGCTGGTGCGCGCCGTCTACCACGAGCTGCCCGAGGTGCTGGAGCGCCTCGGCATCCCCAAGGTCCAGGGCGTCCTCTTCGACCTCGGCGTCTCCTCCATGCAGCTCGACGAGGCCGACCGCGGCTTCGCCTACGCGCAGGACGCCCCGCTGGACATGCGCATGGACCAGACGACCGGCATGAGCGCCGCCGAGGTCCTCAACACCTACCCGCCGGGCGAGCTGGTGCGCATCCTGCGCCAGTACGGCGAGGAGAAGCAGGCCAAACGCATCGTCTCGGCCATCGTCCGCGAGCGGGAGAAGGAGCCCTTCAGCAACAGCGCCCGCCTCGTCGAGCTGATCCGCGACGCCCTGCCGCAGGCCGCCAAGCGCACCGGCGGCAACCCCGCCAAGCGCACCTTCCAGGCGCTGCGCATCGAGGTCAACGCCGAGCTGGCCAGCGTGGAGGCGGCCATCCCGGCCGCCGTCGCGGCCCTGGCCGTCGGTGGCCGGATCGCGGTGCTGTCCTACCAGTCGCTGGAGGACCGCATCGTCAAGAGCGTCTTCGCCGCCGGCGCCACGAGCACCGCGCCGCCCGGGCTGCCGGTGGTGCCCGAGCGCTACCAGCCGCGCCTGAAGCTGCTGACGCGCGGTGCCGAGCTGCCCACCGAGGAGGAGATCGCCGAGAACCGGCGGGCCGCCCCCGCGCGGCTGCGCGGCGCCGAGCGCATCCGCGAGGACGTCCGGTGAGCCCGGCCGGACGCCGGGGCGGCCGCCTGGTGCGGCTGCTGCCCACCGGGCCCGCGGGAGCGAAGCGCACGCCGTTCGTCCTGCTGGTCGTGGTGCTCCTCGGCTCCGGCCTCATCTCGCTGCTGCTGCTGAACTCCTCCCTGAACCAGGGTTCCTTCGAGCTCAGCCGGCTCCAGCGCACCACCACCGAGCTGACCGACGAACAGCAGGCGCTCCAGCAGGACGTCGACCAGCTCGCCGCCCCGGACGCGCTGGAGCGCCGCGCCCGGGAGCTGGGCATGATCCCCGGCGGCAGCCCCGCCTTCCTGCTGCCCGACGGCACGGTCAAGGGCGCCCCCGCCCCGGCGACCACCGCCAACCCCGCCGACCCGGCGGCCTTCGCGCCCCCCGAGCCCCGTGGCCTGCCCCCGCTGGCCCCCGACCCCCTCGTCGCCCCGGCGGCCACCCCCGGGCCGCCGCCCGCCGTGCTACGCGGCGGGGACGCGCCCTCCCCGGCGGCGCAGGCCCCCGTGCGGCCCCCGGCCGACCGGCGGCCCGCCGACGCCCCCGCGCCGGCACGTCCCAACCCGGCCCTCCCCCCGGCCCCGGTGGGCGGGAACCCCCAACAGGTCAGGTAGGTGAGTCGTGACGGCGCCCAGGCAGCCCCGCCGCCCGGTTCCCGGGCCCGCGCGCCCCGTCGCCCGGCCGGCCCGCCCCCGTCCCGGTGACCGCTCCCTGCGGCTGGGCAACCCCCGGCCCCGGCTGCGGGCGATCGGCGTGGGGCTCACGCTCGTCCTGCTGGTCTTCACGGTCCGGCTGCTCCAGGTGCAGGCCGTCGACGCCAGCGCCTACGCGGCCCGCGCCAACGTCAACCGCTACATCCCGGTGACGCTGGCCGCCGAGCGCGGCGCCATCACCGACCGCACCGGCGTGGACCTGGCCACCACCGTCGACGCCTACGACATCACCGCCGCCCCCGACCTGCTCACCCCCGAGCGGATCAAGGCCGAGGGCGCGGCCGGGCAGGCCGCGCGGCTGCTGGCCCCCGTCCTCGGCGAGGACGCGGCCGTGCTGGAGGAGAAGCTCACCGCCAACCCCAAGTCGAAGTACGTCGTGCTGGCCCGCCGGCAGACCCCGCAGGTCTGGAAGAAGATCTCGGAGCTGAAGAAGGCGCAGGCGGAGAAGGCCCGCCGCAAGCAGGGCGCCAACGTCCTGGCCGGGGTGAACCGCGAGTCGCACAGCAAGCGCGTCTACCCCAACGGTGACCTGGCCGCCGGCCTGCTGGGCTTCGTCAACGGCGACGGCCGGGGCAGCGGCGGCCTGGAGGCCCAGCTGGAGGAGACCCTCGCCGGCAAGAACGGCAAACGCGTCTACGCCCAGTCCGGCGGCCGGCAGGTGCCCACCGGCGACATGAAGGAACAGGCCGCCGTGCCCGGCTCCGACGTGGAGCTCACCATCGACCGCGACATCCAGTGGGCGGCCCAGAACGCCGTCGCCAAGCAGGTGCGCGAGTCCGGCGCGGACCGCGGCTACGTCGTCGTCCAGGACACCCGCAGCGGCGAGGTCCTGGCCATGGCCAACGCCCCCGGCTACAACCCCAACGACCTGGAGCACGCCGACCGCTCCGCGCTGGGCAACGCCGCCCTCCAGGACGCCTACGAGCCCGGCAGCGTCAGCAAGATCATGACGATGGCCGCGGTGCTGGAGGAGGGCGTCGCCACGCCCGAGACCCATGTGGAGGTCCCCAACCGGCTGCCGCGCGCCGACCGCGCCTTCGCCGACGACGTGGACCACCCCACCTGGCACCTGACCCTCAACGGAGTGCTCGCCAAGTCCAGCAACATCGGCACGATCCTCGCCAGCGAGCAGCTGGGCAAGACCCGGGAGGAGGCGAACCAGGTCCTCTACACCTACCTCCGCAAGTTCGGCATCGGCCGCCCCACCGGCCTCGGCTTCCCCGGCGAGACGCCCGGTCTGCTGGCCAGGCCGGGGGAGTGGAAGTCCTCGCGGGCCTACACCATCCCCTTCGGCCAGGGCCTGTCGCTCAACGCCGTCCAGGCCGCCTCCGTCTACTCCACCATCGCGGCCGGCGGCGAGCGCGTACAGCCCTCCCTGGTGCGCGGCTTCAAGGGGCCCGACGGCCGCTTCACCCCCGCCGACACCTCCCCGCGCACCCGCGTGATCAGCGAGAAGACCGCCCGGCAGCTGTCGGAGATGCTGGAGTCGGTCGTCGATGACCAGGAGGGCACCGGCACCAAGGCGAAGATCCCCGGCTACCGGGTCGCCGGCAAGACCGGCACGTCCAACCGGGTGGACCCCACCACCGGCCGCTACCACGGCTACACCGCCTCCTTCGCCGGCTTCGCCCCCGCCGACCAGCCCCGGATCACCGTCTACTGCGCCATCCAGAACCCCACCAAGGGCAGCTACTTCGGCGGCCAGGTCTGCGGACCGGTCTTCAAGCAGGTCATGGAGTTCGCGCTGAAGACCCTCCAGGTGCCCCCGTCGGGCACCCGGCCGCCGCGGCTGCCGGTGACCTACGAGTGAGCCGGGCCCGCCGTGACGACGATCACTCCCGACCCGGGGAACCACGGCCGGCGACGCCCCTCGCTTCGCGACGAGGCGGGTGCGCCCGGTACGCTCACCGCCGTGCCCCACGCTGATCAGTCCCACACCACCTCCCAGGACGCGCCCGCCGTGTCCCCGGGAGCGCCCCGCCCCACCCGGGTCAGCCCCGTGCCCCTCACGGAGCTGGCCGCTCAGCTGGGCATCACCGCCCCCGAGGGCGCGGAGGCCGTCGCGGTCACCGGGATCACCCATGACTCGCGCGCCGTCCGCCGGGGAGACGTCTACGCCGCCCTGCCCGGCGCCCGCTTCCACGGCGCGGACTTCGCCGCGCAGGCCGCGGGCCTCGGCGCCGCCACCGTGCTGACCGACCCGGCCGGCGCCGAGCGCGCCGCCGCCACCGGCCTGCCCGTGCTCACCGTGGCCGCCCCGCGCGACCGGATGGGCGCCCTGGCCGCCACGATCTACGGCCGGCCCGCCGACGAGCTGCTGACCGTCGGCATCACCGGCACCTCCGGCAAGACCACCACCGCCTATCTGATCGAGGGCGGCCTGCGCGCCATGGGCGGCCCCACCGGCCTGATCGGCACCGTGGAGTCCCGCATCGGCGACGAGCGGATCAAGTCGGAGCGCACCACCCCCGAGGCCACCGACCTCCAGGCGCTGTTCGCGGTGATGCGCGAGCGCGGCGTCCGCTCGGTCGCCATGGAGGTCTCCAGCCACGCCCTGCGGCTCGGCCGCGTCGACGGCTGCGTCTTCGACGTCGCCGTCTTCAACAACCTCAGCCCCGAGCACATGGAGTTCCACTCGGGCATGGAGGACTACTTCGCCGCCAAGGCGGAGCTGTTCACCAAGGAGCGCAGCCGCCTCGGCGTGGTCAACGCCGACGACGAGTACGGCCGCCGCCTCGCCGCGGGCGAGTCCGAGGTCCCGGTGATCACCTTCTCCGCCGAGGGCCGCGCGGACGCCGACTGGCGCGCCGTCGACGTCGAGATCGGCCCGTTCGACTCCGCCTTCACCGTGCTCGGCCCCGAGGGCGTCCGTGTGACCGCCAAGGCGCCGCTCGCCGGCCCGTTCAACGTCGCCAACGCCCTGGCCGCGATCGTCGCGCTCGTCGCCGCCGGCGCGGATCCGCAGGCGGCCGCCGACAGCGTCGCGGCCGTCCCCGGCGTCCCCGGCCGGCTGGAGCGCGTGGACGCGGGCCAGCCCTACCTGGCCGTCGTCGACTACGCCCACAAGACGGACGCCGTCGAATCGGTTCTCCACGCCCTGCGCGCGGTCGGCAGCGGCCGCGTCCACGCCGTGCTCGGCTGCGGCGGCGACCGCGACACCACCAAGCGCGCCCCCATGGGCCGCGCGCTGGCCCGCCTCGCCGACACGGCCGTGCTGACCTCCGACAACCCCCGCTCCGAGGATCCCCTCGCGATCCTCGCCACCATGCTCGCGGGCGCCGCCGAGGTGCCCGCCGCCGAGCGCGGCACCGTCCTCCTGATGGAGGACCGCGCCGCCGCCATCGCCGCCGCCGTCGCCCGCGCCGAACCCGGCGACACCGTCCTGATCCTGGGCAAGGGCCACGAACAGGGCCAGGACATCGCCGGAGTGGTACGCCCCTTCGACGACCGCCAGGTGCTGCGCGAGGCCATCGAGCACCGTCAGGCGGCCATCACGCACCGGAACGACCAGGGATGACCAACCGCCATGCGCGCACAACCCTCCCCCCGGCAGCTCCCCCGAACGGCAGGAGGTGACCTCCGGTGATCGCACTGTCCCTCGCCGAGATCGCCGAGATCGTCGGCGGACAGCAGCACGACATACCGGACCCGGGGCTCATCGCCACCGGCCCGGTCGTGATCGACTCCCGTGAGGTGCGGCCCGGCAGCCTGTTCGCCGCGCTGCCCGGCGACCGCGTCGACGGCCACGACTACGCCGAGCGGGCCATCGCCTCGGGCGCGACGGCCGTACTGGCCGCCCGTCCCGTCGGCGTACCCGCGATCGTCGTCCCCGACGTCGTCGAGGCACTGGGTGCCCTCGCCCGCGCCGTGGTCGAGCGGCTCGGCGCCACCGTCGTCGGGCTCACCGGCTCGGCCGGCAAGACCAGCACCAAGGACCTGATCGCCCAGCTGCTGGAGCGCCTCGGCCCCACCGTGTGGACGCCCGGCAACTTCAACAACGAGATCGGCCTGCCGGTCACGGCGCTGATGGCGACCGACGACACCCGTCACCTCGTCCTGGAGATGGGCGCCCGGGGCATCGGCCACATCCGTTACCTCGCCGGGCTCACCCCGCCCCGCATCGGCCTCGTCCTCAACGTCGGCACCGCCCACATCGGCGAGTTCGGCGGCCGCGAGGCGATCGCCGAGGCCAAGGGCGAGCTGGTCGAGGTGCTGCCCGCCGCCGAGCAGGGTGGCGTCGCCGTGCTCAACGCCGACGACCCCCTGGTCCGCGCCATGAGCGCCCGCACCAAGGCCCGGGTGCTCCTCTTCGGCGAGGCCCCGGACGCCGACGTCCGCGCCGAGAACGTCCGCCTCGACGACTTCGGCCGCCCCTCCTTCACGCTTCACACGCCCACCGGGTGCGCCGACGTGACCATGCGGCTGTACGGTGAGCACCACGTGTCGAACGCGCTCGCCGCGGCCGCCGTCGCCCATGAGCTGGGCATGCCCGTAGCGGAGATCGCCGCCGCGCTCTCCGGGGCGGGCCAGCTCTCCCGCTGGCGGATGGAGGTCACCGAGCGCGCGGACGGCGTGACGATCGTCAACGACGCCTACAACGCGAACCCCGAATCCATGCGAGCGGCGCTGCGCGCGCTGGCCGCGATGGGCGAAGCCGCCCGGGCTAGGGGTGGACGGACGTGGGCAGTACTCGGTCGGATGGCCGAGCTGGGCGAGGAGTCACTCGCCGAGCACGACGCGGTCGGACGGCTGGTCGTCCGGCTCAATGTCGGCAAGCTCGTGGCAGTCGGGGGCAGGGAAGCGGCCTGGTTGCAGATGGGCGCCTATAACGAGGGTTCGTGGGGTGAGGAGTCGGTGCACGTGTCCGACGCGCAGGCGGCCGTCGACCTGTTGCGCAGTGAGCTGCGCCCGGGAGACGTCGTGCTGTTGAAGGCGTCCCGGTCGGCGGGGCTGGAGCGGGTGGCCGAGGCGCTGCTCGCGGTCGACGGCGAGGTCGCCGGCTGATGAACCAGATCCTCTTCGCGGGTGTCATCGGTCTGTTCCTGACCCTCATCGGCACCCCGCTGCTGATCAAGTTCCTCGCCCGCAAGGGCTACGGCCAGTTCATCCGCGACGACGGCCCCCGCGGCCACGCCGGGAAGAAGGGCACGCCCACCATGGGTGGCATCGCCTTCATCCTGGCCACGCTGATCGCGTACGCCCTGACGAAGGTGATCACCAGCAAGGCGCCCACGACCTCGGGCCTGCTGGTGCTCTTCCTGACCGCCGGCATGGGCCTGGTCGGCTTCCTCGACGACTACATCAAGATCGTCAAGCAGCGCAGCCTCGGTCTGCGCGCCAAGGCGAAGATGGCCGGCCAGCTGATCGTCGGCATCGCCTTCGCCGTCCTCGCGCTGCAGTTCGCCGACACCCGGGGCCAGACCCCGGCCTCCACGCGGCTGTCCTTCACCCAGGACTTCGGCTGGTCCGTCGGCCCCGTGATCTTTGTGATCTGGGCGCTGTTCATGATCCTCGCGATGTCGAACGGCGTGAACCTCACCGACGGCCTCGACGGCCTGGCCACCGGCGCCTCCGTGATGGTCTTCGGCGCGTACGTCTTCATCGGCACCTGGCAGCACGGCCAGTGGTGCGGCAATTCGCTCACCGCCGGCGCCGCCTGTTACGAGGTGCGCGACCCGCTCGACCTCGCCGTGGTCGCCTCGGCCCTGATGGGCTCCTGCTTCGGCTTCCTGTGGTGGAACACCTCGCCCGCCAAGATCTTCATGGGCGACACCGGCTCGCTCGCCCTCGGCGGCGCCCTCGCGGGCCTGGCGATCTGCTCCCGCACGGAGCTGCTGCTCGCCCTCCTCGGCGGTCTGTTCGTCCTCATCACCATGTCCGTGGTGATCCAGGTCGGCTCGTTCCGCATGACCGGGAAGCGCGTCTTCCGGATGGCCCCGCTCCAGCACCACTTCGAGCTCAAGGGGTGGAGCGAGGTCCTTGTGGTGGTCCGCTTCTGGATCATCCAGGGCCTGTGCGTGGCCGTCGGACTCGGAATCTTCTACGCCGGATGGTTGGCCATCAAGTGAGCACCGCAGAGTTCAGCGGCAAGCACATCACCGTCGCCGGCCTCGGCGTGAGCGGCGTCAGCGCCGCCCGCGCCCTGGCCGGCCTCGGCGCGCGGGTCACCGTCGTCGACGGCGGCGACGGCGAGGCCCTGCGCGAGCGCGCGGCCGCCCTGGAGGCCGCCGGGATCACCGTCCGCCTCGCCGACGCGGACACCCTGCCCGAGGGCACCGACCTCGTCGTCACCTCGCCCGGCTGGCGGCCCGACAGCCCGCTCTTCGCGGCCGCCGCCGAGGCGGGCGTGGACGTGGTCGGCGACGTCGAGATCGCCTGGCGGCTGCGCGGCCCGGACGCCGCGCCCTGGCTGGCGATCACCGGCACCAACGGCAAGACCACCACCGTGCAGATGCTCGCCTCCATCCTGAGGGCCGCCGGGCTGCGCACGGCCGCCGTGGGCAACATCGGCACCCCGATCATCGACGTGGTGCTCGGCGACGAGCCCCACGACGTCCTCGCCGTCGAGCTCTCCAGCTACCAGCTGCACTGGGCGCCCTCACTGCGCGCCCACTCCGCGGCCGTGCTCAACCTCGCCCCCGACCACCTCGACTGGCACGGCTCCATGCGCGCCTACGCCGCCGACAAGGGCCGGATCTACGAGGGCAACACGATCGCCTGCGTCTACAACGTCGAGGACCCGCGCACCGAGCGCCTGGTGGAGCAGGCCGACGTCGAGGAGGGCTGCCGCGCCATCGGCTTCACCCTCGGTGCCCCCGGCCCCTCCATGCTCGGCGTCGTCGACGGCCTGCTCGTCGACCGCGCCTTCGCTCCGAACCGCCACCAGCAGGCCCAGGAGCTGGCCGAGGTCTCCGACGTCCACCCGCCGGCGCCGCACAACATCGCCAACGCCCTGGCCGCCGCCGCCCTGGCCCGCGCCTTCGGCGTGGAGGCCGCGGCCGTCCGGGACGGCCTGCGCGCCTTCCGGCCCGACGCCCACCGCATCGCCCACGTCGCCGACGTCGACGGCGTCGCCTACGTGGACGACTCCAAGGCCACCAACACCCACGCCGCCCAGGCCTCCCTCGCGGCGTACGGGTCGATCGTGTGGATCGCCGGCGGCCTCGCCAAGGGCGCCACCTTCGACGAACTGGTCGCCTCCGCCGCCGGGCGGCTGCGCGGAGTCGTCCTGATCGGGGCCGACCGGGCGCTGATCAGGGAAGCCCTGACGCGACACGCCCCGGATGTGCCGGTGGTGGACCTCGACCGGACCGACACTGGGGCGATGGCCGAGGCGGTCCGTGAGGCGGCGCGGCTCGCCGGCCCGGGGGACACCGTCCTCATGGCCCCGGCCTGTGCGTCGATGGACATGTTCACCAACTACAACGAGCGCGGCGAGGCCTTCGCCGAAGCGGTGCGGGCCCTGGCGGCCGGCCGCGGCAAGGACGCGTAGCCCGCCGGTCCCCGCGGCCGGGCGCCGCGCCCGTCAGCTACCGACAAGCGCGGCGATCCGGCCCCGGCGACGCGGCCGGACGGCGCGGCAGACAGCGGAGGGGCGACCCGGATGCACGCGGACGACATGCTGACGCCGGCCGGCGTGTGGACGGCCCTGCGCGGGACCGCGGCGGGCTCCCGGTCCGTACGGCCCCGCCCGGCGGCCCGTGGCGGGGCCGGGCGCGCCCCCGCGCCCCGGCGGCCCCCCGGCGGCCGGGGCGGCGGCCTGCGGGGCCTCCACGCCCGCGCCAGGCGCGCCTGGGACCGGCCGCTGACCGCGTACTACCTGGTGCTCGGCGGCTCCCTGCTGATCACCGTGCTCGGCCTGGTGATGGTCTACTCCGCCTCCCAGATCAAGGCCCTCCAGAACGGCCTGGCCCCCAGCTACTTCTTCCGCAAACAGCTGCTGGCCGCCGCCATCGGCACCGTCCTGCTGCTCGCGGCCGCCCGCACCCCGGTCCGGCTGCTGCGCGCCCTGGCCTACCCGCTGCTGGCCGTCTCGGTCTTCCTGCTCTGCCTGGTCCAGGTGCCCGGCATCGGCGAGACCATCAACGGCAACACCAACTGGATCTCGCTCGGCGGGCCCTTCCAGATGCAGCCCAGCGAGTTCGCCAAGCTCGCGCTCGTGCTGTGGGGCGCCGACCTGCTGGCCCGCAAGCACTCCAAGAAGCTCCTCACCCAGTGGAAGCACCTGCTGGTGCCGCTGGTGCCCGTCACCTTCCTGCTGCTGGGCCTGATCATGCTCGGCGGCGACATGGGCACCACCGTGGTCCTCACCGCGGTGCTGCTCGGCCTGCTGTGGGTGGCGGGCGCCCCCACCAGGCTCTTCTCCGGGGTGTTCGGCGTCACCGCCGCCCTCGCCGTACTCTTCATCAAGACCAGCGCGAACCGGATGTCCCGGCTGGAGTGCATCGGGGCCACGGACCCGGGCGACCACGACCAGTGCTGGCAGGCCGTGCACGGCATCTACGCGCTGGCCAACGGAGGCTGGTTCGGTGCCGGACTCGGGGCGAGTGTGGAAAAATGGGGTGAACTACCCGAGCCGCACACGGACTTCATCTTCGCCATCACCGGCGAGGAGCTGGGTCTCGCGGGGACGCTGTCGGTACTCGCCCTGTTCGCGGCTCTAGGCTATGCGGGTATCCGCGTGGCCGGACGCACGGAGGACCCCTTCGTGAGGTACGCCGCGGGAGGTGTGACCACCTGGATCACGGCCCAGGCCGTGGTCAACATCGGTGCGGTGCTCGGACTGCTGCCGATCGCCGGTGTCCCGCTCCCGCTGTTCTCCTACGGAGGGTCCGCCCTGCTGCCGACCATGTTCGCCATCGGACTGCTCATCGCCTTCGCGCGCGACGAACCCGGTGCGCGGGCGGCGCTGGCCATGCGGCAGCCTGGGGTGAGATGGAAGACGATGAGACGGCGCGTCAAGAAGCGACCGTCCGGAGAGCGGTGAATTTCGGTGCATGTCGTACTCGCCGGCGGAGGAACCGCCGGACACATCGAGCCCGCGCTCGCCCTCGCGGACGCCCTGCGCAGGCAGGACCCGACCGTGGGGATCACAGCGCTCGGCACGGAGCGGGGCCTGGAGACCCGGCTGGTGCCCGAGCGGGGCTACGAGCTGGGGCTGATCCCCGCCGTACCGCTGCCCCGCAAGCCCACCCCGGAGCTGATCACCGTCCCCGGGCGGCTGCGCGGCACCATCAAGGCCGCCGAGCAGATCCTGGAGCGCACCAAGGCGGACTGCGTGGTCGGCTTCGGCGGCTATGTGGCACTGCCCGGCTATCTGGCCGCCAAGCGGCTCGGCGTGCCGATCATCGTCCACGAGGCCAACGCCCGCCCCGGCCTGGCCAACAAGATCGGCTCGCGCTACGCCGCCTCCGTCGCGGTGTCCACCCCGGACAGCAAGCTGCGCAACGCCCGCTACGTGGGCATCCCGCTGCGCCGCACCATCGCGACCCTGGACCGGGCGGCCGTCCGCCCCGAGGCCCGGGCCGCCTTCGGGCTCGACCCCAACCTGCCCACACTGCTGGTCTCCGGCGGCTCGCAGGGCGCCCGCAGGCTGAACGAGGTCGTCCAGAACGTCGTCCCGTTCCTCCAGCGCGCCGGCATCCAGGTCCTCCACGCGGTGGGTCCGAAGAACGAACTGCCGCGCGTCGACAACATGCCCGGAATGCCGCCCTATATCCCGGTATCGTATGTAGACCGGATGGACCTCGCGTACGCCGCGGCCGACATGATGCTCTGCCGCGCGGGCGCGATGACCGTCGCCGAGCTGTCCGCCGTCGGCCTCCCGGCGGCCTACGTCCCGCTGCCCATCGGCAACGGCGAGCAGCGACTCAACGCCCAGCCGCTGGTCAAGGCGGGCGGCGGCCTGCTGGTCGACGACGCCGAGCTCACCCCCGAGTGGGTGACGTCCAACGTGCTTCCGGTGCTGTCCGATCCGCACCGGCTGTACGACATGTCCCGGGCCGCCGCCGAGTTCGGCCGGCGCGACGCCGACGAGCTGCTGGTCGGCATGGTGTACGAGGCGATCGCCGCACGCAGAGCGGGCTGACGGCCCGTAGGAGCAGGAGGCTGGGGAACGTGGCCGGACCGACGACCGCCCGGCGTGGGGCCGCTAAGAACGGCAAGTCCAAGTCCTCCGGGGCCGCGAGGTCTTCCGGGTCCTCCGGATCGCCCAGGCGGCCCAAGCCGTCCCGGTCACCGTCCTCCGGCACGCCCCGGCGGGGCCGCGCGCCCCGCCGGAGCGGCCCGGGCGGCCCCCGGGCCCGCCTCCGCTCCGGTGTGCGCGGACCGCTCGTCTGGGCGGTCGTCAGCCTGCTGTCCGGCGCCGCCGCCATCTGGGTGCTCTACGGCTCCGGCTGGCTGCGCGTCACCCGCGTGGAGGTCAGCGGCGCCACGGTGCTGACGGCCGCACAGGTGACCGAGGCGGCCCGGGTGCCGCTGGGCGACCCCCTGGCGTCCGTGGACACCGACGCCATCGAGGAGCGGCTGCTGACCCGGCTGAAGCGGATCGAGTCGGTGGACGTCGTACGTTCCTGGCCGCACGCGATCGGTCTGAAAGTGACCGAACGCCGCCCCAAGGTCCTGCTCGAAAAGAGCGGGAAGTTTATTGAAATCGACGGCAGCGGAGTGCGCTTCGCCACAGTCGATCAGGCCGTGCCCGGGGTGCCCCGGCTCGTGGTGGAGGACTCCGGCTCGCCCGTCAACCGCCGGTTCGGGGTGGAACGGCTGGAGCGCGAGGCCGCCCGCGTCGCCGCCGACCTGCCCGCCGACGTGCGCCGGGACACCCGGGCCATCCGGGTGCGCTCCTACGACTCCATCACCGTGGAGCTGACGGACGATCGGACGATCGCCTGGGGCAGTGGTGAGCGGGGCGAGGCGAAGGCCCGTACGCTCGTCGCGCTCCTCAAGGCCGCGGGGGGCGCGAAACACTTCGATGTGAGCGCCCCGGCGGCGCCCGCGGTGTCCGGGAGTTGACGTCGTTCCCGGCTGGCCAGCACCCTGGTTGGCTACGGCTATGGGTGATCACATAGGGTGAAAAGAAAAACGGGAGGTTCGGCGTGTTCGTTGAAGCGCCGCCGCTTGTCGACTTAGTGTCCTGCTTCAGAGAACCCAGGGAACAGTGACACCGGTAACCCTAAACTTCAACGTTAGGGTTCGGGTCGGCATTGAGAACCGCCCCCAGGCATACGTAACTCGAGGCGAGAGGCCTTCGACGTGGCAGCACCGCAGAACTACCTCGCAGTCATCAAGGTCGTCGGCATCGGCGGCGGTGGCGTGAACGCCATCAACCGGATGATCGAGGTCGGTCTCAAGGGCGTCGAGTTCATCGCGATCAACACCGATGCACAGGCCCTGCTGATGAGCGACGCCGACGTCAAGCTCGACGTCGGCCGGGAACTCACCCGCGGCCTCGGCGCCGGCGCGAACCCCGATGTCGGCCGCAAGGCGGCCGAGGACCACCGCGAGGAGATCGAGGAGGTCCTCAAGGGGGCCGACATGGTCTTCGTCACCGCCGGCGAGGGCGGCGGCACCGGCACCGGCGGCGCGCCCGTCGTGGCCAACATCGCCCGCTCGCTGGGCGCCCTGACGATCGGTGTGGTCACCCGGCCCTTCACCTTCGAGGGCCGGCGCCGGGCGAACCAGGCCGAGGACGGCATCGCCAGCCTCCGCGACGAGGTCGACACCCTCATCGTCATCCCCAACGACCGGCTGCTGTCCATCTCGGACCGCCAGGTGAGCGTGCTCGACGCGTTCAAGTCGGCCGACCAGGTCCTGCTCTCCGGTGTCCAGGGCATCACCGACCTCATCACCACCCCGGGCCTGATCAACCTGGACTTCGCCGACGTCAAGTCCGTGATGTCCGAGGCGGGCTCGGCCCTCATGGGCATCGGCTCGGCCCGCGGCGACGACCGCGCCGTGGCCGCCGCCGAGATGGCCATCTCCTCGCCGCTGCTGGAGGCGTCCATCGACGGCGCCCGCGGTGTGCTGCTCTCCATCTCCGGCGGTTCCGACCTCGGTCTCTTCGAGATCAACGAGGCCGCCCAGCTGGTCAGCGAGGCCGCCCACCCCGAGGCCAACATCATCTTCGGTGCCGTCATCGACGACGCCCTGGGCGACGAGGTCCGTGTCACGGTCATCGCGGCCGGCTTCGACGGCGGTCAGCCGCCGGCCAAGGGCAGCCGCGACAAGGTGCTCGGCGGCTCCTCCTCCTACGGCTCCGGCCGCGAGGAGAACCAGGCCGGCGCCCCCAGCCGGCCGGCCCCGGCGCAGTCCGAGCCGTCGCGCCCGTCCTTCGGCGGCCTCGGCAGCGTGACCCCGCGCACCGAGGAGCCCGCGGCCGAGCCGTCGCCGGTCGCCGAGGTCCCGCCGCCGCCGGTCAGCTCCCCGCAGGTGCCGCCGGCCCGTCCGTACCAGGACTCGACGGCCGAGGAACTCGACGTCCCCGACTTCCTCAAGTAGCCCCGGGCCACCCTCTCAGGGAACGGCTGACCAGCACCGAGTGATAGGGCAACAGCACATCGTGCCCCCCGTAGAACACGTGGCACATGCGAGCGGCGCGCACTTCGCCTCCACCGACAGGTGGGGCGGGGTGAGCGCCGCTCCGTATGCGGAGCTCAACCTCGGCGGAGCGGTCGGCGACGACCCGGCCGCCGTGCGCACCAACCGCCGGCGGGCCGCCGAGGCCCTCGGCCTCGACCCCGCCGCCGTGGTCTGGATGAACCAGGTCCACGGCAAGGACGTCGCAGTCGTGGACGGACCGTGGCAAAAGGGGGAAACCCCCGCGGTGGACGCGGTGGTGACCGCCCGTCGGGGCCTGGCCCTCGCGGTGCTCACCGCCGACTGCGTCCCGGTGCTCCTGGCCGACCCGGTCGCCGGGGTCACGGGCGCCGCCCACGCCGGGCGGCCGGGACTGGTCGCCGGGGTGGTCCCGGCGGTGGTCACGGAGATGCTCCGGCTCGGCGCCGAGCCGGACCGGATCGTCGGCCGCATCGGCCCCTCGGTCTGCGGCGGCTGCTACGAGGTGCCCGAGGCGATGCGCGCCGAGGTCGCCGAGGCGGCGCCCGGGTCCTGGGCCACCACCCGGCGGGGCACCCCGGCGGTGGACGTGGCGAACGGGGTCGCGGCCCAGCTCGGCCGAATGGGCGTCACGGGCGTCGGCAGATCGGACGTCTGTACGATGGAGTCCGCCGACCACTTTTCCTACCGGCGCGAGCGGACCACGGGACGGCTGGCCTCCTATGTGTGGCTGGAGGAGCAGTCATGACGGACCGCAAGACCCTGTTGGCCGATAACCTCGCCCGGGTGGAGGAACGTATCTCCACCGCCTGCGCCGCGGCCGGCAGACAGCGGGAGGAGGTGACCCTGATCGTGGTCACCAAGACCTACCCCGCGAGCGATGTCCGTCTCCTCGCGGAGCTGGGGGTCCGTCACGTCGGGGAGAACCGCGACCAGGACGCCGCCCCCAAGGCGGCCCAGTGCTCGGATCTGCCCCTTACCTGGCACTTCGTCGGACAGTTGCAGACGAACAAGGTCCGGTCGGTGGTGGATTACGCCGGTCTGGTGCACTCCGTTGACCGGGACCGACTGGTCACGTCTCTGTCCCAGTCGGTCGTCCGGTCCGGCCGGGAGGCCGACCTGGACTGCCTGATCCAGGTGGCGCTCGACGCGGAGTCCGGGGAGCGCGGGGTCCGGGGAGGTGTCGCGCCCGACGGCGTGACGGCCCTGGCCGACGCGATCGCCGAGGCGGAAGGGCTGCGACCGGCGGGGCTGATGACGGTCGCTCCGCTCAGCGGCCCTTACGCGGGCAGACCGAGGGCGGCCTTCGACCGGCTGATGGAAATCGCAACGGACCTGCGCGCGACTCATCCGACTGCGAACATGGTGTCAGCAGGGATGAGCGCGGATCTCGAGGACGCCGTGGCGGCCGGTGCGACACATGTACGTGTCGGCTCAGCGGTACTCGGAGTCCGACCCCGGCTCGGGTAACGTCGCCAGGAAGTCGGACCACAGCAGAAAATATGGTCATTCCCGCCAAAAGGCGGGCGGACCGCGTGGATCCGGGCGCCGTTGACGGAGCCGATCCACCACAGAGCGGAGGATGCGGAGAATGGCCGGCGCGATGCGCAAGATGGCGGTCTACCTCGGCCTCGTGGAGGACGATGGGTACGACGGCCCGGGGTTCGACCCCGATGACGAGTTCGAACCCGAGCCGGAGCCGGACCGGCGCCGGCAGCAGCAACACCAGGCGCACACGGCACAACAGACGCAATCGGACGAACCGGTTCGAGTCGCCCAGCCGCCCGCGCAGCGCGAACCCGCTCCGCTCGTAGCGGAACCGGGACGACCCGCCCGAATCGCCCCCGTGTCGTCCATCACACCCGAACGCCACTCTCTGGAGAAGAACGCACCGGTGATCATGCCCAAGGTTGTGTCCGAGCGGGAGCCCTACCGCATCACGACATTGCACCCCCGGACCTACAACGAGGCCCGTACCATCGGGGAACACTTCCGCGAGGGCACTCCGGTGATCATGAATCTCACCGAGATGGACGACACCGATGCGAAGCGACTTGTCGACTTCGCGGCCGGTCTGGTCTTCGGACTCCACGGCAGCATCGAGCGGGTGACACAGAAGGTGTTCCTGCTGTCGCCTGCTAACGTCGATGTCACGGCGGAGGACAAGGCCCGTATCGCAGAGGGTGGGTTCTTCAACCAGAGCTGAGACGCAACACCGGGCAATCCGGACAACGGCCAGTCAGGCCGAGGTACGAGCAAGGGGAGAGGGAAGCGCGAGATGGGCATCGCACAGCAGGTGATCTACATCGCGCTGTACTGCTTCCTGATCGTGCTGATCTTCCGGCTGGTGATGGACTACGTCTTCCAGTTCGCCCGCTCGTGGCAACCCGGTAAGGCGATGGTGGTCCTCCTGGAGGCCACCTACACTGTCACCGATCCGCCACTCAAGCTTCTGCGGCGGGTCATCCCGCCGCTGCGTCTCGGGGGCGTAGCGCTCGACCTGTCCTTCTTCGTACTGATGATCATCGTCTACATCCTGATCACCGTCGTGAGCCGGCTGTGAACGCGGCTGTGAACGATACGGTCTTGCCGATTGCCGACGACTACGTTGAGGTGAAGAAGAGATGCCGCTGAGCCCCGAGGACGTGCGGAACAAGCAGTTCACGACCGTCCGCCTCCGAGAAGGCTATGACGAGGACGAGGTCGATGCCTTCCTCGACGAGGTGGAGGCGGAACTGACCCGCCTGCTCCGGGAGAACGAGGACCTGCGCGCCAAGCTGGCCGCCGCGACGCGTGCCGCCGCGCAGAACCAGCAGCAGAACATGCGCAAGCCGGAGCCCCAGGACCAGCGACCCGGTGCTCCGGTGCCCGCCGCCATATCGGGCCCGCAGCCGGTGCCGCCGAACCAGCAGCAGATGGGCGGTCCGCCGCAGCTTCCGGGCGGTGCCCCGCAGCTGCCGGCCGGTCCGGGCGGTCACGGCCACGGTCCCCAGGGTCCGCACGGTCCCGGCCCGATGGGACAGAACGGTCCGATGGGTGGCCCGATGGGCCAGAACGGCCCGATGGGCGGACCCATGGGACAGAACGGACCGATGGGGCAGAACCCCATGGGGCAGAACGGACCTATGGGCCAGAACGGTCCGATGGGCCAGAACCCCATGGCGCAGAACGGCCCCATGGGCGCACCGCAGCTGCCGCAGCCGGGCCAGGGCCCGGGTGGCGACAGTGCGGCCCGTGTTCTCTCGCTCGCGCAGCAGACGGCCGATCAGGCGATCGCGGAGGCCCGTTCCGAGGCCAACAAGATCGTCGGCGAGGCCCGCAGCCGCGCCGAGGGTCTGGAGCGGGACGCCCGTGCCAAGGCGGACGCCCTGGAGCGGGACGCCCAGGAGAAGCACCGTGTCGCGATGGGCTCCCTGGAGTCCGCCCGCGCCACGCTGGAGCGCAAGGTCGAGGACCTGCGCGGCTTCGAGCGCGAATACCGCACGCGACTGAAGTCCTACCTGGAGAGCCAGCTCCGTCAGCTGGAGAACCAGGCGGACGACTCGCTGGCCCCGCCGCGCACCCCGGCCGCCGCGTCGCTGCCGCCGGCCCCCTCGATGAGCGGGTCGATGGCCTCGGCCGGTGCGAGCATGGGCGGTCACTCCATGGGCGGCAACCAGTCCATGGGCGGCCACGGCGGTCCGTCGACGGGTGCCCCGTCGTACGGCGGTCAGCAGCAGATGTCGCCGGCCATGACGCAGCCGATGGCTCCGGTGCGGCCGCAGGGTCAGCAGCCGATGCAGGCGCCTTCGCCGATGCGTGGGTTCCTCATCGATGAGGACGACAACTGACCGTTTGCTCTGCGAGCGGCTTATACGGGCCGGGGCCCCTGGATTGTCCAGGGGCCCCGGCCCGTTTTGCCGCGCCTTCGGCGCGGGTTTCGCCCACCCGCCCGCCCGATTACCCGGCACGGTCAGTCCGTCGGTGCCGATGACGGTCCGGGCGGGCGGGTGGGCGAAAGCCCCGGCGCGGTAGCGCCGGGGGTCACCCGATTGCTTACGCCTTACGAAGGCGGAACGTCAGTCCGAGCCCCTCGTCGGTGAAGGGCTCACCGAACGTGTCGTCGGCGGAGCCGGACGCGAAGTCCGTGGCAAGGACCTCGTCCGCGATAAGCCCGGCGTGCTCGCCCAGAGCGGTCACCGTCTCCTCGTCGGAGGACTGCCAGCGCAGAGCGATCCGGTCGGCGACGTCCAGACCGCTGTTCTTCCGCGCCTCCTGGATCAGCCGGATCGCATCGCGGGCCAGGCCCGCACGCCGAAGCTCCGGAGTGATCTCCAGGTCGAGCGCGACCGTGGCGCCCGAGTCGGAGGCCACGGACCAGCCCTCGCGCGGGGTCTCCGTGATGATCACCTCATCGGGAGCCAGCGCGACCGTCTCGCCGTCGACATCGACGGTCGCGTTCCCCTCGCGCAGGGCCAGCGACAGCGCAGCGGCATCCGCCGCCGCGATCGCCTTGGCCACCGCCTGGACGCCCTTGCCGAAACGCTTGCCCAGGGCACGGAAGTTCGCCTTGGCCGTGGTGTCGACCAGCGAACCGCCGACCTCCGAGAGGGAGGCGAGCGAGGAGACGTTCAGCTCCTCGGCGATCTGGGCGCGCAGTTCTTCGCCCAGCGTCTCGAAACCGGCCGCAGCGACCAGCGCGCGCGACAGCGGCTGGCGCGTCTTGACGCCGGACTCGGCACGCGTGGCACGACCCAGCTCGACCAGCCGGCGGACCAGCAGCATCTGCTGCGAGAGCGCCGGGTCGATCAGGGAGGCGTCCGCGACCGGCCAGGACGAGAGGTGCACCGACTCCGGGGCCTGCGGGTCGACCGGGACGACCAGGTCCTGCCACACGCGTTCGGTGATGAACGGCACCAGCGGCGCCATCAGTCGCGTGACGGTCTCGACGACCTCGTGGAGCGTGCGCAGCGCGGCGGCGTCGCCCTGCCAGAAGCGGCGGCGCGAGCGGCGGACGTACCAGTTGGACAGGTCGTCGACGAAGGACGACAGCAGCTTGCCGGCGCGCTGGGTGTCGTAGGCCTCCAGGGCCTGGGTGACCTGGTCGACGAGCGTGTTGAGCTCGCCGAGCAGCCAGCGGTCGATCAGCGGGCGGTCGGCCGCCGCCGGGTCGGACGCCGAGGGGGCCCAGCCGGACGTACGGGCGTAGAGGGCCTGGAAGGCGACCGTGTTCCAGTACGTGAGGAGGGTCTTGCGGACGACTTCCTGGATCGTGCCGTGACCCACACGGCGCGCGGCCCACGGGGAGCCGCCCGCGGCCATGAACCAGCGGACCGCGTCGGCGCCGTGCTGGTCCATCAGCGGGATGGGCTGGAGGATGTTGCCCAGGTGCTTGGACATCTTCCGGCCGTCCTCGGCCAGGATGTGGCCCAGGCAGACCACGTTCTCGTACGACGACTTGTCGAAGACGAGCGTGCCGACCGCCATCAGCGTGTAGAACCAGCCACGCGTCTGGTCGATGGCCTCGGAGATGAACTGCGCCGGGTAGCGCTGCTCGAAGAGCTCCTTGTTCTTGTACGGGTAGCCCCACTGGGCGAACGGCATGGAGCCCGAGTCGTACCAGGCGTCGATGACCTCCGGCACGCGGACGGCGGTGTGCGAGCACCCCTCCGCCGTGCAGGTGAAGGTGACGTCGTCGATGTACGGGCGGTGGGGGTCCAGGGCGCTCTGGTCGGTGCCGGTGAGCTCGGAGAGCTCGGCCAGCGAGCCGACGCAGGTGAGGTGGTCGTCCTCGCAGCGCCAGATGGGCAGCGGGGTGCCCCAGTAGCGGTTGCGGGACAGGGCCCAGTCGATGTTGTTGTTCAGCCAGTCGCCGAAGCGGCCGTGCTTGACCGAGTCGGGGAACCAGTTGGTCTTCTCGTTCTCCTGGAGCAGCCGGTCCTTGATCGCGGTGGTGCGGATGTACCAGGACGGCTGCGCGTAGTAGAGGAGAGCGGTGTGGCAGCGCCAGCAGTGGGGGTAGCTGTGCTCGTAGGCGACGTGCTTGAAGAGCATGCCGCGCTCGGCGAGGTCGGCGACGAGCTTCTCGTCGGCCTTCTTGAAGAACAGACCGCCGACGAGGCCGAGGCCCTCCTCGAAGGTGCCGTCCGGACGGACCGGGTTGACGACCGGGAGACCGTAGGCGCGGCAGGTCCGGAGGTCGTCCTCACCGAAGGCCGGGGCCTGGTGGACCAGACCGGTGCCGTCCTCGGTGGTGACGTACTCGGCGTTGACGACGAAGTGGGCGTCCTCGGGGAACTCGACCAGGTCGAACGGGCGACGGTACGCCCAGCGCTCCATCTCACGACCGCTGAAGCTCTGGCCGGTGGCCGTCCAGCCCTCGCCGAGGGCCTTCTCCAGCAGCGGCTCGGCGACGACCAGCTTCTCGGTGCCGTCGGTGGCCACGACATAGGTGACGTCGGGGTGCGCGGCGGCCGCGGTGTTGGAGACCAGCGTCCACGGAGTGGTCGTCCACACCAGCAGCGAGGCCTCGCCGGCCAGCGGGCCGGAGGTCAGCGGGAAGCGGACGAAGACGGAGGGGTCGACGACCGTCTCGTAGCCCTGCGCCAGCTCGTGGTCGGACAGGCCGGTGCCGCAGCGGGGGCACCAGGGGGCGACGCGGTGGTCCTGGACCAGCAGGTCCTTGTTGAAGATCTCCTTCAGGGACCACCAGACGGACTGGACGTAGTCCGGGTCCATCGTCCGGTACGCGTCGTCGAGGTCGACCCAGTAGCCCATGCGGGTGGTGAGCTCGGCGAAGGCGTCGGTGTGGCGGGTCACGGACTCGCGGCACTTGGCGTTGAACTCGGCGATGCCGTACGCCTCGATGTCCTGCTTGCCGGAGAAGCCGAGCTCCTTCTCGACGGCGAGCTCGACGGGGAGGCCGTGGCAGTCCCAGCCGGCCTTCCGGCCGACGTGGTAGCCCTGCATCGTGCGGAAACGCGGGAAGACGTCCTTGAAGACGCGGGCCTCGATGTGGTGGGCGCCCGGCATGCCGTTGGCGGTCGGCGGGCCCTCGTAGAAGACCCACTCGGGGCGGCCCTCGGACTGCTCCAGGGTGCGGGCGAAGGTCTTGTGCTCGCGCCAGAACTCGAGCACCGCGTGCTCGAGGGCGGGCAGGTCGACCTGTGCGGGTACCTGGCGGTACTGCGTCATCGGCTTCCTCCGGCGGAACGTCATCGCACTGTCCGTCGGAGGGACGAGACGCGCTGCGCGCTCCCGCGGTACCACCCTCCTTGGCCGCAGACGCTCCCCGTCTCCAGCCCCCTCATTAGGCTCGCGAAGCCGGTTCTACTGACCCCTGCCGGCTGTCGGTCCAGGGGCGTTCTTCCGGCGGCTCCGGGCTGATCTTCACTCCGCGCACACCCCCGGGCTCGCACCGTCCCCGGATCGCTGATGGCTGCGTGCGGCGCTACTGGTCCCTTCCACGCCTCTCGCTGCGCCCAGTGTACGGGGCGCACGACGGGTCGGCCGACCGAATATGGGGCCGGAGGCGGGGTGCGGAGGGGGAGACCGGCGAGCCCCGTTGCCGAGGGGGCCCGGGCGATTTATCGTTCCCGCACGATTTGCGCCCAAGATCATAAAATGTGAAGGGATCGCGGCCATGGCGGAGAAGTCGGCGGCGGTTGCGGCGGCGGCTGCGCCTGCGCTCGCAGGGAAGTCGGCGTCGGCCGCGAAGTCGGCCGCGGCGGGCCGGAAGGCGAATGCCGCGTCCGCGGCGGGGAAGGCGAACGCCGCGTCCGCGGCAGGGAAGGCGGCGAAGGCCGTGCCGGCCGGGAAGGCGGCGGGGAAGGCGGCCCCGGCCAAGGGCGCTGCGGCGCCGGAGAAGGCCGCTTCCGCGAAGAAGGCCGCGAAGGCGGCTCCCGCCGCGAAGGCCGCCGGGTCCGGCAAGGCCGCGCCGGGCAAGGCCGCCGCGAAGAAGACCGTGAAGACGGCAGCCTCGGCCAAGACCGCGGCCGGGGCGTCCGCGCCCGGCAAGAAGGCTGCCTCGGCCGGGAAGGCCGCCAAGGCTGCCTCGGCGGGGAAGGAGAAGGCCACTGGCGGGAAGGCCGCTCCGGCCGAGAAGGCCGCGCCCGCGAAGGGGCGTGCCGCCGCCACGGAGGCCGCCCCCGTCCCGAAGGCGTCTCCCGCCAAGAAGGCGGCGGAGGCGGCGAAGACCGTTCCCGCCGCTCCGGCGAAGGGACGCGTGGCCGTCAAGGAGGACACCTCCGCCACGAAGGCGGCGCCCGCCAAGCAGGCCGCGAAGGCGGCGAAGGCCGCCCCGGCGAACGGGCGCGCCGCCGCCATGGAGAGCACCACCGCCACGAAGGCCGCCCCCGCCCGCACGCGTGCCTCCGGCGCGAAAGCCGGGGCAGCCGCGTCCGAGGCCGCGGCATCCTCCGGCGGTACGGCGGCCAAGACAGCCAAGGTCGCGGCCAAAGCGATCAAGGCCGCGAAGGCCGTCCCCTCGGGGAGCGCGCGGGGTGGTAAGGGGGCCCCGGCCGGGAAGGTCGCCGCCCCGGCGAAGGGACGCGCCTCTGCCAAGGAGAGCCCGTCCGCTGCGAAGGCGGCCCCCGCCAGGACGCGCGCCTCCGGTGCGGCGGCCGCTGCCAAGGGGGGCACCCCGGCCCGTAAGGCCGCCTCCGGCGGCGAGGCCGCCAAGGGGGTCGCCCCGGCCAAAAAGTCCGGCGGCACGGGAGAAAGCGCCGCGGCGGGGAAGACTGCCACGGTGGCCACGGCCGCGGCGGCCCGTAAGGGCGGAGCCGCCGAGGCCACCGCACCAGCGAAGAAGGGCGGCCGGGCCCGGCAGGGCGCGGCCGCCGCCGATGAGCTGTCCGCTGAGGAGACGGGAGCCAGGACGGTGGCTGCGAAGAAGACCATGGGGCAGGCCGCGAAGAAGGTGCCGGGGGCCCGCGCGGGCACGACCGGCACGGCCGCGGCCGCGCCCGGCGAGCTCGCCGTACGGCCGGGGGAGGAGCCCTGGTCCGCGGCGGAGGTGGCCGAGGCCCGTACCGAGCTGATGAGCGAGACGATGCGGCTGCGCGCGGAGATCGAGGCCGCCCAGGCCGCGATCAGCGGCCTGATGCGCGACTCGGGCGACGGCGCGGGCGACGACCAGGCGGACACCGGCACCAAGAACATCACCCGGGAGCACGAACTGGCCCTCGCCGCCAACGCCCGGGAGATGCTGGAGCAGACCGAGCGGGCGCTGGAGCGCCTGGACGCCGGTACGTACGGCCTCTGCGAGAACTGCGGCAAACCGATCGGCAAGGCCCGTATGCAGGCATTTCCCCGGGCCACGCTGTGCGTGGAGTGCAAGCAGCGGCAGGAACGTCGCTGACCGCCCCCGCACCATGTGCCGTACCCTCGTCCTCAGCCAGCAGGGACGACATCCAGGGATTCACGTGACTGAGGCGGAACAGGCCGGACGGCCCACCGAGCCCACCGGGGCGACGGCGACGGCCGGTGGAGAGAGCGTGCCCAAGGGCCCGCGGCGCATCGGGACGCTGCTGGCCGTGGCCGCCTTCGCGTTCCTCCTCGACCTGGGCAGCAAGCTCCTCGTGGTCGCCCAGCTGGAGCACCACGACCCCATCCAGGTGTTCGGCACCTGGCTCCAGTTCGAGGTGATCCGCAACCGGGGCGCGGCCTTCGGCTTCGGCGAGGCGATGACGATCGTCTTCACGGTCATCGCCGCCGCCGTGATCGTGGCGATCGCCCGGATCGCCCGCAAGCTCCACAGCATGCCGTGGGCGATCGCGCTCGGCCTGCTGCTGGGCGGCGCCTTCGGCAATCTCACCGACCGGCTGTTCCGCTCGCCCGGCGGCTTCCAGGGCGGCGTGGTGGACTTCATCGCGCCCGCCCACTTCGCCGTCTTCAACCTCGCCGACTCCGCGATCGTCTGCGGTGGCTTCCTGATCGTGATCCTCTCCTTCCGGGGCCTGGACCCGGACGGCACCGTCCACCAGGACTGAGCCCCGGGCCGAGCCCCGGACTGAGCCCCTGGCCGGGCCCCGGCCGAGGCCCGGGGCGGGGATGTCGCACCCGTCCGTCATACTCGACGGGTGAGCACCATTCCCGAGATCCGCGCCCTGCCCGTTCCCGACGGCCTGGAGGGCGAGCGCGTCGACGCCGCGATCGCCCGTATGTTCGGCTTCTCCCGCACCAAGGCAGCCGAGCTGGCGGCCGCGGGAAAGGTCCAGCTCGACGGGGCCGCGGCCGGGAAGTCCGACCGGGTGACCGGCGGCGCCTGGCTGGAGGTCGAGATGCCCGCGGCGCCCGCGCCGGTGCAGATCGTCGCCGAGCCCGTCGAGGGCATGGAGATCATCCATGACGACGACGACATCGTCGTGATCGTCAAGCCGGTGGGCGTGGCCGCCCACCCCAGCCCCGGCTGGACGGGCCCCACCGTGATCGGCGGCCTCGCCGCCGCGGGCTACCGCATCTCCACCTCGGGCGCCGCCGAGCGCCAGGGCATCGTCCACCGCCTGGACGTCGGCACCTCGGGCCTGATGGTGGTCGCCAAGTCCGAGCGCGCCTACTCCCACCTCAAGCACCAGTTCCGCGAGCGGATCACCGACAAGCGCTACCACGCGCTGGTCCAGGGCCACCCGGACCCGATGAGCGGCACCATCGACGCCCCCATCGGCCGGCACCCCAACCACGACTACAAGTGGGCCGTCATCGCCGACGGCAAGCCGTCCGTGACCCACTACGACCTCATCGAGGCGTTCCGGGCCGCCAGCCTGCTGGACATCAAGCTGGAGACGGGCCGCACCCACCAGATCCGTGTGCACATGTCCGCCCACCGGCACCCCTGCGTCGGCGACATGACCTACGGCGCCGACCCCACCCTCGCCAAGCGGCTGAAGCTCACCCGCCAGTGGCTGCACGCCGTGCGCCTGGGCTTCGAGCACCCCTCGGACGGCCGCTGGGTGGAGTTCGAGAGCGAGTACCCCGACGATCTGCGGTACGCCCTGGACACAGTGCGCGCCGAGAGCGCGTAGCCGCCGGGCCCGGAGGGCGGTCCGGGGGAACGGCCCGGAGGGCGGGCCGGAGGCGGGTGAGGCAGGCTGGGGGAACGGCCCCGGCAGTCACACCCGCACCGACCGACCCGCCCGGAGGGCATCCGTGGACCAGCTCGCCCTGCTGTTCGTCCTACTGCTGGGGGCGCTGGTCACCGTGCCGCTGGGCGACCGGCTCGGGCTGCCGCCGCCGGTGCTGATGACGCTCGGCGGGATCGTCCTGGCGCTGCTGCCGTACGTGCCGAACGTGAACATCCCGCCGGAGTTCATCCTCCCGCTGGTCCTGCCGCCCCTGCTCTACGCCTCCGCCCAGCGCACCTCCTGGCGGCAGTTCGCCGCCAACCGGCGGCCGATCTTCCTGCTCGCGGTCGCGCTGGTCTTCGTCACCACCGCCGCGGTCGCCGCCGTCGCCAACGCGATCGTGCCCGGGATCTCGCTGGCCGCCGCCGTGGCGCTGGGCGCGCTCGTCGCCCCGCCCGATCCCGTGGCCGCCACCGCCGTCGCGGGCTCCCTGGGGCTGCCCCGCCGCCTCGTCTCCATCCTGGAGGGGGAGGGGCTCTTCAACGACGTCACCGCCATCGTGCTCTACCACGTGGCCATCGCGGCCGCCGTCAGCGGCAGCTTCTCCCTGCCCAGGGCGGCGGGCGAACTGGTGTTCTCCGCCGTGGTGGCCGTGGTGGTCGGCCTGGGGCTCGGCTGGATCGCCAAGCGGCTGATGGACGTCCTCGGCGACCCCACGCTCCAGATCGGGCTCACCCTGCTCGTGCCGTTCGTCTCCTACGTCCTCGCCGAGGAGTTCAAGGGCTCCGGGGTGCTCGCGGTGCTGACCACCGCGCTCTTCCTCGCCGAGTTCGCGAGCGACGCCGACGACGTCCTGGGCCGGCTGGCCGGGCACACCTTCTGGGAGATCGTCGACACCCTCGTCACCGGCGTCGCCTTCGGCCTCGTAGGCCTCGAACTGCACAACGCCATCAGCACCGCGTACGGCCGCTGGGGCGAGATGCTCGGCATCGGCGGCGTCGTCATCGCCGTCGTGGTGGGCGTGCGCCTGGCCTGGCTCCTGCCGGCCGCCTGGCTGGCCAGACGGCTGCACAAGGGCCGCGACGTCGACGAGGAGATCCTGACGAACTGGCGGGAGACCCTGGTGATGTGGTGGTCCGGGATGCGGGGCGTGGCCTCCGTGGCCCTCGCCCTGGCCATCCCGCTGACCACGGACGACAAGTCGCCCTTCCCCGCCCGGGGCGAGATCCTCTTCATCGCCTTCGCCGTCATCGTCTCCACCCTCGTCGTCCAGGGCCTCACCCTGCCCCGGCTGGTCAAGCTCCTCGGCGTGCGCGCCGACTCCGACTGGACCCGGGAGCTGGAGCGCCAGCTGGCCATCCGCGCCGCCAAGGCCGCCAAGCACCGGCTGCTGGAGATCGAACGACAGGAAGAGCTCCCCGAGGACCTGGTGGAGATGCTCCACCGGCGCGCCTACGACATCGGCGCCCGCATCAGCCCCGAGATGGTCGACGAGGAACGCCGCGAGGCCCACGTCCAGCGCGTCCAGCGGCTGCGCACCATCCAGACCATCCACGCCGAACTCCTCTCGGCAGCCCGGCACGCGGTGCTCGACGCGCGCAGCGAGCCGTGGATGGACCCGGAGGTGGTGGACCGGGTGCTGCGGCAGCTCGACATGCGGAGCCTGCGCGGGGCGTGAGCGATCTACTCAGGTGGTCCCCGGCCCGGGACCGATGTCCCCCGACGTGGGAGGGGCCTGCCGGCGGTCCGGGGCCTGCTTCAGGCCGGGCGCGGGAGCGGTGTTGATCCGCGGCAGCGCGTACGGGTGCTCCCGGCGCAGCCAGGCGATCAGCGCCTCGCGGACCACACAGCGCAGCGTCCAGATGTCGTCGGGATCCTTGGCCGTGACCAGCGCCCGCACCTGGACGGTGGAGGGCGTGGTGTCGGTGACGACCAGGCTCCAGCCGCGCCCGTCCCACTCGGGGCATTCCTTGAGGACCTCGTGCAGCCGCTCGCGGATCAGGTCGATGGGGGCCGCGTGGTCCAGATGGAGGAAGACGGTGCCGGTCATCCGGGGATTGCTCCGGGACCAGTTCTCGAAGGGCCTGCTGGTGAAGTACGACACCGGCATCGTGATGCGCCGCTCGTCCCAGGTGGTCACCACCAGATAGGTGAGGGTGATCTCCTCGACGGTGCCCCACTGGCCGTCGACCACGACCGTGTCCCCGATGCGCACCATGTCGCCGAAGGCGATCTGGAGCCCGGCGAAGAGATTGCCCAGCGTCGACTGGGCGGCTATGCCCGCGACGACGCCGATCACTCCGGCCGAGGCCAGCAGGGACGCCCCCGCCGCCCGCATCGCGGGGAAGGTCAGCAGCATCGCCGCCACCGCCACGACGGACACGGCGGCCGTGACGACCCGCTGGATCAGTGTCACCTGGGTCCGTACCCGGCGCACCCGGTAGGGATCCTGCGCGCCCGCCGCGTAGCGCGCGTAGCCGGACTCCACGACGGCGGCCGCCACCCGGACCGCCAGCCAGGCGCACGCCGCGATCAATATCAGCGTCAGCACCTGCCCGACCGCGCCCCGGGACCCCTTCGGCAGCTCCGCCGAGGGATACCCGGCGCGCAGCAGCGCGGTGCACAGCACCAGCCGCAACGGCATCCGGCAGCGCTCCAGCAGCCCCCACAGCGGGGTCTCGGGATGCAGTGCCCCCACGCGGCGCACCGCCTGGTCGGCCATCCACCCCGCCACGAGGGTGATCAGGACCGCCCCGCCGAGAACCGCGAGGGGACGCAGTATGTGCTCCATGAGCAACACCTCCGCTCTTTCGAACGTAGCTGGCTGGCACGATGGGGGCACGCGATCCATGCCGTAAGGAAGTGACTCCAGTGACGTCCCCTACCACGATTGTTCTGTTCCATTCCGCCTACGGTCTGCGGCCGGCCGTCCACGCCGCCGCCGACCGCCTGCGGGCCGCCGGGCACGAGGTGCACGTGCCCGACCTGTACGAGGGGCGCACGGCGGAGACCGTCGAGGACGGCATGGCCATCAAGGACGAGATCGGCCACGAGGAGCTCCTGCGGCGCGCCGTGACCGCGGCGGCCCCGCTGTCGGACCGGGGCCTGGTCTACGCGGGCTTCTCGCTCGGCGGCTCCATCGCCCAGAACCTGGCCCTGGCCGACGAGAAGGCCCGCGGCCTGCTGCTCCTCCACGGCACGTCCGACCTCCCGGAGGACGCGGCCGTCGACGAGCTGCCGGTCCAGCTCCACGTCGCCGACCCGGACCCCTTCGAGCCCCACGACTGGCTGAACGCGTGGTACCTGCGCATGGGCCGCGCCGGCGCGGACGTGGAGGTCCACCGCTACCACGGCGCGGGGCACCTCTTCACGGACCCGGACCTGGACGACTACGACGCGGAGGCGGCGGAGCGGACGTGGGCGGTCGCCCTGGCGTTCCTGGAGGACGTGGCGGCGTAGCCGCCCGCGAACGGGCCCCCGCGCGGGCGGGGGCCGTTCACGGCACGGCTCAGACGAGGCCGATCCCGGCCTGGGCCTTGATGGTGTCCACGGCGTCACTGGTGAGCCACCGCAGGGGGACGACGGTCCAGCGGGCACCCTTACGCATGATCACGGCCTTGCCGTCCCTGGTGCGCCCGACGTGGACGAAGCCGTGGTCGCGCCGCAGGTCTTTCGCCAGGTTCTCGCCGTGGACCATCGCGCTACTTCCCTTCGCGCTCCTCGTCGTCGGCCATGCTGCTGTAGACGTTACCGTTCTGCGAGACGTGCGTATCGGGGTCGGTGACCTGGTCCCGGTTCTCGTTCGGGTCCCAGTCGTCGTCCTTCTTCCCCATGCAGTGGGCTCCTTCCATGCGACCAGCGCTGTGTCGACGTGCGAGGGCGACAGAGCCACTTACTGAGGCTCAGATTCCACCCGCGCTGACGCGTTGACCAGGGTGTCTTGCATTCCAAACCCTTCCGGAATGCGGGGAGTTGAACGCGTGAGCGAACCGGAGTCGCCCGAGGTGACGTTCGGCAAGGAGATCAGGTACGCCCGCGGGCAGCAGCTCGCCAGCGTCACTTTCGCCGAGCAGTGCGACAAGGTGTTCGGTACTCCAGGCGTGTACGCGCGCATGCGCCAGCGAGCAGTCGGCGCGGGCAACCCGGCGTATCTCGCAGCAGTATCGGAGCACCCGCGGATCACGGTGCAGGTGCTTCCCTTCGGCGCCCCACCCAGAGGGACGCCGTTTATCTTGCTCGGGAGACCGGATGGCAGCGAAGTCCTCTACGCAGAGAGCTATGTACGGGGGCAATTCCATGACTCACCGGAGGCCGTTGCCGAAACGATCTCGTGGAGTATGGCTGCCCAGGCGTGACTCGGGTGGCATTCGGTAAGTGCAGGAGATATCCGACTTGGCTCGGACGATCTCCCAGCCGACCCCTTGGGGAATCCATAGGAATCTCGCGAACCCTCGCGTTGGCCTGCGCCGTCCTATGACCTGCACCGGGCGGCTGCGGCAGCTGCCCAGGAGGAGGTTGGCAAGTCATGCGTTCGTTCCGAAGGCCCCGTACCCGTCGGCGCGCGGCGGGCGCGGCCGCCTCCTTGGCTTTGGTCGCGCTGGCCTCGGCCGGCTGTTCCGGCCAAGGCGCGGCCGCGCAGCCGGGGGCTGCTGCGGACGCGTCGAAGCCGGGCGCCGCCCCCGCACCGGCGGCGTCGTCGGGCGTGCTGTTCGGCGGCGACGCGCAACTGACCGGTCTGCCGGATCTCGGCCGGTCCCCGGCGATCGTGCGCACCTATGACACCTTGGACAATGCCAAGGCATTCCCCTCCGCAGAGGAGACTCGTGCCTTGAGCGCCGGAGCGACTCTGCTGGCCAGTCTGGGCACGGGGCGCGACCGGGACTGGGCGTCCGTCGCCGCGGGGAAATCCGACACCGCTGCGCTCGGATTCCTGCGTGCGGTCGACAGCGCCGCCACAACGCATCACTTGAAGACGGTCTACGTGTCGTTCAGCCATGAGCCCAATGCAAAGGAGAACGAGAGGAAAGGGAGCCCGGCGCAGTTCGTCGCGGCCTGGCGGCACATGCGTCGACTGGCAACCGACGCACGCCTGGACGCCCGGAACGGCGGCCACCTGAGCTGGGTGTGGATCCTGACCGCGAACGGCTTCCACCAGTCCGGCACCCCCGAGCGCTACTGGCCGGGTGCCGAGAATGTGGATGTCGTCGGGGTCGACGGATATGTCTCCGGCGGCTGCTCGAAGCAGGCCAGCGGCAATTACGTGAATCCGTCCAAGACCGCCCCGAAGCCCGGCACTGTCTTCGATTCGGCGCTGACCTGGAGTGCCGCCCACGCCCCGGGCAAGCCGGTGTTCGTCCCGGAGTGGGGCAGCGTCCCGTTCACCGGATCCGACGTACGGGCCTCGTACGTCCGCGCCATGACCGGCTACGTGGCGGCCCATCAGCAGATCGGCGCGGTCCTGTACTGGAACGATCACGCCCACCACGACTCCTGCGACTACTCCCTGGGCGGTGACCCCGCGGCGCAGCGCGCTCTCGCCGCCATGGGCCGCGACGCGCACTTCCAGGCACATCCCTGACCGCCGGGGCTCCGCCCCCGGATCCCGGGGCCGGGGGACGGAGCCTCGGGGAACGTCAGCGCACCGGTGCGTCCGCGCGCTCCACGCGCTGGGTGCCCGAACGCGTGGTGTACGAGCGCGCCCACGACACCGTCGCCTTCGCGTCGCGCTTGTCCGACAGGACGTAGTAGTCCATCTGCGCCCGCTCGGCCGTGACGTCGAGGACGCCGTAGCCGTGGCCGTCCATGTCGAGCCACTTCACGTGCCGGTTGGAGGCCTTGATGGCCGCCGCCGCGGGCACCGACAGCGTGTGGGGCGCGACGTGCAGCAGGTCGTCGAGGTTGTCGGAGGACACGGACGTCACCACGAACTCCGTGGCGACGGACGACGACAGCGGGTAGGTCGCGGCCCGCTTGGGGACGTCGTTGGCCCAGGCCATGTGGATGTCGCCGGTGAGGAAGACGGTGTTGCGGATGGCCCGCCGCTCCAGGTGGTCGATCAGCTCGCGGCGGTCCTCGGTGTAGCCGTCCCACTGGTCGGTGTTGACGGCGAGGCCGCCCGCCGGGAGGCCCAGGAGCTTGGCGACGGGCTCCAGGAGGTGGGCGGGGAGGGCGCCGAAGGCGACCGGGGAGATCATCACGGGGTTGCCCACCAGCCGCCAGGTGGTGTCGGAGCTCGCCAGGCCCTCCTTGAGCCAGTCGAGCTGGACGCGGCCGGTGATGGTGCGGCCGGGTTCGTCGACCTTGCCGCTGCCGGGCTTGACCTGCTGCGAGCGGAAGGATCTCAGGTCCAGCAGGTGGAGGTCGGCGAGCTTGCCGAAGCGCAACCGGCGGTAGGTGGTGCCCTCGACGGAGGGGCGTACGGGCATCCACTCGAAGTACGCCCGCTTCGCCGCGGCGACCCGGTCCGCCCATGCGCCCTCGGCGCCCGGGGTGTGGTTCTCGGCGCCCCCGGACCAGGCGTCGTTGGCGAACTCGTGGTCGTCCCAGATGGCCACCATCGGGTGGGCGTGGTGGACGGCCTGGAGGTCCGGGTCGGTCTTGTAGCGGCCGTGGCGGGTGCGGTAATCGGCCAGCGAGATGATCTCGTGGGTGGGCTCGTGCCGGCGGACCACGTACTTGGCGGCGGGGTATTCGCCGGTCCCGTACTCGTAGATGTAGTCGCCGAGGTGGAAGACCGCGTCCAGGTCCTTGCGGCCGGCGAGGTGGCGGTACGCGGAGAAGTGGCCGGACTCCCAGTTGGCGCAGGACACCACGCCGAAGCGCAGCCCGGCCGTGGCCGCGTCGTGGGCGGGGGCGGTGCGGGTGCGGGCGGTCGGGGAGGCGGTGTCCCCGGCGGTGAACCGGTAGAAGTAGGCGGTGGCCGGGCGCAGTCCGCGGACGTCCGCCTTGACGGTGTGGTCGTGGGCGGCGGTCGCGGTGACGGTGCCCCGGGCGACGACCTTCGTGAAGCCGGCGTCCTCGGCGACCTGCCAGGCGATGTCCACGTCCGGGCCGAGCCCGGAGCCGGGCACGGCGTCCGGTACCGGCGTGACGCGGGTCCACAGCAGGATGCCGTCGGGCAGCGGGTCGCCGGAGGCGACGCCGTGGAGGAAGGCCGGGCGGGGCGGGCCCGGGGGGTCCGAGTCGGCGAGGGCGGCCGGGGCGGTGGCCAGCGGGATCAGGGCGGCGGTCGCGGTGGCGGCGACGGCCGTGACGGCGGTGCGGCGGGATATGTGGTGGGATGTCACGGGCCGTCACTTTACTGCCCGGTAGAACCAGCGGTAAGTCCTGTGACAAGGGCTTCGGCGGACGATCACCGAGTGTTCGTCCGCCCGTCACATCCATGATGGCTCATCAGCCGGTGGGGCGTTGGTCGCCCGTCATCTGATTCTTGCGAGGAGGTCCCGGCGTCCGCGCCGGGGGGATCACATCCGGATGCCGTGGCTCGGAGCGTTGCCTCATCCGGTTCAGGGCGTGGAGCGCCCGTATCGCTGTCAGTCATCGCCGAGGTGATACGAACACGTGCACCTGCTGTCGCTGGTTGGGGTGGCTGCTATGAAATCGAGGTACGTGTGTGCGGCAGTCGTGCGTATGGTCCTTCGGGGGGTGGGGATGTCATGGTTCCCGGCCGGGGACCATGGGGGAGGTGGCGTGGGTGAGGGTGGCTGCGGATGCCGGGCATGCTCGCTACACCTACCGGCTTCGCGTGTCCTCCGCCGCTCGCGCTGCTCTGGTGGCGGAGTGGGACCGGTGCCGGTGGGTGTGGAACGAGTGTGTCGCCAAGTCCAGGGCCGTGCACTTGCACAACAAGGCCACCGGCCGGAAGGCCACGTGTGGCCCGGCTCGGCTCGACAGGATGCTGACCGAGGCCCGTGCCTGTACGTCGTGGTTGCGTGAGGGCTCGTCGGTTCCCCAGCAGCAGGTCGTCCGCGACTTCGGCCGCTCCCGCGCCAAGGCGCACAAGGACATCGCGGAGCGCCTGCCCATGGCGCGCCGGGCGGGGATGCCGAAGTGGAAGGCCAAGCGCGAGGCGCTGCCGACCCTCAACTACACGCGGCGCGGATTCCGATTGAAGGGCGGTCGGCTGCAGCTGGCCGGGGGCATCGTCGTCACCGTGGTGTGGTCGCGGGATCTGCCGGCCGAGCCGTCCTCGGTGCGCGTCTATCAGGACAGCCTGCGGCACTGGTACTGCTCGTTCGTCGTCCCCGCCCAGGTCCAGCCGCTGCCGGAGACCGGCCGCGTTCTCGGCGTCGACTGGGGTGTGAAGCAGACCGCGACCACCACGTCGGACGCGCACGACCTGCCGCACGCCGAGCATGGCAAGAAGGCCCGGGCGAAGGTGTCCCGGTATGACCGGATGATGGCCCGCCGCAGGCCGGAGAAGGGCCGTCCCGGATCGAGGGGCTACCGTGAGGCGAGGAAGCTGCGGGCGAAGGCGCACAAGAAGGTCGCGAGGCGGCGTAAGGACACCGGCCGTAAGTGGGCCAAGAAGGTGGTCCGCGACCACGACGCCATCGCTGTCGAGGACTTCCGCCCGAGGTTCCTGGCCAGGAGCACCATGGCCCGCAAAGCCGCTGACGCCGCCATCGGCGCCACCAAGGCCGCCCTGATCGAGATGGGCCGCAAACACGGGCGGGACATCCGCCTGGTACACCCCGCGCACACCACGATGGACTGCGCGCACTGCGGAGCGAGAGCCAAGCACGCACTGCCGCTGGGAGAGCGCACCTACACCTGCATCACGTGTGGAAATGTGTCCCCACGGGACAAGAACTCCGCACGCGTGATGCTCGTCCGGGCTGGTCTCAACCCGGCTGGTGCTGATGGCGGAAGACCTCCTGGAGCGCTGCTCCAGGAGGCGGCCTGAGCCAGGAATCCCCTCCCATCAGGGAGGGGAGGTTTCAATTCACGAGCGCCCCGTCGACCAGCGTCGTGAACGTCTTCGGGTCCTGCGGCGCCTGGCCGCGCTGGTCGCCCAGCACCTTGCCGTTGAGCTTCAGGCCGGGGGTGCCCTGGATGGGCTTGTTCGGGCCGACCTGCTTGTCGAAGGCGGCGGACACCTCCAGGGCCCACTTGTCGAAGGTGCCGTCCTTGACGTCCTTCTCGAAGGCGGCGTTGCCCTTGAGCGCGGGCACCTCCTGCGCGACGGAGATCAGCTTGCCGTCGTCGGAGAAGGCGTCGTCCCGCTCGTCGGGGTGGTTCTTGGCCGAGTAGAGAGCCTCCTTGTACGCCAGGAACGCGTCCGGGCTCACATTGAGGGCCGCGCCCAGCGCGCTCAGCGCGTTCTTCGACCCCGAGCCCTTGATCATCGGGTTGCGGTCGAGGAAGGTGCCCATCTCGAACTGGGCCTTGTACTTGCCGTCCTTGATGTCCTTCCGGACGGTCGAGCCGACGGCCTGCTCGAAGCCGGAGCAGACCGGGCAGCGCATGTCCTCGAAGACCTCCAGGGTGTTCTTCGCGTCCTGCTTGCCGATGACGACCGTGGTGCCCTTGTCGCCGGTGGTGTTGGCGGGCTGCTTGAATCCCCGGTCCTTGGCCGCGGTCTCCCAGTCCTCGCTGCTGACCTTGGTGTTCTTGCCGCCGTCGGTGGCCTTGGTGACGGCCACGCCGATGCCGCCCGCCGCCGCCAGGACGACGACGATCGCGCCGCCGATGAGGAGCTGACGGCGGGTCTTGTCGCGCTTGGCCTGCTTCTCGCGCTCGGCGCGCAGGCGTTCGCGGGCGGCGGCCTTGTTCTGGGGGTTGCTCATGACTCGGCTCCGTGGAGAGAAAAGGTACGGAAGGGATGTGCTGCCGTGCTCAGGCGGAGGCCGGGAGCGACGGCGGTCCCCGCCGTACGACGGAGTGGACGAGCAGGGGGAGCGTACGGGCGTACAGGGTGTCGCGTACGGGCCGTACGGGCGCGGTGCCGGCGGGGCCGTACGCCCGGAGTTCGGCGGCCGGCAGCGGCGGGCGGAAGGCCAGCGCGGCCAGCGCGCGCAGCAGCCGGGCCACGGCCACCTCGCCGCGCCGCAGCCAGGCGGCCGCGACCAGCCCGACCGTGACGTGCGCGGCGAGCAGCAGCCAGGGCGTCGCGGAGCTCGTGGCGGCCGGCCCGCCGGCCAGGGGCGAGCCGAACTCGCCGCCCCGGCAGACCAGATCGACGCCCATCGAGTGGAGGGGGCCCGCGACCGGGCCGCCGGCCTGGCCGTAACAGGCGTGCTGGCCGGTGGTGAAGACGGTGTCCGCCGTCAGCTCCAGCGGGACGAGCAGGGCCGCTATCGGCCAGAAACCGCGCTCCCGGCCGGCCAGCGCGTAGGCGACGGCGAAGAAGGCGGCGGCCAGCACGGCGACCGTGGACAGGGGCAACGGGGCGTGCGAGAGCAGCACATGGGCCGCCGAGGACAGCGTGAGGCAGAGCGCCGTGAACAGCCCGGCGCGCACCGCCCTGAGCCGAACGCCCGTCCCCTCCATGAGGGGGAGTGTGCCACGGCGGCCGTCGGCTGTCCGGTCAAGATTCGGCATCGATGAGGGGCGGGCCGGGCCCGCCCCTCGGGGGCGCTACTTGAGCTGCGCGGCGACCAGCTCGCTGAACTTGTCGGGCGTGTTCGGGGCGCCCTCGCCGTACGCGGTCTTCACGGACAGCTTCTTGCCGTCGAGCTTGAGCGTGGGCGTGCCGGTGACGTCCTTGTGGCTGTCGAAGGAGTCGGACATCTCCAGGGCCCACTTGTCGAAGGTGCCGTCCTTGACGTCCTTCTCGAAGGCGGCGTTGCCCTTGAGCGCGGGCACCTGCTGGGCGACCTTCAGCAGGACGTCGTCCTTGGCGAAGTCGTCCTTGGTCTCCTCGGGGTGGTTGGCCTTGGAGTAGAGGGCCTTGTTGTAGGCGCTGAAGGCGTCGGTGCTGACGTTCAGCGCGGCGCCGAGCGCGCTCAGGGCGTTCTTCGAGCCGTCGCCGCGGATCTGCGGGTTGCGGTCGAGGAAGGTGCCGATGTGGTACGAGACCTTGTACTTGCCGTCCTTGACGTCCTTGTCGATGGTGCCGCCGACGTTCTGCTCGAAGACGGAGCAGATCGGGCAGCGCATGTCCTGGTAGATCTCCAGGGTGTGCTTGGCGTCCTTCTTGCCGACGACGATCTCGGTGCCCTTGTCGCCGCCGGTGTTGGCGGGCTTGACGAGCGTCTTGTCGGCGGCGGCGGACCAGGCGGAGTCGCTCTTGCCGCCGGACTGGGTCACCGCGTAGCCGACGCCGCCGGCTATCGCCAGGACGCCGACGATCGCGCCGCCGACGAGGAGCTGGCGGCGGGTCTTCTCCTGCTTCGCCTGCTTCTCGCGCTCGGCGCGCAGCCGGTCGCGGGCGGACTGCTTGTTCTCCCAGTTGTTGCGCTTGCTCATGGTGGTCTTCTCCGTGATGCGTGGTGATGCGTGTCGTGGCTGTCGGTCGCGTGCGGCCCGGCCTGCGCGGGGCCCGTCCGGGGGCGGACGGGCCGGCGGTCAGCAGGGCGTGGGCAGCGGGGCCGGCGGACCGCGTCGTACGACGGAGTGGACCAGGAGCGGGAAGGCGTGGCGGGAGGGGGCCTCGCGGCGGGCCCGTACGGACCGCACGGGCCCCGCGGCGGCGCGGGCGCGCGCGTCCAGCACCGCGGCGGCGAGCCGCAGCGGGCGGAAGGCCACCGCCGCCGTGGCGCGCAGCAGCCCGGCGAGCGCGGCCTCGCCGCGCCGCAGCCAGACGGCGGCCAGCAGGCCCACGGCGACGTGCCCGGCGAGCAGCAGCCAGGGGGCGGTGCCGGGGGCGGCCCAGCGGGCCAGCGGGCCGCCCATGCCGCCCTCGCACAGCCAGGTCAGCGCCCCGCCGGTGGCGGGGTGGCCGGGCCGGCCGTAGCAGGTGTCCTGCCCGGCGGTGAAGAGCGCGGCGGCGCCCAGCTCCAGCGGGACCAGGAGGGCGGCGATGCGCCCGTAGCCGCGCTCGCGGCCCGCGAGGGCGTAGGCGAGCGCGAAGACGGCGACGCCGGCCCCGGCGACGGTCGCCGGCGGCAGCGGCTTTCCGGACAGCAGCACGTGGGAGGCCGCGGACAGCAGTACGCACAGCGCCGCGAAGAGCGCCGCGCGCAGTGCCCGCAACCGTGCCGCTGATATGTCCATGAGGGCCGAGTCTGTCATGTCGCGCGATAAACCTCGACTAAAGGCGACTAAAGGCCCGGAATACGGCCGTTGCGGAAGAGATCCACGAAGATCTGGTGGTCCGCGCGGGCCCGGGCGCCATAGGTGTGGGCGAAGTCCACGAGGAGCGTCGCGAAGCCTTCCTCGTCGGCGGCGATCACGGCGTCGATGGCACGCTCCGTGGAGAACGGCACCAGCGAGTGACCGCTCTGGTCGTCGGCGGCCGCGTGCATGGCGGCGGTGGCCCGGCCCAGGTCGGCGACGACGGCGGCGATCTCCTCGGGGTCGTCGATGTCCGACCAGTCGAGGTCCACGGCGTAGGGCGAGACCTCGGCGACGAGCTGCCCGGTCCCGTTCAGCTCGGTCCAGCCCAGCCACGGGTCGGCGTGCGCCTGGAGCGCCCGCTGGGAGATCACCGTGCGGTGGCCCTCGTGGTGGAAGTACTCGCGCACGGCCCGGTCGGTGATGTGCCGGGAGACCGCCGGGGTCTGCGCCTGCTTCATGTAGATGACGACGTCGTTCTCCAGGGCGTCGCTGTTGCCCTCCAGGAGGATGTTGTACGAGGGCAGGCCGGCGCTGCCGATGCCGACGCCCCGGCGGCCGACGACGTCCTTGACGCGGTAGGAGTCCGGGCGGGCCAGGCTGGTGTCGGGGAGGGTCTCCAGGTAGCCGTCGAAGGCGTCGAGGATCTTGTAGCGGGTGGCGGCGTCCAGCTCGACGGTGCCTTCGCCGGGCAGGAAGCGCCGGTCGAAGTCGCGGATCTCCGTCATCGTGGCCAGCAGCCCGAAGCGGGTCAGCGAGCGGGCCTCGCGGAGGGCGTCGAGGAGGGGGCCGTCGGCGGTGTCCAGGGTGAAGGGCGGGATCTCGTCGTCCTTGGCGCCGGTGGCCAGGGCGTGGATCCGCTCGCGGTAGGCGGCGGCGTAGATCCGCACCAGCTCGGAGATCTTCTCGTCGCTGAGCGCCTTGGCGTGGCCCAGCAGCGCCACGGAGGCGGCGAAGCGCTTGAGGTCCCAGGTGAAGGGGCCGACGTAGGCCTCGTCGAAGTCGTTGACGTTGAAGACGAGGCGGCCGTTGGCGTCCATGTACGTGCCGAAGTTCTCGGCGTGGAGATCGCCGTGGATCCACACCCGGCCGGTGCGCTCGTCCAGGTAGGGGCCGGCGTCGCCCCCGCGCGCCAGGTCGGAGTAGAAGAGGCAGGCGGTGCCCCGGTAGAAGGCGAAGGCGGAGGCGGCCATCTTCCGGAACTTCACGCGGAAGGCCGCCGGGTCGGCCGCCAGCAGCTCGCCGAAGGCGGTGTCGAAGACGGCGAGGATCTCCTCGCCGCGCTGTGCGGCCCGCTCGTGCTCGGTCGCCATCGCGGGTTCCTCCTGGGGTGGGGCATGGAACGAACGTGTGTGCTGTCGTGCTCAACGCGTGAGGGTACCGGCGCGTGCCCCCGGCTGTCGGTGGGGGCCGGTAACCTTCAAAACAGTCCCGTCCGCCCCGCTGCCCGCTCCCGCCGGAGGTCTCCCACCGTGGCCAACAAGCCGCCCTTCACGCACCTGCACGTCCACACCCAGTACTCCCTGCTGGACGGTGCCGCGCGGCTCAAGGACATGTTCAATGCCTGCAATGAGATGGGCATGACACACATCGCCATGTCCGACCACGGCAACCTCCATGGGGCGTACGACTTCTTCCATTCCGCCCAGAAGGCCGGAATCACCCCGATCATCGGCATCGAGGCGTACGTCGCCCCCGAGTCCCGGCGCAACAAGCGCCGCATCCAGTGGGGCCAGCCGCACCAGAAGCGGGACGACGTCTCCGGTTCGGGTGGTTACACCCACAAGACGATCTGGGCCGCCAACGCCACCGGCCTGCACAACCTCTTCCGGCTGTCCTCCGACGCCTACAAGGAGGGCTGGCTGACCAAGTGGCCCCGGATGGACAAGGAGACCATCAGCCAGTGGTCCGAGGGCCTGATCGCCTCCACCGGCTGCCCCTCCGGCGAGCTGCAGACCCGGCTGCGCCTCGGCCAGTTCGACGAGGCCCTGAAGTCCGCCTCCGAGTACCAGGACATCTTCGGCAAGGACCGGTACTTCCTGGAGCTGATGGACCACGGCATCGAGATCGAGCGCCGCGTCCGCGACGGCCTGCTGGAGATCGGCAAGAAGCTCGGCATCCCGCCCCTGGTCACCAACGACTCGCACTACACCTACGCGCACGAGGCCGAGGCCCACGACGCCCTCCTGTGCATCCAGACCGGCAAGAACCTCTCCGACCCGGACCGCTTCCGCTTCGACGGCTCGGGCTACTACCTGAAGTCCACGGAGGAGATGTACGCCATCGACTCCTCGGACGCCTGGCAGGAGGGCTGCGCCAACACCAAGCTGGTCGCCGACCAGATCGACACCGAGGGCATGTTCCAGTTCCGGAACCTGATGCCCAAGTTCGACATCCCCGACGGCTACACCGAGGTCACCTGGTTCCGCGAGGAGACCATGCGCGGGATGCACCGCCGCTTCCCGGGCGGCATCCCCGAGGACCGCATGAAGCAGGTCGAGTACGAGATGGACACGATCATCTCGATGGGCTTCCCGGGCTACTTCCTCGTGGTCGCCGACTTCATCATGTGGGCGAAGAACCAGGGCATCGCGGTCGGCCCCGGCCGAGGCTCCGCGGCCGGCTCGATCGTGGCCTACGCCATGGGCATCACCGACCTCGACCCCATCCCGCACGGCCTGATCTTCGAGCGCTTCCTCAACCCCGAGCGCATCTCGATGCCCGATGTCGACATCGACTTCGACGAGCGCAGGCGCGCCGAGGTGATCCGCTATGTGACCGAGAAGTACGGCGCCGACAAGGTCGCCATGATCGGCACCTACGGCACCATCAAGGCCAAGAACGCGATCAAGGACTCCGCCCGCGTCCTCGGCTACCCGTACGCGATGGGCGACCGCATCACCAAGGCCATGCCCGCCGACGTCCTCGGCAAGGGCATCCCGCTCTCCGGCATCCTCGACCCCTCCCACCCGCGCTACAGCGAGGCCGGCGAGGTCCGCGGGATGTACGAGAACGAGCCGGACGTCAAGAAGGTCATCGACACCGCGCGCGGCGTCGAGGGCCTGGTCCGTCAGATGGGTGTCCACGCGGCCGGCGTGATCATGTCCAGCGAGACGATCACCGACCACGTCCCGGTCTGGGTCCGGCACTCCGACGGCGTCACCATCACCCAGTGGGACTACCCGAGCTGTGAGTCGCTCGGCCTGCTGAAGATGGACTTCCTCGGCCTGCGCAACCTCACGATCATGGACGACGCCGTCAAGATGGTGAAGGCCAACAAGGGGATCGACATCGACCTCCTGGCCCTCCCGCTCGACGACCCCACGACCTTCGAGCTCCTCCAGCGCGGTGACACCCTCGGCGTCTTCCAGTTCGACGGCGGGCCCATGCGGTCGCTGCTGCGGCTGATGAAGCCCGACAACTTCGAAGACATCTCCGCCGTGTCCGCCCTGTACCGGCCGGGCCCGATGGGCATGAACTCGCACACGAACTACGCGCTGCGCAAGAACAAGCAGCAGGAGATCACCCCGATCCACCCGGAGCTGGAGAAGCCCCTCGAAGAGGTCCTGGCCGTCACCTACGGCCTGATCGTCTACCAGGAGCAGGTCCAGAAGGCCGCCCAGATCATCGCCGGGTACTCGCTCGGCGAGGCCGACATCCTCCGCCGCGTCATGGGCAAGAAGAAGCCCGAGGAGCTGGCGAAGAACTTCACCATCTTCCAGGCCGGCGCCCGGAAGAACGGCTACACCGACGAGGCCATCCAGGCCCTGTGGGACGTGCTGGTCCCCTTCGCCGGCTACGCCTTCAACAAGGCCCACTCCGCCGCGTACGGCCTCGTCTCGTACTGGACCGCCTACCTCAAGGCGAACTACCCCGCCGAGTACATGGCCGCGCTCCTCACCTCGGTGCGCGACGACAAGGACAAGTCGGCGATCTACCTCAACGAGTGCCGCCGCATGGGCATCAAGGTGCTCCCGCCGAACGTCAACGAGTCCGAGGCCAACTTCGCCGCCCAGGGCGACGACGTGATCCTCTTCGGCCTCACCGCCGTCCGCAACGTCGGGCAGAACGTGGTCGACTCGATCATCCGCTGCCGCAAGTCCAAGGGGAAGTACACCACCTTCCCGGACTTCCTCGACAAGGTCGAGGCCGTCGTCTGCAACAAGCGCACCGTCGAATCCCTGATCAAGGCCGGCGCCTTCGACGAGATGGGCCACACCCGCAAGGGCCTCACCGCGCACTACGAACCGATGATCGACAACGTGGTGCAGGTCAAGCGCAAGGAGGCCGAGGGACAGTTCGACCTCTTCGGCGGCATGGGCGACGACAGCGGCGACGACGGCCCCGGCTTCGGGCTGGACGTGGAGTTCTCCGACGTCGAGTGGGAGAAGGCCTATCTGCTCGCGCAGGAGCGCGAGATGCTCGGCCTCTACGTCTCCGACCACCCGCTCTTCGGCATCGAGCACGTCCTCAACGACAAGGCCGACGCCTCGATCTCCCAGCTCACCGGCGGTGAGCACGCCGACGGTGCCATCGTCACCATCGGCGGCATCATCTCCGGCCTCCAGCGCAAGATGACCAAGCAGGGCAACGCCTGGGCCATCGCCACCGTCGAGGACCTGGCCGGCTCCATCGACTGCATGTTCTTCCCCGCCACCTATCAGCTGGTCTCCACCCAGCTCGTCGAGGACGCCGTCGTCTTCGTCAAGGGCCGCCTCGACAAGCGCGAGGACATCCCCCGGCTGGTGGCCATGGAGCTGATGGTCCCCGACCTCTCCAACGCCGGCACCAACGCCCCGGTGATCATCTCCATCCCCACGGTCAAGGTCACCCCGCCGCTGGTGGAGCGACTGGGCCAGGTGCTCAGCCACCACCGGGGCTCGACCGAGGTACGGATCAAGCTCCAGGGCGCCCGCAAGACGACCGTCCTCCGGCTCGACCGCCACCGGGTGACACCCGATCCGGCGCTCTTCGGCGACCTGAAGCAGCTGCTCGGCCCGTCCTGCCTGGCAGGCTGAGCCGGCACCACCATGAATGCGCTTGAGGGGCGGGGGCCCGGGGGGGGGGGGGCCCCCCCCCCCCCCCCCCCCCCGGCGGGGGGGGGGGGGCGCGGAGGTGAGGTAGGT
>NZ_JBIAUP010000001.1:0-244273 GCF_042892945.1 Streptomyces sp. NPDC001678 | reverse complement strand
GGGGGCCCCCCCCGCGGGGGGTCTGGGGGGCTACCCCCCCCCGGGGGGGGCCGGGGGGGGGGCGGCCGGCCCCCCCCCCCCCCCCCGCCGGGGGGGGGGGGGGCCCCCCCGGGGGGGGGGCCCCGCCCCTCAAGCGCGTCGAAGCGCTGGGTCAGTTGTGACCGAAGCGCTTCTGCTTGCTCTTTCGGGCGAGATCGCCCGGGGTCACCTGTGTCGACCGCTGCTCGCTCTGGGCCTCGATCGACGACTTCTGGGCCTGCTGCTGGCCACGCTCCGCCGCGCTGGACCTCTGCTGCTGGCTCCGGTCCTGTTTCTTGTTCTTCGCCATTGCTGCTGTGCCTCCGGATCGGGGTGACGGCCCCCCACAGGTCACCCTTGCACGCCCCCATGAAGACCGCATTTCGGGTCATTACCTTCGGTGACAGGAGTACTTCTCCGCCGCCGCCCGTATCCGCCACGCCGAAGATCCAGTTCGGACTGATAACCCCCGCGCGGTCGGGCAGACTCCTGGCAAGCCGAGGAGACCGGGGCACCGCCGTGCCGGGGCGACCGCACCGTGTGAACTCACCAGCACCGACCAGAACTCAGCCGAACTCATTTTGCATTCATGTGAACCCGTTCATGTGAACTCACGGAAAGAGGGTGGAACGTGGACCGCTGCGTCGTCCTGGTGGACGCCGGCTATCTGCTGGGCGCCGCCGCGAGCCTGCTGGCGGGGGAGCCCGCCAGGTCGCGCATCACCGTCGACCACGCGACCCTCATCCAGGGGCTGCGCGAGCGCGCCGAAGCCGACACCCAGCGTCCGCTGCTGCGGATCTACTGGTTCGACGGCGCCCCCGACCGGGTGCCCCAGCCCGAGCACCGGCGGCTGCGCGTGATGTCCCGCGTCACGGTCCGGCTGGGCGCGCTGACCCGCAGCGACGGCCGCTGGGCCCAGAAGGGCGTGGACGCGGCCATGCACGCCGAGCTCACCGAGCTCGCCCGCAACCGCGCCTGCTCGGACATCGTGCTCGTCACCGGCGACGGCGATCTGCTGCCCGGCCTGATGTCCGCCAAGGAACACGGCGTCGCCGTCCACCTGTGGGCGGTGCAGGCCGCCGACGGCGACTACAACCAGTCCGAGGACCTCGTCGCCGAGGCCGACGAGCGACGCGTCCTGGACCGCACCTGGATCACCCGCGCCGTACGGCCCAAGGAGCTCACCGGGCCCTGCGCCCCGCCGCCCGCGCCCCGGCCCGAGATCGCGGCGATCCTCTCCGCGCCGCTGCCCGAGACCGCCGCGGCCGCCGCTGCCGCGGCGGCCTCCGGGCACGGCGTGGAGAGCCGCCCGGCCGCCGAGCGCAACGGCGGCAGGCCCTCGACGGCCGCCCCGGCGGGCGGCAACGACACCCCCGCCACGCGCGGCGTGCCCACCCCGAAGGACCTCGCCGGCCTCGGGCGCGGCCCGGCGGGCGCACCCCCGGCCGGCACCCCGGCACCGGGCCCCGGCCAGAGCCCGGCCAACGGGCAGTCCGGCGCCGGGGCGACCCCCAACGCCACCCTGCGCTGGTCCTCCGACAAGGGCTGGATCGACCGCGGCGCGGGCAGCGGACTGGGAGAGTCCCCCGAGACGGCCTCCCTGCCCATGCTCGCCCAGCTCACCAGCGCCGAGCAGCGCTGGGCCGACCGCGAGGAGGACATCACCACCGTCGGCGGCGACCCCTTCGAGGTCGGTCAGGTCTTCGCCCGCCGGTGGGCCGAGCGCCTGACCGACTCCGTCCACCTCCAGCACCTCTCCACCGAGTACCCCCGCATCCCCCACCGCATCGACGGCGAGCTCCTGCGCTACGCCGCCCGCTTCGGGCTCCTCGCCCACAAGGACGACCAGATCGACGAACACGACCGCTACGCGATCCGCGCGGGCTTCTGGCGCGAGATCGACGCCCGGACGGCGGCGGAACACGCGCAGGCGGGAGACTGACCCACAGGCCGGGGACGGTTCGGCGGCGCAACCGTGCCCCCGAGCGAGCCGCAGGCGTCGGGGCGCGTACCCTCATAGCTCGTGAGAACGGTCGGGAAACAGGCGGAGCGGGCCGCGGGCGCCACGGTGTGCACCGTGCGGGGGCTCGTCAAGACCTACCCGGCCGCGCGCGGGCGACGCGGTCGTCCGGGCGCGGATCCCGTCCGGGCCACCGACGGCGTCGACCTCGACATCCGGCGCGGTGAGATCTTCGGGCTGCTCGGCCCCAACGGCGCCGGCAAGACCACGCTCGTCCGCCAGCTCACCGGGCTGCTCCGCCCCGACGCGGGCAGCGTCGCCCTCCTCGGCCACGACCTCGTCCGCCATCCCGAGCGCGCCGCGCGTCTCGTCGGCTACCTCGGTCAGGAGTCGACCGCGCTGGACGAGCTGACCGTGGCCCTGGCCGCCGAGACCACCGGCCGGCTGCGCGGCCTGGACCTGGGCACGGCCCGGGCCGAGCGGGACGCCGTCCTCGACGAGCTGGGCCTCGGCCCCCTCGCCGGCCGTCCGCTGAAGAAGCTTTCCGGCGGCCAGCGCCGCCTCGCCTGTTTCGCCGCCGCGCTGGTCGGCGACCGTCCCCTGCTCGTCCTGGACGAGCCGACCACCGGCATGGACCCCGTGGCCCGCCGGGCCGTGTGGGCCGCCGTGGACCGGCGCCGCGCCGAGCGGGGCACCACCGTGCTGCTGGTCACCCACAACGTCATCGAGGCCGAGACCGTGCTGGACCGGGTCGCGGTCCTGGAGCACGGGCGGATCATCGCCTGTGACACCCCGTCGGGGCTCAAGGAGCTCGTCGGCGACGAGGTCCGCGTCGATCTGGTCTGGCGCACCGAGCCGCCGCTGGACGTGCCCGAGGTCGCCGCGCTGCGGGACGCCGCCCTGGAGACCGGCCGCCGCTGGTCGCTGCGGCTCGGCCCGGCGGAGGCGCGTGCCGCCGTCGCCGCGGTGACCGGTGGCCCCGCCTTCGCCGCGCTGGACGACTTCACGCTCGCCACGCCGAGCCTGGAGGACGTCTACCTCGCGCTGGGCGGCGGCCGGGCGCAGGGGCTGGTGAAGGCGTGACGAGGTCCGTAGCGAACAGGAGCTGTGCCGCGTGAGTGCCGTATCCGCAGAGGCGGTGTCCGCAGAAGCGGTGTCCGGGAAGGTCCGGGACGGGGACCGGACCGGGGCCGAGGACGGTGCCGCCGCCCCGCTCGCACCCGGGGCGCGGATGCTGCCCGCGCTGGTGGCCGTCTACCGGGCGCAGCTCTCGCGCGCCCGCGTGGCGCGGATCCCGCTGCTGTTCGTGGCGACCTTCCAGTCCGTCGGCATCATGATCATGATGCGTGGCGTCGTCGACGGCGGTGACGAGGCCCGGTCCGTCGTGGCCGGCTCCAGCGTCCTGGTCGTGGCGTTCGTCGCGCTCAACCTCCTCGCCCAGTACTTCGGCCAGTTGCGCGCCGGCGGCGGCCTCGACTACTACGCGACGCTGCCGGTGCCACCCGCGGCGGTCGTGCTGGGGGCGGCCGGGGCGTACGCGTCCTTCACCGCGCCCGGCACCCTCGTCACGGCGGTGGTGGGCAGTGTGCTGTTCAAGCTGCCGATGGCGCATTTGTGGGTGCTGGCGGCCGTGATCCCGCTGTCGGGCGCGGCCCTCGCCGGGCTGGGCGCCGCCCTGGGGCTGCTCGCCCCGCGCCAGGAGCTCGCCACGCTGGGTGGTCAGCTGGGCATGTCGGCGGCGCTGCTGCTGGGCGTGCTGCCGGCCGCGCACATGCCGGCACCGGTCGCGTTCGCACGGGATCTGCTGCCGTCGACCTACGGCGTGGAGGCGTTCGCGCGGACCTTCGACGCGCATCCGGGCTGGCTGCTGGTGGCGGCCGACCTCGGGGTGTGCGCGGCCGTCGGCGTGGTGTCGCTGGCCGTGGCCACCTGGGCCTATCGCCGGGCGGCCGTGCGGTGACGCGCCGCACCGACCCTCCTGGCGCCGGGGTGCCCGCGCCGACCTGGCACGATGGCGGGGTGACCGCACCGCTGACGCCGCAGGACGACTCCTCCTCCGACTCCTCCTCGGACGACCGGGGCTCCGGGCCCGTGCTCGGGCCCGACCACGCCGAGCAGGACGACCGGGCGCGGGAGCAGGACCGCGAGCGGGCCCGGGAGGAGGCGCGCGCGGAGCTGCGGCAGGCCGCGGTGGTGCTCGTGGCCGTGACGGTGGCCGGCGTGCTGCTGGGTCTGCTCTGGGCGTGGCTGGCGCCCCGGGTGCCGCTGATCTCCGACGGCAAGGCCGTCTATCTGAAGAACACCGAGGGCGAGCAGGCCATCGGCGCGGACGGCTGGTTCGGGCTGCTGGGGCTGTGCCTGGGCGCGCTGAGCGCGGCCCTGGTGTTCCTCTTCCGCCGGGCCGGTGGCATCGCGATCGTCGTGGGCCTGGCGGTCGGCTCGCTGCTGGCCTCGGTGGTCGGCTGGCGCCTGGGCATCCGGCTCGGCCCCACCAGCGATGTGGTGGCCCACGCCCGGGCCGTCGGCAAGGGCGTCGTCTTCGACGCGCCGCTGCGGCTGGGGGCGAAGGGGATGCTGCTGGCGTGGCCGCTGGCGGCGATGGCCGCGCACCTGGGGCTGACGGCGCTGTTCGGTCCGCGGGATCCGGAGCCGGCGATCGTTCCGCACTGGCCGGAGGGATAGCCCCGGCCCCGCCGCCGAAATCAGCCCGTCCGGCGGCTGAGGACCGGGGTCCGGGGCGGAGCCCCGGCTCTACGCCGGCCGACGGCCGTGGTTGGCCCGCCCCTTCCTCAGCCGCCAGCGACGCTTACGGGTGCGCTTCGACATGGGCGTCCCCTCCCCTTCGCGGGACGCCGGACGCGGCCCGCCCCTCGGTCGTAGCGAAGGGCGGGAACACCGTCAAGGGCGCGCGATCGCCGCCACCACCGCTCCCGTCAGCGCCGCCAGGTCGTCCGGCGCGAGCTCGACCTCCAGCCCCCGCCGCCCCGCCGACACACAGATCGTGGGGTGCGCCCGCGCGGAGGCGTCCAGCGCGGTCGGGAGCCGCTTGCGCTGACCGAGCGGGGAGATGCCGCCCCGGACGTACCCCGTCGTGCGCTCGGCCGCGGCCGGGTCGGCCATCGCGGCCCGCTTGCCGCCGACGGCCGTGGCGAGCGCCTTGAGGTCGAGCGAGCCCGAGACCGGTACGACGGCCACGGTCAGCGCGCCGTCGACCTCGGCGACGAGGGTCTTGAACACCCGCCCGGGCGCCACGCCCAGCGCCTGTGCGGCCTCCTCGCCGTAGGAGGGGGTGGCCGGGTCGTGCTCGTAGGCGTGGACGGTGAAGGCGGCGCCGGCCTTCTCCAGGGCGACGATCGCGGGCGTCGCGCCCGCGGCCTGTCGCTTGCCGTTGCCGCCTGCTTTGCCGTTCTTCTTCGCCAAAACCTGGTCCTGTCGATCAGTTGGGGCTGGTGGGCCGCCGGGTGAGTTCGACGGCGGGCAGGGAGGGGAGTTTGCCCATGACGGCCGTCTCGGCGCGCAGCAGCCGCAGTTCCTCCGCGAGCCGCGAGGTGGTGTCGGGCGCCTGGAGCAGCCGCTGCTTGGCCGGGGTGTCCAGCACCGCCGCCGCCGCGACCAGGTAGGACAGCACCCTGGGCTCGCCCGGCAGGTCCGCGCGGCCCGCCAGCGAGGCGTCGTTCGCCCCGGCCAGCCGCTTCTGGTAGGCGCGGAAGGCCCGGACGACGCCCGAGGCGAGCGCCCCGGCCTCCTCGCCCTGCCGCTCCTCGACGTGCTCGATCTCGGCGGTGAGGTACGGGCCGGAGGCGTCGACGGACAGCAGCTTGAAGCGGGTCGTGCCGGTGGCGAGGACCTCGTACGAGCCGTTGGGGCGCTTGCGGATGGTGGCAGCGTCGGCCACACAGCCCATGGAGTAGAAGGACGTGATCGGGTCGGTGCCGAAGCCGGAGGCCGGGCCCGGCTCGGGGCGGGACTCCTCAGGCAGGCCGGGGGCGCTGGGGGCCACCTCGTGGCCGTCGCGGATGGCGACGACGCCGAAGCGGCGCGGTGTGTCCTCGGGCAGCTCCGCCAGGTCGCGCATCAGCGCGCGGTACCGCCGCTCGAAGACGTTCAGCGGGAGCACGAGGCCCGGGAACAGAACCGAGTTCAGCGGGAAGAGGGGAAGGCGCTCGGTGGTCACGGGCGGTAAGCCTAATGGCCGTGCGGCCCGCCGGAGCGGGGATTTCTCCCGGGGCGGAGCGGCCGGAGCCGGTCCGCCCCCGGAGCCGGGTCCGCGCGGGCCGCCGCCGGCCGCTCGTGTCACTGCCGGCGCAGCAGCCGGGACGCGCCCGCCGCGACCGTGGTGGCGAGGATCCAGCCCAGCAGCGTGAGCGCCGCGACCACCCACTGGGCGGCGCCGGTGGGCCGCCACGCCGTGCCCTGTCCCAGGTCGATGACGGGCAGCAGCAGGTCCAGGGAGTACAGCTCGGGGTTCCACGCCGGGCCCTCGCCCTCCTTCAGCGGGGGCAGCGGCCGGTAGGAGAAGTAGCAGGCGCCGATCGCCCACAGCACGGCCATCCACACGGCGGCCCGGCCGGGACGGTAGCCGTACGCCACCGTCCAGTCCTGGAGATAGCCCCAGGCCTTGCCCGCCGGCGGCAGCGTCTCGCGTCTGCGGCGCTGCTTGGCGAGCAGGACCTCCCGCGCGTCGGCGTCCTCGCCGCTGGCGCGCAGGGCGCCCGCCAGCCGCTCGTAGGGCTCCGGCGCGTACTCCGGGGTGGCCGCCGCCAGCCAGTCCAGCCGGCGGGCCAGGGGGAAGGAGCCCGTCGGGATCAGGTTCTCGTAGGTGAAGCCGGCCATGGCCAGCCCGCCGGGGCCGGGCCAGCTGTCGAAGCGGTCGACGAGATTGACCACGCGCGCCCCGGACAGCACCACCCGGCCGCGCTGCTGCCGCTCCCCGAGGAAACGCAGCTCGGGCGTCTGCACCCGGCGCAGCGACAGCTCCTGGTCGGCCTCCATCACGAAGCGGGCCTCGCTGAGGTCCACGGCGTCGCCGAACCGTCCGTCGTCCAGCCGTGCCCCGCCCAGGCACTCGAAGCGCCGCTGCCGGTCCTGCTCGGGTGTGGTGGTGGCGATGCCGAACGGGGGAGTGGCGCCGCTGGTGTAGCGGGCGTAGCCGAGGCCCGCCGAGGTCAGGTAGAGGGTGCGTTCGACCTTCAGCTGGGGGGCGTTGAGCGCGCGGCGGCCGAAGGGGTTGTTGAGGGTGGAGCCGCGCAGGCTCAGCGAGGCGCCGATGGTCGCGCCGCGCATGCTCAGCTCGCCGTGGGAGCGCATCATCTCGGCCTGGAGGTCCTGTCCCACGGTCATCCCGTCGGCGGCGATGGACAGCCCGCGCCGGTCGCGGCGCACCACCAGCTGGTTGAGCAGCAGGTCCGTGCCGATGTGGGCGTCCGTCAGCCGGATGCCGTGCTGGACGACGCAGCGCGGCAGATGCAGATCGCCCTCGGTGCGGATCCGGGCGGCCTCCACCCGGGGTATGGCGCAGCCGACCAGGCGCAGGGTGGAGAAGGTGCTCTCGGGCAGCAGCAGCTGCTGTTCGAACCGGCAGTTGTGGAGCTCGACGTAGGGGGTGACGGTGCCGCCGGAGAGGTCCAGGGTGCCGGTGATCCGTACGCCGTTGAGCTTGAGCGCGGCCACCCGGCCGGGGTGCGGCGGGGGCCCGCTGAGCAGCAGCAGGGCCACGACCCGGGCGCGCACGGTGCGCTCGGGACCCCAGGCGTGCTGCCCGCCCGGGTCGTTGAGCTCGGGCCGTGGGCTGCGCAGATCGAGGGTGGCGCCCTTGCGGAAGGCCTCCCACATGTCCCGCTCGGCGGTGGTCAGGTCGAGATCGGCGGGCGGTGCGCCCACGGCTCCTTCGGTCACGCTCTCCCCCCTCTCACGGCCCGAACGTCTCCCACGCCGGCGCGCGTACGTTCGTAAGCGCCCCGCGTACCCGCCCCATTCCCGCCGGGTGACCGTTCGAACACCAGCGGTGAAGGGCGATTGTCCGTCCACCGTCACTCAAAGATCAACTCTTTGGCGGCATATCAGTGGGTGGTACGGGGAGCGGTGCGACAGGACGGGTCTGAGACAATTGACCGCGTGATCTCCCGAATCGATCTGCGCGGCGACGCCTTCCCTGTGAACGGCATCGACCGCGACCTGCTGCCCCGTGCCGAGCTCGACGTCGAGGCCGCCCTGGACAAGGTGCGGCCCATCTGCGACGACGTGCATCATCGCGGCACCGCGGCCCTGATCGACTACGCGGAGCGCTTCGACGGAGTGAGGATCGACCGGGTGCGGGTCCCCGCCGAGGCGATCACCAAGGCCCTGGAGGAGCTCGACCCGGCCGTGCGCGCCGCGCTGGAGGAGTCCATCCGCCGCGCCCGCCTCGTCCACCGCGAGCAGCGCCGCACCGACACCACCGTCCAGGTCGTGCCCGGCGGCACGGTCACCGAGCGCTGGGTGCCCGTCCGGCGCGTCGGCCTCTACGTCCCGGGCGGCCGGTCCGTCTACCCCTCGTCCGTCGTGATGAACGTCGTCCCGGCCCAGGAGGCCGGCGTGCCCTCCATGGCCGTCGCCTCACCGCCCCAGAAGGACTTCGGCGGCCTGCCGCACCCGACGATCCTGGCCGCCTGCGCGCTGCTGGGCATCGACGAGGTGTACGCGGCCGGCGGCGCCCAGGCCGTCGCCATGTTCGCCTACGGCACCGACGAGTGCCTCCGGGCCGACATGGTCACCGGCCCCGGCAACATCTGGGTCGCCGCCGCCAAGCGGCTGCTCAAGGGCCGTATCGGCATCGACGCCGAGGCCGGCCCCACCGAGATCGCCGTCCTCGCCGACGCCACCGCCGACCCGGCGCACGTCGCCGCCGACCTCATCAGCCAGGCCGAGCACGACCCGCTGGCCGCCTCCGTCCTCGTCACCGACTCCGAGGAGCTCGCGAACGCGGTCGAGAAGGAGCTCGCCGTCCAGGTCGCGGCCACCAAGCACGTCGACGACCGGATCGTCCCGGCCCTCGGCGGCCGCCAGTCCGGCATCGTGCTGGTCGACGGCATCGAGCAGGGCCTGGAGGTCGTGGACGCCTACGCCGCCGAGCACCTGGAGATCCAGACCGCCGACGCCGCCGCCGTGGCCGCCCGCGTCCGCAACGCCGGCGCGATCTTCGTCGGCCCGTACTCCCCGGTGTCCCTGGGCGACTACGCCGCCGGCTCCAACCACGTCCTGCCCACCGGCGGCTGCGCCTGCCACTCCTCCGGGCTGTCCGTGCAGTCCTTCCTGCGCGGCATCCACGTCGTGGACTACAGCCGCGAGGCGCTCGCCGACGTCGCGGGCCACGTGGTGACGCTCGCCGAGGCCGAGGACCTGCCCGCCCACGGCGCGGCGGTCAAGGCGAGGTTCGACTGGAAGGTGCCGCAGAGCAAGTGACGCACGTGACCGGAATCGACGACCTCCCCATCCGGGACGAACTGCGCGGCAAGTCCCCGTACGGCGCCCCCCAGCTCGACGTGCCCGTACGCCTGAACACCAACGAGAACCCCTACCCCCTCCCCGAGCCCCTGGTCGCCCGGATCGCCGAGCGCGTCGCCGAGGCCGCCCGGCACCTCAACCGCTACCCCGACCGGGACGCGGTCGAGCTGCGCACCGAGCTCGCCAAGTACCTCACCCGCACCACGGGCCACGAGGTCACCATGGGACACGTCTGGGCCGCCAACGGCTCCAACGAGGTCCTCCAGCAACTGCTCCAGACCTTCGGCGGACCGGGCCGCTCGGCGATGGGCTTCGAGCCCTCGTACTCGATGCACGCCCTGATCTCCCGCGGCACCGGCACCGGCTGGATCTCCGGACCCCGCCGCGCCGACTTCACCATCGACGTCGACGCCGCCGAGGCCGCCATCGCCGAGCACCGGCCCGAGGTCGTCTTCATCTGCTCGCCGAACAACCCCACGGGCACGGCGGTCGACGAGGAGACGGTCCTGCGGCTGTACGAGGCCGCCCAGGCGGCCCGCCCGTCGCTGGTCGTCGTCGACGAGGCGTACGGCGAGTTCAGCCACCGCCCCTCGCTGCTGCCGCTGATCGAGGGCCGCCCCCACCTCGTCGTCTCCCGCACCATGTCCAAGGCCTTCGGCGCCGCCGGGCTGCGCCTCGGCTACCTCGCCGCGCACCCCGCCGTGGTCGACGCCGTCCAGCTCGTCCGGCTGCCGTACCACCTGTCGGCCGTCACCCAGGCCACGGCGCTCGCCGCCCTGGAGCACACGGACACGCTGCTCGGCTACGTCGAACAGCTCAAGGCCGAACGCGACCGCATCGTCACCGAGCTGCGCGCCATGGGCTGCGAGGTGACCGATTCCGACGCCAACTTCGTCCAGTTCGGACGCTTCGACGACAGCCACACCGCCTGGCAGGCCATCCTCGACCACGGTGTCCTGGTACGGGACAACGGCGTACCGGGATGGCTGCGGGTGACCGCGGGCACGCCGGAGGAGAACGACGCCTTCCTGGACGCAGTACGCGCCATTCGCAAGGAGAGCAACTCATGAGCCGCGTTGGGCGCGTCGAGCGCACCACCAAGGAGACCTCCGTCCTGGTCGAGATCGACCTCGACGGCACCGGGCAGGTCGATGTGTCGACCGGGGTCGGCTTCTTCGACCACATGCTCGACCAGCTCGGTCGCCACGGCCTGTTCGACCTCACCGTCAAGACCGACGGCGACCTCCACATCGACACCCACCACACCATCGAGGACACCGCCCTCGCGCTGGGCGCCGCCTTCAAGCAGGCCCTCGGCGACAAGGTGGGCATCTACCGCTTCGGCAACTGCACCGTGCCGCTGGACGAGTCCCTCGCCCAGGTCACCGTGGACCTCTCCGGCCGCCCCTACCTCGTGCACACCGAGCCCGAGAACATGGCGCCGATGATCGGCACCTACGACACGACGATGACCCGGCACATCCTGGAGTCCTTCGTCGCCCAGGCGCAGATCGCCCTCCACGTCCACGTCCCGTACGGGCGCAACGCCCACCACATCGTGGAGTGCCAGTTCAAGGCCCTCGCCCGCGCCCTGCGCTACGCCAGTGAGCGCGACCCGCGCGCGGCCGGGATCCTCCCCTCGACGAAGGGCGCCCTCTAACCGTGAACGGCACCTCCACCGCGCTCATCCTCGTCGGACTGTTCCTGGTCGGCGGCATCATCTCGTTCCTCAAGCAGGGCATGCCCAAGGGCGTGATCGTGCTGCTCGGCATCGGCGCCGCCATGTGCCTGACCGCCGGCGTCCTGCGCGTCGAAGGGCTGTGGTCATGAGCACCCCGAAGAAGGTCGTCGTCTTCGACTACGGCTTCGGCAACGTCCGCTCCGCCGAGCGGGCCCTCGCCCACGTCGGCGCCGACGTCGAGATCACCCGCGACTACGAGACCGCCATGAACGCCGACGGGCTCCTCGTCCCCGGCGTCGGCGCGTTCGCCGCCTGTATGCAGGGCCTGCGCTCCGCCCGGGGCGACTGGATCGTCGGGCGCCGGCTGTCCGGCGGCCGCCCCGTCATGGGCATCTGCGTCGGCATGCAGATCCTCTTCGAGCGCGGCATCGAGCACGGCGTCGAGACCGAGGGCCTCGACGAGTGGCCCGGCACGGTCGAGCCGCTCAAGGCCGACGTCGTCCCTCACATGGGCTGGAACACCGTCGCCCCGGCCGAGGGCTCCGCGCTCTTCGCCGGCCTCGACGCGGACACCCGCTACTACTTCGTGCACTCCTACGCCGTGCGCGAGTGGAGCCTGGAGGTCGGCAACGCCAACATCCGCGCCCCCAAGGTCACCTGGGCCACCCATGGCGAGCCGTTCGTCGCCGCCGTGGAGAACGGCCCCCTGTGGGCCACCCAGTTCCACCCCGAGAAGTCCGGCGACGCCGGAGCGGCCCTGCTCCGCAACTGGCTGGACACGCTGTGACCGCAGCACCCCGCCGTCGCCGCGCCGACGGCCGTGACACCCGGCCGGCCCCCTCATCCGTAAGGTCCACTTCATGACCCACCGCCTCGAACTCCTGCCCGCCGTCGACGTCCGCAACGGCCAGGCCGTCCGTCTCGTCCATGGCGAGTCCGGCTCCGAGACGTCGTACGGCGACCCGCTCGCCGCCGCTCAGACCTGGCAGCGCGCGGGCGCGGAATGGCTCCACCTGGTCGACCTGGACGCCGCCTTCGGCACCGGCGACAACCGCGCGCAGGTCGCCGAGGTCGCCCGCTCCATGGACATCAAGGTCGAACTCTCCGGCGGCATCCGCGACGACGCCTCGCTCGCCGCGGCCCTCGCCACCGGCTGCACCCGCGTCAACCTCGGCACCGCCGCCCTGGAGTCCCCCGAGTGGGTCGCCAAGGTCATCGCCGAGCACGGCGACCGCATCGCGGTCGGCCTGGACGTCCGCGGCACCACCCTGCGCGGCCGCGGCTGGACCCGCGACGGCGGCGACCTCTACGAGACCCTCGCCCGCCTCGACGCCGAGGGCTGCGCCCGCTACGTCGTCACCGACATCGCCAAGGACGGCACCCTCCAGGGCCCCAACCTGGAGCTGCTGAGGAACGTCTGCGCCGTCACCGACCGCCCGGTCGTGGCCTCCGGCGGGGTCTCCTCTCTTGACGATCTGCGCGCGATCGCCACCCTGGTACCGGAGGGCGTCGAAGGAGCGATCGTCGGAAAGGCCCTCTACGCCAAGGCGTTCACCTTGGAAGAGGCCCTGGAGGCAGTGTCCGTATGAGCGAGAGCCCGGCCCGGCGGCACGTCCAGACGAACAGTCCTTGGGAAGCGGAGATCGGCTTCGCACGTGCCGTCGCGGTCGGGGACCGGGTGCATGTCGCCGGGACGATGTCGCTGGTGAACGGCGTCCTCCACGGTGAGGGCGACCCCTACGAGCAGGCCCGCACGGCCTTCGGCAACGCGCTCGCCGCGCTGGAGGAGTTCGGCCTCGGCCCGGAGTCCGTCGTCCGCACCCGGATGTATCTCACCCACGCGCGGGACGTGGACGCGGTCGGCCGCGCCCACAAGGAGCTCTTCGACGCCGTCCGGCCCGCCGCGACCCTGGTCGTGGTCTCCGGCTTCGTCGACTCCCGTGTGCTGGTCGAAGTAGAAGTAGAAGCTTTCAGAGGAGCAACGGCGTGACCCTCGCGGTCCGAGTCATCCCCTGCCTGGACGTGGACAACGGCCGGGTCGTCAAGGGCGTCAATTTCCAGAACCTGCGCGACGCGGGCGACCCCGTGGAAATGGCCAGGATCTACGGCCAGGAGGGCGCCGACGAGCTGACCTTCCTCGACATCACGGCCTCCTCCGGCAACCGCGAGACCACCTACGACGTGGTGCGCCGCACCGCCGAGCAGGTCTTCATCCCGCTGACGGTGGGCGGCGGCGTCCGCACCGCCGAGGACGTCGACAAGCTGCTGCGGGCCGGTGCCGACAAGGTCGGCGTCAACACCGCCGCCATCGAACGGCCGGAGCTGATCCGCGAGATCGCCGAGCGCTTCGGCCGCCAGGTCCTGGTCCTGTCGGTGGACGCCCGCCGCACGGCGACCGGCTCCTTCGAGGTCACGACCCACGGCGGCCGCCGCGGCACCGGCATGGACGCCGTGGAGTGGGCCCACCGCGCCGCGGAACTGGGCGCCGGCGAGATCCTGCTGAACTCCATGGACGCCGACGGCACCAAGGACGGCTACGACACGGAGATGATCACCGCCGTGCGCCGCCACGTCACCGTCCCCGTCATCGCCAGCGGCGGCGCGGGCCGCCTGGAGCACTTCGCCCCCGCCGTCGAGGCGGGCGCGGACGCGGTCCTGGCCGCGTCGGTCTTCCACTTCGGCGACCTGCGCATCGGGGACGTGAAGGGTGCCCTGCGGGACGCGGGGCACCCGGTTCGCTAGCCGCTCGAACGCCGGACGGGCCGACTTCGTCGCCCGTCCGGCGTTCAACGCTTACTTCCGGATCAGCAAGAAGATCGCCCCGGTCACCAGCGCCAGCGCGATCGCCGCCACCCCGTACGTCACCCGATGGGCCCGCAGCACCGGCAGATAGTGGTCGACCGCATACGCCCCCGGCCCGGTCAGCGCCAGCGCCGTCGCACTCACGGCCACCAGCAGCGTGAACTCCACCCCGCTGGGCAGCATGAATCCGCCCTCCCAGGTCACCCCCAGCGCGTTGACCATCGTCCCCAGCACCGCCGCCGCGGCCAGCGGGGTCAGCAGCCCCAGGAACAGCCCGGCCCCGCCGAGCGACTCGCTGAGCCCGGCGATCACGGCCATCGCCTTCGCCGCCGGATAGCCGGCCTGCTTGAAGTACTGGGCCGTCCCGTCGACGCCCGCCCCGTCGAACCACCCGAACAGCTTCCCCGTACCGTGCGCGACCATGATGATGCCGAGCATCATGCGCAGCAGCAGGAGTCCCAAGGAGTAGCCGGTCAGCGACGACGGCTGGTCGCGCCCCTGCCCGGCGAAGATGTGTGTCGTCGTTCTGCTCCGGAAAGCCATGATCGGCACCTTCTTCCGCCCTCGGTACCAGTGTCACCCCGGGTCACGGGGGTCCGCCATACGCCAGGAGGAGCAAAGGTGCCAGTCGGGCCCGGCGGGTGCCTGGAGCCCCAGCGGCCCGGAGCCCCAGCGGCCTGAAGCTCCCGTGGCCTAGAGCCCCAGCGACGCCGCCTTGAGCTTGGCGATCGCCGTGTCCTCGCCCGCCAGCTCCACCCGCGCCGCGTCCTGCCGCCCGAAGGCGAACAGCAGCAGCTCGCCGGGCTCCCCGGTGACCGTCACCACGGGCGCGCCCTTCTGGGCGACCGCCGTCCGCCCGTCCGGGCGCCGCAGCACCAGGCCCACCGGCGATTTCCGGCCGACCAGCCGGGCGGTGCGCTCCAGCCGGCTCCACAGCGCGTCCGCGAAGACGGGGTCCGGCTCGCGGGGCGTCCAGTCCGGCTGGGCCCGGCGCACGTCCTCGGTGTGGACGTAGAACTCCACGGTGTTGGCCGCCTCGTCGACCTGCTTGAGGGCGAAGGGCGAGGTGCGCGGCGGCCCGGTGCGGATGAGCTGGATCAGCTCCTCGTACGGCTTGGCCGCGAATTCCGCCTGCACCCGCTCCAGCCGGCCGGCCAATGGCTTGATCACGACGCCGGCGGCGGCGTCGGGCCGCCGCTCGCGCACCACGGTGTGGGCGGCGAGATCACGGGCCCGCCAGCCCTCGCAGAGGGTGGGCGCGTCGGGCCCCACCGTCTCCAACAGATCGGCGAGGAGCAGACGTTCGCGCTGCGCATGGGTTGACATGGCGTCAGCCTACGACCACGGTCCGGGCCGAAGCCACGGGGCCCGTGACCGGGCGTGTCCGGCCACCGGCGGCGGCGCCACCGGCGCGGGCGGGGGACAATGGAGCCATGACCGGCAACACCCGCCCCCTCTCCAACCTCGACCCCGCCATCGCCGCCCGGCTCAAGCGGAGCGTCGACGGCCTGATCCCCGCCATCGCCCAGCAGTACGACACCGGTGAGGTGCTCATGCTCGGCTGGATGGACGACGAGGCCCTCCACCGCACGCTCACCACCGGCCGCTGTACGTACTGGAGCCGCAGCCGCCAGGAGTACTGGGTCAAGGGCGACACCTCGGGGCACGCGCAGCACGTCAAGTCCGTCGCCCTGGACTGCGACGCGGACACGATCCTGGTCAAGGTCGACCAGGAGGGCCCGGCCTGCCACACCGGCACCCGGACCTGTTTCGATTCGGACGAACTGCCGCTGGGCGGCTAGACCGCCGCCGCAGCCAGTAGGCTCCGCTGCCATGGCTGCCACGTCCGCACACGCTTCCCACGGCCCCGGCGGAGCCGGCGGGGATGTCACCCCCGACGCGGGGACCTTCCGCACGCTCGCCAAGGACCGCCGGGTCATCCCGGTCACCCGCCGTTTCCTCGCCGACGGCGACACGCCCGTGGGCCTCTACCGCAAGCTCGCCGCCGAGCGGCCCGGCACGTTCCTGCTGGAGTCCGCCGAGAACGGCCGTACCTGGTCCCGTTACTCCTTCGTCGGCGTCCGCAGCGCGGCCGCCCTGACCGTGCGCGACGGAGCGGCCCACTGGCTGGGCACCCCGCCCGTGGGCGTCCCCACCGACGGGGACCCGCTGGCCGCCCTGCGGGCCACCGTGGCGGCGCTGCACACCCCCCGCGACCTCATCGAGGGCACGGGGCTGCCGCCCTTCACCGGCGGCATGGTCGGCTATCTGGGCTACGACATCGTGCGCCGCCTGGAGCGGATCGGCGAGCACGGCGAGGACACCCTCGGGCTGCCCGAGCTGACCATGCTCCTCACCTCGGACCTCGCCGTCCTCGACCACTGGAACGGCACGGTCCTGCTGATCGCCAACGCGATCAACCACGACAACCGCGATTCCGGCATCGACGAGGCGTACGCCGACGCCGTCGCCCGCCTCGACGCCATGGCCGCCGACCTTTGCCGCTCGGTGCCCTCCGAGCCCACCGTCCTGCCGCCCTCCGAGCTGCCCGAGTACACCGCCCGCTGGGGCGGCCCCGACTTCATGGCGGCCGTCGAGGACATCAAGGAGCGCATCCGCGCGGGGGAGGCCTTCCAGGTCGTGCCCTCGCAGCGGTTCGAGACCCCCTGCACCGCCTCCGCCCTCGACGTCTACCGGGTGCTGCGGGCCACCAACCCCAGCCCGTACATGTACCTCTTCCGCTTCCCGGACGGCGACGGCGGCGCGTTCGACGTGGTCGGCTCCAGCCCCGAGGCCCTGGTGAAGGTCGAGGACGGGCGGGCGCTGGTGCACCCCATCGCCGGCACCCGCCCGCGCGGCGCCACCCCGCAGGAGGACGCCGCGCTGGCCGAGGAGCTGCTGGCCGACCCCAAGGAGCGCGCCGAGCACCTGATGCTCGTCGACCTCGGCCGCAACGACCTGGGCCGGGTCTGCGAGCCCGGCAGCGTCGAGGTCGTCGACTTCATGTCGATCGAGCGCTACAGCCATGTGATGCACATCGTCTCCACCGTCACCGGCCGCCTCGCACCGGGCCGCACGGCCTTCGACGTCCTCACCGCCTGCTTCCCGGCGGGCACGCTGTCGGGTGCGCCCAAGCCGCGCGCCATGCAGATCATCGAGGAGCTGGAGCCCTCCCGCCGGGGCCTGTACGGGGGCTGCGTCGGCTACCTCGACTTCGCCGGGGACTCCGACACCGCCATCGCCATCCGCACCGCCCTCCTGCGGAACGGCACCGCCTACGTCCAGGCCGGCGCCGGCATCGTCGCCGACTCCGACCCGGCGGCGGAAGACGCCGAATGCCGCCACAAGGCCGGCGCGGTCCTGAGGGCGGTCCACACGGCGAACCGGCTGTAGGGATGTGCGGGCAATCGTTCCGCAGGGCGGAACGGGTGGGCGCACACGCCCACGGCCCGCACCCGCCCACCGGCCCCCGCTCCCGACAGGGGATAGTGGTACCCGTGACCGCAGCAGTACCCACACCCCGCCCCCCCGCCTCGCGCAAAAGCGTGGCCGCCGCCCTGATCCTGGCCGCCGCCGGTGCGGCCCTCGTCCTCCTGGCCTCCGGCCGCACCTGGTCCGAGGGCACCGCCGCCGCCGAGCGGGGCATCAGCATGGCCCAGCAGGCCAGCGGCCAGGAGGTCACCGCCCTGCCCGGCGCCCTGGCCCTCGTCGGCCTCGCCGCGCTCGTCGCCGTCTTCGCCGTGCGCGGCGCGGCCCGCCGCTTCGTCGCCGGGCTGCTCGTGATGAGCGGCGCCGGCGTGGTGGGCGCGGCGGTCACGGGCCTGAGCGACACCACCGCCCTGGAGGAGAAGGCCGCCAAGGTCGCGGGCCTGACCCGGGCCTCCATCGACGGCGTCGGGCACACCGCCTGGCCGTGGGTCGCCGTCGCCGGCGGCGTCCTGATCTTCCTCGCCGGGCTGCTCGCCCTGCGCTTCGGTGGTCAGTGGCCCGCCATGTCCGGCCGCTACGAGCGCGGTGACGCCCCCGCCCCGCGCCGCGCCAAGGCCCCCGCCGACCCGGACCGGCCCGAGGAGCTGTGGAAGGCCCTCGACCGGGGCGAGGACCCCACGGGCGCCCCCGGACGATGACACGCCGCCCCCGGACGATGACACGCCGCCCCCGGACGATGACACGCCCGGGCCGGACGCCAACCCCGGCGCACGGCCGCCCGGCGCGTCGGGGACAATGGCCCCAGCGATCTCCGCGCCCCCGGGCGCGACACAGCAACGAGGAGTCAACTCATGTCGGGTAGCGACCACGGACACACCCCGGCCGCCTGGACCGGTGTCACCATCGCCTTCATCGGCTTCTGCATCTCGGGCGCGTTCGTCGTCATGGCCAAGCCCGTAGGTTTCTGGGCCGGCATGGTCGTGGTGGTCCTCGGCGGCGTCGTCGGCGGGATCATGCGCATGATGGGCATGGGCCAGGCCCCCAAGAAGGCCCTGCGGACCCAGGCCGCCGAGAGCCGGGCCTGATCCGCCCCGTTCCTTCGGCGCCGAGGCGCGGCCCGGGACCGTGCGGGATCCCCCGTACGGACGTCCTGAGCTGCGCCTTCGTGCTACCGGGCGGAGACTGCGCGGTGTGACGACGGATCCCGCGCGGGACGGCGGCCGCGCCGCCGCCCCGGCCGCCCCGCTCGAACCCCTGCCGCGCCGCCTCGCCGCGCCGCTCGGCGTCGCCGCCGGGCTGGGCGCGGCCGTCACCTGGGTGGGTGTCGTGGACCCCAACCGTCCGGGCTCCTATCCCGCCTGCCCCCTCCTGCGCTGGACGGGGCTGTACTGCCCGGGCTGCGGAGGGCTGCGCGGCCTCCACGCGCTGGCCCACGGCGACCTCGCCACGGCGCTCGGGGCGAACGCCCTGGCCGTCGCCGGGTACGCCGCCTTCGCCGTGCTCTGGACGCTGTGGCTGGTCCGGGCGGCCCGGACGGGCGGCGGCATGCCCGTCGGTTTCCGGACGGAACACGTGTGGGCGCTGGCCGGGATCGTGCTGCTGTTCACGGTCGTACGCAATCTGCCGTGGGGTTCGGCGCTCGCGCCGTAGATCCCACCCGTGAGCCGTACGTTCGGTGACGGATCGGTGCCGCCGATGGTGCCGACCGGCTCCGACCACCCTAGATCGACATCGATCGACACTGCCCGGTACGGACCGATGTCGATCGTTCGCGTACGGTGTGCGTAACGCGAACACCGCGCGCAAGCCCCGCGCCACGGACCGTACGCGCCGGAGGGCCTCCCTCCGGTCGTCCGGAGGGCGGGATGCGCGTCAACCGGATGCGAAACCTTCGCCCTCCGGCAAGTACCATCGCAATTGCCTGATGTGGTGAAGTCGTGCCGCGTCAGACCTGACCAGCCGATTCCGGAAGGGGGCCGCTCGCGTGAGTGTGCTCGACGAGATCATCGACGGAGTCCGTGCGGACCTCGCGGAGCGGCAGGCGCGCGTCAGCCTCGACGATCTCAAGGAGCGCGCGGCCAGGGCCCCGCAGGCCAGGGACGGCGCCGCCGCCCTGCGCGGCGAGAACGTCAGCGTGATCTGCGAGGTCAAGCGGTCCAGCCCCTCCAAGGGCGCCCTCGCCGCCATCGCCGACCCGGCCGGCCTCGCCGCGGACTACGAGGCGGGCGGCGCGTCCGTCATCAGCGTCCTCACCGAGCAGCGCCGCTTCGGCGGCTCGCTCGCCGACCTGGAGGCCGTCCGCGCCCGGGTCGACATCCCGATCCTGCGCAAGGACTTCATCGTCACGGCCTACCAGCTGTGGGAGGCCCGCGCCTACGGCGCCGACCTGGCCCTGCTGATCGTCGCCGCGCTGGAGCAGGAGGCCCTCGTCTCCCTCATCGAGCGGGCCGAGTCCATCGGGCTCACCCCGCTGGTCGAGGTGCACGACGAGGAGGAGGTCCAGCGCGCCGTCGACGCCGGCGCCCGCATCATCGGCGTCAACGCCCGCAACCTCAAGACCCTCGAAGTGGACCGGGGCACCTTCGCCCGGGTGGCCCCCGAGATCCCCGACGGCATCGTCAAGATCGCCGAGTCCGGCGTCCGCGGCCCCCACGACCTCATCGCCTACGCCAACGACGGCGCCGACGCCGTCCTCGTGGGCGAGTCCCTGGTCACCGGCCGTGACCCCCGGACGGCCGTGGCCGACCTGGTCGCCGCCGGCGCCCACCCCGCCCTGCGCCACGGACGGGGCTGACGAGCGCCATGACCACCGGCCGCGCACGCCGTACGGGACCGGGCCGACGCCCGGCCCCCACCGGCGTGCCCACGGCCGGGGCCGGGCGGCCGGGCCAGGGCCCGGACTCCCCGCAGCACTCCTACGCCCGGCTGGCGCGCGGCTGTCGCCCCCGCGGCTGCCGGGCGCCCGCGCGCCGCGTCCGCGGCCGCCGGGTGCGGTACCACATCGGCTGTGAGCCGGGTCAGATCAACGGGATGCGATGGCGTCGCGGCGTTCAGCCGTAACCTTCCGTCATCACCGGGCAGGGCGCCCATAAGCCCCGTACCCGGAACTTCCGCACATCCCAGGAGTGCTCACATGTCCTCCGGCTTCTTCGTACCCGACCCCGAGGGCCAGGTGCCGAACGCGTCCGGCTACTTCGGCGCCTTCGGCGGCAAGTTCATCCCCGAGGCCCTCGTCGCCGCCGTCGACCAGGTCGCCGCCGAGTACGACAAGGCCAAGGCCGACCCGGCCTTCGCCGCCGAGCTCGACGACCTGATGGTCAACTACGCGGGCCGCCCGAGCCCGCTCACCGAGGTGCCGCGCTTCGCCGAACACGCGGGCGGCGCCCGGGTCTTCGTCAAGCGCGAGGACCTCAACCACACCGGCTCCCACAAGATCAACAACGTGCTGGGCCAGGCGCTGCTCACCAAGCGCATGGGCAAGACGAGGGTCATCGCCGAGACGGGCGCCGGTCAGCACGGCGTGGCCACCGCCACCGCCTGCGCCCTCTTCGGCCTCGAATGCACCATCTACATGGGCGAGGTCGACACCCAGCGCCAGGCGCTGAACGTCGCCCGGATGCGGATGCTCGGCGCCGAGGTCGTCTCCGTGAAGTCCGGCAGCCGCACGCTGAAGGACGCCATCAACGAGGCCTTCCGCGACTGGGTCGCCAACGTCGACCACACCCACTACCTCTTCGGCACGGTCGCGGGCCCCCACCCCTTCCCGGCGCTGGTCCGCGACTTCCACCGCGTCATCGGCGTCGAGGCCCGCCGCCAGATCCTCGAACGCGCCGGCCGGCTCCCCGACGCCGCCGTCGCGTGCGTGGGCGGCGGCTCCAACGCCATCGGCCTCTTCCACGCCTTCCTCCCCGACGAGGGCGTCCGCCTCATCGGCTGCGAACCGGGCGGCCACGGCGTGGAGACCGGCGAGCACGCGGCCACCCTCACCGAGGGCACCCCCGGCATCCTCCACGGCTCGCGCTCCTACGTCCTGCAGGACGAGGACGGCCAGATCACCGAGCCCTACTCCATCTCCGCCGGCCTCGACTACCCCGGCATCGGCCCCGAGCACTCCTACCTCAAGGACATCGGCCGCGCCGAGTACCGGGCCGTCACCGACGCCCAGGCCATGGACGCGCTGCGGCTGCTCTCCCGCACCGAGGGCATCATCCCGGCCATCGAGAGCGCCCACGCGCTCGCGGGCGCGCTGGAGATCGGCCGCGAGCTGGGCGAGGACGGCCTGATCCTGGTCAACCTCTCCGGGCGGGGCGACAAGGACATGGACACCGCGGCCCGCTACTTCGGGCTGTACGACGAGGGGGCCAAGTGATGGCGGGCAACATCGAACTCCTGAACTCGGTCCTGGCCGTGGCCAAGACCGAGAACCGCGCCGCGCTGGTGGGGTACCTCCCCGCCGGCTTCCCGACGGTCGCCGACGGCGTCCGGGCCGTCACGGCCATGCTCGACGGCGGCTGCGACATCGTCGAGGTCGGGCTGCCGCACAGCGACCCGGTCCTGGACGGTCCGGTCATCCAGACCGCCGACGACATCGCCCTGCGCGGCGGCATCAAGATCAAGGACGTCATCCGCACGGTCAAGGAGGCGCACGAGATCACGGGCGCCCCGGTCCTCGTCATGACCTACTGGAACCCGGTCGACGCCTACGGCGTGGAGCGCTTCGCCGCCGACCTGGCCGCCGCCGGGGGAGCGGGCTGCATCCTGCCGGACCTGCCGGTCGAGGAGTCCGAGACCTGGCGCAAGGCCGCCGAACAGCACGGCCTGGCCACGGTGTTCGTCGTCGCCCCGAGCAGCCGCGACGACCGCCTCGCCAAGATCACGGCGGCGGGCAGCGGTTTCGTCTACGCCGCCTCGCTGATGGGCGTCACGGGCACCCGGGAGTCGGTGGGTCGCGAGGCCCAGGACCTGGTGCGCCGCACCCGGGCCGTCACCGAACTGCCGGTCTGCGTGGGCCTCGGCGTCTCCAACGCCGCCCAGGCCGAGGAGGTCGCCCAGTTCGCCGACGGCGTCATCGTCGGCTCGGCGTTCGTCAAGCGCCTGCTGGACGCGCCCGACCTGGAGTCCGGAATCGCGGCGGTCCGCTCCCTGGCGGGTGAGCTGGCGGAGGGCGTCCGCAAGCGCGCGTAACTCTCGAGCGCGCGTAACTCTTTTGAAGGAAACGGCGACCGGGGGCGCGTATGACCGCGCCCCCGGTTCGTTGTACGGGGATGTGAGCCAGAAGAACAACGACGGTAAGCGCAGCGCCCGCGAGCGGCTACAGGAACAGCGCCGGAAGGAAGAGTCCCGTGCCAAGCGCAAGCGGACCCTGATCGCGGCCGTCGTGGTGGTCGCCGTCCTGGGCGCCGGCGCCGGCATCGCGGCAGTGGTGGCGGGCTCCGGCGGCGGCAAGGACAACAAGCGCAAGACGTCCGGCCCCCTCGTCGCGCCCCAGGGCGCCATCGGCAAGGACAGCCTCGCCATCCCCGTCGGCAATCAGGCCGCCAAGGCCAACCTGGTCGTCTTCGAGGACTTCCGCTGCCCCGGCTGCGGACAGTTCGAGAACGGCTTCCGCGACACCGTCCACGACCTGGAGGGCAAGGGCCAGCTCAAGGCCGAGTACACCCTGGTCTCGCTGATCGACAAGAACCTCGGCGGCTCCGGCTCCCTGAACGCCGCGAACGCGGCGGCCTGCGCCCAGGACGCCGGGAAGTTCCTCCCGTACCACGACGAGCTCTACAAGAACCAGCCGCCGGAGACGGACGACGCCTACGGCAAGAAGGCCAGACTGCTGGAGCTCGCGGGCAAGGTCCCGGGCCTGAACACCGCGTCCTTCCAGAAGTGCGTCGAGGACGGCACCCACAACAGCTGGGTCCAGAAGTCCCAGGACGTCTTCAGCAAGTCGGGCCACCGCGGCACCCCGACGGTCATCCTCAACGGCAAGAGTTTGTACGACGACCCGACCCATCCACTGACGCCGCAAAAGCTGCGGGAGCTGGTGGCGGCGGCGCAGAAGGGGTGACAGCCGTTCCGGGCGGGTTTGTTCTAGAACAGCCGGAATTTGACCTTCCTGATAAGTAATGGAGTGACAACTTCTCATCATTGAGGTTCCGTTACATCCCTTATGGGGTTGAGCGAAGATCGCCCAAGTAGTAAAAATGGGCGATTTTGTTCACTCCTTAGGGAAAGTCGTGCGTTTTAAACGTCGCATATCATTTGCCATGGCCTTTGTCATGGCCCTGCTGTGCGGGACCGAGCAGGTCGCGCTAGCAGTCGATCAATGGAATCGAAGTTCACTGGGCAGCCCCGGTGCTCCTGGCCAGCGCTGGGGTTCGGCAGCAGGCCGTGGGCATCGGGTCGCCGGTGGCGCCACGGAAGCGGCGGCCAAGGACGGCCGCCCTGGAGCCCTCGAGGCCCCCGGCCAACTGCCACAGGAACACAAGCTGACCGAGCACGAGCTCGGCGGCAAACCGCAGCAGCCCAAGATGGGCAAGGCCGAGCAGACCAAGGCCCCTGACAATCCAGCGCCGCAGGGATTCTCGGAGAAGACGAGCCAGGAGCTGCCCGCCGGACGCCAGGAGCGCCGACGCACCTTCCTCAATGAAGACGGCACCTACACCACCCGCTTCTACAACGAGCCCGTCAACTTCAAGGATCGTGACGGCTCCTGGAAGCCGATCGACTCCACGCTGATCCGCTCCACTCGCAGCCTTCGCGCGGCGAGCACGGCTGGTCCGCTGTGGGAGACCCGCTCGACCGAGACCGCCATCAGCTTCGCGCCCGCGGCGGACGCCAACCCCGTGATGAGCATGAAGCTGAGCGACGGGCCGTCGCTGGGCTACGCCCTCTCGGGCAGTGCATCCACGCCGGGCAAGGTTAACGGCGGCGTCATCACTTATCCGGACGCGCGACAAGCCGCAGATCTGCAGTACATCGCGGGCAGTGACTCCGTTAAGGAGACCCTTGTCCTCAAGAGCAAGGACGCGCCCGCCGAGTGGCGCTTCCCGCTCCTGACGGACGGTCTGACCGCGAGGCTCGATGGCCAGGGCGGAGTGGTGTTCGTCGACAAGGACGCACGCCTCCGTGCCCGGATGCCGGCCGGATGGATGGAGGACTCGCACTTGGCGGATAACGCCAACCAGGGCGAGATCTCCTCGGGCGTCCGCTATGCCTTGGACACGGAGAACGGTCGCCAGGTGCTGGTCGTCTCCCTCGACAAGGAGTGGCTGAGCGCACCGGAGCGGGTGTATCCGGTGAAGGTGGACCCGTCGGTCAAGGGCGTCACTGCGGCATCCGGCACGTACGTACAGTCCCCGTACACCCAGGACTTCTCGAGCGACACCATCCTCAAAGCGGGAACTTATGATGGTGGCACGCACAAAGCCGCGTCGTTCCTACGCTTCGACGGCGTCGAGAGTTCGCTGAAGAATGCCTGGGTGCTGGACGCGAAGCTCCAGCTCTACAACACCTGGTCGTACTCTTGCGACGCGCGGCCGGTGACGGTCCACGCCATCACGTCAGACTGGTCCGAGTCGTCGGCCAAGTCGTACCCAGGTCCCGACACGGGCGCGTCGCTGGTCTCCAAGAGCTTCGCCCACGGTTGGCGACCGCCCAACACTGAGTCGTGGTCGTGCGGTGCGGCGTGGGAGGGCATCAGCCTCGGTTCGGCGGGACGTGAGCTCGTCGACGACTGGACTCACGGGCGCAAGAAGAACTACGGCCTCGCCGTCAAGGCATCGGATTCAGACAGCAAGAGCTGGAAGCAGTTTGGCTCCGACGACTACCCGAACGGCAGCCCCCGCCTGGACATCACCTGGACCAAGTACGGCGCCACCTACAAGCTGGGAAACATCACGGCGCCGGTGACGGCCACGTCGCAGGGATCCATGCAGGTCACGGTGACGAACCAGGGGCAAGACACCTGGGTCAAGGGTGGCAACGTCCAGCTGCGCTACAACCTCCTCGACGCCTCCGGCAAGGAAATCACTGACCAGTCGAAGATCGCGTGGACGCCTATGCCCCGCGATGTCGCCCCAGGGCAGAGCATCGCTCTGGACGCGAAGATCGCTCCGCTGACGCCTGCTGAGTACACGCTGCAGTGGACCATGGACGTACTGGACGGCCCTCGCTTCACTACGGAAGGTGTTCCGGGGCCGGCAGTCAAGTTCTCGTCTGTGAATCTGCCGCCTCAGCTGACGGCCGAATCACCGGCCAGTGGCGCGGTTCTGAACTCGCTGACTCCGACTCTGTGGGCGGCGGGAAAGGACGCAGATCACTCCCCCAGCGGCGCGTTGCAGTACAGCTTCGAGGTGTGTGAAGCCGAAGGAAAGGATGCTCGCAAGAACTGTCGGAGCAGTGACAGGGGTGCTTCCCAGCAGTGGGCCGTGCCGGTCGGCTGGTTGTCCTGGAGTAAGAACTACGCCTGGTACGCCTACGTCTTCGACGGCAAGGACACATCGGCCCGGCAGAATCCGGCCTTCTTCTCCACCCAAGTGCCGCAGCCCCCGGTGACCGGCCATCTTGGCGGTGATGGTGTTCGCGAATTCGGTATGAACTCAGGGAACTACTCGACCCGGGCTGCTGATGCGGCCATTCGCACGGTCGGCCCTGAGCTGTCGGTGACTCGTACCTATAACTCCCTGGAGCCACGGACGGACAACGTCTTCGGCAGTGGCTGGTCCACCCGCTGGGACATGCGGGCCATTGCCGAGAGCACCGGCAACGTCGTCGTGACGACTGCGGGAGGCAGCCGCGTCCGGTTCGGCCGGAACACCGACGGCACCTATGCCGCACCGTCCGGCAGTTCGATCACCCTCACCTCCGTCAGTGGCGGCGGTTGGGTGATGCGCGATAAATCGGCCAGCACGTACTCCTTTGACTCTTCCGGACGGCTGACGAAGATCACCGACGGTGCGGGCCGGGAGCAGCGGCTGACCTACACCGATGGCAAGCTGACCGAGGCCCGTGACGCGCTCTCGGGGCGCTCGCTGGTCTTCACTTGGAACGGCGGCAAGGTCGCCACCGCGACCGCCAAGGGCAACGGCCCCGGTGCGGACGGCCTGACGTGGACGTACACCTATACCGGTGACCGTCTCACCAAGGTCTGCCCGCCGAATTCCACCGACAAGTGCACGGTGTACGAGTACGGAGACGGCTCGCTCTACCGCAGCATGGTGCTCGACCAGAACCCGGTGTCCTACTGGCGACTGGGCGAGGACCAGGGCGCGACCGCGGGCAGCGACGCCCCCTCCCGGACCGGCCTCAACCAGGCCCTCTACCGGGATGTGAAGCTGGGCGCCGCCGGAGCCGTGGCGGGTACGAGTGACAAGGCCGCAGCCTTCGACGGCACCAACTCCTACGTCGAACTGCCCGAGGACACCATCCGGACCTCGACCTCCTTGACGACCGAGCTGTGGTTCAAGACCGCCAAGCCCGGCGTCCTGGTTGGATTCCAGGACGGGCGTCTGGCCGACGGTGAGCCCAACGACTGGACCCCGACTCTGGCGGTCGACAAGAACGGCAAGCTGATCGGCCAGTACTGGACGGGCCGTGTTCAGCCGATCGTGAGCGCGGGCGCCGTCACCGACGACAGCTGGCACCACGTCGCGCTCACGGCCGCCGGCACGACGCAGTCGATGTACCTCGACGGTTCGCTGGTCGGCACGCTGACCGGTCCGATCAACCACCGGAAGCAGTCGTTCACCTACCTCGGCGCGGGCTACTCCAGCACCGGCTGGGACGGCCAAGCCAGCGGTATCCGCCACTTCACCGGCCTCATGGACGAAGTGGCCGTCTACCACCAGTCCCTCGACGCCACCACGGTCGCCGAGCACTACCGTGCTCGCGCGATGTCGGGCCGGCTGACCAAGGTCACTCTCCCGTCCGGACGTGTCCACGCGCAGGTCGCCTACGACTCTGGTACCGGCCGGGTCACCGAGACCACGGACGAGAAGGGCGGTACGTGGAAGGTCTCCGCACCGGTCTACTCCGCCGGTTCGGCGGCCTACGCGGACACGGTCCGTTCCTCGGGCCCTGTCGACTACTGGCGGCTGGGCGACCGCAGCGGTTCCACCGCCGCCAATGAGATCACCGGCGGCGCGGACGGTGCCTATCGCGACGGCGTGACGCTCGGCGCGGTCGGTGCCTTCTCCGACGGTGACGACGGCTCAGCTACCTTCGACGGGTCGGCGGGGGCCGTTCAGGTTCCGACGGACACCTTGAAGGGCGCCAACGCGCTCTCGTTCGAGATGTGGTTCCGTACGGGCAAGCCAGGCGGAGTGCTGCTGGGGCTGCAGAACGCGGAGCTGGGCGCGACCCCGACCGACTGGAATCCGAGCCTGCTCGTCGACGCCGACGGCAAGCTGCGCGGCCAGCTCTGGCACAGCGGTACCGGTTCGCCGATCATCTCGTCGTCCAAGGTCACGGACAACGAGTGGCACCACGTGGTGCTCACTGGCGGTGCCACCAGCCAGTCCCTCTATCTCGACGGTACGAAAGTCGGCAGCCTGAGCCAGCCGTCCAAGCCCGAGACACTGACCCGCGCCTATCTGGGCGCCGGCTACTCCAGCGAGGCTTGGGACGGGCAGAAGCCCGGCACCCGCTATCTCACCGGCCAGCTCGACGAGGTCGCCTTCTACACCAAGGAGCTGACGGACACCACCGTCGCCGAGCACTACCGCTCCCGTACCGGTCTGGTCTCCGGCGACGGCGCCCACTACCGGGGCACGGTCACCGCCGACGCGCCCTCGGGTTACTGGCGTCTGGACGAGACCAGCGGCGACAAGGCCCACAGCAAGGCCGCCGTGTACGCCAGTGACGGCACGTACACCAAGGCCAAGCTCGGTGCGACCGGTGCCTTCGGGCCCGGTGACAACGGGGCGGTGACCCTCGCCGGCGACGGCTCGGTCGAGCTGCCGTTCGGAGTCATGGGCAACACCCCCGCCATGACGGCCGAAATGTGGTTCCGCACGGGCAAGCCGAGCAGCGTCCTGCTGGGCCTGCAGAACGCGGAGCTGGGCAAGACCCCGACCGACTGGAATCCGAGCCTGCTCGTCGACGCCGACGGCAAGCTGCGGGGCCAGCTCTGGCACAGCGGCTCCGGAAAGCCGATCGTCTCGGGCACGGAGGTCACCGACAACCAGTGGCACCACGTCGTCATCACCGGCGGCAGCACCAGCCAGTCCCTCTACCTCGACGGTACGAAGGTCGGCGGCCTCAACGAGCCCTCCAAGCCCGAGACCATGGCCCACACCTACCTGGGCGGCGGCTACTCGAGCGAGGGCTGGGACGGGCAGAAGCCCGGCACCCGCTACTTCACCGGTGACCTCGACGAGGCGGCCTTCTACCCGAAGGAGCTCACCGAGGACCAGGTGGCCGAGCACTACCAGGCCATGCGGAACTCCGGCATGTCCTCGCTGACGTCCACCATCAGCGTCACCGACCCGACGGGCCGGACCAGCAGTGTCTCCTACGACGCCCTGCGCGGCCAGCGCCCGGTGACGGCGACGGATACCGAAGGGGGCCGTACCACCTACGCGTACGACACCGGCGGCTTCCTCCACACGGTGACCGACCCCAACGGTCATTTCGCTGTCACAGGACACGACGCCCGCGGCAACACGGTCTCCAAGACCACCTGCCGCGACGCCAACTCCTGCTGGACATCCTTCACCGACTACTACCTGAACGCCGCCGATCCGCTCGATCCGCGCAACGACAAGCCCACGGCCACCCGCGACGCCCGCTCCACGAGCGCTCGCGACGACCGTTACCGCACGTCGATGACGTACACGGCGCTCGGCCTCCCGGACACGACCGTGCTCGCGGACGGCCGTAAGTCGGTCACGATGTACACCACCGGGCAGGAAGCCGCCATCGGCGGCGGTTCCGTCCCGGCAGGTCTGGTCCGGACGACCACCGCTCCCGGCGGTGCCGTCACGGAGTACGGCTATACGGCACAGGGCGACCTCGCCCAGGCCACGGCCCCGTCCGGCCTGGTCACGCGCTACGCCTACGACGGCATCGGCCGGAAGCTGACCGAGACCCAGGTCTCCGACAGCCGGCCGGACGGCGTGACCACGGCCTTCGCCTACGACGCCATGTCCCGGATCGTCTCCGAGACCGGCGCCGCGGTGAAGAACGAGATCACGGGCGTCACCCACACCGCGAAGACCACGCGCGCCTTCGACCCCGACGGCATGCTGCTGACCGAATCCACGGAGGACACCACGGGCGGTGACGCCCAGCGCACCACCACCCACCACTACGACGAGCACGGCCTCGAGGACAAGACCACGGACGCCGAGGGCAACGACACGGTCGTCGCCTACGACGCGCTCGGCCGCAAGACCCGTACGACCGACGCCCTCGGGACGACGTACGAGTTCCGGTACACACCGGGCGGTCGCCTCGCGGAAACAGTTCTGAAGGGTTGGAGGGGTGATCCCTCCGGCGAGGCCAAGGACCTGGTGGTCGCCTCCAACGCGTACGACCCGGCGGGCCGCCTGGCCTCGTCGACCGACGCGATGGGCGCCACCACGGCCTACGCCTACTTCGACGACGGCAAGCTCGCGTCGAAGACCGCGAAGAGCGTTACCCAGGCCGACGGCAGCAAGCACGACATCGTGATGGAGGCCGACGTCTACGACGGCGCGGGCAACCTGATCCAGCGGACCGGAGCCGGTGGCACCGCCACCGTCACCAACGAGATGGACGCCACGGGCCGCGTCACGCGCAGCGTGCTCGACCCGAACGGCCTCAACCGCTGGACGACCTACGCCTACGACGACGCCGACCGGCCCGTCGAGCAGAAGACCGCGCTGAGCACCCAGCGCTTCACCTACGACAAGGCGGGCAACAAGCTCACCCAGACCGTCGTCGACGGCGACCGCACACGTACGGCGAAGTTCGCCTACGACCAGCGCGGCCTGGCCCTCACGGCGACGACCCCGCGTGGCAACGAGACCGGTGCCGACGCGACCGCCTTCACCACCACCAACCGCTACGACGCCCTCGGCCGCCTCGTGGAGCAGATCGCCCCGCAGATCCAGGCCGAGCAGCAGGGGCAGCAGCCCCAGGCCGTCAAGCCCAGCACGCTCAGGGGGTACAACACCTTCGGCGAGGCCACCGAGGCCCGCGCCGCGAACGGGTCGGTGACCCGTACCGCGGTCGACAAGCTCGGCCGGGCCACCGCCGTCACCCTGCCCGACTACACCCCGCCCGGCGGGGAGAAGATCACCGCCGTCACCCGGGTCGCCTACGACGCCCTGGGCCGCAGGACGGCCACCACCGACCCGCTTGGCCGGACGGTCAGCTACGCCTACGACCAGCTGGGCCACCTGATCCGCCAGTCCCTCCCGGCGACCAGCCTGCTCAACGCCAACCTCAACACCAGCCTCGGCAGCGACGGCAACCCGCTGCAGCCGACGTCGACGGACGACCAGGCGAATCGATTCACCTGGACGCCCACAGGCCTGCGCCTCTCCACCACCGGACCCACCGGCGCGCGGGCCGAGGCCACCTACGACGAGCTGGGTCGGCAGCTGACGGCGACGACCGTCGAGCGCTACCCGTCGGCGCAGAACCTCACCACTCGCTACGCCTGGGACGACGCGGGCAACCAGATATCGTCCACCAGCCCGGCGGGGCTGATCACGTCGGCCGCGTACGACGTGGCAGGCGAGGTCCTGAGCGCCACCGAGCCCGGTGGCGGAACGTCGAAGTTCGCGTACGACGCCCTGGGCCGCAAGGTCCAGACCGTCGACGCGACGGGCCGGAAGAGCGTCACGCGCTACGACGGCTTCGGCGGGGTGGCCGGCACGGTCGACTACGGCACGGGTGACACCGCCCTGCGGTCGACCGCCGTGGAGTACGACGCCGACGGCAACCGGGTCTCCGCCACCTCGGCTTCGGGAGCGAAGACCACCTTCGCCTACGACGCCGTGGGCCGGATGACACTGCAGGCCGAGCCGGTGGCGGACGGCAAGTCCATCACCACCACCTTCGGCTACGACGCGATGGGCAACCGTACGCGCTTGACGGACGGCCGTGGCAACACCACGACCTACACGTTCACGCCGTGGGGCCTGCCCGAGTCCACGATCGAGCCGGTGACGGCGGCGCAGCCGAAGGCCGCGGACCGCACGTGGACCAAGGTCTACGACGCGGCCGGCCAGAACGTGGCCGAGCTGCTGCCCGGCGGTGTCGAGCGGCACAGTACCTACGACGTCCACGGTCGGCTGACCAAGGAGACGGGCACGGGCGCCGAGGCCGCCACCACCGACCGGACCCTGGAGCACGACCTGGCGGGCCGTCTCACCAAGGTCGGCTCGGGCGACGTCCTCAATCCGAACACCTACACCTACAACGACCGTGGCGAGCTGCTGACCTCGAACGGCCCGGGAGGCAAGTCCACCTACACCTACGACAACGACGGCAACATGACCTCCCGGACCGACAAGTCCGGCACCACCGCCTACGGCTATGACGCCGCGGGCCGTCTGAACCGCACCGAGGACGCCGTCACCGGCGGCCAGACCATCACCGCCTACGACGCGGCCGGCCGTGTGCTGCAGGAGCAGTACGCGTCCAAGCCCGCCGGCGCGACGGACTGGCGGACCGGCGGCCGACGGGGCTACGTCTACGACCAGCTCGGCCGACTGACCGAGTCCAAGGTCACCGGCGCGGACGGCACGACCGAGGTCATGTCCACCGCGTACGACTACGACCTGGACAACCGCCTCACCACGAAGACCACCAGCGGCGTCGCGGGCGCCGGAAAGGAGACGTACGCCTACGACAAGTCCGGGCGCCTGACGTCCTGGACGGCCGACGGCAAGACCACGTCGTACACGTGGGACGACGCCGGCAACCGCGTCAAGGCCGGTGACACCACCGCGACTTTCGACGAGGCCAACCGCCAGCTGACGGACGGTGCCACGCGCTATGGCTACACGCCGCGCGGCACCCTCGCCTCGGTCGACACGGGCAGCGGCAAGCCGCGCGCCCTGACGTACGACGCCTTCGAGCGGCGCATCGCCGACGGGGACACGACGTACAGCTACGACTCACTCGACCGCGTCGGCCGGAGCGGCAACGCCGCGTTCACCTACGACGGCGGCTCCAACAATCTGGTGTCGGACGGCACCAGCACGTACAGCCGGACCCCCGGTGGCGCGCTGCTCGGCAGCACGGACGGCACGACCGCGCAGCGGTCGGTGACGGACCGGCACACCGACGTCGTCGCGGGCCTTTCGGCCGACGGGACGAAGCTCGTGGGCTCGGCGTCGTACGACCCGTTCGGGTCGGTACGGGCCAAGGCGGGCACGCGGTCGTCGCTCGGCTACCAGTCGGGCTGGACCGATCCGTCGACCGGCGACGTCAACATGGCCTCCCGCTGGTACCAGCCGGGCACGGGCCGCTTCGGTTCCCGTGACACGTGGTTGCTCGATCCGAACACCGCAGCTCGGGCGAACCGGTACATCTACGGCGAAGCTGATCCTCTGAATGGCACGGACCCTGATGGGCATCGACGCAAGTACGGATGTGGTTGGGCCTGCGATGTCTACGAGGAATTGGAAATGTTGGTGGATGCCGTCACTCCCACTCCGACAGGACGTGACGAATGCTTCTATGCTTTCAACTTTTCCCGCTGCATGAATGTGAGGAATCAATCGGCTATTGAGCGCCAGGCCCGATGGATGGAGGGAGCGCCTGAAAGGTCGAACAGTCAGATTTGGTCGGATGACGATGAGGACGACAACGAGGGAGGCGGAGGTGGTGGCGACTTCTACGACGATGACGATGACGATGGCGACGGCGGGAGCGGGGGTTCCGGGTACGCCCCGAGCCGAGGCGGCCGTGGTGGCGGTGGTGGCGGTGGAACCTTCTTCCGTCACCCGCGCATCATCAAGCCGCCTAAGCCGGTCATCCCGCAGAATCCCAATCGTGGGCCGCATCCGTTCTCTGCCCCGACGCTCCTCGGCCCTGTCGTCTCCTTCGTAGGCACAACGGTCACTGCCGCCACGGCTGCTGCGACAACCGCCGCGACAGTCACGGCGCAGGCATTGATCGACCTCGCAGCGATCACGCTCTTCACTCCAGACGCGGCATCGGACGGAGGTTCCCGGCATGACACTCAGTCGGATGACCGGGGAGACTGCCGACGTGGCGGGAGCGGATGGCGGGAGTACAGTCCACGAGATACTGCCCACGGGGGTCGGGCGACTGGCATCGATGCATGTCTCGACAGTGCCTTCCTGAGTACGCATGAGGGAAGTTATGTGACTGCTGACATCAGGCCCCCGGGGTACGAGTGGGCTGGTCGTTACGCCGGCTACTTGGGTCTTTCGCCTCAGAGCGCGATAAATAACTGTCATCTTCTGGGGAGGGAGCTCAGTGGATCCGGGGAAGACCTCGATAATCTTGCTACTTGCTCTCGCCAGGCAAACTATTATGTAGTTGGAAACGGGCGCCTTGAAGACAACATGCGTAAATATGAGGTGGAGGTTAAATCTGCTATCGATGACGGACAGGCGGTTCGGTATCAGGTAAAGCCGAAATACTCCGGGGATCGTACGGTTCCTGTGTCCTTTGAGATGTCTGCCGACGGGGTGTACGGCGACGGCCGCCCTGGTGTTAAGTTCGATGTAGTGGTTCCTAACTCTTTGTACAGCCCGAGATTTGATCAGTGGCGCAACCTGGGCACTGTTACGCACCAAGGAGTTCCACAACCTACTGGAGGGACGAGATGAGACTGGGGCAGGAGGGGCCTGGACCGTCGGGGGTTGGAGCTCTTCGTGTTCTGATGCCGGCGCATGAGAATGCGGGTGAAGACGTCAACTGGTCTGATGCTGAGAAGGCATGGGGGATAACGTTTCCCCGGGACTATAAGGCGTTCATGTCGGAGTACGGGGAAGGGGTGATCGACAATTTTCTGACCGTCTTCCAGCCGCTGTCGACTGCGTATGACCCCTCGGCTTACGGGATGCGTTTCGAAACGGAGAACGCGCGCGCGATTGTTGCTGAGTCGGTAGGGCTGGCCGAGGAGTGCGCTCATTCCACTAGTTCCCTGGTGGCCTGGGGCGTCACTTCTGGGCCCGACATTCTCTGCTGGCAAACCGCCAGCGGTGACCCTGATCGTTGGCCAGTAGTCGTGATCGGAAGACACACGAAAACGCCTGTCGCGGTCTATGAAACCGGGATGGTGGAGTTTCTGCGACGGGTATTCTTGGCGGAATTTGTGGAGTGCCCGCTGAGTGGTGTGCATCTCTGGGGTGTGACCTCACCAAAGTTTCTTCATTGGAAAGAGGAGAAACGGGTCTGGGACAACGGAATCGATCCATGGACGGGGAAGCCCGATCCCTACGCGGGGATGGAGTGGGACTGATCCTCATCTGGTGATGTTCTGAAGGATGCCTGCCCAGGCTAAGCCGGGGCAGGCATCCTTATGCCCTCATGGGTGCGCCACCCGCTGGTGGACCCCATGGTTTTGGTCATTGATGCTGCGTATTCACGGTTGTCGATCGCCAAGGCGCGAGCCTCTCCCGCTTGATGTCCCAGCGCTTTCCGCAACGTGGATGCTGGGGGAGAGGTGAGATAATCGCTGTCTCGGCGGCCCGCTCGCTCGTCACGGCACCCACCTTCTGCCGACGGCCGCCGGTTGGCCTCGGCCACCTTGGCTCGGAGTTCGTCGCGCGTTGCCGCTGGGTGGGTGTCCACCGACGCTCGTAGCTGGAGCTCGAGGCCGGGAGAGCGCTGTCTGGAGTGGTGCTGAACGCTGACAATCGTTCACGGGCCGTCCGGAGTACTCGACAGCCTTCATGGGGGGATGCCGGGACCGTTGAGTCTTTTCGCCCAGATACGCTGGGACGACGAAGCGGTGGCGATGCTCGCCCAGGCCCCGGAGCTGGCGGACTCCGTCGAGGACGGCACGCTGGCCGCTCAGGCAGTGAACTTCCGCGGATACCTGGCCCGTCGACAGGGACGGCAACAAGGCGTCACTCGGTGGTACGCCGCCGCCGCGTACACGCCGGGCGCGCACCCGGCCCAGCGGTTTGGGGACTGCTTCAGGCGGCGGCCGGGCTCGCAGCGCTCGGGCAGATCCATCAAGCGCTCCGGGTGGCGGAGGAAGCCGAGCGGCTGTCCGGCGTGGCTGCGGCTGTACCGCCGCCCGAGACCGCCTACTGGCTGACGCCGGAATTCAACAGTCTGAACATGGGGCTGTGCACCCTGCCTCTTGGTCGCTATGACGAAGTCGTCGATCACATTACCGCCGGGCTTGCAGGGTTACCGGAGGAACAACGCGGCGCTGCGTGGGCGCAGGAGCACCGGGAAGCACTGAGATACGCCATGGCGGTGCGTTGACCGTCGCTGATCGGCTGCTGGACTCAGGCTCGGGGGCGGGCGAACCAGGCGACGGCTTCCTTCTTCGTGCTGTAGATCAGGAGTGGCAGCCCGAAGATGAGGCTCCCCAGAGGCAGAGTCTGGTCCACGGCGACTTCGATGGCGCCGCGGAGCAAAATGAGCACCGCGATGGCCATAGCGCCGATGCGAACGCCCCTGCCGCCCGAGCGGAACCTTGCTCCGACAGCAAGCGCGGCGGAGCCCAGAACGAGGGGGAGTACGCCGCGAACGTAAGCCCCCTCCGGGTAGTCGGGAAGGAGGGAGCCAGTTCCCTCGCCGACGCCGAGCGTTGCTGCTGTGACAAGGAGCAGCCCGACCACGGCTTGGATTCCGCCGAGCACGAAAAGCATTATGCGCCCGGTCCTGACTACGCGGGGCATGTCCATCGGCTTCGGGGCGTCGGAACTGGCGGGTGACGTGTTCACGTACGGGGGATTCACGGATTCTCGCTCCTCGGTGGCCTGTACGCAGTAATCATGTACATGTCGGCTAAGTTAACGGTCGACCTTGAAGCGCGGGCTGCGCAACCGCGTCGGTAGTCGGTAGTCAGTGGCAGCACTTCCTTGAAGGCGTCTCCGTCTGCGCCAGACCTCTGTCCCGCCTCCAGAGTTGCCGCTCCAAACTGTAGATCTTGATGCGAAAGAGTGTGTGGTGGCAGTCGAATCGCCTGGGTCCGGGAGATACTCGGACGATGAGGGAAAGGCTCCTTCCCCGGCCCGCGGTAAGGGGCTGGGTGGGATGTTCGGCCAGGGTGGCGCGAACGCGAAGAACACCCCTCCCCAGTACCCCGAAGGATGGCGCACCGGCCCCGCGTGGCGGGAGATGGACGGGCGGGCCGTCCGTAGGCGCCGGGTCCAGGGCGGCCTCGGCGCCGCCCTGGCCGTCGCCGTGGCCGCCACGATCGTGCTCGACCCCGGCGGCGTCCGGTCCCGGATACCCGGTGGCTGGGGCAAGAAGAAGGACATGGCGGCCACCGCGACCCTCGACCATCCCTTCGCCGGGTCGCCGGCGGAGCAGTACGCCGACGGTGCGGCGGGGATCGTCCCGCCCGAGGCGACGGCCGTGGGGGAGTCGTCGAAGGAGCAGGTCGCCTCGGCCCTGAAGCTGACCAAGGACTTCCTCGTCGCCGCCGACCTCGATCCCGCGACCCTGCGCGGTGAGCGCCCGGCCGCCGCGCTGGACCTGCTCGACCCGAGGCAGGACAAGCTGATCACCAAGATGAACGAGGGGCTCGCCAAGCCCGGCAAGGAGAACGACCCGCTCTTCTTCTTCAGCCGCTTCGACCCGAACGAGGTCCGTCTGGTGGGCGGCACCGTCAAGACGCGGGGCCGGATGACCTTCGCCGAGCGCAAGGGCGGCGTCGTCGCCGTCCACGCCGACTACACCTTCGTCTACCCGCTGACGAAGAAGGACAAGGGCTCCCGGCAGGTCGCGCGCACCATCGTGCGCCGCGTCATGGACACCGAGGTCTTCGACCCCGCCCGCTTCCAGGTGGCGCCCGGCAAACTGGTCGTCCGCCATCACGTGGTGGACATCGGCAACACCACCTGCGACGCCCAGGACGGGTTCATCCATCCGGCGTTCCCCAAGCTCAAACGCCATCACGGGCGGCAGGACGAGACGGACCGGTCCGGGCCCGCCGTCGACCCCTACGACCGCGGTCGCGACCTGGGGGACCATGACGGGACCCTTCACGACGAGTGCGCGAGGGTCACCCGGACGTAAGTCGGCTCCGGTGTTACGCAGACGTAGCCCCGGGCGGGGTGCCACCCGCACGTTCCGGCAAGGTAGCGTCGGGGGTGCCATGAATCTCGCATACATCCCCAGCCCCTCGACCGGTGTCGTCCACCTCGGACCGATCCCGCTGCGCGGCTACGCCTTCTGCATCATCATCGGCGTCTTCGTCGCCGTCTGGCTCGGCAACAAGCGCTGGATCGCACGTGGCGGCCGGTCCGGGACGATCGCCGACATCGCCGTGTGGGCGGTGCCCTTCGGGCTCGTCGGCGGGCGGCTGTATCACGTGATCACGGACTACGAGCTGTACTTCGGCCCGGGCCGGGACTGGGTCGGCGCGTTCAAGATCTGGGAGGGCGGCCTCGGCATCTGGGGCGCCATCGCCCTCGGTGCCGTCGGCGCCTGGATCGGCTGCCGCCGGCGCGGGATCCCGCTGCCGGCGTACGCGGACGCCATCGCGCCCGGCATCGCCGTGGCGCAGGCCATCGGCCGCTGGGGCAACTGGTTCAACCAGGAGCTCTACGGCCGGCCCACCGATCTGCCCTGGGCACTGAAGATCGACCCGGACCCGGCGATCGGACGGGTCGGCGGCACGTACCACCCGACGTTCCTGTACGAGTCGCTGTGGTGCCTCGGTGTCGCGGCGCTGGTGATCTGGGCGGACCGGAGGTTCAAGCTGGGCCACGGGCGGGCCTTCGCGGTCTACGTCGCCGCGTACACCGTCGGCCGGTTCTGGACCGAGTACCTGCGGGTCGACACGGCCCACCACTTCCTGGGCCTGCGGCTCAACGGCTGGACCGCCATCCTGGTCTTCCTCGGCGCCGTCGCGTACTTCGTGATCTCCTCGAAGCGGGTCCCCGGGCGGGAGCTCGTCGTGGAGCCGGCCGCGGCCGAGGACACGGCGGAGGGTGCCTCCGAGGGCGGGTCCGAGGAGGGCGAGGCCAAGGTAGGTCTCACCAAGCCCGCCACCGAGCCGAAGCCCGCCGAGCCGAAGCCCGCCGGGGCCAAGCCCGCCGAGCCCGCGCCCGGCGCCGAGAAGCGCTGACGCACGCCCACACGCGTCATCCCAGCCCCCTGCGGCCTCAGGCCGCAGGGGGCTTTTTGGTAAACCCGCAGGTCAGCGAGGTAAGTTCGGCCTTCCTTGCTAGCGGATCATGGCCATTCGTGCGTACCTTCGACCCATACGACGCGGAAACGCGTCATCGCAGAGGGAACGCGGGCGATCCGTCCGCGTCCCTGGGGAAGGGAGCATCTGGAGACATGGCTGTCCTCGATACGGCCGCGGCAACGCACATAGCCCACCGCGACAATCACACCCACCGTGATGTGAACGGCGGCTGGCTGCGGCCCGCCGTGTTCGGGGCCATGGACGGACTGGTCTCCAACGTGGCCCTGATGACGGGCGTGGCCGGTGGTACCGCCTCGTCCGACGCCATCGTGATCGCCGGTCTGGCCGGGCTCGCGGCCGGCGCGTTCTCGATGGCCGCCGGTGAGTACACCTCCGTCGCCTCGCAGCGCGAGCTGGTTCTCGCCGAGCTGGACGTGGAGCGGCGCGAGCTGCGCAAGCACCCGGCGGACGAGCTGGAGGAGCTGGCCGCGCTCTACGAGTCGCGCGGCGTCGAGCCCGCACTGGCCCGTGAGGTCGCGCGGCAGCTGTCGAAGGACCCCGAGCAGGCGCTGGAGATCCACGCCCGCGAGGAGCTCGGCATCGACCCGTCCGACCTGCCCTCGCCCACCGTCGCCGCCGCCTCGTCGTTCGGCTCGTTCGCGCTGGGCGCCCTGCTGCCCCTGCTGCCGTACCTGCTCGGGGCCACCGAGCTGTGGCCCGCGGTGCTGCTCGCGCTGGCGGGGCTGTTCGCCTGTGGCGCGGTCGTGGCCCGGGTGACGGCGCGGACGTGGTGGTTCAGCGGGCTGCGGCAGCTGCTGCTCGGCGGTGCCGCGGCGGGTGTGACGTATCTCCTCGGTATTGCCTTCGGGACCGCCGTCGGGTAATTCTTATGCGCGCTGCCGTATAACGTGCGTGTTTCTCCACGGTTTCGTTTCCTTGGGGACAGGGCACAATCCGGTAGCGCCGCGGGCAATGCCGCCCGTGCCGCACCGCTCTCGGGCGCGGCCGGGCCTGGTGATCCCAGAGCGCCCGGAGCGCCGCCCGAACCCATCTGGTGTCCACATGATGGACTCCCTCTTCCGCTCCTTGAGAAGCGACCCATCATGTAAGCCTGCACCACCTTCTTCGGCGAGGGCCAGCGTCGTCCCTCGGCACATGCATCACGACATGACTGCCAAGACGACGACGGGAGCGCCGATGCGCCACGCATCCCACCCCGCCCAGCAGGGGATGTACGACCCGCGGAACGAGCACGACGCCTGTGGCGTGGGCTTTGTCGCGACTCTCACCGGCCAGGCGAGCCATGAGCTCGTCGAACAGGCGCTCACCGTCCTGCGCAACATGGAGCACCGCGGCGCCACCGGATCCGACCCCGACACGGGGGACGGCGCCGGCATCCTGATCCAGGTCCCCGACGCCTTCCTCAGGGAGAGCGTGGCGGAAGGCGAGGGGGGCGAGGGATTCGAGCTTCCCGCCCCCGGCTCGTACGCCGTCGGCATCGCCTTCCTCCCCGCCGACGACGAGGAGGCGGCCACCGCCGTCTCGCGCATCGAGACGATCGCCGCCGAGGAGGGCCTGACCGTCCTCGGCTGGCGAGCCGTCCCCGTCACCCCCGAGCTCCTCGGCGCCGACGCCCGCGCCACGATGCCCGCCTTCCGCCAGCTGTTCGTCACGGACGGGGAGAACGCCGGCCTCGCCCTCGACCGCAAGGCCTTCGTCCTGCGCAAGCGCGCCGAGCGCGAGGCGGACGTCTACTTCCCCTCCCTCTCCGCCCGCACCCTCGTCTACAAGGGCATGCTCACCACCGGGCAGCTGGAGCCGTTCTTCCCGGACCTCTCCGACCGCCGCTGTGCCACCGCCATCGCGCTGGTCCACTCGCGGTTCTCCACCAACACCTTCCCGAGCTGGCCGCTCGCCCACCCCTACCGCTTCGTCGCCCACAACGGAGAGATCAACACCGTCAAGGGCAACCGCAACTGGATGGGGGCGCGGGAATCCCAGCTGGCCAGTGAGCTGTTCGGCTCTGCCGACCATGAGCACGGCGGGGACGCCCCCCTCGACCGGACCTTCCCCGTCTGCACCCCCGACGCCTCCGACTCCGCCTCCTTCGACGAGGTCCTGGAGCTCCTCCACCTCGGCGGCCGGTCCCTCCCGCACAGCGTGCTGATGATGATCCCCGAGGCCTGGGAGAACCACGCCTCCATGGACCCCGCCCGGCGGGCCTTCTACCAGTACCACTCCACCCTCATGGAGCCCTGGGACGGCCCGGCCTGCGTCACCTTCACCGACGGCGCCGTCGTCGGCGCCGTCCTCGACCGCAACGGCCTGCGCCCCGGGCGCTACTGGGTCACCGACGACGGCCTCGTCGTGCTCTCCTCCGAGGTCGGCGTCCTCGACATCGACCCCGCCAAGGTCGTCCGCAAGGGCCGGCTCCAGCCCGGCAGGATGTTCCTCGTCGACACCGAGGGCCACCGCATCATCGAGGACGACGAGATCAAGGCCGCCCTCGCCGCCGAACAGCCCTACGAGGAGTGGCTGGAGGCCGGGCTCATCGACCTCGCCGACCTCCCCGAGCGCGAGCACATCGTGCACACCCACGCCTCCGTCACCCGCCGCCAGCAGACCTTCGGCTACACCGAGGAGGAGCTGCGCGTCATCCTCGCCCCGATGGCCAAGTCCGGGGCGGAACCCATCGGTTCGATGGGCACGGACTCGCCGATCGCGGCGCTGTCCGAGCGGCCGCGGCTGCTCTTCGACTACTTCACCCAGCTCTTCGCGCAGGTCACCAACCCCCCGCTGGACGCCATCCGCGAGGAGCTCGTCACCTCGCTGATCTCCTCCCTCGGACCGCAGCGCAATCTGCTGGACCCCACCGCCGCGTCCTGCCGCAGCGTCACCCTGCCCTTCCCCGTCATCGACAACGACGAGCTCGCCAAGCTCATCCACATCAACGCCGACGGCGACCTGCCCGGCCTCAAGGCCGCGACGCTCTCCGGCCTCTACCGCGTCGCCGGGGGCGGCGAGGCGCTCGCCGCCCGCCTCGACGCCATGTGCGCCGAGGCCGACGCCGCCATCGAGAACGGCGCCCGGCTCATCGTGCTCTCCGACCGGCACTCCGACGCCGAGCACGCCCCCATCCCGTCCCTGCTGCTCACCTCGGCCATCCACCACCACCTCATCCGCACCAAGCAGCGCACCCAGGTCGGGCTGCTGGTCGAGGCCGGTGACGTCCGCGAGGTCCACCACGTCGCGCTGCTCATCGGTTACGGCGCGGCGGCCGTGAACCCGTACCTGGCCATGGAGTCCGTCGAGGACCTCGTCCGCGCGGGCACGTTCCTGCCGGACACCGCCCCCGAGGACGCCATCCGCAACCTCATCAAGGCGCTCGGCAAGGGCGTCCTGAAGGTCATGTCCAAGATGGGCATCTCCACCGTCGCCTCCTACCGGGGCGCCCAGGTCTTCGAGGCCGTCGGCCTCGACGAGTCCTTCGTCGACACCTACTTCCACGGCACCGCCACCAAGATCGGCGGCGCCGGGCTGGACGTCGTCGCCCGCGAGGTCGCGGCCCGCCACGCCAAGGCCTACCCCGCCACCGGCATCCCCGCCACCCACCGCCGCCTCGACATAGGCGGCGAGTACCAGTGGCGCCGCGAGGGCGAGCCGCACCTCTTCGACCCGGACACCGTCTTCCGGCTCCAGCACTCCACCCGCGCCCGCCGCTACGACATCTTCAAGCAGTACACCCGGCGCGTGGACGAGCAGTCCGAGCGGCTGATGACCCTGCGCGGACTGTTCTCCTTCAAGAGCGACCGCCCCTCGATCCCCCTCGACGAGGTCGAGCCCGTCAGCGAGATCGTCAAGCGCTTCTCCACCGGCGCCATGTCCTACGGCTCCATCTCCCAGGAGGCCCACGAGACCCTCGCCATCGCCATGAACCGGCTGGGCGCCAAGTCCAACACCGGTGAGGGCGGCGAGGACCCCGAGCGCCTCTACGACCCCGCACGCCGCTCCAGCATCAAGCAGGTGGCCTCCGGCCGCTTCGGCGTGACCAGCGAATACCTCGTCAACTCCGACGACATCCAGATCAAGATGGCCCAGGGCGCCAAGCCCGGCGAGGGCGGCCAGCTGCCCGGCCACAAGGTCTACCCCTGGGTCGCGAAGACCCGGCACTCCACCCCGGGCGTCGGCCTGATCTCACCGCCCCCGCACCACGACATCTACTCCATCGAGGACCTCGCCCAGCTCATCCACGACCTCAAGAACGCCAACCCCGCCGCCCGCGTCCATGTGAAGCTGGTGTCCGAGGTCGGCGTCGGCACGGTCGCCGCGGGCGTCTCCAAGGCCCACGCCGACGTCGTCCTGATCTCCGGCCACGACGGCGGCACCGGCGCCTCCCCGCTCACCTCCCTCAAGCACGCGGGCGGCCCCTGGGAGCTGGGCCTCGCCGAGACCCAGCAGACCCTGCTCCTCAACGGCCTGCGCGACCGCATCGTCGTCCAGACCGACGGCCAGCTCAAGACCGGCCGCGACGTCGTGATCGCCGCCCTCCTCGGCGCCGAGGAGTTCGGCTTCGCGACCGCGCCCCTCGTCGTCTCCGGCTGCGTCATGATGCGCGTCTGCCACCTCGACACCTGCCCCGTCGGCATCGCCACCCAGAACCCCGTCCTGCGCGAACGGTTCAGCGGCAAGGCCGAATTCGTCGTCAACTTCTTCGAGTTCATCGCCGAGGAGGTCCGCGAAATCCTCGCCGAGCTGGGCTTCCGCACCCTCCAGGAAGCCGTCGGCCAGGCCGAGCTCCTCGACACCGCCCGCGCCGTCGGCCACTGGAAGGCCCAGGGCCTGGACCTGGCGCCGCTGCTCCACGTCCCCGACCTGCCCGCCGGCACCGCGCGCCACCGCACCACCGTCCAGGACCACGGCCTGGCCAAGGCGCTCGACAACCAGCTGATCAAGCTCGCCGCCGACGCCCTCAACACCGTCGGCGCCGAAGCCCCCCAGCCCGTCCGCGCCCAGGTGCCCATCCGCAACGTCAACCGGACCGTCGGCACCATGCTCGGCCACGAGGTCACCAAGAAGTACGGCGGCGCGGGCCTGCCCGACGACACCATCGACATCACCTTCACCGGCTCCGCCGGCCAGTCCTTCGGCGCCTTCCTGCCGCGCGGCGTCACCCTGCGCCTGGAGGGCGACGCCAACGACTACGTCGGCAAGGGCCTCTCCGGCGGCCGGATCGTCGTCCGCCCCGACCGGGGCGCCGACCACCTCGCCGAGTACTCCACCATCGCCGGCAACACCCTCGCCTACGGCGCCACCGGCGGTGAGATGTTCCTGCGCGGCAGCGTCGGCGAACGCTTCTGCGTCCGCAACTCCGGCGCCACCGTCGTCTCCGAGGGCGTCGGCGACCACGGCTGCGAGTACATGACCGGCGGCCGGGCCGTCGTCCTCGGCCCCATCGGCCGCAACTTCGCGGCCGGCATGTCCGGCGGCGTCGCCTACGTCGTCGACCTCGACCCCCGCGACGTCAACAAGGAACTGGCCGGAGCCGTCGAACCCCTCGACGACGCCGACCGCCGGTGGCTGCACGACGTGGTGCGCCGCCACCGCGAGGAGACCGCCTCCACCGTCGCGGCCGGCCTCCTCGCCGACTGGGACACGGCAGCGGCCCGCTTCAGGAAGGTCCTGCCCACCACCTACAAGGCAGTGCTCGCCGCCAAGGACGCCGCCGAGCGAGCCGGTCTGACCGAGACCGAGACCCACGAGAAGATGATGGAGGCGGCGACCCATGGCTGACCCGAAGGGCTTCCTCACCACCGACCGCGTCCTCGCCCGCACCCGCCCCGTCGAGGAGCGCGTCCGCGACTGGAACGAGGTCCACGTCCCCGGCTCCCTCCTGCCGGTCATCAGCAAGCAGGCGAGCCGCTGCATGGACTGCGGCATCCCGTTCTGCCACAACGGCTGCCCGCTGGGGAACCTCATCCCCGAGTGGAACGACTACGCCTACCGCGACGACTGGCAGGCCGCGTCCGAGCGACTCCACGCGACCAACAACTTCCCCGAGTTCACCGGCCGCCTCTGCCCCGCCCCCTGCGAGTCCGCCTGCGTGCTCGGCATCAACCAGGCGCCCGTCACCATCAAGAACGTCGAAGTCACCATCATCGACAAGGCCTGGGAATCCGGCGACGTCACCCCCCAGCCGCCCGAGCGGCTCTCCGGCAAGACCGTCGCCGTCATCGGCTCCGGCCCGGCCGGCCTCGCCGCCGCCCAGCAGCTCACCCGCGCCGGCCACACCGTCGCCGTCTACGAGCGCGCCGACCGCGTCGGCGGCCTGCTGCGCTACGGCATCCCCGAGTTCAAGATGGAGAAGCGGCACATCAACCGGCGCATCGAGCAGATGCGCGCGGAGGGCACCAAGTTCCGCACCGAGGTGGAGATCGGGCGCGACATCGACGCGGCGAAGCTGCGCCGGCGCTACGACGCCGTCGTCATCGCCGCCGGTGCCACCACCTCCCGCGACCTGCCCGTCCCCGGCCGCGACCTCAAGGGCGTCCACTTCGCCATGGAGTACCTGCCCATGGCGAACAAGGTGCAGGAGGGCGACCTGACGGTCTCCCCGATCACCGCCGAGGGCAAGCACGTCGTCGTCATCGGCGGCGGCGACACCGGAGCCGACTGCGTCGGCACCGCCCACCGGCAGGGCGCGGCCTCCGTCACCCAGCTGGAGATCATGCCCCGGCCGGGCGAGGAGCGCGCCCCCCACCAGCCCTGGCCGACCTTCCCCATGCTCTACAAGGTCACCTCGGCGCACGAGGAGGGCGGCGAGCGCGTCTACTCCGTCTCCACCACGCGCTTCGAGGGCGACGAGGACGGCAATGTCCAGTGGCTCCACCTCGTCGAGGTCGAGTTCACCGACGGCAAGCTCCACCAGAAGCCCGGCACCGAACGTCGCATCCCGGCCCAGCTCGTCACCCTCGCGATGGGTTTCACGGGAACGGACCGGCAGAACGGTCTCGTCGAACAGTTCGGCCTGGAACTGGACGACCGCGGGAACATCGCCCGCGACGCGGACTACGCCACCAACGTGCCGGGAGTCTTCGTCGCCGGAGACGCGGGCCGGGGCCAGTCCCTGATCGTCTGGGCCATCGCGGAGGGCCGCTCCGCCGCACGCGGTGTCGACCGCTACCTGACGGGTTCCAGCACGCTGCCCGCGCCGGTCCTCCCGACCGACCGCGCGCTGACCGCGTAGCGGAACCGCACAACCGGACGGGCCGACGATGACGTCGGTCCGTCCGGTCATTTCCTGGCTGTTCCGCTACTCCGCCGACTCCGCCGGCTCCGCCGCGATGTCGCTGAACACCACCCGGGCGTCCTCCGTGTACGCCCCGATGCTGCCCCGCAAGTAAGGGCGCTCCTTGTCCTCGTAGGCGACCAGGCCCTTGCCGTCGACGCTCACCTCCATGTGCGCCCCGCGCTGGGCCACCTTCACCCCCGACCAGCGGCCGATCGGGAAGCCTTCCGAGCCCGTGGCCAGGAACCGCTGGCCGCCCGGATACGCCGGATCACGTTTGCCCAGCTCCCAGCCGTTGGGCTTGAGGGTGATGTAGTAGAAGTGCTCCGGGTCCGTGTACGCCCACACCAGCCACGGCACCTCCCAGGGATTGGGCTTGGGGGTGCGCAGCTGGGCGACCGTGCGCATCCGGGCCTGGAGGTTCATGTCGCCGTACTCCTGGGTCGACACGATCAGCCCGGCGTGGGTCTCGCCCGGCTCCCGGGAGGGTTTGGGGGAGAGGGCCAGGCCGTCGTGGCGGCCGATGTTCTCGCCGTGCCCGTCGAAGACCGACCGCCACGGGCCGTGGACCGATCCCTCGGCCCACGGCCGGGCCGGCTCGCCGCCCTCGCCGCCCCAGATCGCGTTCACCGCGAAGGCGAGCCCCGCCACGGCGACGGCGCCGAACAGAGCGAGGGCGAGGAGCCGGTGAACTCTCGTCATGCCGTCGAGTATGACCCCGGACCGCCGGGCTGGGGGACGACCAGCGGCTCCGGCGTGGGCGCCGCGCCGGCGTCCGCGCCGAAGTCCTCGGCCAGCTGGGCCACGATGCGCTCGGTGGCGAGGCCGTCCCCGAAGGGATTACCGGCCTTCGCCATGCGCGCGTACGCCTCCTCGTCGTCCAGCAGACGCGTCGCGGCTTCCAGGATGGCCTGCGGTTCGGTGCCCACGAGCCGGGCCGCGCCCGCCTCCACCGCCTCGGGCCGCTCGGTGGTGGTGCGCAGCACCAGGGTGGGCTTGCCGAGGGTGGGGGCCTCCTCCTGGATGCCGCCGGAGTCGGTCAGGACGAGGTCGCAGCCGGCGAGCGTGGCGGAGAAGTCCACATAGCCCAGCGGCTCGACGATCCGGACGGCCGGGTGGTCGGACAGCTCCGGCAGCAGGGCCTCGCGGACGGCGGGGCTCTTGTGGAGCGGCAGGACGATCTCGACGTCGCCCCGGTCGGCGAGGTGGCGCAGGGTGCGGCCCATGGCGCGCATCTTGTCGCCCTGGTTCTCGCGGCGGTGGAGGGTGACCAGGACGCGTCGCAGGTCGCTGTGGAAGAGGTCGCGGCCGTTGCCCTGGTCCAGGACCCACAGGAGGTTGTCGATGACGGTGTTGCCGGTGACGAACACCTCGGCGGCCGGCACCCCCTCCGCGGTGAGGTGGCCGGCCGCCCGGGTCGTGGGCGCGAAGTGCCAGCGCGCCATGCGCCCTATGAGGCGGCGGTTGAGCTCCTCGGGGAAGGGGTTGTCCAGCACTCCGGTGCGCAGCCCGGCCTCCACGTGGGCGACGGGGATGTGCTCGTAGAAGGCGGCGAGGGCGCCGGTGAGGGCGGAGGTGGTGTCGCCCTGGACGACGACGAGGTCGGGCCGGTGGGTGCGGACGGTCTCGCCGAGGCCGTCCACCAGCCGGGCGGTGAGCTTGGAGAGTTCCTGCCGGTCGCGCATCACGTCGAGCTCGACGCTCGCGGGGACCTGGAGGAGCTCCAGCATCTGGTGGAGCATCTCGCGGTGCTGGCCGGTGGTGACGACGACGGGTTCGAAGAGCGGCGAGGCGGCCATGGCGCGGGCCACGGGCGCGAGTTTGATGGCTTCCGGCCGCGTGCCCAGGACGAGCATGGCGCGCACGGGCGTGGTGATGACGTTCGGGGACATGGTTCTCCCTCGGAAGGTGCGTGCTTGACCGATGAGTGGAGATGTGTGGAGGAGTCGCGCGTCAGGTGCGCGCGGTCTTGAGCCAGGTCTGCTTGCCCGTGAGCATCCGCCACAGGCCCCACCAGCCGGCCGCGAACCAGATGTAGCCGTAGATGACGAAGAGGTGGGAGAGGAGGACGGCGCGGACGAGTCCGAGCCCCCGCTCGCGTCGTGAGTAGACCCAGCCGTAGGCGTACGCCGCGGTGAAGGACAGGACGTACGGGCCGATGATCCACATGGGGGACACCAGCGGGTGTCCGGCCTCGACGGAGCCGACGACGGTGCCGCCGACCGCGACGACGAAGGACAGCGGCAGCAGCGAGGTGAGCAGGATCAGGACCGGGCTGGAGAGGTGGTAGAGCAGGTCGACGGCGGCCTTGGTGGGCACCTCGCGCAGGATCATGGGCACCAGTCCGGCGGACTGGAGGTGCCCCTGGAACCAGCGGGAGCGCTGGCGCACCAGGCGGCGTACGTCGAGCACGGCCTGCTGGCTGACCGCGGCGGTGGTGCAGTGGTGATTGGTCCAGCCGCGTGCGATCAGGCGTACTCCGAGATCGAGGTCCTCGGTCAGGGAGTCGCTCCAGGGGCCGTTGCCGTCCTTCATCAGGGTGTCGAGGGCGGCGAGCCGCATGAACTGGCCGTTGCCACCCATGCCGACGCTGCCGAAGTAGCGCCGGGCGGTCTGGAAGATGTCGCCGTAGATGACGAATTCCATGTCCTGGAGCCGGGCGAGGACGCCCTGGTGACGGTTGTACATGCGCACGCCGACCTGGGTGGCGCCGGTGCGCGGGTCGTCGAAGTAGGGGTCGACCGCCTGGACGATGTGGGGGTCGAGGCGGCCGTCGGCGTCCACGACACAGACGATGACGTCGGCGGGGTCGCGGCCGTCGAGGATGCCGGAGTCCCGCAGGTGACGGATGCCCGCGTTGAGGGCGGCGCCCTTGCCCTTGCGGGCGTTGGGCAGGTGCCGCTGGAGGAGCCTGACCCGGTCGGGGTCGGCGGTGCGGGCGATCTCGGCGGTGCGGTCGTCGGAGGCGTCGTCGATGACGAGGGCCATGAAGTTCCCGGCCGGCAGCGAGGTGATCCGGGCCAGGCTCTCGGTGAGCACCTTTTCCTCGTTCAGACAGGCGAGGAGGAAGATGTAGAGGCGTTCGGCGCGGGGGCCGCGGTCACGGCGCACCCGTCGTCTGGACAGGATGAACAGGGTGGAGTTGTAGCAGCCCGCCATCACGATGATGGCGATGCTGGCCCAGAGAAGAACCTCCGTGATCATGAATGTTCACCGGAGTTCCGGAGAACGAACCAGAATTTTGCCGTAAGAAGTGCTGCGGCTATCGCGCAGTAGAGCAGGAATCCGGCACCGGCCGCTTCCTGGAGTCCCCTGGCAAAGGGTATGCCCGGCAGAACTTCTGGGGCTGCCGTCAGTCCGGCCAAGGGCAGGACTGTCCCCAGAGCGGGTTTTCCGTACATGAGTTCCCCCCGGATTGCGCCTCGTTCGTCGTTCCGAGGCGTGCGCAGGGAAGGTATCAGATGACTAGCAGCAATTAACCCTTCATGGTGAGAGATGTTGAATCGGAACAGAGAATTCAATGGACCAACCGGTAGTTATGCCTGATCGCGTGGCGCATGTGACGGGTGGGGTTGAAGGTCTGCACCAATTGGGCTGTTCCTCATTGCGCGGTACGGACCATCGTTGTCTATTGACACACTTCTGACGGGCCACAAGAATCAGCCAACTGTTGGGGCTTCACATCGGCGGTCCGCGTCGTCACCGAACGGCGTCCCGGGTGAAGGACCGGCCAATAGCCGGCAAAGGCCGGCCAATCAGGGGGGAACCAAAAATGAAAAACAAGCGGGGAAGAGCGCGACTTTCCCGGGTCTCAGTCATCCTGTCCGTCATCGCCGCCCTGCTGGGCGGCTTTGCTCTTTCGGCGGGCGCCGAGGCCGCGATAGGCGGCGGTGGCGGTGGCGTGAAGCCCCGCCCGTCCTACGGCCTCAAGGGCGTAGACAAGGCCTCGCTGTCGGGGGCCAGCACCAAGGACCTCAAGGCGTGGGTCGCCGGCCGGCTGGCGAACGACCGCAAGCGCCGCGCCCACACCCTCACCATCACTCCGGCCAAGGCCCCGGCGACCGTCAAGTCCGCCGCCGCCCAGGCCCTCGCCGCCCCGGCCGGCACCTCGGCCCTCGTCCTCTACGACAACACGGGGCCCTACGGCTACCTCGGCGAGCTCTACGCGATGGCGATCGCCAATCTCTCGGGCCACTTCGGCACCGTCACCTCCAAGCCCGTCTCCGCCTACACGGCGGGCATGGTGGAGCAGTACACCGCCACCGTCTACGTGGGCTCGACCTACTACGGCGGGACGATCCCGGACGCCATCCCGGCCGCCTTCTACCAGGACGCGCTGAAGACCAGTAAGCCCATCGACTGGATCGGCGACAACATCTGGAACATGGCCAACGCCGTGGGCATCGAGACCTTCAAGCAGAAGTACGGCTGGGACCCCACCAACTCCTACTTCGACAACGGCGGTGGCGTCGGCAACATCACCCAGGTCGCGTACAAGAACCAGACGCTGACCCGGAAGATCCCCACGGGCTACGACGGCGGGGTGCTCCACCCGGCCATCTCCGGCGGCACCTACCCGCAGGTCACCACCCTCGCCACGGCCACGGACGCCAACAGCGGGGCCACCAGCCCCTGGGCGTTCCGCTCGGCCAACCTCACCTACGTGGGGGAGATCCCCTTCTCCTACGTCTCCGAGTCGGACCGCGTGATCGTCTTCGAGGACCTCCTCTTCGACGCGCTCGCCCCGGCGACCGCCGAGCGCCACCGGGCGTTCGTCCGGCTGGAGGACATCAGCCCCAAGTCCGACCCGGCGGAGCTGCGGGCGATGGCCGACTACCTGGCCTCGCAGAACATCCCCTACGGGATCAACGTCATCCCCGTCTACACCGACCCCAAGGGCGCCTACAACAACGGCAAGGCCGAGACGATCACGCTGGCCCAGGCCCCGCAGGTCGTCTCCGCGCTCCAGTACATGCTCCAGCACGGCGCCGTCCTGATGGATCACGGCTACACCCACCAGTACAGCAACGTCAACAACCCCTACACCGGTGTCACGGGCGACGACTTCGAGTTCTTCCGCGCCCACGTCGACGCGAGCGACAACGTGATCTACGACGGGCCGCCCGCCGAGGACAACGCCGTCTGGGCCCAGTCCCGGGTCACCTCGGCCCTCGCCGGCTTCACCGCGGCCGGCCTGCCCAAGCCGACCCTGTGGACGACCCCGCACTACGCCGCCTCGGCAGCCGACTACAAGGTCTTCGGACAGAACTACACGGCACGGCTGGAGCGTTCGCTGTACTTCGCCGGAACGCTGAGCGGCGGAACGGTGAACCCCGCGCGGTACATCGGCCAGTTCTTCCCGTACTCGGTCAAGGACGTCTACGGTACGACCGTGCTCCCCGAGAACATCGGGAACTACGAGCCCGTGCCCTACAACAACCACCCGGCACGGCTCCCCGCCGACCTGATCGCCTCCGCCAAGGCCAATCTGGCGGTCCGGGACGGAGTGGCCAGCTTCTTCTACCACCCCTACTACGCCGTGGACCCGCTGAAGCAGACGGTCGAGGGCATCAAGGCCCTGGGCTACACCTTCGTCGGCCCGACGGCTCTCGCTCAGTGAACAGGAGCCTGACCTAAGTGAACGTGATGAGGAGGACGGCCGCCGCCCTGGCGACGGTGGCCGTCCTCCTCGTCGCCGGATGCTCGTCGTCCGGCGGCGAGGACCCCACCCCCGGCCCGTCCGCGAGCGACCGGAACGGCCGGCCAGACGACAGGAAGGTGAGCGGGTTGCGGGGCATGACGCTCCCCTCGTGGAACACCGACGACTACGCCGGTCCCAAGGCCGAAACGTATCTTCGGCAGATCGCCGCCACCGGCGCCCGGTGGGTGACCTTCACCCCCACCTGGTACCAGGACCGCGTCACCGACCCGGCCATGCGCACCACGGGCGAGACGGCGAGCGACGACAGTCTGCGGCACATCATCAAACTCGCCCACGACTCGGGGCTGAAGACGATGATCAAGCCCCATGTCGACCTGACCAAGGGCGGCGACCGCGCCGAGATCAAGCCCAAGGACCCGGACGCCTGGTTCGCGGCGTACGGCCGCTTCATCACCCACTACGCCCGGCTGGCCGCCGACAACGGTGTCGAGCAGTTCTCCGTCGGCACCGAGCTCGCGGGCACCTCGCGGGACGGCGAGCGCTGGGGGAGGACCATCACCGCGATCCGTGAGCACTACAAGGGCCCGTTGACGTACGCCGCCAACTACGACGAGTACCAGAAGATCCCCTTCTGGAAGGACCTCGACGTCATCGGCATCGACGCCTACTGGCCGCTGGCCGACAAGGCCACCGCGGACCCGGCCCGGCTGGCGGAGGGCTGGCGGCCCATCGTGGACGAGCTCGCCGCGTTCTCGGCCCGGCAGCAACGGAAAATCCTCTTCACCGAGGCGGGCTACGTCAGCCAGCGCGGCACGACCACGGCCCCGTACTCCTGGACCGTCAGCAAGCGCGACGGCGACGCCGAACAGGCCGCCGCCTACGAGGCCCTGTTCGCCGCCTTCGACGGCAAGCCCTGGTGGGCGGGCGTGTGCTGGTGGATGTGGGACGACTGGCCCGACAGCGGCGAGACCGCGAAACGGCTGGCGTACACGCCGCACGGAAAGCCGGCGGAGAAGGTTCTGCGGAAGTGGTGGGGGTAAATAAAGCCCCTGGGGGCACCTCCCAGCGGTAGCTGGGGGAGTTTGAGGAGCGGGGGCCCGGGGGCGCAGCCCCCGGAAAACCTACGTGTCGCACTCCAGCTCCGTACGGCACAACGCGCACCGCGCCCGCACGCGCCCCCGCACCGGCACCCGGATGCGCTGACAGCACGTGGGGCACGGAAAGACGACCCCGGCGTCCTCGAAGGCGTACCCCGCGTCCGCGGACGCGGCCCGCGCCCGCCGGTCCCGCGCGTAGCGGTGCCGCCCCAGCCGTCCCGCCCCCGCCAGCGGCGGCCGACGCTCGTCGCGGCGGGCCCGCTCCCGCCCCCGGGTGTACGCCTCGTACGCCTGCGGGCTGGTGAACCACGGCGACGGGTCCTCCCCGAAGGCCAGGGCCCGTTTCGCCAGCACGTACCCGAACTCCTCCGGCGTGAGGTACCCGAGCTTCTGCGTGGCGGCCGACGACTCCCGGTAGGCGTCCAGCAGCAGCCACCCCGCCCCCAGGTACGCGGCGGCCGTGTCCGTGAGGATCTCGTTGTCCCGGGTGCCGGGGAACTCGAGCCCGAGCCGGTGGAGATAGACGTGCATGACCTCGTGCGAGAGGGCGGCGCCGACGTCCCTGCGGTGCTCCTTGAAACGGGAGTTGAGCTCGATGAAGTACTCCGGCCCGGCCGCGAGCTCGACGTTCCCGGCGTGCCGCATGTCGCGGAAGCTGACGATCATCCGGGCGTCCGGCAGCCGCAGGTGCCGCACCATCTCACGGGCGACGCGCTGCACCCCGAGGTAGGGGTCCTCGTCGTCGGAGAAGGCCACGTCCACCGGGAACACGCTGGCGCCGAAGGCCTGCACGCCGTCGTAGGAGAGCCGCCGGTAGAGCGCCGTGATCGCCGACCGTACGGTCTCGGCGTGCGGGAATCCGTGCTGGATCTCGATGCCGTCCGAGCCCACGCGTGACCACCCCCTGAGGTTGGCGCTGCCCTTCCACTGTAGGGGCGGAACCGGGGCCTCGACTGTCCGAAAAGGCGGCTAGGTCGCAGCCGTCCCCCGGCCCGATAATCGCAACACGCATTGTCATGAGCCCAACAAGGTCAAGGGGGGCCGCCCGGACCCGGTGGGCCCGGCACCCCACCGCCCCCCGGCCCGCTCATCGGCGCGATGCGCACAACCTCCCACGAAAGGAAGAGCGTTGCGCAACCACCTCAAGACGCTCAGGAGATGCACGGCCGTCGGCGCGGTCGCCCTCGCCGCGTTCAGCCTCCAGCCCGGCACCGCCCACGCGGCGGACCCCGGCCCCGGTGTCGTCGGCGGCGTCCGCGCCGCGCAGGGCGAGTTCCCGTGGATGGTGCGGCTGTCCATGGGCTGCGGCGGAGCCCTCTACACCAAGCAGATCGTCCTCACCGCCGCCCACTGTGTGAACGGCAGCGGCGCCAACACCTCCATCACCGCCACCGCGGGCGCCGTCGACCTGCAGTCCTCCCAGGCCGTCAAGGTCAAGTCCACCCAGGTCCTCCAGGCCCCCGGCTACAACGGCAAGGGCAAGGACTGGGCACTGATCAAGCTCGCCAAGCCCCTCGACCTGCCCACCCTCAAGATCGCCGGCACCACCGCCTACAACCAGGGCACCTTCACCGTCGCCGGCTGGGGCGCCGACCGCGAGGGCGGCAGCCAGCAGCGCTACCTGCTCAAGGCCGACGTGCCCTACGTCGACGACGCCACCTGCCAGGGCGCCTACGGCGACAGCCTCACCCCCGGCGAGGAGATCTGCGCCGGCCTCATGGACACCGGCGGCGTGGACACCTGCCAGGGCGACTCCGGCGGCCCCATGTTCCGCAAGGACGACGGCGGCGCCTGGATCCAGGTCGGCATCGTCAGCTGGGGCAACGGCTGCGCCCGCCCCGGCTACCCCGGCGTCTACACCGAGGTGAGCACCTTCGCCCCGGACATCGCCTCCGCCGCCGCGAGCCTCGGCGGCTGAACCGGCTGACGGACCGGCGGGACCGGCGTCGGCCCGGAGACGGGACCGGCTGACGGCCCGCGACCGGCCCGGCGACCGCACCGGCGGCACGACCCGCCCGGCCCGCACCGCGCACCCGGCCTGTACCACGCGACCCGCGCCCTGACCGCCCGACCCGGCCGGGACCGTGTGGTCCTCACCCGTACGCGCGGCCGTCCGCACCCGGACGGACCAGCGCCGGCGCGGGTTCCGGCGGCCCGCCCCGGCCCCGTCGAGCCGCACTTTGGTATGACACGGGAGGGGCCCGTCATCCTTTCGGCCGAGACGAGAATGGTCGGACAGACGAGGTGTGGGGCGGATAAACGTCCGTAACGTAAAGGACGCGGCTGCCGAGGACCGGCGGCCGACCGAGCCGCCCGCCATGGAAAGGCACCCCGTGTCCGTCAAGTCCCGCCTCACCGCCGCCACCGTCCTCGCCGCCGCCGTCGCGGCCGTGGCGTATCCGGCGGCGACCGCCGTCGCGGCGGACCGGGACACCGGCGTCATCGTCGTGGGCAAGCCCGCCGACGCCACCCCCGCCGTGGCGCCCACCGTGGCGCCCGTACCGGCGGGCGGCGCGGCCGGCACGCCCGGCCGCGCCGACCACGACACCCGCCCGGGCCGCCCCGGCACCACCGTCCGGCAGGTGCTCCTGCCCGACGGCAGCCGGGCCCGGCTGACCTCCGGCAACGGACCGGCCAGCGTCACCGTCACCCACGGCGGAGCGCGCCACACCATCGACGCGAGCCGCCCCTCGGCCGAGCTCGACCGGCTCCACCTGCGGATCCTCGGCGCCGACAGCACCCACCCCACCCTGCGCGCCCAGCTGGAGGGCAGCCGGCTGCCGAACTACTACGACTTCGCCTCCGGCTCCCTGCGCCACACCCTCGACGGCACCGACCTCGACCGCCTCGCCGCCACCGGCGACACGATCAAGGACTACCGCAAGGCCCCCGCCGCCGGGCACACCACCCACGCCGCGCACCCCGGCGACGCCCGGGCCAAGGCCTCCCAGGACGTCCACGTCAAGGACCGGGGACACGCCAAGCCGCCCCACGACACCTCCGGCAACCCCGTCAAGCGCGTGGTCGAGGCCGGCCAGGTGATCAAGGCCAGTCATGACGCCGGAGAGGTCGGCACCCCCGTCATCGTCGGCGGCATCGCGCTGCTGGCCGCCGGCGGCGCCTACGGCGTCCGCGTCGCGCTGCGCCGCAACGGGCGCAGCGCCGACTGACCGGACCCCCGAAGGGCCCGGCGACCGGGGGAGCTGCGGTTGCGGCGCCCCCGCACCCCCGGTGACATGGAGGGACCCGGCAGCGCGGCCACGGCTTCTTCCCAAGGCTTCCGATTCTCAAGCGTTCCGAGGAGCGAGGGCACAGTATGGCGATCAGCGTGGTCATCGCGGACGACCAGGAGATGGTCCGCACCGGGTTCCGGATGATCCTGGAGAGCCAGCCCGACATCGACGTCGTCGCCGACGTCGTCGACGGCGAGGCCGCCCTGGCGGCCGTCGAGCAGCACGACCCCGACGTCCTCCTCCTCGACATCCGCATGCCCAAGCTGGACGGCCTGGAGGTCACCCGCCGGCTGTCCGCCCTCGCCGCCGCCCACCCCGACCGGGCACAGCGCCCCCGCATCGTCATCGTCACCACCTTCGACCTCGACGAATACGTCCACACCGCGCTGCGCAACGGCGCCTCCGGCTTCCTGCTGAAGGACGCCAGCCCCGCCATGCTCGTCGAGGCCGTCCACGCCGCCGCCGTCGGCGACTCCCTGATCTCCCCCGCGATCACCGTCCGGCTGCTGCGCGACCTGGCCCCCGCGAGCACGAGCACGCCGGCCGCCGCCCGGCGGCCCGCCGAACCCCTCACCGACCGCGAGGCCGACGTCGTGCGCTGCCTCGCCCGCGGCGCCACCAACGCCGAGATCGCCGCCGAACTGTTCGTCTCCCTGTCCACGGTCAAGACCCACCTGGCCAATGTGCAGCTCAAGCTCGACGCCCGGAACCGCGTCGAGATCGCCGCCTGGGCCTGGGAGAGCGGGCTGGCCACGGGCGGCACATGAGCAGATGGGCCGGATGGGCCGTCCGGTACCCCCGGCGGGCCACAGTCGCCAAGGCCGTCCTGGGGGCGGTCCTGCTCTGCCTCGTCGGCCTGGAGGGCATCGCGCTCGCCCGCCAGCCGAGCCGGCCGCACGCCATCGTCCTCGCCTCCGGCGTCCTCGTCTGCCTGTGCGCCGTCCCCTACAGCTGGATCCCACTGCCGGTGCGCGCGAGCATCGCGGCCGGAGTCTCCCTCACCGCCTCCGCCGTCCTGATGATCGGACAGCACCCCCGGATCGTCTGGGGCATGGGCGAGGACGTCGCCCTGCTCGTGCTGTTCACCGTCGTCGTCAGCCGCGCCTCCGACCGCGCCGCGGGCGTCCTCGGGCCGCTGCTCGCCGTCGCGATCGTCGCCGCGCCCATACGCGACCTCAAGCCCCAGTGGTTCACCGCGCTCTTCTCCATGCTGCTGGTGGTCGTCAGCGCCTACTCGCTGCTGCTGCGCGGCCACTCCCGCCAGCGCGTCCGCGACCTGGCCGCCGTCCGCACCGCCGAACGGCTCGAACTCGCCCGTGAACTCCACGACCTCGTCGCCCACCACGTCACGGGCATCGCGGTGCAGGCCCAGGCCGCCCGCTTCACCGCCCTGGAGGGCCCCGCCGCGGCCGACGCCTTCCAGCGCATCGAGACGTCGGCGAGCGAGGCGCTGGGCGCCATGCGCCGCATGGTCGGCGTGCTGCGCGAGGGGGAGGCCGAGACCGAGCCCGTCGCCGGGCTGCCGCAGGTCCGCGCCCTGACCGAGGAGTTCGCCCGTACCGGCCCGCCCGTCGCCCTGTACATCGAGCGGGGCATGGAGAACTGGATCCCGGGCGAGGTCGCGGCGGGCGTCCACCGCGTCGTCCGCGAGTCCCTCACCAACATCCGCAAGCACGCCGCCGACGCCACGGCCGTACGCATCGGGGTGCGCGGGGTGTCCTCGGGCGTCGAACTGCGCATCGCGGACGACGGCAAGCGGGGCGCCCAGCTGGCGGAGAAGGCCCGGGGCGGCGGCTTCGGGCTCGTCGGGCTGGCCGAGCGCGCCAAGGCGATGGGCGGCTCGCTGCGGGCCGGGCCGGCACCGGAGGGCGGCTGGCAGGTGACCGCGCTGTTCCCCGTGGACCGGGCGGCACGCGGCGGGCAGGCCTGACGTCCGTACGTTCGCCGGGGGCTCAATCCGCCGACGGCGCAAAGCCTGGGCTCTCCGCGTGGCGCGCGCCTAGCGTGACCGTATGACGGAGACGACGATCGAAACCTCTCAAGTGACGCCCCATATATGGATGATGACGTTCTCTGTGGGGCAGTCGTACGCGGTGCGGCTGCCGGGCGCGGAGGGCTGGGCGCTGGTGGACACGGGGCTGCCGGGGCACGCGGAGCGGATCCTGGACGAGCTGGCGAAGCTGGGCGCCCGCCCGGAGGACGTCCGGGAGATCGTGCTGACCCACTCCCACATCGACCACGTGGGCTCGGCGGCCGATCTGGCGGCGGCCACGGGCGCGAGGGTGCTGGCGGGCGCGGGGGACGCGGCCGTGATCCGGGGCGCGGTGCCGGAGCCGCCGGTGCTGGAGGACTGGGAGGTCCCGATCTACGAGTCCGTGCAGACGGGCCTCGTCGGCGTACCGGCGGCGCGGCCGTGCCGGGTGGACCGGGAGCTGGGGGAAGGGGACGTCCTGGACTGGGGCGAGGAGGTCCGGGTCGTGCCGGTGCCGGGGCATACGGAAGGCAGCACGGCCCTGCATCTGACGCGTTCCGGGGTGCTGTTCACGGGTGACACCATCGCCAACGTGGGCGAGCTGATGCTGGGCGTCTTCAACGTCGACCGGCCGAGGGCCGTCGCCTCCTTCCGCCGTCAGTCGACGCTGGGAGTCCAAACGGCCTGTTTCGGCCACGGCACGCCGATCGTGGGCGGGGCGGGGGAGGCCCTGAAAGCCGTGGCCGACCGGCTGTCCTGATGCCTCAGGACGGCACCACCCCCTGCTGTCCGTAGCAGAGGCAGAAGGGGTGCCCGGCCGGGTCTCCGAACGCTCCAGAACCACCGTTCTGGAGGACCCCGGTCATGGCGGTAACGAAGCAGGTCAGCGCGGACAGGAAGCCCTTGCGCTCCAGCGAGGGTATGACGCTTCCTTCTCAGGCCAGCGCGGGCGGGCGTTCGACTCGCTCGAAGGTGTCCATGGACACCGACACGCAGACCGGTCCGGCCGGGCGATCGACTCACCAGACCTCCGGCATGGAGACCCTTGCCCGCCTCAGAGGCGTACGCGCCGTGCGCCTGTCCGTGCTGACCGACGAGACGACTTCCCCGGAGCGGCAGCGCGAGGCTGACGACCTTGCCGCTGCCGCTCTCGGCATCGACTTCGACGGACGCGAGGCTGTCGACCTGGACGTGAGCGCGTCCAAGGTGGGGCCGTTCGACCGACCGGAGCTGGGCGCGTGGCTCGCGCGACCGGACGAGTTCGACGCCATCGTGTGGTGGCGCTTCGACCGTGCTATCCGCTCCATGAGCGACATGCACGACTTGGCGAAGTGGGCCAAGCAGCACCGCAAGATGCTGGTCTTCGCCGAGGGGATAGGCGGGGGTCGACTGGTCTTCGACTTTCGGAATGCCATGGACCCGACCGCAGAACTCATGATGATGATGCTTGCCTTCGCGGCTCAGGTGGAGTCGGCGAGCATCCGTGATCGCGTGTTGGGTGCTCAGGCAGCCATGCGAAAGATGGCGTACCGCTGGAAGGGCGGGCGGCCGTCGTACGGATACATGATCGTTCCCATGCCCAAGGAGCATGGAGCGGGTAAGACCCTGGTTCCTGATCCTGACGCGGTAAAGGTTATTGAGCGGATTATCCGGGACCTTCTTTCAGGCATGACGATCACGAAGCTTTGCCAGGATCTCAGGGCGGATAAGGTTCCGACTCCGCGTGATCACTGGTCTCTGAAGGCAGGGCGTAAGACCGGGGGAAAGACTGGCGGCGCCAAGGGGGAGACGACTGTCAGGGATAAATTCTGCTGGGTGCCCTCGGTGATCCGTAAGGTACTCACCTCTCCGGCATTGCTCGGATGGAAGCTGCATGACAACAAGCCTGTTCGGGACAGTGAAGGCGCGCCGATCATGGCGACCGAACATCCGATCCTTACACGCGAAGAATTTGATGCGATCGGCAAGCTCTTTGAAGACCGAAAGATCGGGCCGCATGATCGCGTGGATCAGAAGTCCAAGCTGTTGCGTGTCATCCATTGTGCGGGTTGTGGAAGTCGCATGTATCACATGTCCAACAAGCGAGGGGGTGTGCAGCGCGAGAGCTACAAGTGCACGGCACACCTCACGGGGATCGTGTGCCCCGCGCCTGTTGCCATTCGGGCTGACTGGGTCGAAGAGTATGTAGAGCGCGAGTTCTTGTCCCTGATCGGGGATCTCCAGACGCAAAAGACGATCGTCACGCCTGGATATGACCCTGCCCCTGAAATCTCCGCCACGTTGGCTGAGTTCAACGCGCATCAGGAGGAGAAGGGGCGACAGAGGTCGGCAGCGGCAAAGCGTGCGTGGCAGGAGCGAGCGGAGGCGTTGGATAACCGGCTCGCAGTGCTGGAGAGCACCCCGGCGCGCCCGGAGAAGCGGGAATCGGTACCGACTGGGCGCACGATCCGTGAAGTCTGGGCAGACTCAGATGATCAGCAGAGGCGGCACCTTCTCCTTGAGGCAGGGGCGCGATTGCTGATCAAGAAGGGGACGCGGGGTGGCTGGCGACGGCTGGACGAGTCCCGCGTGTCTTTCGCTCTGGGCAATGGCTTCTTCCGTGAAGCCGCCGATGCCCTCATAGCGCTTCGTGAGGAACTTGCCTATGAGACTCGGCCAGACGTACCTACCGCGCGTGGCACAGGTCTGCGGTTGGCGGAGATGGCTGACTTTGAGGCGGCTGCATAGCCGCTGAGGCGTCGAACAGGCCCCGTCGACTCCCTATGTCGGCGGGGCTTCTCCATGCCCGTGAGCCGGGGCCTGGAAGCCCTCGTGCTCTATCGGGAGGGGCGGGCAATCGACTCGCTCTAGGGGTGTGGCATGGCGGGCGTGTCACTCGCTCTCTCCTCACTGAGGGAAGGCAACCCGCTCCCTAGACCCAGGGAGAGGGCAGGGCTCACCACCTACTCAAGTTAGTAGGTGGTGAGCCGGTGTCCCCCTGTCCCCTTCTGTCCCGCCTATAGACCGGCCAACACCAAGCAACGAGAGAGGGCACAGGCCCAATGACGATTACTCACAATCAGGCGCTCCGGCGTGTTGCCGAGCGGCTGAATGCTCCGCGCCCGGAGGGGGAGAAGTGGTCAACGGACTTCTTCCCACACCATCGCGATGTGCTGCTGAACTACCTTGCCCGACAGGGACGTTCTGGCGACTACGGCAGCCACTACGAGGACCTTGCCGACCCACACGCCGTGCACGTCCCCGGATGTGCTGAGCGGTCCGTATCCGCACTGCTGGACGCCGTTGCCGACACAGGGCTACCCGTGGCCGTCGAGGCGAAGCCGGGGAAGCCCCCGCGCTTCGGGTTGGGCGGCAAGCACGCCACAGCGGGGCTCATGGACCTTCGCGGCGTCGTCCTGGCCCTTGTGGTCGAGTACGCGGAGAACGGCCGTCAGGCGCCCGCTGAGCTGGTCTACGCGGCAAGCCGGATCAGCATGTCTGGAACGCATACCGGGGGTGTGGCGTACCGCTTCGGCAAGGCACTCAAGCAGGTGGTCCGCGCGTGACCGACTCCCTTACGGACGTGCTCAAGGCTCAGGCCAAGGTGACCGCCGGCGGCGCTGAAGCCCTCACTCAGACTGAGGCAGCACTTCGGCGCTTCGTGTGGTTCCCCGAGCCCCGGCATTTCGACGTGGTGACCCTCTGGACGGCGTACACGCACCTCCTCACGCGCTGCCCTGATCTCCCCATTGCCCCGCGACTCGGTTTCTTCTCCGGATCACCTGGCAGTGGGAAGACACGCGCTCTGGAAATCCTTAGCTGTCTTGCTGCTAACGGTCAGGATGTGGGCTCACTGTCTGCGGCTTCCATGCTCCGCATCATCAGTGCGGCGGCGTCGGCAGATGAACCGGGCGAATACCCGGTGACCCTGTTCCCGGATGAGCTTGACCGCACCTACTCCGCGAACTCTGCTGGAAACCAGGATGACTTGACCATCATCTTGAACTCTGGCTACAAGCGCGGGGCGGTGGTCGTGCGAGCACATAAAGACAAGCAACAGGAGGTGATCCGTTACCCGTGCTTCGGGCCGGTCGCATTCGCCGGACTTGCCACGGCCCGACTCCCGGACGCACTGCTGACGCGGACTTTTGTGGTTCACACGAAGCGCGCCCGTAGCGAGGAACGGCCTGACTCGTTTCTTCCCGTGGCGCACGGCGGCCAATTGGAGAAAGTCCGCACTGCGCTTGCGGATTGGGCGGCACAGACAGCAGTGCGTATCACCGATCCGACAGACATGCTTGCGGTATTGCTGGACGAGCGGATTACCAGCGTCACGGACGGGCGCGACCATGAGATTTGGTCCTGCCTGTTTCTGACTGCCGTCCTCGCGGGTGGGGTCTGGCCTGAGCGCTGCCTGGCGGCGATTGAGGCAGCCAAGGAGGACGCTGCGGAGCGAGTAGATGGCTCAGCTTCCGCGCGACTCCTTACGGCGCTCAGGCTGCATCATGCGGCCCGTCCAGCTCATGTCTGGCCGGTCGCCATCAGCAAGGACGATATTGCCTCTGCCGCAATCGATTTGGACCCGCTGACCTTCCAGCGTTTCAGCGGACCCGACGAGCTACGTGCCGAAGACGTTGCCGCCCTTTTGCGTGAGCACGGGCTCAAACAGGTTCGCGTCCGGACGGCACACGGCCGCTCGTACGGCTACCGCTGGTCGGCCCTTGCGGATGCGTGGGAACGCGCCTTGCCGCCGCTTGTGGCTGAGTACGACGAAGAGCACGAAGGCGAAGAGCCGGAAGAGAAGACCGGGTCGCTCTTCCGTCAGTAGGCGGGACCGGCCGGGACACAGGGACGCGGAGCAAAAACAGCAGGCTAACGCCTTGCCCCGCGTCCCTTTCCCATGCTCTGTCCTGCTCCGCAACCAGGACCCGACGAGAGGAAAATGACTTTGCCCAACACAGAGATCCAGAGGCGGACCGCTCCGCACGCCGTGTCGCTCCGAAGTTTCGGGGGCGTGAACACGATCAGCGGTTACGCAATCCGATTCAACGAGCTGAGCCACGACCTAGGAGGATTTCGGGAGCGAATCTCTCCGTCCGCGTGGAACCCGGCGACGGCCCGTAATGACGTACTGGCCACGTTCAACCACAGCGTTGACAACGTGCTCGGGCGTCGCAGTTCGGGAACGCTTCGCCTTACCGCTGACTCGGAAGGCGTGCGGTATGAGATCGATATCCCGAATACTCAGGCTGGCCACGACGTAGCGGAATTGATCAAGCGTGGTGATGTGGTCGGTAGCTCATTCACCTTCCGCGTCAATCCGGGAGGCCAGGAACGGGCAAGTGACGACGACCCGGAAACCGGCCTGCCCATTCGTGTCGTGACGTCGATGACCGTTTACGAACTCGGACCTGTCACGAATCCCGCCTACCCGACTACGACGGCGGGCGCTCGCGCGCTTGATGCCCTGTACCCAATTGAAAGTGAGTCCCGTATGACCAGTGCCTCTATCCGTACTGCTGACGGCTTCCTGCCGGTGAACCGGCGTCAGATCCCGGACGGGTCTCAGTGGACGGCCACAGAACCGGCTGCGCTGTGGGCCAACATGATTGGCCCGAAGTCCCGGTTCCTGGCCAATATCCCATCGTCCAACAAACTGCCCATGCGTGAGGCTGCGATGATGCTTCCGGCCATCAAGACAGGCGATGGCGGCTACGTGGACGCCCACACCCCGATTCCAGATCCGGGCACGGATATCACGTCTCGGACTTCCCGGGCAGTCAAGTTCGGCGCCCTTGAGCGCGCATCCTCGGAGGTACTTCAGGACGCACGCCCGGATCTTGTAGCCGGTATCAACCAGTCCCTTGCCGCCGCCCTGGCTCGCGGAATCGACAAGGGCCTGTTTAACGGCGCCGGTCCGGCCGACCCGAACGACAACCGGCGCGTGATCGGTCTGCTTGCTCAAGGCGATACGAAGCACATTGCCCCGTCTGTGGCTGAGATCAGTGCGGCTCTTGAGCGTATGGAAGCGACCGGCGCAGAGGCCACGACCCTTTGGGTTGATCCGATTGCGGCAAAGTCTCTTCGTGCCGAAGTGCCCGCCACTGAGTGGCCCAAGGGAATTTATGGCCTGACGCCGGTTGTTTCGCAGTACCTCCCCGCCAACACGGCGGTTGTTGCAGATGCTTCCCGAATATTTGTCGGGCTGCGCAGTGACATTTCCATTGCCGCCTCTCGCGTTGCGCCGGGAGCTTTCGGTGAAGACCGCGCGCTCTTCCGTGCACTTGCCCGCGTCGCTGGCGTATGGGTGCAGGAAGTGGGGTCAGTTCAGATTCTGAGCGCCACCCTGCCCGACAACACCCCCGACCTTATGGTGTTCGCGGACAAGGCAGAGCTTGATCTAAATCACCCGACGGTGCTTGCCGATGAGGCTGCCAAGCACGCCGCCGAACTTGAAGCACGGCAGGCGGGGGTCCAGAAGTGAGGGGGGAGTCTGAAGAGGGGGGCACCCCGAAAAAGTGGAGTGCCGTTCTCGTCGGGCACCTTCGTTGGCTTGGCCGTTCGCCTGAGCGCGAGCCGGAGATCATCGCGGCGTGTGCTCGTCTCGCCCGACTGAGAACAGATGTGCTTCGCTGCGAACCATGTGATGCGTTCGGGCCGTCCAAGGCGGTCGGGGTTGGGTGGCGAACACCAATTCAGCGCGGCGGGAAGCGCACCCGGGAAAACCTGAGAGTGATGTGCCGGGGCTGCTGGATTGAGTCAGGCCGGACTGACTGGCTCGCGGTCCCCACGGGCGCACGTCTCCATGAGCGGACGACGCCGAACAATTTGCCTATCCAAGTGATCGAGCTCTGACGGCCGGCTCGCAGGGAAGGGGTAACCGCTCCAAAAGTTCGCAGCGAGCCCCTTCCCCGATCCCGGCCCCAGCTCGCCTTTCGTGTCCGTCCCGGACACGAGAAATCCAAAGTGTCCGCCGAACCACAGGAGAAAATTGAAGAGACGATGCGCTCACGCGCCATGCGACGTGGAACTACCCGCCGATGCCGACCAGCGGACCCGTTATTGCGGCGACGCGCACCGGAAGGCGGCGGCACGCGCCCGGAAGGCTGCCGACAGAACGGCCGCGACAAAGCCCGAGACGGCCCCCGAGGGCGACAGGGAGCGTTATGAGGACCTTCGGGCCGTGTGGGGCGCCCTGGTAGCCCAGATCGCCAGGGACGGGGTTCTTGTGCCAGGTAGCGCCGGGGCGCCGGTCGCCCATCCGGGCCTCCGCTTCCTGGCCCAGCTCGATGCCGCCCTGTCGGCCCATGAGCGAGCAACAGACGCCGGAGACATCGACCCTCTTGCCGCCATGAGGGCCGCCGCCCGCGCTGCCGTAGAGGAGTCTCGCCGTGTCTGAGTCCTTGCACGAACGCCAACGTCGCTGGGCGGACAACTTGCCGCCTCTGAGTGACGAACTGCGGGAACTGGCTTGCCTGTTGGGTGGCGGAGAGACCCGGAGGATCGGCGTGCACCCGCTGTGGCCGCTCTTCTCGGAGCTGTTCCGCGCTGAGGCCGGGTGCGACCCTGACCCGACTGCCCTGGGCGTCATCTGCGGTTGCCCAGAGCACTTCTGACCACTGCCCCCGACGACTGCCCGCGCTGGGCTGCCGTCGGGGGCTCTTTGCGTTGGGCGCGAACCCGGGCTATCCCCGATTAGGGACGGCAGGCGTTACCTCATTCCCCGGGCGACCGGTTGTACTCGGCCATTGTGGGCTTAGAGGTTGAGGCGTCCTTGAAGGTCAGTTCCCATGGGCCAGTGTTCACGTCGAAGTCCTTGCCGAAGCCGACCCACTTACCGCTCATCTTCCGGCCCGTAGGTTCGACAAGGAGCTGAATAGCCCCGTGGTAGACGGCCCCGGCGTAGTAGCCATCCCGTGCCGTTTCCTCGCGCCACGTTCCCGTGACTACGTTTCCTTCAACGGTCAGGTCGAGCGTCAGCGGAGAATTCGGGTTCGAAGAGCCTTCCGGCAGCGAGCGCGCCGTCAGCTTGTTGCCGTGCTGGAGTACCACTACATAGTGCTCTCCGATGAAGTCGGATTCCCGCCCCGACGAGTGGTACTCGTATCGGGACAGCCAGATGCCGGACAGGGTTCCGTGATCGTTGTGCTTGGTCATGGGGGCGATACCTCCTGGGGCTGTTGCGGCTCGCGCCTTCGCCGCCTCTCGCTGTTCTGGTTCACGACCGTTCAGCACGGCTGACTCTGCCGCTCGTGCGTTCGGCCCCGGTGGGGCGAACCCTAAAGCCTCGATCGGAAGACCTGTTACGCGCTCCAGGGCCCTGGCGTAGACGGGGCGGGGATTGAGGACCTTCCCTGACTCCCATCGCTGAACGTTGCGTTTGGCGCAGTCGTTCGGTTCACCTGATTCCTTCCCCGCCTGACGTATGGCGAGGGCTAGATCATCTTGCGACATGCGCAGGCTGATTCTGACGGCGCGAAGGATCGTGTTGGGTTCGGCCACGTCTTCGACAGTAGGGCGCTGGGCGACAGTTGGTCACGGGTTTTGACCGATGAATGACGCCGGTATGACGCCTTGACGGTCGCCGCGCTGCCTCTGCGACCGGCTGTACACCTGTGGCACTGACGGGGGCAACGCCCGAAGGGATTGGCCTGCATGAGCACACGTGCCGTGATCGCACACGCTGATTGGACCGTTCGGCCCGACCGTGAGCCGGACGCGAAGCCCCACACCTACGCCCAGGAGTGCGACGTGTGTGGGGAGGGCTCCCCCCGGAGCACCGACCAGGAGGTTGGTTCGCTCTGGATCTTGGAGCACGTCAGGGCCAACCCGTCGCACCACTCCTACACGCAGATCGTCAAGCGCCCGTTCCACGCGTGGATGAGGTAGCCGTGATTCGACGCGCAGTCCTCAGATGGGCCGGTGCGATCTGGGCCACGACGGTCGTCGTCTCCGTCGCCCTGGTGATCCCGCTTGCGATCATCAGCAATCCGTACCACCGGTGAGCCCGCCGCGATGGCTGAGGCGGCAAATACACGCAACCGAAAAGGAGAGTGCAGTGGTGAACGCAACCCTTGTTCGTCCGGCTCCCGAGAGGGTGTCCGAGCGTGCACGAGAGATTCTCTCGGCAATTGAGGCCGACCCGGAGTTCGAGCGTCTGCGCACCGGGTGCGCCAAGTACGACAAGGACTGGCAGAGCTTCACGGGCTATGCGCTCGTCGACGGCTTCGACGTCGAGAAGGACACCGTTCCGCTGTTCCCGGAAGCCCTCCGGGCAATGGCGATCAAGTCGGCCGTCTACGCGATGACGGATGGCGACGAGTACGCGGCAGAGATTCCCGTCTCCGTCCCCGTGGATGAGATGATCCACGCCCTTGCCGCTCAGTTCACCGTGCTGAGCCGTGTTCAGGAGCGGACTGGGATCAAGTTCGTTCACGCCACGGACCGCGAGGAAATCGGCGGCTGGGACCACGGCGACTACACGCACCAGGTCTACCGGGCCGCATGGGGGCCGGTGAACGAGCGGTTCTGGATCGGCAAGGACGAGACCGAGAAGCGGCGCGCTGCCGCCATCAAGAAGTATGAGCCGCTGGGCATCTTCGAGGGTGGACGCAGGTTCGCCCCCGGCTTCGCTACGGCGAGCTAGCTGAGAGCGCGGCGCAGCGTCGTGATGACGTCCACTTCGGGGAAGGTACGGGGAATCTCGGTGGTGGCTTGCTCGATCAGCAATTCGAGCACTCCCGGCGCTGCGCTGTGCATCACGTCGCGCAGATACGAATCCAGTTCGGCAACGTCGCCAGGCAACGCAAGCTTCGTGGCCACGGGCAAGCCATCGGTCTTGTATCTCCCCGCAGGGATGCCCACCTTCTCCGGATGCACGCACACGGGCACACCATCAGTGGTGTACCGGTGCCCGTCGTCGGGACTGAACGGGCAGTCGCGCGAGGGCCGTTCGAACACGTCGAAGGCTCCGAGGGGGAAGCGGCGTGACGGGCAGATCCCGCATGCCGGGTGCTCGTCGCTGGTGACGTAAGCCTCAGCCATGGCACCGAAGCCTAGGCCCCTGGCCGCCCCGCTCGTGCGTTTCTCCCCCGAGGCGCATGGGCGGGGCTTCTTGCTGCCGTCGACCGCCCGGTACCGTAGAACGGTAAGTCGAGAGCGTTCGGGTCGGTGAACACCAGGAACCCGCGCTTCTCGCCGGCGCTGTCGTGAAGGAACGTCGCACCGAGCGCGACGACCTCCCGCCGGGCACGCTCCACGTCCGCACGGGTGTCGACGTCGAAGTCCAGGTGCATCTGCTGCGGATGCGCGGGATCCGGCCAGCGGGGCGGGACGTACTCGCCCTCCACCCGCTGGAAGGCGATCCGCTGCCGCGTGCCCGGATCGGTCAGCCACACCCAGCCGGGGTCGCTGTCGCCGGCGTCCACCCGCCAGCCGAGCACGGCGGAGTAGAAGCGCGCCAGGGCGAGCGGGTCGGGACAGTCGACGACGACACACTGCATTTTCGCGATCATGAGACAACAGTCCAAGACGACAACAGACTTTGTCCATGGTCACCTTCGCCCCTGCCGTCACACAGTGACGGCGTGACCGTAGAAGCCACCGGACCCAGCCGCCGCGCCGTCGTCGCCACCGCGGCCGCCCTCGCGGGCGCAGGCGCCTTCCCGGCCCGCGCCACGGCACAGGGCACCGCCCGCGCCGCGGCACAGGGCGCCGAGGCGCTCCTGCGCTCCGAGACCCTGGACGTACGCGTCGATGCGGCCTTCCCCCGGATCGTCTCCTACACCGACCGCGCCACCGGCGCCGTCCTCCACGGCCAGGAGGACCCCGTCACGACCCTGCTCGTCGACGAGACCGAGCACACCCCGGACGTCACCGTCTCCCTCACCGCCGACCGCGCCGCGTACACCCTCACCCTCCCCGCCGGCACCCGCGTCGACGTCGAGATCCGCGTCCACGGCTCCCGCGTGGACTGGCGCGTCACCCGGATCACGGAGGCCCCCGGACTGCCCGTCGGCACCCTGCGCCTCCCCGGCCTCGCCTTCCTCTCCGTCCGCAGCACCCAGCCCGGCGCGGAACTCCTCGCCGCCCGCCTCCAGCTGGACGCCGCCAAAAGCGGCGACACCCACATCCGCCCCACCCCCACCACACCGCCCGACGCCACGCCCACCGGCTGCGCCTACGCCGTCGTCGCCACCGGCGAACTCGGCGGCGGCATCGAGACGAACACCGTCCACGACCGGCCCGACGCCACCACCGCCTGGGAGAACGGCCGCTTCCGCCGGCAGGTCCTCGCCCGCGACGGCTACACCAAGGCCCAGATCGTCTGCGGCCAGTGGACCCACCGCGCCGCCGGCGCCCCCGCCGGCGACACCGAGCCCCTGCCGTACGTCCGCGTCGTCGTCACCCGCGACCGCAACGGCGACGGCCGGGCCGACTGGCAGGACGCGGCCATCGCCACGCGCGACATCATGACCGACCCCCTCGGCGCCGACGAGCAGCACCTGCGCGTCGTCCCCCACATCCCCTTCAACTTCGCCAGCCAGGCCACCAACCCGTTCCTCGCCGTCCTCGACAACATCAAACGCGTTTGTCTCGCCACCGACGGCCTACGGCAGTTCACCCTCCTGAAGGGCTACCAGTCCGAGGGCCACGACTCCGCCCACCCCGACTACGGCGGCAACTACAACACCCGCGCCGGCGGACTCACCGACCTCAACACCCTGCTGCGCGCGGGAAGACGCTGGAACAGCGACTTCGCCGTCCACGTCAACACCACCGAGTCGTACCCCGTGGCCCACGCCTTCTCCGAGACGCTCGTCGACAAGAGCGACCCCCAATGGGACTGGCTCGACCAGTCCTACCGCATCGACCCCCGCCGCGACCTGCTCTCCGGCGACATCGTCCGCCGCTTCCGCCGGCTGCGCGAGGAGACCGACCCGGCACTCGACACCCTCTACATCGACGTCTTCCGCGAATCCGGCTGGACCTCCGACCGCCTCCAGCGCGAACTGCGCGCCCAGGGCTGGCGCATCACCACCGAATGGGGCCACGGACTGGAACGCTCCAGCCTCTGGTCCCACTGGGCCGCCGAGACCGACTACGGACCCGACACCTCACGCGGCGTCAACTCCAAGCTCATCCGCTTCATCCGCCACCACCAGAAGGACGTCTTCGCCGACAAATGGCCCCTCCTGGGCACCGCCCGGCTCGGCACCTTCGAGGGCTGGCAGGGCAAGACCGACTGGACGGCCTTCCACCGCCTGATCTGGACCCACAACCTCCCCGCCAAATACCTCCAGGCACACCCGATCCTCACCTGGACCGACCACGAGATCACCTTCGCCGGCCCGGCCGGGACCTCCGTCTCGGACACCGACGGCGCCAGGACGGTCGTCACCGACGGGCGCGTCGTCCTCCGCGGCGACACCTACCTCCTCCCCTGGGAGCCCCGCCGCGCCACCGACCCCGACCGGCTCTACCACTACAACCCGCACGGCGGCACCACCACCTGGACCCTGCCCCGCGCCTGGTCCCGGCTGCGCACCGTCGCCCTCCACCGCCTCACCGACCAGGGCCGCGCCGACACCCTCCGGCTGCCGGTACGGGACGGCCGCGTCACCCTCCGGGCGGCCCCCGCCCAGCCCTACGTCCTCACCCGCCCGGACGCGCGCCCAGCCCGCCGCGACCCCCGCTGGGGCGAGGGCACCCCGCTGCGCGACCCGTCCTTCACCTCCGGCACCCTCGACGCCTGGCGGGTCAGCGGCCCCGCCCGCGTCGAGCGCGGTGCCCTCGGCGACTGGGAGCTGGTGATCGGCGCGGGGGAGGCGGCCACCGTGAGCCAGCGGCTCGCCCGCCTGCGGCCCGGCACGTACGCGGCGTCCGTCCAGGTCGAGGTCGGCACGGTCGCGGGGGAGCGGCGCCGGGCCGCGCTGAGCGTCCGCACCGCCGACGGGATCACCGCGACGAACTGGACGGACACCTCCACGGCCGGCAATTACGTGGCCGCCGACAGCAAGCACGGCACCCGCTTCCAGCGGATGTTCACCTGGTTCACCGTGCCGGAGGGCGGCGGGCCCGTGACCCTCGCGCTGACGGCCGGCCCCGGCCGGGCGCGGGTGCGGTTCGACGCCGTCCGCGTGGTGCCCGGCCGCCGGACCGGGGCCCGGGGCGCCCTGGTGTCCGAGGACTTCGAGAACGTGCCCCAGGGCTGGGGCCCCTTCGTCAAGGGAGACGCCGGCGGGGCCACCGACCCGCGCACCCATATCGCCCAGCGGCACGCGCCCTACACCCAGCGCGGCTGGAACGGCAAGGCCGTCGACGACGTCATAGACGGCACCCAGTCGCTGAAGTCGCGCGGCGAGAACCCCGGCGTGGTCTACCGCACCGTCCCCCACACCGCGCGCTTCGCGGCGGGGCACCGTTACCGGGTGACCTTCCGCTACGAGAACGAGCGGGCGGGCCAGTACGCATGGGTGACGGCCGTCGACGAACCGGGAGCGCGCGAACTGGTCCGTACGCCCCTCCCCGTCGCCGAGCGACCGGCCACTTTCTCGTACGAGTTCACGGCACCGGATACGGGTGAGGCGTGGGTGGGACTGCGGAAAGTGGGGGACAACGGGACTGCTGAGTTCTGCCTGGACGGCTTCATCGTGCAGCTAGTCGGGCAATAAACAACCACGGGGTTCCGTCCCGTTGGCCACCGTCATCGGCCGGTGGCCAGCGGGACGGACGCTTGGGCCCCGTCGTGGCCGGGCACTCCGCCCAGCCGGACCTCCGGCTCGCCCGGCCCCTCCAGCTCCAGCACCAGCACCTCGTTCTCCCCCTCGCGCAGCACCGGCCCCGGCACATACAGCGGACGGCGCGGACCCCGGTCCCAGTAACGCCCCAGACAGAAACCGTTCACCCACACGAACCCCCGTACCCAGCCGGGCACCTCCAGCACCGCGTCCCCCGCCCCCACCACCGGGAACGTCCCCCCGTACAGCCCCGGCCCCCCACCCGGCCCCGCCCGCCACGGCACCCGCCCCAGGGCCCCGGGCTCCTCCAGCGCCGCGAGCCGCAGCCCCCGCGCCCGCACCCCGTGCACGTACTGCCCCTCGTGCAGCAGCCCGCCCGTGACGCCCTTGGCCTCCCCGAGCCGCGGCCCGTAATTGACCCGGCCCAGCGACTCCACCCACAGCTCCACCACGGCCGGCCCCGCGACCTCACCGATCAGCACCGGATCCGAGGCGTCGTCGACCACCGCGACCCGCGCCCCGTCCACGGACACCACCGCCACATCACGCAGCCCCATCACCCACAGGGGGGACGCCTTCCGGGGCCCCGGAATCGTGAAGCGGTACCGCACCAGCCCCCGGTCCACACCCAGGTCCTCGAACACCGGCGGCAGGGCCGTCTCGCTCTCCTCGCCCCCCAGCGCGTCCACGACCCCGTCCAGCGGCGCCCACCGATCCAGCCGCGCCACCACCGCGGCGCCCAGCACCGGCGGCGCGGGCGGCGGCTCCGGCAGCGGACCCGCCGCCCCGCCCGGGACGGCTGCCCCGCCCGGGACGGCTGCCCCGCCCGGGACGGCTGCCCCGCCCGGGACGGCTGCCCCGCCCGGGACGGCCGCCCCGTCCCGGAACCCGGCCAGCACCTCCCTCAGCGCCCAGAACTTCGCCGTCGCCCGCCCGTACTCGTCCACCGGCGCGTCGTAGTCGTACGACGTGACCGTCGGCCGCAACGCGCCCAGATGATCCTCACCGGCCCGGTTCGCCCCCGCCCAGCCGCCGAAACTCGTCCCCCCGTGCGCCATGTACACATTCACCGACGCCCCGCACTCCAGGACCTCCCGCAGCGCCCCCGCCGCGTCCTCCGCCCCCCGCACGGCCTCCTCCGCGCCCCAGTGGGTGAACCAGCCGCACCAGAACTCCATGCACATCAGCGGACCGCCCGGCCGGAACCGCCGCAGCACCCCGAACGCCTCACGCGCCCCCGAACCGAAATTCACCGTCGCCAGCACCCCCGGCACCGAACCGCCCGACAGCATGTGTTCCTCCGGGCCGTCCGACGTCACCAGCGGAACCGTCACCCCCAGCGCCTTCCACCGTTGGACGAGCCACTGGAGATAAACCCGGTCGCTGCCGTACGACCCGTACTCGTTCTCCACCTGGAGCAGCACCACCGGGCCACCCCGGTCCACCTGCCGCCCCACCACCTGCTCCGCCACCGGCGCCAGCCAGCCGTCCACCGCCCGCAGAAACCCCTCGTCCCGCGTCCGCACCCGCGCCCCGAGCCCCCCGGTCACCCACGCCGGCAGCCCACCGTTCTCCCACTCCGCACAGATGTACGGACCCGGCCGAACGATCGCGAACATCCCCGCCGCCGCCACCGCGTCCAGGAACCGCCCCAGCGGCCCCAGGTCCACCGGCCCACCCTCGACCGGAGCATGCCAATTCCAGGGGACATACGTCTCCACACACGTCAGCCCCATCGCCCGCAGCATCCCCAGCCGATGCCCCCACAGCCCCTCATGCACCCGGAAGTAGTGCAACGCCCCCGACAACAGCCGCACCGGCCGCCCGTCGAGCTCGAAATCCTCGTCCCCCACCACGAACCCCGGCACGACCCCGCCTTCCCCACACCACCCGGACAGCGCGAACGGCGACCATCCTCGCCCTCTGGCGGCAGCCAGGGCCATGGACAAAGATCAGCCCTGATTGGACACCCGGCGGCCGTGGAGGCGGACACGCGTGTACCACACCTGGATGCGCTACTTCACGCCCGGACCGGTCCACCACCGGCTCGGCCTCGTCTGCCTCGGCGTCGGCCTCCAGCACGGCGCCCTCCCCACCGTCGGCCCCCGCACCCTCGACCACCACGTCGCCGTCGTCATCAGCGCGGGCACCGGCTGGTACCGCACCCCCGACCACCACGTCCACACCGTCACCGCCCCCGCCCTCATCCAGCTCCTCCCCGGCATTCCCCATCACTACGGCGCCGCCCCCGGCCCCGGCTGGGACGAAAGCTTCGTCGACTTCACCGGCACCGCCGTCACCGCCTACACCGAACTCGGCTACATCGACCCCGACCGACCCGTCCTCCCCCTCACCGACACCACCGCCGCCCGCGCCGCCGTCACCCGCATCGCCCGCGCCGCCCGCCGCGGCAACCCCCACCTCGAAGTCGAGACCTCAGCCGCCGTCCACGAACTCCTCGTCGCCCTGCGCCGCTCCCGCGCCGACACCACCGGCGACACCGACCCCCTCCTCCACGCCCTCGCCCGCGACGCCTTCCTCCCGCTGTCCATCGCCCAGCACGCCGCCCGCCACGGCATGACCCCCACCGAACTGCGCACCGCCGTCCGCCGCGGCGCCGGATGCAGCCCCAAGGACTACCTCCTCGGCATCCGCCTCGGCCGCGCCAAAGAACTCCTCGCCGCCACCGAGCTCCCCGTCGCCGCCGTCGCCCGCCGCGTCGGCTACACCGACCCCGCCTACTTCAGCCGCCTCTTCACCCGAAGGGTGGGCACCGCCCCCGTCCGCTTCCGCGAACGCCAGGGCAGGGCCGTACCGGGCGGCTGGAGCGGCACCGTCCCCGATCCGGAGCACCCACCGGTCATCGGACCACGCCCGTCCGCATAGGGTCGTCACCGTGGAGAAGAACAACAACGTCATCGACGAGTCCGTACGCGCCGAGCTGAGCCGGCTCCGCGACAGCATCGACAACATCGACGCGGCGGTGATCCACATGCTCGCCGAACGGTTCAAGTGCACCCAGCAGGTCGGTCACCTCAAGGCCGAGCACAAGATGCCGCCCGCCGACCACGCCCGCGAGGCACGCCAGATCGCCAGGCTGCGCGAGCTCGCCGAGAACGCCAAGCTCGACCCGGCCTTCGCCGAGAAGTTCCTGAACTTCATCGTCGCCGAGGTCATCCGCCACCACGAGACCATCGCCCGCGCCTGACCCCGGCCCGGCCCCCGGGCGCGGGCCCGGCCCGAAAACGGCAAGCGGGCCCGGCCCGGAAACGACAAAAGGCTCCCGCACCCCCTCAACAGGGGCGCGGGAGCCTCAAGGCCTATGGCTCTGCCGGTCGTCAGCCGCGCGCTTCGCCCGCAGCCGCGTCGGCCGCCTTCGCCGTACGCAGCTCCTCCAGGTAACGCTCGACGACGCCGCTCTGCCGGGCGTAGTCCGCCATCGGCTCGCCGACGATCCGGCCCGCCAGCTCCGTGGCCAGCGCACCGACCTGCTCGCGCAGCTCGGCCTCGGCCACCGCGCGCTCGGCGTCGATCACCGCGTGACCCGCGGAGATGATCTCCTCACGCTGACGCTGACCCTCGGCACGCAGCTCGGCGATGATCGCGTTGCCCTGCTCGACGGACTCCTGACGCAGCCGCGCCGCCTCGTGGCGGGCCTCCGCCAGCAGCTCCTGGTACTCGGCGTGGACCCGCGCCGCCTCGGCGCGCGTCTCCTCGGCCTCGTCCATCCGGCCGTCGGTGGCCTGCTCGCGCTCGACGAGGACCTTGTTGATCCGGGGGAGGATCGCCTTCGCCATCACGGCGAAGACGAGGAAGAACAGCACCAGACCCAGAACGAGCGGTGCGAGGTCGGGCTTCAGGGGCCCTACGTCGAGAGCGAAAGTCATGGCCATGGTGTGCACATTACCTTGCGACACCGCCCCGCCCCGCCCCCCACCCCGCCGAACCCCACTCGGACGCCCCCGCCCGCCCGCGCGACGAAGACCCCAACTCGCCCCCGCCACAAGGCGCGGCCCCCCAATACCCACCATCGGGCGAAACCTCCCGCACCCCGGGTCACGACACGTGCACAGCCGGTAGCTTGGCCGGTCGGTGCTGCCCGTGCCCGCCCAGAAGTCGGTGCCGCCCGTGCCCGCTCAAAACTCGTGGAAGGCCACTCGACCCGATGACCACCCCCCAGACCCCCGCATCCGCCCCGGACCAGCCCCTGGACCTCGTGGGCATCGGCATCGGCCCCTTCAACCTCTCCCTCGCCGCCCTCGCCCAGCCCCTCGACGACCTCCGCGTCGCCTTCTACGACCAGAACCCCGCCTTCCACTGGCACCCCGGCCTGCTCATCGACGGCACCACCCTCCAGGTCCCCTACCTCGCCGACCTCGTCACCCTCGCCGACCCCACCAGCCACTGGTCCTTCCTCAACTACCTCAGGGCCCGCGAGCGCCTCTACCCCTTCTACTTCTCCGAGCGCCACCACATCCACCGCGCCGAATACGACGCCTACTGCCGCTGGGCCAGCCAGAACCTCCCCGGCCTCCACTTCAACCACCACATCGACGCCGTCCGCTGGAACCCCGAACGCGTCCTCTTCGAGATCGACTACACCCAGCTCGACCCCGAAGGCGAAGCCGACGCCCTCGGCCGCGCCTACACCCGCAACCTCGTCCTCGGCGTCGGCACCGCCCCCTACATCCCCGAACCCCTGCGCCCCCTCGCCGAAGCCCCCAACGTCCCCGTCACCCACTCCGCCGACTACCTCGACCACCGCGACAAGATCCTCGCCGCCGAACACATCACCGTGATCGGCTCGGGCCAGTCCGGCGCCGAGATCTTCCTCGACCTCCTCCGCAGCCGGCCCACCGGCCGCGAACGCCTCCACTGGCTCGCCCGCACCCCGGCCTTCGCGCCCATGGAATACAGCAAGCTCGGCCTGGAGCACTTCACCCCCGACTACACCCACTACTTCCGCACCCTGCCCGAACCCGTCCGCGACCAGGTCCTGCCCCAGCAATGGCAGCTCAACCAGGGCATCGACCGCCACACCATCGCCGACATCCAGGACGAGCTCTACCGCCGCAGCCTCCACGGCGGCTGGCCCGACGCCGTCCTCACCCCCGGAGTCTTCGTCCGCACCGCCGGCCGCGTCGGCACCACCCGCGTCGAACTCCACCTCGAACACACCCAGCAGGGCAGCCGCTCCCGCCTCACCACCGACGCCGTCGTCCTCGCCACCGGCTACCGCGAACGCCGCGTCGACACCCTCCTCGCGGCCCTCGACCCCTATATCCGCCGCGACTCCAACGGCCGCGCCCGCGTCGACGAACAGCACCGGCTCGTCCTCGACCCCTCCGTCAAGGGCGCCATCCACGTCCAGAACGCCGAAACCCACACCCACGGCGTCGGCGCCCCCGACCTGGGACTCGCCGCCTGGCGCAGCGCCGTGATCCTCAACGCCCTCACCGGCCGCACGGTCTACCCCCTGCCCCACCGCACCGCCTTCACCACCTTCGGCCTGGAGCCGCGCACCCAGCCACGGCCCCAGCACGCCGTCGGCGGCCCCGGTTCAGGCGGCACCGGTCCAGGCGGCACCGGTTCAGAAAACCGGCACACCATCCCGCGTCAGCTTCCAGTCCACTGACGCGAAGGCCCCCACATCAATGGAACCCTTGGCCTTCACCCAGCCGATGATCGTGTTCCGGATCTCCTCCGAATTCGCCCACAACTGCTTCGACCGCGCCACATGCGGGAAATTACCGCCACCACTCGCCCGATAATTGTTCACCGCCAGCACAAACTCCGCCGCATCATCCAGCGGCTTCCCCCGGAACGACAGATTCACAATCCGCGCACCCGGCTCCTTCGCGATGTCGATCTCATAGGAGAGACCACTCACCACGTCATAGTTGTAATCCGGGATCGACTCGGCGTTCGTCAGCTTCGCCGGGTCAACCGGCGCACCCGCGGCCGTCCGCACGTAATAACGCGCCGAGAACTCCAGATACGCCCGCAACTGCGCACCGGTCAGCAGCCGCGCCTCCAGCGTGTTCTCGAACGGATACAGCCCCGCCACCTCGCGGATCGTCACCTTCCCCGACGGCACCGACGCCGTCCGCGAGAAACACGACGCCTGCGAAAGAACAGGGAGCGAGGCATGGGCGGTGCCCGACAGAGCCGCCTTCACCGTCTCCGCCTGCACATAATTGATGAAATCAATGATCGGCGTGTCCTTGTACGCCGCCTCCGCCGCACTCATCGCCGCCGACGACGTACCGATCACCTGATTCACATACGTCACGACCTTCCGGTGCTCCTTGCCCAGCAGACCGGTGATCCGGCGGTCCTCGGCCACGGTGTTGGAATTCAGCACCTTCGCCGACACCGACTCCACCTGCCAACGGCCCCGCTCCCACACCAGACCGAAGTCGAACAACGTCAACCGCTGCCCCCACTTCAGCGGCTCCGAAAGCACCACCTGCTTACCGGACTCCTTGTTCGTCACCCGGTACTCGGGAATCTCCGTATGCGCGTGCCCCACCAGAATCGCGTCGATACCCGGCACCCGCTCCGCCACCAGCGCCGCCGCGTTCTCCACATACGGCAACTGATCACCGTACGACGACGTACCACTCGAACCCGAATGCGCCGCCACGATCACCACATCCGCACCCATCGACCGCAGCTTCGGCACCCACTTCGCCGCCTGCTCCTCCAGGCCCGGGAACACCATCTTCCCCTGCACATTCGCCTTGTCCCAGATCGCGATCCCCGGATTGGTCAGACCCAGAATCGCCACCTTCACATCACGACCGTGCGGAGTGCACACCCGCTTGATCACATACGGACGGAACGCCGGCCGCAGCGACTTCGCATCCAGAGCGTTCGCCGCCAGCAGCGGAAAATCACACTGCTCCTCGAACTTCCGCAGCGTCGGAATACCGTAGTTGAACTCATGATTGCCGACCGCCGCCGCGTCGTACCCGATCGCGTTCATCGCCCGCGCCATCGGATGAACCGGGCCACCCGCACCCGTGATCGGATCCACCTTCGCGTAGTAATACGACAGCTGCGTACCCTGGATCGTGTCACCCGCGTCGATCAGCAGAGTGTTCCGCCGGCCCTTCTCCGCCCGCACCTGCCGCACCAGCGTAGAGATCTTGGCGAGCCCCACATCGTTGTGCGCCTTGTCGTCGAACTCGGCATCGGTGAAGTAATCCCAGTTGAAGACATTGCCGTGCAGGTCGGTCGTCCCCATCACGGTCAACGCGTACCGCTTCGCCCGGCGAGCGTCCCCGCCCCCGGCGAGCCCCTCCGCCGCGGCCGGCGCGGCCCCCACGGCCCCCGCCAACGCCACACCGGCGCCCGTCACAGCCGTACGCTCCAGGAAATTCCTACGGTTGAGCGGCATATGTTCTGTTCTCCCCATTCATATCCAGAACCAACGCGCGTAGATTCTGGCCCACCCCCCACGCCCACCAACACCCTCAACCCCCTGCGATCCCCATCACGCGATTCCCGCCACCACGCGCCGTCCCTCCCCACCACCACCCCCACCTGAGACGCTGACCCCATGACCGACCTGCCCTACGGAACCCCCGACGCCCCCCGCGTCGCCGTCCGAGGCGAAGCCCGCCTCGAAGTCGACCCCGAAATCGCCCGCATCGGCATCACCGTCAGCGCCCGAGGCACCGACCGCCGCAACGCCCTCCAGGACCTCACCCGCCGCAATAACCAAGTCCTCGATCTCCTCAAGTCCTACGGCGACGCCGTCGAGAAAACCGAGACCGGAACCTTCAGCATCACCCCCCAGCTCACCGACAAAGGCCGCCACGAACGCGTCCGCGCCTACCACGGCCACGTTCACATCACCGCCACCCTCGCCGACTTCACCGCCCTCGGCGAACTCGCCACCCACCTCGCCGAACTCGACCTCACCAGCGTCGACGGCCCCTGGTGGAGCCTGCGACCCGACTCGCCCGCCCACCGCGAAGCCCGCCAGCAGGCCGTCCGCGAAGCCGTCCAGCGCGCCCGCGAATATGCCGCCGCACTCGGCGCGGACCTCGCCGCCGTCGTCGAGATCGCCGACATCGGCGCCGAGAACGCCGCCCCGGCCATGCCCGTCGCCCCCGGCGGCATCATGCGCTCCGCCGGCTACGGCGGAGCCGCCGCACCACCGCCCGCACTCGACCTCGAACCCCAGCGCCAGGCCGTCTACGCCAACGTCAACGCCCGCTTTACGATGACCCGCCCGACGCTCTAGCCCCCCGATAGGGGTGCTCATCAGAGCACCCCTCTGCACGTTTCACAAGGTGTCAACAAGCTTTTACCGAAAGGACGTTGGACGGTTGCGGCGGGCCAATTCTCTACCCACCGGTAGGTCATAAGGTCGTGCCATGCGCCGAGCGAAAATCGTCTGCACCCTTGGGCCCGCCACCGACTCGTACGAGCAGATCAAGGCACTCGTGGAAGCCGGCATGGACGTCGCCCGCTTCAACCTCAGCCATGGCACGTACGCCGACCACGAAGCGCGCTACCAGCGGGTACGCAAGGCAGCGGAGGAAACCGGCCGCAACGTCGCCGTCCTCGCCGACCTTCAAGGCCCGAAGATCCGCCTGGGCCGATTCCGCGAAGGCCCCGTACTCCTTGAACGCGGCGACGAATTCACCATCACCGTCGAAGACGTCGAAGGCGACCGCCACCAGTGCGGCACCACCTACAACGGCCTCGCCGCCGACGTCACCAAGGGCGAACGCATCCTCGTCGACGACGGACGCGTCACCCTCGAAGTCGTCCAGGTCACCGGCCCCCGCGTCAAGACCCTCGTCCTCGAAGGCGGCATGGTCTCCGACCACAAGGGCCTCAACCTCCCCGGCGTCGCCGTCTCCGTCCCCGCCCTCTCCGACAAGGACATCGACGACCTCCGCTGGGCCATCAGGACCGGCGCCGACGTCATCGCCCTCTCCTTCGTCCGCAGCGCACGCGACATCGAGGACGCCCACCGCGTCATGAACGAGGAAGGCCGCCGCCTCCCCGTCATCGCCAAGATCGAAAAGCCCCAGGCCGTCGACAACCTCGACGGCATCGTCGCCGCCTTCGACGGCATCATGGTCGCCCGCGGCGACCTCGGCGTCGAAATGCCCCTGGAATCCGTTCCCATCGTCCAGAAGCGCGCCATCAAACTCGCCAAGCGCAACGCCAAGCCGGTCATCGTCGCCACCCAGATGCTCGACTCGATGATCGACGCCTCCCGCCCCACTCGCGCCGAGGCCTCCGACGTCGCCAACGCCGTCATCGACGGCACGGACGCGGTGATGCTCAGCGGCGAGACGAGCGTCGGGAAGTACCCCGTCGAGACGGTGCGCACGATGGGCCGCATCGTCATCGCGGCGGAGGAGGACATCCTCGCCAAGGGCCTCCCACCCCTGACCGAGCGCAGCAAGCCCCGCACCCAGGGCGGCGCGGTCGCCCGCGCGGCGGCCGAAATGGGCGACTTCCTCGGCGCGACGTTCCTTGTAGCCTTCACTCAATCCGGTGATACGGCCCGGCGCCTTTCGCGCTACCGCTCACCGATCCCCTTGCTGGCGTTCACGCCGGAGCCGGCGACGCGGGCGATGCTGAATCTGACGTGGGGCGTGGAGACGTTCCTCGGCCCGGTCGTCGAGACGACGGACGAGATGGTCGACCAGGTGGACGAGTACCTGCTGCGGATCGGGCGCTGTCGCCAGGGCGACATGGTCATCATCACGGCGGGCTCCCCGCCGGGCATGGCGGGGACCACGAACCTGGTGCGGGTGCACCACATCGGGGAGGACGACGCGCCGAAGGAGCTCTAGTACTTGGGGCCTATGTGGGTGTCCATGAGGGCGACGGAGGCTTTGCGGGCGACAGAGACGTTCTGGGCGTTGGCCTGCTTCCAGCTGACGCCGAGTCTGTCGAGGGTGTCGGTGTACAGCCGCCGGATGTCCTCGGACTTGTTGGTGAAGAAGTAGCGCGGGTATTCGTAGCGTTTGACGCTGCCACGGACGGTCCGGGTGGCCCAGTTGGTGATGCGGCATCCATCGGAGTGGACGAGGCCGCGTACGAGCTCCCAGGGGTGGGTGTCCGTGATCTGCTGCTGCCAGGGTTCGAGGCTGATCTTGCGCTCGTGCTTCTTGCCGGGGCCGTGTTGAGGGAAGAGGCACGGCCAGTGACGGCTGGTGCTGCCCACCGAGACGCAGCCCGGCTTCTGGACGACGCACACGCTGTTCTCCGGGCGGACGCTCTTCATCGCGTCGCGACAGGCCGTGATCAGCCCGGGCCATGCGTCCGCGCAGGCGATGCGGAGGGCGTAGGTGCCGCTCGGCTGTCTGCTGACGCAGCCGTCCCCGAGGTAGAGGCCGAGCAGGTACGCGTACGCGGCGGGATCGTCGGGAGGGCGTGGATCGGGTCCGCAACGGGAGCAGGTCGAGGCCGGGCGTGCGAGCGGCTCGATCCTCGTCTGCCATGAACGGAGCGTGTACCGGGAGATCCCGGTCTCCTCGCTCACGGAATTGAGGCTGCGGCCTTGACCGACGAGAGCGAGCGCACGCCGACGCGTTTCGATGTCGTACATAGAGACGAGCGTGGCCGCAGTGCTGGTGCGGAAGACAGGATTCGAAGTTATGTTCACCGCAAGGAGTGAAGATCCCCAAGCGTTGGAAGTGCTAGCGTTCCTTCGAATCGAAGGTGAAGTGCCCCGGGTCGGATTCGAACCGACACTGTATGGGTTTTGAATCCATTGCCTGCTGCCAATTGGGCTACCGGGGCCTTGCAATCCAAGGAGAGTCTATACCCCCTCAGTGCTCAAAACTACATGACGTAGGTAGGCTCATGCGAGCAGCACTTGCCCGTACCAAGGAGACCCGTGACCGCCGCCGAGCCCACGCCGCCCGTCGACGACGAGCCGCAGCACACCCCTCCGCACGTCACCCGTGTCGTGATCGCCGAGGACGAGGCCCTGATCCGTCTCGACCTCAAGGAGATGCTCGAGGAGGAGGGCTACTCCGTCGTCGGTGAGGCGGGCGACGGTGAGACCGCCGTGGCGCTGGCGCGCGAGCACAAGCCGGATCTGGTGATCCTCGATGTGAAGATGCCGGTCCTCGACGGGATCTCCGCCGCCGAGCGGATCGCGTCCGAGTCGATCGCCCCGGTGCTGATGCTCACCGCGTTCTCGCAGCGCGACCTCGTGGAGCGGGCCCGGGACGCCGGGGCCATGGCCTACCTCGTGAAGCCGTTCAGCAAGAGCGATGTCGTGCCCGCCATCGAGATGGCGGTCTCCCGCTTCACCGAGATGAAGGCGCTGGAGCAGGAGGTCGCCGACCTCGCGCAGCGCCTGGAGACGCGGAAGCTCGTGGACCGGGCGAAGAGCATTCTCCAGACGCAGTACGGGCTGACCGAGCCCGCCGCGTTCCGGTGGATCCAGAAGACGTCGATGGACCGTCGGCTGTCCATGCAGCAGGTGGCCGAGGCGGTCATCGAGGACGCCCGGGAGAAGAAGGCGTCCAAGGAGCAGTAGGCCTCAGCGCTGATGACTGATGAAGGGCCCGTGTCCGGTCACCGGACACGGGCCCTTTTGCGTGCCCGGTCAGTCCTCTCCGAGGTACGCCTTGCGTACCGACTCGTCGTGGAGCAGGTCGGCCCCCGTTCCGGAGAGGACGATCCGGCCGGTCTCCATGACGTGCCCCCGGTCGGCGAGGCCGAGCGCGGCCTGGGCGTTCTGTTCGACGAGCAGGATCGTGGTGCCGGTGGCCTTGAGCTCGGTGATGGTGTCCATGATCTTCCGCATCATGATCGGGGAGAGGCCCATGGAGGGCTCGTCGAGCATGAGCAGCTTGGGCCGGGACATCAGGGCGCGCCCCATCGCCAGCATCTGCTGTTCGCCGCCGGAGAGCGTGCCGGCCGCCTGGCGTGCTCGTTCGCCCAGGATCGGGAAGAGCTCGTAGACGCGTCGGACGTCCTGTGCGATGCCCTCGCCGTCCTTGCGGAGGAAGGCTCCGAGCTGGAGGTTCTCGGCGATGGTGAGGCGGGGGAAGATGTGGCGGCCTTCGGGGGAGTGGGCGAGGCCGAGGGCGACGATCTTGTGGGCGGGGATGCCGGTGAGGGGTTGTCCGTCGAAGCGGATGGTGCCGGAGCGGGGGGTGAGGAGGCCGGAGAGGGTGCGGAGGGTGGTGGTCTTGCCGGCGCCGTTGGTGCCGATGAGGGTGACGACCTGGCCGGTGTCGACGGTGAACGAGATGCCTTTGACGGCTTCGATCTTGCCGTAGGCGACGTGGAGGTCCTCGACTTCGAGGAGGGCGGTCATCGGTCGGTCTCCTCTGCGGCGTGGGCTTCCGCCGCTTGGGCTTCGGCCGCTTGGACTTCCGCGGCTTCCGCCTGGCCCGGTGCGCCTTCGAAGGGGGTGCCGAGATAGGCGGCGATGACGCGTTCGTCGCGCTGGACGGTCTCGGGTGTGCCTTCCACCAGTTTTTCGCCCTGTACCAGCACGGCGACGTGGTCGCAGAGGTTGAAGATGAAGCGCATGTCGTGCTCGATGACGAGGACGGCGGTGCCCTGGTCGCGGATGGCGAGGACGAGTCCTTCGGTGTCGCGGGTCTCCTGGGGGTTCATTCCGGCGGTGGGTTCGTCGAGGAGGAGCAGGCCGGGGTCGCTGGCGAGGGCGCGGGCGATTTCGAGTCTGCGTTGTTCGCCGTAGGGGAGGTTGCGGGCGAGGTGGTCGCGTTTGGTGGCCAGGCCGGTGAATTCGAGGAGTTCCATGGCGCGTTCTTCGGATGCCTTTTCGGCGCGGCGGAAGGCGGGGCCGCGGAGGAGGGCGGAGAGGAGGCCTTCTTTGGTGCGGGTGTGGCGGCCGACGAGGACGTTTTCGAGGACGGTCATATTGGCGAAGAGACGGATGTTCTGGAAGGTGCGGGCGATGCCGGCTTGGGTGACGAGGTGGGGTTTGGGCGGGAGGACGGTGTCGCGGTAGGTGACGGTGCCTTCGGTGGGGGTGTAGAGGCCGGTGAGGCAGTTGAAGAAGGTGGTTTTTCCGGCGCCGTTGGGGCCGATGAGTCCGACGATCTGACCTTCTCGGACGGTGAGGTCGACGGCTCGTACGGCGGTGAGTCCGCCGAAGCGCATGGTGACGCCGGTGGCGGTGAGGACGGGGGCGGCGGTGGCGGCGGTGGCGGTCGTGGTGGTCATGGTGGCTATGCCTCCGCCTCGGTGAGCCGGCTGCCGTCGGTGCCCGTGCCCGTGCCCCTGCCCGTACCGGTGCCCGTGCCCGGGGCGGTCTCGGCTTCGTGGAACTCCAGCTGCCGGCGGCGGTTGGGGATGATCCCTTCGGGCCGGAAGCGCATGAGGAGGATGAGGGCGAGGCCGAAGGCGAGGAGTTGGTAGTCCTGGAGGAACTGGAGTTTGGCGGGGATGAGGTAGAGCAGTGCGGCGCCGAGGAGGGGGCCGGTGATGGTGCCCATGCCGCCGAGGATGACGGCGGCGAGGAGGAAGGCGGAGTTGGGCGGTACGGGCCCGGCGAAGACGTATTGCTCGGGGACGACGGTGTAGGCGACGTGGGCCTGGACGGTGCCGGCGAGTCCGGCGAGGGTGGCGCCGAGGGCGAAGGCGATGAGTTTGAGGCGGAAGCCGTTGATGCCCATGGCGGTGGCGGCGGTTTCGTCCTCGCGGATGGCGACCCAGGCGCGGCCTATGCGGGAGTTTCCGGCGCGGCTGAAGACGAGGACGACGAGGGCGGTGAAGAAGAGCATCAGGAGGTAGTAGTTGGCGAAGGGGGTGAGGGTGAGGCTGCCGAGGGAGTGTTTGGCGCCGAAGTCGTAGCCGAGGATGGCGAGGTCGGGGATGTTGGGGATGCCGTTGGGGCCGTTGGTGAGTGAGGGGCCGGATTCTCCGTTGAGGTTGCCGACGGCGATGCGGAAGATCTCGCCGAAGCCGAGGGTGACGATGGCGAGGTAGTCGCCGCGGAGCCGGAGGGTGGGGGCGCCGATGACGACGCCGAAGACGAGGGAGGCGGCGGCGCCGGTGAGGACGGCGGCCCAGAAGGGGAAGTGGATGTGGAGGGTGGAGGCGGTGGAGCCGGAGACGAGGGCGGCGGTGTAGGCGCCGACGCCGAGGAACGCCACGTAGCCGAGGTCGAGGAGGCCGGCGAGGCCGACGACGACGTTCAGGCCGAGGGCGACGGTGGAGAAGATGAGGATGTTGACGATGATGAGGGTGTATTCGTCGGTGTCCTGGGTGAGGGGGAAGAGGACGGCGGTGACGAGGGCCGCGGTGAGGGTGACGCGGCGGTGGCGGTGGGTGAGGTCGGTGAGCCGGGCGCCCAGTCCGCTGGTGAAGAGCGCGGCGGTGGTGAAGCCGGTGAGCAGCAGGAAGCCGGTGAAGAGTTCGCCGTAGGCGGTGCCGATGCCGTAGGTGAGGACTTGGAGGGCGAGTCCGAACACGGCCGCGATGATGAGGATTTCGGCCCGTGCGGGGAGGGCGCGGGCCGGTGGCAGGGGGCGCGCGGGGGTGTTGGGGAGCGCGAGGGCGCCGGTGAGGGTGGCGAGGGCGGCTGCTCCGGCGAGGTAGCCGCCGGGTTCGAGGTTGACGAGTCCGCCGAGGCGGGTGGCGATGGCGATGAGGGTGTACCAGGTGGTGGCCAGGGTGCCGGCGGCCAGGTGGAGGGTGGCGGTGTGGCGGCCGGAGGGGGCCAGCCAGCGGAGGCCGGGGAGGCCGGTGGTGGCGAGGAGGTGGGCGAGGGTGAGGTTGGCGCCGGTGAGGGTGAGGATCTGGAGGCCACCGGGGTAGCCGGTGACGGTGAGGTTGCCGGGGAAGGCGCGGGTCCAGGTCCAGGGGAGGAAGGTGGAGAGGAGGGTGAGGAGGGCTCCGCCGGCGGTGAGGATTCTGGCGGTGGTGAGGGGGAGGGGGACGAGGGGGAGGGTGAGCCGGGGGATGGCGCGGCTGGTGGTGCCGGTGTGGTGGTGTTGTGGGGTCATGGGTCTCACGCCCGATCCGCGACGCGTTCGCCGAGCAGTCCTTGTGGCCGTACGAGGAGGACGACGATGAGCAGGACGAAGGCCCAGACGTCCTTCCAGCCTCCGCCGCCGAGCTGTTGCATTCCGGGGATGTGCTGGATGTAGGTGGTGGAGGCCGTTTCGGCGATGCCGAGGACGACGCCGCCGAGCATGGCGCCGTAGATGTTGCCGATGCCGCCGAGGACGGCGGCGGTGAAGGCCTTGAGGCCGAGGATGAAGCCCATCTCGAAGTTGATCTGGCCGGCACGGAGTCCTTGGGCGACGGCGGCGACGGCTGCGAAGGCGCCGCCGATGGCGAAGGCGAGGACGATGATGCGGTTGGTGTCGATGCCCATGAGCCGGGCGGTGTCGGGGTCCTGGGCGGTGGCCTGCATGGCGCGTCCGGTGCGGCTTTTGGCGACGAAGAGGCCGAGGGCGAGCATGCACAGGGGTGCGGCGACGAGGACGAAGACGTCGTCGCGCTGGAGGTGGATGTTGCCGGTGAGTTCGAAGGCGTCGCCGTGGAACTGGGGGAAGCTGCGGGATTTCTTGGCGTCGGGGTAGAAGGCCCAGACGAGTTGCTGGAGTGCGATGGACAGGCCGATCGCGGTGATGAGGGGGGCGAGGCGGGGGGCGTCGCGGAGGGGGCGGTAGGCGAAGCGTTCGGCGGCGGTGGCGACGGCGACGGAGGTGAGGGCGCCGCCGAGGAGCATCAGGGGGAGGGCGGCGGCGAGGGGGACGGTGCCGGGGAGCCAGAGCCGGACGGTGAGGGCGCCGAAGCCTCCGATCATGACGATCTCGCCGTGGGCGAAGTTGATGAGCTGGACGATGCCGTAGACCATCGTGTAGCCGATGGCTATGAGGCCGTAGAGCGTTCCCAGTGCGAGTCCGCTGACCAGTGTCTGCGGCAGTTCGTGCACCGCGTGCCTCCCCGTCGGGTGTGGTGGGCGGTGCCGCGCGAGGGTGTGCGGGGGTGCGGGTGCCTTCGCGCGGGCGGCCCGGTCAGTCCTGGAAGGTGGCGCTCTTCACGGATTTCCAGGTGTCGCCTACGACCTGGTAGACGGTCAGTTGTTTGTTGGTGGTGTCGCCGTACTGGTCGAAGGAGACTTTTCCAGTGACGCCGTCGAAGGAGACCTTGCTCATGGCGTCGAGGATTTTGGTGCGGGCGTCGGCGGGGAGTTTGCCCTTGTTGTCCTCGACGGTCTTCTTGACGGCCTGGACGATGGCCCAGGCGGCGTCGTAGGAGTATCCGCCGTAGGTGGCGTAGGGGTCCTTGTAGCCGGCGTCCTTGTAGCCCTGGACGAATTTCTTGGCGGAGTCGAGTTCTTCGACGGGGTAGCCGACGGAGGTGGCGAGGTCGCCGTCGTTGGATTCGCCGGAGGCGGTGATGAAGCCGGGGTTGTAGATGCCGTCGCCGCCCATGAGGGGGATGCGGGCGCCGGCTTTCTTGACCTGGTCGGAGAGGAGGCCGGCTTCGGGGAACTGGCCGCCGAAGTAGACGGAGTCGGCGCCGGAGGTCTTGATTTTGTTGGCGATGCCGGAGAAGTCGGTCTCCTTGACCGTGAGGTGGTCGGTGCCGGCGATCTCGCCGCCGAGGCGTTTGAATTCCTGGGCGAAGATGGCGGCGATCCCGACGCCGTAGGTCTGTTTGTCGTCGACGACGAAGGCCTTTTTCTTCTTGGCGTCCTTGTAGAGGTACTGGGCGGCGAAGCGGCCCTGGATGATGTCGGTGGTGGCGGTGCGGAAGTAGGTCTTGAAGGGACGGTTCTTCTCGCCCTTGGCCCAGTTGTCGCCCTGGGTGAGGGCGGGGTTGGTGTTGGCGGGGGAGACCTGGGTGAGGTCGGCCTTGGCGAAGACGCCCTGCATGGACTGGGCGACGCCGGAGTTCATGGGGCCGACGACGCCGACGACGTCCTTGTCGGCGACGAGTTTGGCGGCGTTCTGCTGTCCGGTGCCGGGGACGGCCTGGTCGTCGAGGGCGGTGGTCTTGAAGGTGACGCCCTTGACCTCGTTGTTCTTGTTGGCGGTGCGTACGGCGAGGTCGACGGAGTTCTTGATGCCCTGTCCGAACGGGGAGAGCGAGCCGGTCAGCGGGGCGTCGACGCCGATGGTCACGGTGGTCTTCGTGCCGCCGTCGCCGGTGCCGTTGTCCTTGGCGCTGTCGGCGTCGCGTGATCCGCAGGCGGCGAGGGCGAGGGCTCCGGTGGTGAGCGCGGCGGTGAGGATGACGAGGGAACGGTGGCGCACGCTTAAGTCCTTTCCCTGGCGCGGTGGCCTGATGGAGAGGTGCCGTGTCGCTCGCCGGGCGGATCGGGCGCGGGGGGCGGGAAGGTGCTGTGCGGATGGCTGCGGTGTGCTGGACGAACGGCCCGGCGGTCACGGTGTGCCGCGACTTTAGGGGGTGCGCGCGGGGGTCGGGCAGAGGTGACGACGATGCTGTGACTTTCTTGTTATGACGGAGATCACACTCCGCTTTCCGGTCGTCGTCGGGCGTCAGGGTGTGCGAAAGCCGGCCACGGGGTTCCGTGGCCGGCCGTCGTGACGGTGCTGCGTTGTGTCCGTCAGTTGGTCGTTCAGCTGGTCGTCTGCTCGCGGATGACGCAGGTGAGGCGGGCGGAGCAGACGCGGCGGTCCTGCTCGTCGGTGATGACGATCTCGTAGGTGGCGGAGGTGCGTCCCCGGTGGACGGGGGTGGCGACGCCGGTGACGAGGCCGGAGCGGACGCCGCGGTGGTGGGTGCAGTTGAGGTCGACGCCGACGGCGATCCGGGTCGGCCCGCCGTGGAGCATGGCGCCGACCGAGCCCAGGGTCTCGGCGAGGACGGCGGAGGCGCCGCCGTGGAGCAGGCCGTAGGGCTGGGTGTTGCCCTCGACGGGCATGGTGCCGACGACGCGCTCGGGGGAGGCCTCGACGACGGTGACGCTCATGCGCTCGCCCAGGTGACCGGCGGAGAACAGGGCGTTGAGGTCGAGCCCGCTGTCGGCCCACTGGTCGAGGATCTCCTGCGGGAACGTGGTCTTGCTGTGCTCGCCCATGACGCGCGGCTCCGATCACCCTTGGTCGTTGTGGTGTGAAATTTTTTTCAGCTCGACGGTCCGTCCGTCAACTGTTGTGATCTCCCTTTTCCGCTGCTCGCCCTTCGCTCGGCTCGAGCCGGATGACGATGGACTTGCTGGCGGGGGTGTTGCTGGTGTCGGCGGTGTGGTCGAGGGGGACGAGGACGTTGGTCTCGGGGTAGTAGGCGGCGGCGCAGCCGCGGGCCGTGGGGTAGTGGACGACGCGGAAGCCGGGGGCGCGGCGTTCGGTGCCGTCGGTCCATTCGCTGACGAGGTCGGCGTAGGCGCCGTCGGCGAGGTCGTGGGCGTGGGCGTCGTCGGGGTGGAGGAGGACGACGCGGCGGCCGTTCTTGATGCCGCGGTAGCGGTCGTCGAGGCCGTAGATGGTGGTGTTGTACTGGTCGTGGGAGCGGAGGGTCTGGAGGAGCAGCCGGCCTTCGGGGACGTGGGGGTGTTCGACGGGGGCTGCGGTGAAGTTGGCCTTGCCCGTGGTGGTGGGGAAGGTGCGGCTGTCGCGGGGGGCGTGGGGGAGGGTGAAGCCGCCGGGGCGTGCGACGCGGGCGTTGAAGTCCTCGAAGCCGGGGATGACGCGGGCGATGCGGTCGCGGATCGTCGCGTAGTCCTGCTCGAAGTCCTCCCAGGGGGTGGGGCTGGTGGTGCCGAGGGTGCGGCGGGCGAGGCGGCAGACGATGGCGGGCTCGGAGAGGAGCTGGGGGCTCGCGGGTTCGAGGCGGCCGCGGGAGGCGTGGACCATGCCCATGGAGTCCTCGACGGTGACGAACTGGTCGCCGGTGTGCTGCCGGTCGCGTTCGGTGCGGCCGAGGGTGGGGAGGATCAGGGCGCGGGCGCCGGTGATCACGTGGGAGCGGTTGAGCTTGGTGGAGACGTGGACGGTGAGCCGGGCGCGGCGGACGGCGGCTTCGGTGACGTCGGTGTCGGGTGTGGCGGAGACGAAGTTGCCGCCCATGGCGAAGAAGACCTTGGCCTGTCCGTCGCGCAGGGCGCGGATGGCGCGGACGACGTCGAGGCCGTGTGCGCGGGGCGGGGTGAAGCCGAATTCCTTCTCGAGGGCGTCGAGGAAGGCGGGGGCGGGGCGTTCGAAGATGCCCATGGTGCGGTCGCCCTGGACGTTGCTGTGGCCGCGGACGGGGCAGACGCCGGCGCCGGGGCGGCCGATGTTGCCGCGCAGGAGGAGGAAGTTGACGACTTCCTTGATGGTGGGTACGGCGTGCTTGTGCTGGGTGAGGCCCATGGCCCAGCAGACGATGACGCGCTTCGACTGGAGGACCATGCGCAGGGCGGTCTCGATCTCCTCGCGGCGCAGTCCGGTGGCGCGGAGGGTCTCGTCCCAGTCGGCGGCGCGGGCGGCGCGGGCGAAGTCGTCGAAGCCGTGGGTGTGCTCGTCGACGAAGGCGGTGTCGACGGCGCCTTCGGTCTCCAGGATCAGCCGGTTGAGGAGGCGGAAGAGCGCCTGGTCGCCGCCGAGGCGGATCTGGAGGAAGAGGTCGGTGAGGGGGGTGCCGCCGGCGGCGAGGCCGCGGGCGTTCTGCGGGTTCTTGAAGCGTTCCAGGCCCGCCTCGGGGAGGGGGTTGACGGTGATGATCCGGGTGCCGCCGTGCTTGGCCTTCTCCAGGGCGCTGAGCATGCGGGGGTGGTTGGTGCCGGGGTTCTGCCCGGCGACGATGATCAGGTCGGCCTTGTAGAGGTCTTCCAGCAGGACGCTGCCCTTGCCGATGCCGATGGTCTCGGTGAGTGCGGAGCCGGAGGACTCGTGGCACATGTTGGAGCAGTCGGGCAGGTTGTTGGTGCCGAACTCGCGGGCGAAGAGCTGGTAGAGGAAGGCGGCTTCGTTGCTGGTGCGGCCGGAGGTGTAGAAGACGGCTTCGTCGGGGGTGTCGAGGGCGTGGAGCTCCTCGGCGATGATGTCGAAGGCGCGTTCCCAGGTGACGGGTTCGTAGGCGGTGGCGCCTTCGGCCAGGTACATGGGGTGGGTGAGGCGGCCCTGCTGGCCGAGCCAGTAGCCGCTGCGGTCGGCGAGGTCGGCGACGGGGTGGGCGGCGAAGAAGGCAGGGGTGACGCGGCGGAGGGTGGCCTCCTCGGCGACGGCCTTGGCGCCGTTCTCGCAGAATTCGGCGGTGTGGCGCTTCTCGGGCTCGGGCCAGGCGCAGCCGGGACAGTCGAAGCCGTTCTTCTGGTTGACCTGGAGGAGGGTCAGGGCGGTGCGGCGGACGCCCATCTGTTCGTGGGCCATGCGCAGTGAGTGGGCGATGGCGGGCAGCCCGGCGGCGGCGTGCTGCGGGGCGGTGACGCTCGGTGCGTCCTGTACGGGGTCGCCGGTGGGCGGCTTGCCTGCCATCTCGCTCTCCCTTGAGCGCTCGGTGGATCTTGGGACGTGCGTGGGGTGCCGATCCTGTCACGGGGGTGCGACGGTGGCGGTGGTGAGGGTGACCGGGGCGCGGGGCGGTCGGGATTGTCAGTGGGCCGTGGCAGGATCGGGGGCGTGGCATCCAAGGCATCGAATACCCCGACCGAAGCGAACGACCCGACCGGCGACGCCGGGGGAGGCCGTCCCCGTCTGCTGTTGATGGACGGGCACTCCATGGCGTACCGGGCGTTCTTCGCGCTGCCCGCGGAGAACTTCACGACGTCGTCCGGTCAGACGACGAACGCGGTGTACGGCTTCGCGTCGATGCTGGCCAATACGCTGCGTGATGAGCGGCCTACGCATTTCGCGGTGGCGTTCGACGTGTCGCGCAAGACGTGGCGCTCGGAGGAGTTCCCGGAGTACAAGGCGACGCGTTCGGCGACCCCGGACGAGTTCAAGGGGCAGGTGACGCTGATCGGCGAGCTGCTGGACGCGATGAACGTCCGGCGTTTCGCCGTCGACGGCTTCGAGGCCGACGACGTCATCGCCACGCTGGCGACGGAGGCGGAGGCCGAGGGCTTCGAGGTCTCGATCGTCACGGGCGACCGGGATTCCTTCCAGCTGATCACCGACGCGGTCACGGTGCTGTACCCGACGAAGGGCGTGTCGGAGCTGACGCGTTTCACTCCGGAGAAGGTGCAGGAGAAGTACGGGCTGTCCCCGGCGCAGTATCCGGACTTCGCGGCGCTGCGCGGCGACCCGTCGGACAATCTGCCGGGCATCCCGGGTGTCGGTGAGAAGACGGCCGCGAAGTGGATCAACCAGTTCGGTTCGTTCGCGGAGCTCGTCGAGCGGGTCGACGAGGTCAAGGGCAAGGCCGGGCAGAATCTGCGTGACCACCTGGAGGCGGTCAAGCTCAACCGCCGGCTGACGGAGATGGTGCGGGACGTGCGGCTGTCCACGCATCCGGACGACCTGGAGCGCGCGGCCTACGACCGGGCGGCGCTGGTGGCGTTCCTGGAGGGGCTGGAGATCCGCAACCAGGGGCTGCGGGACCGGCTGCTGGCGGCCGACCCGGGTGGGGAGTCCGTCGAGGAGGCGGCTCCGGAGGCGGGCGCCGAGGTCGACGGCGTGGTGCTGGCCACGGGCGGGCTGGCGCCGTGGCTGGCCGAGCACGGTGCGGGTCCGCTGGGTGTGGCGATCGTGGATTCGTGGTCGCGGGGCAGCGGCCGGGTCGCGGAGATCGCGCTGGCGACGGGCGAGGGCCCGGCCGTGTGGTTCGACCCGGCGGAGCTGGACGAGGCCGACGAGCGGGCGTTCGCCGAGTGGTGCGCGGATCCGGAGCGGCCCAAGGTGATGCACGACGCGAAGGCCGCGATGCGGGTCTTCGCCGATCACGGCTGGTCGGTCGAGGGCGTGACGATGGACACGGCGCTGGCCGCGTACCTGGTCAAGCCGGGGCGCCGGTCGTTCGCGCTGGACGCGCTGTCGGTGGAGTACCTGGGGCGTGAGCTCGCCACGGCCGCGGCCGGTGACGGCCAGCTGGCGTTCGGCGCCGACGAGCAGGCCGAGGCGGACGCGCTGATGGGCCGCGCCCGTACGGTGCTGGACCTGGGCGGCGCGTTCGAGGGGCGGCTCGTGGAGGTGGGTGCCGCGAAGCTGCTGACCAATGTGGAGCTGCCGACGAGCGCCGTGCTGTCCGCCTGTGAGCGCGCGGGCATCGCCGCCGACCGGGGCTGGCTGGAGCGCATGGAGCAGCAGTTCGCCGCTGCCGTGCAGCAGGCGGTGGAGTCGGCGCATCTGGCGGCGGGCCGCGAGTTCAACCTGGGCTCGCCCAAGCAGCTCCAGGAGGTCCTCTTCGGCGAGCTGGGCCTGCCCAAGACGAAGAAGACCAAGACCGGTTACACCACGGACGCGGACGCGCTGGCCTGGCTCGCCGGGCAGACGGACAACGAGCTTCCGGTGATCATGCTGCGCCACCGTGAGCAGTCCAAGCTGCGGTCCACGGTCGAGGGCCTGATCAAGGCGATCGCCACCGACGGCCGGATCCACACCACGTTCAACCAGACCGTGGCGGCCACGGGCCGGCTGTCCTCCACCGATCCCAATCTCCAGAACATCCCGGTGCGGACGGACGAGGGCCGTGCCATCCGCCGGGGTTTCGTGGTCGGTGAGGGCTTCGAGTCGCTGATGACCGCCGACTACAGCCAGATCGAGCTGCGGGTGATGGCCCACCTCTCCGAGGACGAGGGCCTGATCGAGGCGTTCGCCTCGGGCGAGGACCTTCACACGACGGTCGCCTCCCAGGTGTTCGGCGTCGCCAAGAGCGAGGTCGACCCCGAGATGCGCCGCAAGATCAAGGCGATGTCGTACGGCCTGGCGTACGGGCTGTCGGCGTTCGGGCTCTCGCAGCAGCTGAACATCATGCCGGACGAGGCGCGTCGTCTGATGGACACGTTCTTCGAGCGCTTCGGCGGGGTGCGCGACTACCTCCAGCGCGTCGTGGAGGAGGCCCGGGCCACGGGCTACACGGAGACGATGCTGGGCCGTCGCCGTTACCTGCCGGATCTCAACAGCGACAACCGGCAGCGGCGTGAGATGGCCGAGCGGATGGCGTTGAACGCCCCGATCCAGGGCACGGCCGCCGACATCGTCAAGATCGCGATGCTGCGGGTGGCCGAGGCCCTGGCGGCGGAGAAGCTCGCCTCCCGGATGCTGCTCCAGGTGCACGACGAAATCGTGCTGGAGATCGCGCCGGGGGAGCGGGAGAAGGTCGAGGAGCTGGTCCGTCGCGAGATGGCCGGTGCCGTCGAGCTGCGCGCCCCGCTGGACGTGTCCGTGGGTGTCGGCGGGGACTGGGAGTCCGCCGCGCACTGACGCCCGCGCATCCGGTGCCGTACGGCCCGTCCCTGGACGATCGTTTCCGGACGATCGCTTCCGGGGGCGGGCCGTACGGCGTCGATCTCTTGCCGTACGGCGTCGATCTCTTCCGGAGTCGCCTTCCGGGTTCTCTTCCGGACGGGCTGTTCTCTTCCGCGCCCGGCGTTGCTACCGTGCCCCATCTCTGACGCCTCGTCAGGCCCAGGGGAATCCGCCGGGAGGCTCCGCATGCGCGCACTGGCCGCCGCGGCCATCGGACTGGCCGCCGCCCTCGCCGTCGTCCTCGCCGTCACGGCCCTCGGCCCGCCCGGGGGCGAGACCTCCCCCGAGCCCCTGCTCACCTCCGCCCCCGCCCGGCCCTAGCGGAGCGGCCCCGCCATGCGCCGATGGGCGAGCCTCGTACTGCTGGCACTCGCGGTCTTCTGCGCCGCGCTGTCCCCCCTGCTGCGCTGGTACGCCTTCCCCCGCCTCGCCAAGGTCCCGGCCGGCCAGTACCGGACCGCCGTCATGGAGGCCGAGAACGCCACCCTCATCGACTACGGCACCCTCAAGCCCCGCACCGTCCCCCGCCTCACCGTGGTCCAGACCCTCAAGGGCAACGTCGAGAAGGCCCGCGAGGTCCGCGACGAGACCGGCCGCGACGTCGTCGTCTGGGACACCCTCTCCTACGCGGCCGGCCCCGACGGCGCCATGGTCTCCATGATCCCCGAGCGGTACGTCTTCGACGCCCACAGCCAGGAGCCCGTCCACGCGGGCGGCGAACACGTCGACGGCACCCCGGTGCGCCGCGACGGCATCGAGTTCAAATGGCCGTTCCTCGTCGAGAAACGCGACTACCGCTACTTCGATCTGATGACCCGCACCTCCGCGCCCATCCACTACAAGGGCACCCGTACCTTCCACGGCCTGGACGTCTACTACTTCGAGCAGACGATCCCCTGGACCAAGGTCCCCCTGCCCAGGAAGCTGCCGCTCGGCATCAGCCCCGACACCGTCCGCCAGCTCGGCCTGGAACGCTGGTACACCACCCGGCGCATGTTCTGGGTCGACCCCGTCACCGGCGCCCCGGTCAACGGCGAGGAGATCCACCGCGAGGAGATGCGCTGGACCGGCGCTCCCGGCAAGGAACCGATCCCCGCCTTCTCCGGCCATGTGAAGATGCGCCCCGACCACGTCGACTCGACCGTCGCCCTCGTGGCCACGCAACGGCAGCTCGTACTCCTGCTCACCAGCTACCTCCCCTGGGGCCTCCTCGCCCTCGGAGGCGTCCTGCTCGCGCTCTCCCTCGCCCTCGAAGCCCGAGATCGTCGTGCGCCGGCGGCGCACCGGGCACACGATGGAGGGAAACCCGAACGGGTGACCCCGGAAGGGGTCGCCTGAGCAGAGGAGGCCCGCCGTGAAAGTGACCCCGGAGGACGCGTCCACCCCGTCCCGCCCCAGCCGGCTCTACACCGGCGGCGAGCGGCCCTTCGACCCCGAGGACCTCGTCATGGCCTCCGGCCACGACGTGACCCCCGAACGCGTCGAGGCGGCCAGGCGTCACATAGAGGAGAAGGGAGCCGCCGCCCTGGAGCGCTACCTCCCCTGACGGGCAGGGCCGGCGGACGGGACGAACGCAAGGAGTAGCAAGACGGGCGTGAGGAACGGGCAGGCCCCGGTCGTCGCGGCGCGCTAGCGCCTGGCGTTGGTGCGGCGCGTCGCGACGGCCGAGGCCGGGTCCTCCGGCCAGGGATGGCGCGGATACCGGCCGCGCAGCTCGGCCCGTACGGACCGGTAGCCGTCCCGCCAGAACGACGCCAGATCCGCGGTGACCGCCGCCGGACGCCCCGCCGGGGACAGCAGATGGACGAGCACGGGCACCCGTCCTCCCGCGACCCGGGGCGTCTCGTGCAGCCCGAAGAGCTCCTGGAGCTTGACCGCCAGTACGGGCTGCTCACCGCCGTAGTCCACCCGGATCCGTGAACCGCTCGGCACCTCGATGCGCTCCGGCGCCAGCTCGCCAAGCCGCACGGCGTCACCGCTCGCCCACGGCAGCAGCCGCTCCAGCGCCGCGCCCGCGTCCAGCCGCTCCAGATCCGTGCGCCTGCGGGCCCGGTCCAGCTCCACGCCCAGCCACTCGTCCGCCCGCGCCAGCAGCGCCTCGTCGGACACCTCCGGCCACGGCTCGCCCAGCTCACGGCGGAGGAACGCCAGCCGCTGCCGCAGCGCCGTCGCCTCCGCGCCCCACCGCAGCAGCCCCAGGCCCTCACGGCGCAGCCCCTCCAGCAGCGCCGCCCGCACCAGCCCCGGATCAGGCGCGCCCAGCACGCTCGCGGTCAGCTCCACCGCCCCCAGCCGGGCCACGCGCCGCGCCACGACATCGCGCCGCTCCTCCGACCAGCGCACCTCCTCGCCCTCGTCGTACAGCGCCCCCGCCGCCGCCCGCGCCGTCTCCTCGTCGATCACGGCCCCCAGCCGCACCCGCGCCGACGCGGCGGCGACGGGCCGGTCCGCCACGGCCACCGCGAGCCAGGGCGCGGTACGCAGCCGGGAACCCTCGCCCAGCTCGGCACCGGTGCCCGACACCATCAGGTACGAGGCCCCGCCACGCAGCCGCGCCACCCGTTCGGGGAACGCCAGGGCGGCGATCAGGCCGGCGACGGCGTCGTCGCTGTCCGCACGGGACACGGCCGCGGCGGGCTCCTCGGAGACGCTCCGCAGCGCACTTTCCAACCTGCGCGCCTCCACGCGCCAGCGGGCGCCGTAGGCGTCGTTCCCGCGCCGGGCGGAGCGCCACGCCGCCGCCAGATCGTCCCCGTACTCCCTCGGCGGTTCCTCGCTCAGCAGCGCCACGACCTCCGCCGCCCGGCGTGCGCCGACCTCTCGCGCGCCGTCCAGCAGGGCGCGCGCGAGCCGGGGGTGCACACCCAGGCGCGCCATGCGCCGGCCCCGGTCGGTTGGCCTCCCGTCGGCGTCCACCGCGCCCGTGGCCGCCAGCACCGACCGGGCGGCCGCCAGCGCACCGGCCGGCGGGGCGTCGAGCAGCGCGAGCCCGGTCGCGTCGGGATCGCCCCAGCAGGCGGCCTGAAGGGCGAACGCCGTCAGGTCCGCCACCGTGATCTCCGCCGCCGGGAACGCGGTCAGCCGCGTCTCGTCCGCCTCCGTCCAACAGCGGTACGCCGTCCCCGGGGCCTCACGCCCCGCACGGCCCGCCCGCTGCCGCCCGGACGCCCGGGACGCCCGTACGGTCGTCAGCGCGCTCAGCCCCCGGGCGTGGTCCATGCGCGGCTCCCGGGCCAGCCCGGCGTCCACCACGACCCGTACGCCCGGCACGGTCAGGCTCGACTCGGCCACCGAGGTCGCCAGCACCACGCGCCGCGCACCGGTGCCACCGGCCAGCACCGCGTCCTGCACGGCGGCCGGGGCCCGCCCGTGCACCTGGAGCACCTCCGCCCCGCCGGGGCCCGCGCCGAGGAGCCCGGCCACCCGGCCGATCTCGCCCACACCGGGCAGGAAGCACAGCACGTCGCCCTCCCGCTCGCGCAGCGCCCGCCGCACCACGGCGGCCACGTGCTCCAGCAGCGCGGGATCCACGCGCATGCCGTGCGGCGGCCGTATCGCGCGCTCCGGCGGCGCCCACACCACCTCCACGGGGTGCGACACCCCCCGCGCCTCCACCACCGGCGCGCCGCCCAGCAGCCGGGCCCAGCCCTCGGCGTCCGTCGTCGCCGACGCGGCCACCAGACGCAGCTCCGGGCGCAGCGCGGCCCGGACGTCCAGGAGGAAGGCGGCCGCCGTGTCGGCGTCCAGATGCCGCTCGTGGCACTCGTCGAGCACCACGACGTCGACTCCGGCGAGCTCCGGGTCGCGCTGGAGACGCTGGAGCAGGACACCGGTGGTGACGACCTCCACCACGGTCGAGGGCCCGGCCCTGCGCTCGCCGCGCACGGTGAAGCCGACCCGGCCGCCGGCCTCCTCGCCCAGCAGCCACGCCATGCGCCGCGCGGCGGCGCGCGCGGCGATACGGCGGGGCTCGGCGACCAGGACGCGGCGTACCGGCCCGGAACCCGTCAGGCCCGCCAGCGCCAGCGGTACGAGCGTCGTCTTGCCGGTACCGGGCGGCGCGCACAGCACGGCCGCCCCGTGCCCGTCCAGCGCGCGGACGAGCGCGGGAAGGGCGGTGCGTACGGGCAACTGGGCGAGAGCGTCGGTGCGGATCACGTGCCTAAGTCTCGCCCAGGCCCGGACACACCCCGTATCGGATGCGCCCCGTAAGGGGCGCGGGGAACTGCGCGATCAGCCATCGGCGGCCCGCGGTCGACAAACCGCCGTCTCGGGAACCCGCCGTCCCCGGAAGCCACCCGCAGGGTCAGTCGCGCTCGCACACGAAGATCGCCGTCCCCGGAATCAGATGCCCCCGCAGCGGGGACCAGCCGCCCCACTCCTGCTGGTTCCACGCGGGCCACTCCGGCTCGACCAGGTCGACCAGTCGGAAGCCCGCCGCCACCACGTCGCGCACCCGGTCGCCGATCGTGCGGTGGTGCTCCACATAGACCGCCCGTCCCGTCTCGTCCTGCTCCACGTACGGCGTGCGGTCGAAGTACGACGCGGCCACGGACAGCCCCTCGGGCCCGGGCTCGTCCGGGAACGCCCAGCGGATGGGGTGGGTCACGGAGAACACCCAGCGGCCGCCGGGCCGCAGCACCCGCCGCACCTCGCGCATCAGCCGCACCGGGTCGGCGACGAAGGGAATCGCCCCGTAGGCCGAGCAGGCCAGGTCGAAGGAGCCGTCCGCGAAGGGCAGGGCGCAGGCGTCGGCCTCCACGAGGGGGAAGTCCGCGCCGATCCGCAGGGCGTGCTGGAGCTGCCGGTGGGACAGGTCGAGGGCCACGGGGCGGGCGCCCCGCCCGGCCAGCCAGCGCGAGCACTGGGCCGCGCCGGCGCCGATCTCCAGGACGTCCAGGCCCCCCAGCGACTCCGCCGGGCCCAGCAGGGCGGCCTCCGCCTCGTCGAGGCCCTCCGGCCCCCAGACGAAGCGGTCGTCGCCGAGGAAGCCGCCGTGCTCGTTCTGGTACTCGTCCGCGTTGCGGTCCCACCAGCCACGACTGGCCCGGCTGCTCTCGGTCTCGCCGCTCTCACGGCGGGTGGCCTCGGGCTCGTATTCTTGGGTCATCTGATCATCCCGGCGGTCGCGCTCGATCTTTGCAGGTTCTCGCCCGAGCATGACGGCACGGAGCCCTCCGGGCGGTCCCGGGGGTGGCGTGCGGGGGTGCTTCGGGGCCCTCGTGGCCTCGCACGACCCGAGTTGTGCCGGAATTGCCGCGATTCGTCCCGGGTGTGCGCCTTCGCGCATTGACCGTGTCCGGCTGCCCCCGTATGCTACAAGTTGCGCCGCGGGCCTGCGCGCCTCAGACGTAGCAGGCCGCGCTCGCACTTGTTGTATGTCCCCTCGGTTGTCGAGGCGCTCCCGGTTCCGCCGGGTCAGAAGCTCTTTACGGAGAGTGCGCCTCCAAGGCTGTCCGGCTTCGGCAGTGCGATACGGGCTCTCGGCGTAGCAGTACCTACGACTTCAATGTCCGTACCGGAGCCCTTTCCCACATGACGAGCAGCACCGAGACCACCGCCACCACCCCGCAGGTTGCGGTCAACGACATCGGTAACGAGGAAGCCTTCCTCGCCGCGATCGACGAGACGATCAAGTACTTCAACGACGGCGACATCGTCGACGGCGTCATCGTGAAGGTCGACCGGGACGAGGTCCTGCTCGACATCGGTTACAAGACCGAGGGTGTCATCCCCTCCCGCGAGCTCTCGATCAAGCACGACGTCGACCCGAACGAGGTCGTCAAGGTCGGCGACGAGATCGAGGCCCTTGTTCTCCAGAAGGAGGACAAGGAAGGTCGCCTGATCCTCTCGAAGAAGCGCGCCCAGTACGAGCGTGCCTGGGGCACCATCGAGAAGATCAAGGAAGAGGACGGCATCGTCACCGGTACCGTCATCGAGGTCGTCAAGGGTGGTCTCATCCTCGACATCGGCCTCCGTGGCTTCCTGCCGGCCTCCCTGGTCGAGATGCGTCGTGTCCGCGACCTCCAGCCCTACGTGGGCAAGGAGCTCGAGGCCAAGATCATCGAGCTGGACAAGAACCGCAACAACGTGGTCCTGTCCCGCCGCGCCTGGCTGGAGCAGACCCAGAGCGAGGTCCGCCAGACCTTCCTCACCACCCTCCAGAAGGGTCAGGTGCGCTCCGGCGTCGTCTCCTCCATCGTCAACTTCGGTGCCTTCGTGGACCTGGGCGGCGTCGACGGTCTCGTCCACGTCTCCGAGCTGTCCTGGAAGCACATCGACCACCCGTCCGAGGTCGTCGAGGTCGGCCAGGAGGTCACGGTCGAGGTCCTGGACGTCGACATGGACCGCGAGCGCGTCTCCCTGTCGCTCAAGGCCACCCAGGAAGACCCGTGGCAGCAGTTCGCCCGGACCCACCAGATCGGTCAGGTCGTCCCGGGTAAGGTCACCAAGCTCGTTCCGTTCGGTGCGTTCGTGCGCGTCGACGAGGGCATCGAGGGCCTGGTCCACATCTCCGAGCTGGCCGAGCGCCACGTGGAGATCCCGGAGCAGGTCGTCCAGGTCAACGACGAGATCTTCGTCAAGGTCATCGACATCGACCTCGAGCGTCGTCGCATCAGCCTCTCGCTGAAGCAGGCCAACGAGTCCTTCGGTGCCGACCCGTCCGTGGTCGAGTTCGACCCGACCCTGTACGGCATGGCCGCGTCCTACGACGACCAGGGCAACTACATCTACCCCGAGGGCTTCGACCCCGAGGCCAACGACTGGCTGCCGGGCTACGAGAAGCAGCGCGAGGAGTGGGAGCGCCAGTACGCCGAGGCGCAGCAGCGCTTCGAGCAGCACCAGGCGCAGGTCATCAAGTCCCGCGAGGCGGACGCCGAGGCTGCCGCCGCCGGTGACCAGGACGCCGCGCAGGCCGCTCCGGCCGGTGGCTCGTACTCCTCGGAGTCGGCCGACACCTCCGGCGCCCTGGCGTCGGACGAGGCTCTCGCCGCCCTGCGCGAGAAGCTCGCCGGCGGCCAGAGCTGAGGCTCTGACCGACAGCGCAGCTGAATAGCTGACCGACGTAAGGCCCGCTCTCCTTGGAGAGCGGGCCTTACGCGCGTTTGCCCGCCCTCGGTCCTTTGGGCCGGGGCGGGAATGGTCACGGCCCTCAAGAGCGTTCTCTCCCAAGGAACATGAGGAGGAACGGTCACCGTGATGGATCCGCAGGGTTTGTACGAATGGGAGCCCAAGGGGCTCGCCGTGGCCGACCTGGCTCTGGCCCAGGACACGGCCGGACTGGTCATGCTCTACCACTTCGAGGGCTATATCGACGCCGGTGAGACGGGCGAGCTGATCGTCAAGCGGCTGCTGGGCGACCTGCCGCACCAGGTCGTGGCCCGCTTCGACCACGACCGGCTCATCGACTACCGCGCGCGGCGCCCGCTGCTGACGTTCCAGCGCGACCGCTGGACCGAGTACGAGACGCCGAAGCTGGAGCTGTACCTGGTGCAGGACGCCACGGGCGCCCCGTTCCTCCTGCTCACCGGCCCCGAGCCGGACGTGGAGTGGGAGCGCTTCGCCGCCGCCGTACGCCTGCTCGTGGAGCGGCTCCGCGTACGGCTGGCCGTCAACTTCCACGGCATCCCCATGGGCGTCCCCCACACCCGGCCCGTCGGCATCACCCCTCACGGCAACCGCACGGACCTGATGCCCGGTCACCGCAGCTACTTCGACGAGGCCCAGGTGCCCGGCAGCGCCGAGTCGTTCGTCGAGTACCGCCTCGCCGAGGCCGGCCACGACGTCCTGGGCGTCGCCGCCCACGTCCCCCACTACGTCGCCCGCTCGCCCTACCCCGACGCGGCGCTGACGGCCCTGGAGGCGGTCACCGCCGCCACGGGGCTGGTCCTGCCCGACGCCGCGCACGCTCTGCGCACCGCGGCGCACCGCACCCAGGAGGAGATCGAGCGCCAGCTCGGCGAGGGCGACGAGGAGCTGATCGCGCTCGTCCGGGGCCTTGAGCACCAGTACGACGCGGTGGCCGGGGCCGAGACCCGGGGCAACCTCGTCGCCGAGCCCGTCGAACTGCCCTCCGCCGATGAACTGGGCGCCGAATTCGAGCGTTTCCTCGCCGACCGGGAGGGTGACGGAGGCCGCTGACACCCGGCCCGATAGCGTGGGGCCCATGCTGAAGGTGGGCCTCACGGGCGGGATCGGCGCGGGCAAGAGCGAGGTGTCGCGGCTCCTCGCGTCGTACGGAGCGGTCGTCGTCGACTCGGACCGCATCGCGAGGGAAGTGGTGGAGCCGGGCACGCCCGGACTCGCGGCGGTGGTCGCCGAGTTCGGCCCCGGCGTCCTCACCGCCGAGGGCACCCTCGACCGGCCCGCGCTGGGCGCCGTCGTCTTCGCCGACAAGGACCGGCTCGCCGCCCTCAACGCCATCGTGCACCCCCTGGTCCGCGCCCGCTCGGCCGAGCTGGAGGCCGCCGCCGGCCCGGACGCCGTCGTCGTCCACGACGTCCCCCTCCTCGCCGAGAACGGGCTCGCCCCTCTCTACGACCTGGTGGTGGTCATCGACGCCGGCACCGACACCCGGCTGGAGCGGCTCGTCCGGCTGCGGGGCATGACCCCCGACGAGGCCCGCGCCCGGATGGCCGCCCAGGCCACACGGGAGGAGCGCCTGGCCGTGGCGGACCTCGTCATCGACAACGACGGCCCGCTGGAGGCGCTGGAGCCCCAGGTCAGGGCCGTCTGGGAGCAGCTGCGCGAGCGGGCGGCGAAGCGGTCCGGCTGAGCCGTTCATCAGATCGGGTGAGACGGGGTGAGCACCGCCGACGGGCGGCGGCGCCTCGTCCGGCTCTCGGCGAGCCCTTCGTACGGGCCCTCCGCGTTCGTACGCCGCTGACGCGAGCGGTCGTCGGGCCGCCGCACCGCGTCATCACTTCCCCTCCGCGTCGCTAGCGTGTCGCCCCGAACGGCGTCACAGCGCGGCTGCTCCGAAGGGGAACGACGACCATGGCCATGCCGGAACTGCTCGGCGCGAGTCCCTTCGCGCCCACACCCCGGCCGAGGATCAAGACCCGCCTCGGCGGGGTCTGTCTCGTCGTGGCCGGACTGCTGCTCATGGAGTTCACCGCCACGTCCGCGGTGAAGGCCTTCGGCTTCGCGGACCACCAGGGGACCATGACCATCGGTCACTGCCAAACCACGCACCGGGGCAGTGGCCATGAAGGCACCAGCTGCGACGGGGTGTTCCGCCCCGCGGACGGCGGCGCGGTGCTGACGGACGCCGAGATCGACGGCGCGTACGTCCCCGGGGAACGGGTGAAGGTGTACCGGGAATGGGGCTCCTATTCCCTCATCAGCCCGCGCGCCTTCTGGGAGTGGCTGATCCTTCTCTTCATGGCGCTTCCGGTCATGGCCCACGGCGTCATGCTCGTCGTCGCCGGATTCCACCCCAGGACCATCGGGCAGTTCAAGGCGGTCCGGGAAATGCTGCGCAGGGCCGAGGTGGCGGAACACGTCCGATGGCTGCGCAGGGTGGGAGGCATGGGCATGCTGGCGTGCTTCCTGCTGGCATGCGTGTCGCCGTGACGTGCGCTCACATTGACCGGATTCACATCGACGGAGAAAGGGCTGCTGTGTCCGGGCGACTTCAGGTGGAGACGGGACGGCTGGAGGCATTCTCCCGGCAGGTGGGCAGGGGCGCGCAGGACGCCTCGGAAATGGCCTCCTACACCAAGGGATTCACCTCGCTCGACTTCATGGAACACGGACTGCTGGGATTGCTCGCGGGACAGCACACCGACGTGCGGGACACCGTGCTGCGCACCCTCGACCGGCTGACCGCCGTACTCGGGGAGTCGGCGCGGGAACTGGGCGCCGCGGCCTCGTACTACCGGCGCACCGACCTCGCGGTCGCCGCCGAGACGGACGCGGCCTACGGCCGGGACACGGCCCACGGCCGGGCGGGGCGCTGACCCGGTCATGGACTTCGCCGACGTGGCCGAGCCGACCCGGCACCTCACCCCGCCCCGGAAGCCCGCGGAGTTCGTCCATCCGCTGAAACCCGTCAACGACGTCGGGGACTTCCTCAGCCCGGCCGGATGGTTCCTGAAACTGGCCGAGCTGATGGTGCCGGGCGACCCGATGGAATACGCGAAGCACGCCCTCGCCGGGGACTGGGAGGCGTATGCCCGGTGCGCCGACGTCTGGCGGAACCTGGGGCATTCCTGCGACGCCCTCGCCAGGAACCTCGGGTCCGGCACCGGGGCCGTCCGCGTGAGCTGGCAGGGCAACGCGGCCGACGCCGCGCACGGCTACTTCGAGGCCCTGCGCAAGAACCTGGAGGACGCGCGGGACGCCCTGTACGCGATCGACGACGAATACCGGGAGATCGCCCGGTCGGTGGCGTACACGGGCGAGGCCGTCGCCGCGTGCCTCGGCGCGATGCTGGACGCGCTCATCACCCTGTCCATCGCCATCGCGGCCTCCGCCGCCTCCGGATGGACCGGATGGGGCGCCGCGATGGGATACGCGCTCGGCGCCGCCGAGGCGGAGACCGTCCTCAAGGAATGGACCGCGATGACCAATCTCCTCAACGCGGCGCAAGTGGCCATGAACGTCGGCTGCGCGGCGATCGGGCGCACGGGCGGCGAGATCGCGGCCTCCCTCGGCGCCTTTCCGTTGCCGCGTACGGGGTACGACCACCCGGCGGTCTGACGCCGGGAGAGAAGGAGCGGCGGCGGAATGCCGGAGCACCACGTCGGATTCGAGGAATTCGTGACTCCCGGCCGCGACCGGGCCCGGGCCCGCGTCGTCCACGAGGCGCTTCGGCACCTCGCCGGCGGCAGCGGCGGTGAGGTCCTGCGGGAGATGGCCCAGGAGGTCCTCTCCGGCCGGATGCGCCTCCATGAGGCGGTACGGGTCGGCGCGTACTCCGACGCGCTCACCGAGAGCGTGGAGACCGCCCGGGAGGCCTGGGAGCGCCTCTCGCCGGAGCAGCGGGAGGAGCGGACGGCCGAGGCCCGCCGCTTCCTGGCGGCCCGCGCCGAGCCGCCGGCCGCACAGGGCTAGGAAGCCGTACAGGGCCAGGGAGCCGCACAGGGCCAGGAAATAGGGCTAGGAATTCCTTCCGGGGTGGTTTGGAGGCTTGACGGGCTCATACGGTGGGACGTCCCGGCCCGGCTGGTAGTGCGGCCCCTGCCGGATGTGCCGGACGATCACGACCAGGTCGACCACGGTCACGAGCATCACCACCCCGCACGCGATCGCCCACCCCGGCCGCCCCGCCAGCGCGAAGAGCGCCGTCCCGGCGGCCGTCCACACCAGCCCGAAGGACGCCAGCCCGCACCGCAGCCGCAGCGGGCTGCGCGCCGTCATGGGTTCGTTGCCCGTACGCATGGCGCACCATCTCCCGCTTCCAGCATCCCTCGGCAGCGGCGGTCCGGAGCGGCGGGGCGCGGAACGGCGAGGTCCGGAACGGCGGGGTTCAGAGCGGCGTGGCTTAGAACAGCGGCTCCGGAAGGACCCCTTCCAGCGACAGCAGGACCCGCTTGGCCTCCAGGCCGGGGCCGAAGCCGCCCAGGCCGCCGTCGCTCCCGATGACGCGGTGGCAGGGCACCACGATGGGCAGCGGATTGCTTCCCATGGCCACGCCGACCGCGCGGGCCGCGCCGGGGTCGCCCAGGCGGGTGGCGAGGTCCTGGTAGGCGACGACCGTGCCGTAGGGGACGTGGGCGAGGAGCTCGCGCAGGGTGCGGCGGTTGAAGCCGGAGGTGAGGGACCAGTCCAGGGGCACGGAGAAGACGCGGAGGCGGCCCGCGAAGTAGGCCCGGAGCTGCTCCGCGGCCTCGGTGAGGACGTCGTGGCAGGCGGAGGGCGCCGCCATGGGGGCGGCGCCCAGGTGCCGTTCCAGGTGGGGCAGGGTCCGTTCGATCGTGCCGGCGTCGGCGTGGAAGACGACGCTCAGCAGGCCGTCCGGGGTCGCGGCGAGGCCCAGGGGACCGACGGGCGAGTCGGTCGTCGACCACGCCCAGGCCCGGGGGCCGGGCGGCAGGGGGCGCTCGGAGTCCGTCACGCCCTCCAGCGTAGAGCGTGGCCGGGCGCCCCCTGCCGGGGCCCCGGGGCTCAGACGGCGTCGTCGAGGGGCGCGTCCTCGTCGGCGGGGGCGCCGGCCGGGTCCGGGCCGGGCCGGGCGTCGTCGTTCAGGAGGGACGGGTCGTCCCCGTCGTCGTCCAGGGCGGCGGCGATGACGTGGGGGGCGTTGCTGATGATGCCGTCCACGCCCATCCGGGCGAGGTCCACCGCCTTCTCCTCGTCGTCGACGGTCCACGCGCAGACCTCGAGCCGCCGCCCGTGCGGGCCGTTGAGGGCATGGGCGGCGGTGACCCAGTCGGCGGTGATCCGCGTGTGGTCCGGGTTGATCTGGTCGGCGAATTCGGCGTACGAGCGGAGGTCGGCCGCCTTCGGGGCGCCCAGGAAGCCCTTCTTGAGGTCGGGGCGGAGCTTGTGCAGCGTCTTCAGGGACGGCGCGCTGAAGCTCTGGACGACCAGCCCCTCGTCGATGTGCGGCCGGTCCAGCCAGCCGGAGCGGCGCAGCTCGGCCACGATCTGCCGCTCGATCCCCGGGTAGAGCTCCGGGGCCTTCACCTCCAGCAGCAGCTTCTGGTGGTTGTGGTCGACCCGGCGCAGATAGCGGTCGAGCGTGGGCACCCGTTCGCCGGTGAAACGGCTGTCGTACCAGCTGCCGGCGTCCAGCTTCTCGATCTCGTCGAGCGTGAAGTCCGCGACCTTCCAGGGGGCGCGTGCGGGGTAGCGCCGCTTGGCGTCCGTGGTGCGCTCCAAGGTGGTGTCGTGCATGACGATCAGGGCGCCGTCCTTGGTGCGCTGGACATCGTTCTCCACCCAGACGGTGCCCAGCCGGGCCGCTCTGTCGATCGAGGCCAGGGTGTTCTCCGGCGCCTCGGCGGGCACCCCGCGGTGTCCGATGACGACGGGCGCGGCCGGGCCCTCGGCGGCGGCGCGCACGGTCGCCGCGGCGACCCCGGGGGCGGGCACGGAGGCGAGCGTCGAGAGGGACAGACCGGCGAGCACACCGGTCACGGCGGGGGCGATGCGGATGCGCATGGGGGCTCCTCGCGGCGTCCGGGGCCGGGACGCCCGTCGCGCCGCCGGCCCTCGCGTACGGAACGTCGTACCTGTGCACGGAACGTCGTACCTGCTGCACGGAAAGTGGTACAGCAAACGTGTACGTGATCGCGAGCGCCGGGGCAGCCGGAGCCGGAGACCCTTTGCCGACATTTCGCCCGGCGTTCGCCTCGTGACCGGTGGGAGAACGGGGCGGGGGACGGGAGACGAGGCCGTTGTCAGTGGTGGGCCGTACGGTGGTCTCATGCGGCCCGTATCCAAGATCGAACGCAAGGTGGCGCCCTTCGAGGTCGTCAGCCCCTTCCAGCCCAGCGGCGACCAGCCGACGGCCATCGCGGAGCTGGAGCGCCGCATTCGCGCGGGGGAGAAGGACGTCGTCCTCCTCGGCGCGACCGGCACCGGCAAGTCGGCCACCACCGCGTGGATGATCGAGAAGCTGCAGCGGCCCACCCTCGTCATGGCGCCCAACAAGACCCTCGCGGCCCAGCTCGCCAACGAGTTCCGCGAGTTGCTGCCCAACAACGCCGTCGAATACTTCGTGTCGTACTACGACTACTACCAGCCCGAGGCCTACGTCCCGCAGTCGGACACCTACATCGAGAAGGACTCCTCGATCAACGAGGAGGTCGAGCGGCTGCGCCACTCCGCCACGAACTCGCTGCTCACCCGGCGTGACGTGATCGTCGTGGCATCGGTCTCCTGCATCTACGGCCTGGGTACGCCGCAGGAGTACGTGGACCGCATGGTGCCGCTGAAGGTCGGCGAGGAGATCGACCGCGACACGCTGCTGCGCCGCTTCGTCGAGATCCAGTACACGCGCAACGACCTGGCCTTCACCCGGGGCACCTTCCGGGTGCGCGGCGACACCATCGAGATCTTCCCGGTCTACGAGGAACTGGCCGTCCGCATCGAGATGTTCGGCGACGAGATCGAGGCGCTCTCCACGCTCCACCCGCTCACCGGCGAGGTCATCTCCGACGACCAGGAGCTCTACGTCTTCCCCGCCAGCCACTACGTCGCCGGCGCGGAGCGGATGGAGAAGGCCATCGCGGGCATCGAGCGCGAGCTGGAGGAGCGCCTCGCCCAGCTGGAGAAGCAGGGCAAGCTCCTGGAGGCCCAGCGGCTGCGCATGCGCACCACCTACGACATCGAGATGATGCGCCAGGTCGGATCCTGCTCGGGCATCGAGAACTACTCGCTGCACATGGACGACCGCGAGCCCGGCTCCCCGCCCAACACCCTCCTCGACTACTTCCCCGAGGACTTCCTCCTCGTCATCGACGAGTCGCACGTCACCGTCCCGCAGATCGGCGCGATGTACGAGGGCGACGCGTCCCGCAAGCGCACGCTCGTCGAGCACGGTTTCCGCCTGCCGTCCGCCATGGACAACCGCCCGCTGAAGTGGGAGGAGTTCACCGAGCGCATCGGCCAGACCGTCTACCTCTCCGCGACGCCCGGCCCCTACGAGCTCTCGCGCGGCGACGGCTTCGTCGAGCAGATCATCCGTCCCACCGGTCTCGTCGACCCCGAGGTCGTCGTCAAGCCGACCGAGGGCCAGATCGACGACCTGGTCCACGAGATCCGCACCCGCACCGAGCGCGACGAGCGCGTCCTCGTGACCACCCTCACCAAGAAGATGGCCGAGGACCTCACCGACTACTTCCTGGAGCTCGGCATCCAGGTGCGCTACCTCCACAGCGACGTCGACACGCTGCGCCGGGTCGAGCTGCTGCGCGAGCTGCGCGCCGGCGAGTTCGACGTCCTGGTCGGCATCAACCTGCTGCGCGAGGGCCTCGACCTGCCCGAGGTGTCGCTGGTGGCCATCCTCGACGCCGACAAGGAGGGATTCCTGCGCTCCGGGACGTCCCTGATCCAGACCATCGGCCGCGCGGCGCGCAATGTCTCCGGACAGGTCCATATGTACGCCGACAAGATCACTCCCGCGATGGAGAAGGCCATCGACGAGACCAACCGCCGTCGCGAGAAGCAGATCGCCTACAACAAGGAGCGGGGCATCGACCCCCAGCCGCTCCGCAAGAAGATCGGCGACATCGTGGCCTCCCTCGCCCGCGAGGAGCTCGACACCGAGGAGCTGCTGGGCACGGGCTACCGCAAGCCCGGCAAGGACCAGGCGAAGGCCCCCGTCCCGACGGCTCCGGCCGGCAAGGGGAAGGCCGCCAAGGGCAAGGGCAAGGCGAAGGCCGCGGAAGCGGTGCTCACGGACCGCCCCGCCGCGGAACTGGCCCAGCTCATCGAGGACATGACCGACCGTATGCGCGCCGCCGCGGCGGAGCTCCAGTTCGAGGTCGCCGCACGGCTGCGTGACGAGGTGGGCGAGCTGAAGAAGGAGCTGCGGCAGATGCGCGAGGCGGGGCTGGCCTGACGAGCGGCGCGACAGCATATCCCAGGCTGTCCGACCTGGTACGGAGCATGTTGCAAGACCGCCACAAACCCCTCCCGGACGCGTACGCGACCGTCGCGTGTGCATAGGGTCGTATGTGAAGACGGCCGCACGAAACACGTGCGGCCCCGGGGGCACAGCCAACGAGAGAGGGACTGCGCGTGACGGTCAACTTGTCCAAGGGCCAGGGCATCAGCCTTCAGAAGGCCGACGGGGGCACCCTGACCGCGGTGCGGATGGGGCTGGGCTGGCAGGCGGCCCCCCGCCGCGGGCTGTTCGGGACGCGGACGAAGGAGATCGACCTCGACGCGTCGGCGGTGCTCTTCGCCGACAAGCAGCCGGTCGACGTGGCCTTCTTCCAGCAGCTCGTCAGCAAGGACGGCTCGGTGCGCCACACCGGCGACAACCTGGTCGGCGGCGCCGGTCAGGGCGGTGACGACGAGTCGATCCTCGTCGACCTCCAGCGCGTCCCGGTGCACATCAATCAGATCGTGTTCACGGTGAACTCGTTCACCGGCCAGACCTTCGCCGAGGTCCGCAACGCCTTCTGCCGCCTGGTCGACGAGACCACCGGCCAGGAGCTGGCCCGCTACACCCTGGACGGCGGCGGCCCGTACACCGCGCAGATCATGGCCAAGGTGCACCGCGTGGGCGACGGCTGGCAGATGACGGCCATCGGCACCCCGGCCAACGGCCGGACGTTCCAGGACCTGCTGGCGGAGATCCAGGCGGTTCTGTAACCGCCCTCGCGGACGAGGGCGGCACGACACGACGAGCACGACATGGCGCGACATAGGGGGAAGCGGCGATGACGGCCGAGCTGGTGCGGGGGCAGAACCACCCACTGCCCGGTACTCGACTGGAGATCCGGGTCTCGGCGGGCCACCCGGTGGTGGCGGGTGCGACGCTGGGCGACGCGGACGGCAGGGTGACCGACGCCCAGTGGGTCGCGCACCCCGCCTCGCCGAGGCTCCCCGGGCTGGAGGTGTCCGGACAGGCCGCCGCGGAACACCGGATGGCGGTCGACCTGGACGCCGTCCCGGAGGCCGCCCACCGGCTCACCGTGGTGCTCGCCCTCCCGTCCGTGACGTCGGCCCCGGCGCGCTTCGGCGCCATCGCGGCCCCGTTCCTCGCCGTGACGGGCACGGACGGCACCGAGATCGCCAGCTATACGGTCACCGGGCTGGACGCCGAGTCGGCGGTCGTCGCCCTTGAGCTCTACCGCCGGCAGGGCGCCTGGAAGGTGCGCGCGGTCGGCCAGGGGTACGCGGGAGGCCTGGCCGCGATGCTCCACGACCAGGGCCTGCCCGGGGCGGCCGAGCTGGCCGCCGGCATCGACGAGGCGGTAGCCCGGGGCATGGCCCGCGCGGTCGCGGCACCGCCTGTCCGTAGCGAGCCGGCTCGCGTCGAGCAGGCCCGCGTCGAGTCGGCACCAGCCGAGCCCGCTCACATCGAGCCCGCTCACATCGAGCCCGCTCACGTCGAGCCGGCCTGCGCCGAAACTGCGCCCGGCGACGGCGCGCCCCCGGCGGCCGACGTGCCGGAGCGGGGTGACGCGGCCGCGACCGGGACCGGCGCCGCGCGCGGCCGGGACGAGGGCGGGTCCGCCGCTGTACCGGCCCTGGCCGCGCCCGAGTCCGCCGCCACGCAGGACCGGGCCGCGGTACGGGCCCAGGCGGCCCCGCCCTCCGCCGGCCCCATCAGCTACCGGCACCCGCGCCGCCAGAGCGGGCCGCAGGCCCCGGCGGCGGGCCCGGAGCCGTCCTCGACGCCGTCCTCGGCGCCGCGCGAGCCGGCACTGGCGTCGGCGTCCCCGGCCACGGACCGGCACCCTGACCGCGCCCCGGCCGACGAGCCCGGAACGCCTGGCACTGGAACGTCCGGGCCCGGAACGTCCGGGACGGGAACGCCGGGGCCCGTCGCGGGCGACGCCACCGGCTGGTCCATGGACGAGCGGCTCTACAACCAGGTCTGGGGCATGTTCGAGGACCTGACCCGGACGGTCGCCGCCTACCGCAGCGCGGTCGACTTCGCGGAGTCCCGTCTGGAGCAGGAGCTGGACCGGGTCCTCTCCGATCCCGCCACCCGCGTCGGCCCGGCGGCGGACACGGCCCGCGAGGAGGCCCGCGCCCGCCACGCCGAGCTGGTCGACCGGGCGCGGTCCGTGCTCGACCGGGACCTCGCCCAGCTCGTCGCGGAGGCCGAGGTCGTCGAGCACGCCCTGCCGCCCGCCTACGCCCGCTGGGACAGCCCCGTCTGGCAGGGCTACCAGGTGCCGCTGTCGGCCCCGATGGCGCTGCGGCTGGGTGATCTGCACCTGCCGGAGCGCCCCGGCCTGCGCATTCCCATGCTGGTGCGGCTGCCGCTGGAGCGCGGCCTGTGGATCGACGCGGGCCGGTCCGGCGGCCGGGACGCGGGCCTGCCGGACTCGGCCGAGCTGCGCAGGCTGGCCATGGACTGCGCGGTCGCGCACGCCGTGCGGCTGCTGGCCGTCCACCCCGTGGGGGACTACACGCTCCACGTCATCGACCCGGCCGGAGCGGCGGGCCCGGCCCTGGCTCCGCTGTTGGAGAGCGGGGCGCTGAAGGAGCCGCCTTCCACCGGTGCGCGCGGGGTGTCGGACGTGCTGGCACGCCTGACCCGCAGGGTCGACCTGGTGCAGATGGCGGTGCGCAACCGCGCCCTGGACTCGCTGCCCCCGGACCTCGACACGGGCGAGCAGCTGCTGATCGTCAACGACTTCCCGCACGGTTTCGACGACCGTGCCGTCACCCAGCTGCGCTATCTGGCGGACGAGGGGCCGTCCGTGGGCGTCCATCTGCTGATGGTGGCCGACCGGGACGACGCGCGGGCCTACGGGCCCGTGCTGGACCCGTTGTGGCGCTCGCTGCTGAGGATCACGCCGGTGCCGGACGACCACCTCGCCGACCCGTGGGTCGGGCACGCCTGGACGTACGAGCCGTCGCGGGTGCCCGCGGGGAGCGATGTCGTCGGGCAGGTGCTGCGGCAGGTCGGCCAGGCGCGGCGCGCGTACGGCATCTGACTGGCAACCAACCCACACCGACCTGCTGTTTTGGGATTCTCTTTACTATTCCTTGGCTCTTCCTGTACTGTTCTGAGGACTTGCCGTACGCCCGTACGACGTGCCGGAGGAACAGTGGACGTCTCCTTGACCCTGTGGGTGCTGACCATCCTCGGTCTGTGCGCCCTCGTCGCCGCCGACTTCTTCATCGGAGGCCGCAAGCCTCATGAGGTCTCCCTCAAGGAGGCCGGGGTCTGGACGGCGGTCTGGGTGGTCCTGGCGGGGCTCTTCGGGCTGGGGCTCCTCGTCTTCGGGGGCGGGCAGCCCGCCGGTGAGTTCTTCGCGGGCTTCATCACCGAGAAGTCGCTGAGCGTCGACAATCTCTTCGTCTTCGTCCTGATCATGGCGAAGTTCTCGGTGCCGTCGATCTACCAGCAGCGAGTGCTCATGGTCGGCGTGCTCATAGCCCTGGTGCTGCGGGCCGCCTTCATCGGTGCCGGCGCCGCGATCATCGCCAACTTCTCCTGGATCTTCTATCTCTTCGGGGCCTTCCTGGTCTGGACGGCCTGGAAGCTGATCCAGGAGGCGCGGGCCGACGAGGAGGAGGAAGAGTTCGAGGAGAACCGCTTCCTGAAGCTGGTCGAGCGCCGCTTCCCCTCCACCGACCGTTACCACGGCACCAAGCTGTTCATCGTGGAGAACGGCAAGCGGCTGATGACCCCGATGCTGATCGTCATGCTGGCGATCGGTACGACGGACGTGCTCTTCGCCCTCGACTCCATACCGGCGATCTTCGGCCTCACCCAGGACCCGTACATCGTCTTCACCGCCAACGCCTTCGCGCTCATGGGTCTGCGACAGCTGTACTTCCTGATAGGCGGGCTGCTGAAGAAGCTGGTCCACCTCTCCTACGGCCTGTCGGTCATCCTCGGCTTCATCGGCGTCAAGCTGGTTCTGCACGCCCTGCACGAGAGCGGCGTCGCGGTCCCCGAGATCAGCATCCCGGTCTCGCTCGGCGTCATCTGTGCCGTGCTGATCGTCACCACGATCACCAGCCTGCGCGCCTCGGCCGGGCAGGCGCGGGCCGAGGCTCTGGAGGCCCGCTCCCCGGAGGGGGAGCGGGAACAGGACAGCCGGAGCGCCCGCGTCTGACGGAATTCAGGCCGGGGCGGGGTCGGTGGCCGGACGGGAGGCGAGCGCGGCGGGGTGGGTCTCGGGCAGCAGCAGGAAGCAGCCCAGGCTCAGCAGGGCGATGCCGGTGAGATAGGCGGCGACACCCCAGGGCGGCCCGCCCGACCCGGCCGTCGCGGTCGCCACCAGCGGGGTGACGGCACCGCCGAGCACGCCGGCGAGGTTGTAGCCGACGGAGGCCCCGGTGCAGCGCACCCTGGCCTCGTAGAGCTCGGGCACATACGCGCCGACCACGCCGAAGGCGGTGATGAAGGCCAGCATCGCGACGACGAAGCCCAGCAGCATCAGCAGGGGGCGCCCGGTGCGCAGCAGGCCCATGAGGGGGAACATCCACAGGGCCACGGCGGTGCAGCCGGTCAGGCACAGGGTGCGGCGGCCGAAGCGGTCGCCGAGGAGGGCGACGACGGGGGTGGCCGCGCCGGAGACGGCGACCGCCACCATGACGCAGCCGAGCATGAGGGTGCGGTCGACGCCGAGGTGCTCGGTGCCGTAGGCGAGGGACCAGGTGGTGACCGTGTAGAAGACGGAATAGCCGATGGAGAGCCCGCCGGCGGTGAGCAGGACGAGCCGCCAGTGGCCGCGGACGACCTCGGTGAAGGGGAGCGTCGCGCGGTTCTTGTTCTCGGTGAGCGCCCGGAAGTCCGGGGTCTCGGCCAGCTGGGTGCGCAGCAGCAGGCCGGCCGCGGCCAGGACGCCCGCCGCCCAGAACGGCACGCGCCAGCCCCAGGACAGGAACTGGTCGTCGGGGAGGGTCGCCGAGAGGGTCAGGGTGATGCCGTTGGCCAGCAGGAATCCCACGGACGGGCCGGTCTGGGGAAAGCTCGACCACAGCACCCGGCGATGGGCGGGGGCGTGTTCGGTGGTGAGCAGTACGGCGCCGCCCCATTCGCCGCCGACTCCCAGACCCTGGAGGAAGCGCAGTACGAGCAGCAGCAGCGGGGCGGCGACGCCGATCCGCTGGTAGGTGGGGACGAAGCCGACGGCGACGGTGGCGATGCCCGTCAGCAGCAGCGAGAAGACGAGTACGGGGCGGCGGCCCAGCCGGTCGCCGATGTGCCCGAAGAACACCGAGCCCAGCGGGCGGGCGATGAAGCCGACGCCGAAGGTGCCGAACGCGGCGAGGGTGCCGACGAGGGGGGAGACGGTGGGGAAGAACAGCGGGCCCAGGACGAGGGCGGCCGCGGTGCCGTAGGCGAAGAAGTCGTAGAACTCGATGGCGGTCCCGACCATGGACGCCGCCGCGAGGCGGAGCATGGCCGGAGGTCGGTCGCGATTCATGTACTGCCCAACTTCCCCCTGGAGCGGGGGAAACGGGGCGTACGGGGGCGTTGCCGGGGGCGCGCCGGAAGAACGCCGTCCGCCCGGTGTGCGGACGGCGCGCTACCGTCGGTGGCGGCCTCGGCCGCCGGGCCTCACCAGCCGCGCTCGCGCCACTCCGCGAGGTGCGGGCGCTCGGCGCCGAGGGTGGTGTCGTTGCCGTGGCCCGGGTAGACCCAGGTCTCGTCCGGGAGTTCGCCGAAGATCTTGGTCTCGACGTCGTGGAGGAGGCTGGCGAAGGCCTTGGGGTCGTCGTGGGTGTTGCCCACGCCGCCGGGGAAGAGGCAGTCGCCGGTGAACACATGGGCGTGGCCGTGCGGGTCGTCGTAGACCAGCGCGATGCTGCCCGGGGTGTGGCCGACCAGGTGGCGGGCCGTCAGCTCCACCCGTCCGACGCGGATGACGTCGCCGTCGTCGACGAGCACGTCCGTCGGCACCGGGATGCCCTCGGCGTCCTCGCGGCCGGCGTAGGTGCGGGCGCCGGTGGCGTCCACGACCTCGCGCAGCGCGCCCCAGTGGTCGCCGTGCTGATGGGTGGTCACCACCGAGGCGATGCCGCCGTCGCCGATCAGGGTGAGCAGGGTGTGGGGCTCGGCCGCGGCGTCGATCAGCAGCTGCTCGTCCGTCGCGCGGCAGCGCAGCAGATAAGCGTTGTTGTTCATCGGGCCGACCGCGACCTTGGAGATCATCAGATCGGCCAACTCGTGTACGTCCGCAGGTCCGCCGACCTCTACCGCTCCGCTGTACATCATGGTCGACAGCCTATAGGGGCGGCAGAACGGGCAGCGGAGCGCCACCTGTTTGGAGTTCCGCGCCGTCCCTGCGACCCGCCAGCCAGCCCAGCAGCGCCGGGGCCGTGCCGGTCACGGTGAGCGGCTCGCCCTCCGCGCGGCCGGAGGTCCAGGTGCCGCCGTCGGTGGAGACCAGCCGGAGGGCCGGTACGTCGGGGTGGCCGGTGAAGCGCTTCGCCAGGAAGTCGATCTCGCGGGCGGTGAAGCCGGCGGGCAGGTCCTCCAGGTCGTAGCCGATGCCGAGGTCGACGTGGTGGAGCTCGACCTCGATCAGCCGGCGGAAGGGGACGTTGGCGGCGGTGTCGGTCACGCCGTTGCGCAGGGTGACGGTGCGGTTCCAGTCGGCGGGGGTGGTCGCCGTGTCCAGGAAGCGGGCGCCCGCCGTGCGCAGGTCGTCGAGCTGGGTGGCCAGCGGGCGGGGCGCGCCGCTTTCGATGTCGGCGTCGCGGGCCTCGGCGCTCGTGTACATGGGGCGGCCCTCCAGCACGTTCACCAGGGCGTCCGCGTTGCGCGCGAGATGGGTCAGGACGTGGCCCCGGGTCCAGCCGGGCAGCCGTGACGCCTGGGCCGCGGCCGCGTTGTCCAGGGTGCCGGCGGCGGTGAGCAGCCGGTCGGTCGCCTCACGTACAGCGTTCAAGTCGTGCACATGATCAGTCATGGCGCCGACGATAGCCCCGCCACTCCTTCGGGTGAAGGAGGTCGATCCGGCCCGTAAATCGAATGTGCGTGCTATAGGCTCGTGGGTGGCACGGCATCGCTGACGACTTTTCGTGCGGCCCTTGGTTGTCAGACCTCCCCCGTACTCTGGATCGGGGGTGAGGACCAGCCCCCTCAGCTCTCCAGAGCCGACTCTCAAGAAAGGTGCCGACTGGCGTGGCAGACCGTCTCATCGTCCGTGGCGCTCGCGAGCACAACCTCAAGAACGTCTCGCTCGACCTCCCGCGCGACTCCCTGATCGTCTTCACCGGACTCTCGGGGTCGGGCAAGTCCTCCCTCGCGTTCGACACGATCTTCGCCGAGGGCCAGCGCCGCTACGTGGAGTCGCTCTCCTCCTACGCCCGGCAGTTCCTCGGGCAGATGGACAAGCCCGATGTGGACTTCATCGAGGGCCTGTCCCCGGCGGTCTCGATCGATCAGAAGTCGACCTCGCGCAACCCGCGCTCGACGGTCGGCACCATCACCGAGGTCTACGACTACCTCCGGCTGCTGTTCGCCCGGATCGGCAAGCCTCACTGCCCCGAGTGCGCGCGCCCCATCTCCCGGCAGTCGCCTCAGGCGATCGTGGACCGGGTGCTGGAGCTGCCCGAGGGCAGCCGCTTCCAGGTGCTCTCGCCGCTGGTGCGCGAGCGCAAGGGCGAGTTCGTCGATCTCTTCTCCGACCTCCAGACCAAGGGCTACAGCAGGGCCCGGGTCGACGGGCAGACGATCCAGCTCAGCGAGCCTCCGAAGCTGAAGAAGCAGGAGAAGCACACCATCGAGGTGGTCGTCGACCGCCTCACCGTCAAGGACAGCGCCAAGCGCCGGCTGACCGACTCCGTCGAGACCGCGCTGGGCCTCTCCGGCGGCATGGTCGTCCTCGACTTCGTCGACCTCGCCGAGGACGACCCCGAGCGTGAGCGGATGTTCTCCGAGCACCTCTACTGCCCGTACGACGATCTGTCCTTCGAGGAGCTGGAGCCCCGCTCCTTCTCCTTCAACTCGCCCTTCGGCGCCTGCCCCGAATGCACCGGCATCGGCACGCGCATGGAGGTCGACCCCGAGCTGATCGTCCCCGACGAGGACAAGTCCCTCGACGAGGGCGCCATCAGCCCCTGGTCGCACGGCCACACCAAGGACTACTTCGGCCGGCTGGTCGGCGCGCTCGCCGACGCGCTCGGCTTCCGCACCGACATCCCCTGGGCCGGGCTGCCCCAGCGGGCCAAGAAGGCCCTGCTCCACGGCCACAAGACCCAGATCGAGGTGCGCTACCGCAACCGCTACGGCCGGGAGCGCGCCTACACCACCGCCTTCGAGGGCGCGGTGCCGTTCGTCAAGCGGCGCCACTCGGAGGCGGAGAGCGACACCAGCCGTGAGCGCTTCGAGGGCTATATGCGCGAGGTGCACTGCCCCACCTGTGAGGGCACGCGGCTCAAGCCCATCGTCCTCGCGGTCACCGTGCAGGGCCGGTCCATCGCGGAGGTCTCCGCGATGTCGATCAGCGAGTGCGCGGACTTCCTGCGCGACATGAAGCTCACCGGCCGTGAGAAGAAGATCGCCGAGCGGGTGCTCAAGGAGGTCAACGAGCGCCTGAAGTTCCTCGTCGACGTCGGCCTGGACTACCTCTCGCTCAACCGCGCCGCCGGCACGCTCTCCGGCGGCGAGGCCCAGCGCATCCGGCTGGCCACCCAGATCGGCTCCGGCCTCGTCGGTGTGCTCTACGTCCTGGACGAGCCCTCCATCGGCCTCCACCAGCGCGACAACCACCGCCTGATCGAAACCCTCGTCCGCCTGCGCGACATGGGCAACACCCTGATCGTCGTCGAGCACGACGAGGACACCATCAAGGTCGCCGACTGGGTCGTCGACATCGGCCCCGGCGCCGGCGAGCACGGCGGCAAGGTCGTCCACAGCGGACCCCTCAAGGAGCTGCTGGCCACCGAGACGTCCATGACCGGTCAGTACCTGTCCGGCAAGAGGTCCATCCCCATCCCGGACGTCCGCCGCCCCGTGGACCCCACCCGCAGGCTCACCGTGCGCGGCGCCCGGGAGAACAACCTCCGCGACATCGACGTGTCGTTCCCCCTGGGCGTGCTCACGGCCGTCACCGGCGTCTCCGGCTCCGGCAAGTCGACGCTGGTCAACGACATCCTCTACACCCACCTGGCACGCGAGCTGAACGCCGCCCGGGCCGTCCCCGGCCGGCACACGCGCGTGGAGGGCGACGACCTCGTCGACAAGGTCGTCCACGTCGACCAGTCGCCCATCGGCCGTACGCCGCGCTCGAACCCCGCCACGTACACCGGCGTCTTCGACCACGTCCGCAAGCTCTTCGCGGAGACGATGGAGGCCAAGGTCCGTGGCTACCTGCCCGGGCGTTTCTCCTTCAACGTCAAGGGCGGTCGCTGCGAGAACTGCGCGGGCGACGGCACCATCAAGATCGAGATGAACTTCCTGCCGGACGTGTACGTGCCGTGCGAGGTCTGCCACGGCGCGCGCTACAACCGGGAGACCCTGGAGGTCCACTACAAGGGCAAGTCCATCGCCGAGGTGCTGGACATGCCGATCGAGGAGGCCCTCGAGTTCTTCGAGGCCGTGCCGACGATCTCGCGCCACCTGCGCACGCTCCACGAGGTGGGCCTGGGCTATGTCCGCCTGGGACAGTCGGCGCCGACCCTCTCCGGCGGCGAGGCCCAGCGCGTCAAGCTCGCCAGCGAGCTCCAGAAGCGGTCGACCGGGCGGACGGTGTACGTCCTGGACGAGCCGACGACCGGTCTGCACTTCGAGGACATCAGCAAGCTGATCAGCGTGCTGTCCGGGCTGGTCGACAAGGGCAACACGGTCATCGTCATCGAGCACAACCTCGACGTGATCAAGACCGCCGACTGGGTCGTCGACATGGGCCCCGAGGGCGGCTCCGGCGGCGGCCTCGTCGTCGCGGAGGGCACGCCCGAGGAGGTGGCGGCCGTACCGACCAGCCACACGGGCAAGTTCCTCCGCGACATGCTGGGCGATCGCGTCAGCGACGCGGCGGTGCCGGTGGCGCGCAAGGCGGCGAAGCGGGCGCCCGCGAAGAAGGCCGCCTCGGCGGCGAAGAAGACGGTGGCGGCGAAGGCCGCTACGGCCAGGAAGACGGTCTCGGCGAAGACCGGTACCGGCGCCGCCGCGAAGAAGACCGCCGCGAAGAAGACGGCGCGGGGCGCGGCCGCCCGCAAGGGCTGAGGCGGTCCGGCCACCGCCGGGCTCCCCGGCGGTGGCTGATCGCCGTCGCGGCGGAGGCACCCCACCCACTGCCGGTATTGTCGCTACGTCGTACCACCCGTACCACCGCTGGAGCTCCGCATGACGTCCCCCTCGGCTTCCCCGTCGCCCTCGGCGTCCCGCCGTACCGTGCTGCGCGGAGCCGCTCTGGCGGGTGTCGCCGGGGTCGGTGCCGCCGCGTGCACCGGTGGTACGGGCGCCAAGGGGCCGGCCACCCCCACCGCCCCCGTGGACCTGGGCGCGGCCGGGGAGATCCCCGTCGGCGGCGCGCGTCTCTACCGCGAGCAGAAGCTCGTCGTCTCGCGGCCCGCCGAGGGGGAGTACAAGGCGTTCAGCGCCGTGTGCACCCACGCGGGCTGCGTCGTCACCAAGGTCGAGAACGGGAAGATCAGCTGCCCCTGCCACGGCAGCACGTTCGACGCCGCCACCGGCAAGGTCCTCCAGGGCCCGGCGGGCGCGCCCCTGCCCGCCGTCCCCGTCAAGGCCGACGGCGGCAAGCTGATCGCCGGCCCCGACGCCTGAGCCACGCCCCCGGCGGCTACGACCAGTCCCAGGCGATCCCCACGATCCCCGGCCGGACCCCCTGCTCCACCAGGTGCACCTCCCGGTGCCGTCCCGCCAGCGTCAGCTCCTGCTGACCGCTGCGCGGCGCCCCCGCCGCGTTCTGGCTGAAGCGGCGGCACCGCACCGGCAGCGCCGCCTCGTCGAAGCGGACCCGCAGCACGTACTGCCCGCCCGCGAAGCTGAACCCCCGGACGTACTCGCCGCTCGGGCCGCCCGTGCCGTCGTCGAAGCCGTAGCCGAACACATGCGTCTCCCCGGCCCGCAGCCGCGCGTCGAAGAGCAGCTCGGCGACGAGGACGCCCGCCGCCGCGTGCCACCGGACCCGGCCCAGCCGGCAGTTCTCGCCGGCCCGTACGGTCATCCGGCCCGGGTCGCAGCCCTCGTCGCCGTGGTGGATGGCCACATAGCGGTCCACGCCGTCCCGGTGCGCCCGCACCACGTGGTGCGAGTCGCGGGCGCGCATCTCGCGCCCCGCGCCGATGGACACCCGCTCCAGATGGCAGACGGTGTGGAGGCCACCGTCCTCCGGCGACTCCAGCTCCGCCAGCAGCCGCTCCAGGGCCCGGGACTCCTCCACCAGCGAGCGGTACGAACGCGCGGCCGGCCGGTCCGGGGCCGTACGGAGGGCCGCCGGGTCGGTGAGTAACCGGGTCAGGGCCCGCTCCGGCAGGTCCAGCACGTCCTCCAGCATCCGCACGGCCCGCAGGGACTCCGGTCGCCTGGGTCTGCGGACGCCCTGCTGCCAGTAACTCAGGCTCGTCACCCCGACCTTCACCCCGCGCTGCGCCAGCCGGTGCTGCACCCGGTGCAGTGCCAGCCCGCGCACCGACAGTGCCGTGCGCAGCGCCAGGTGGAAGGGGCCCGATCGCAGTGCCCGGGCCAGTTCGGCCTCGGCAACGCCTGTGCTGGTGCGCGCCATTCCACTCGCTCCTCTGTCCGCGCTTTCCCGCTGTGGAGCCCCCGTGAAGCCCCCGTGTGCCTGTGAATATTCACGATCGACAGATGTATTGGCCATGCCTCGGCGTGTCGCTTTCCTACTGGACAGCCACGAGCCGTTCACATCCGGCGGGATTCGTTCACACCCGGGCTCCTGGCCGTATTGAAGCCGGTTGACCAGCCCCCGACAACATCCGATGCTCCTCACACGCGTCCGGACGCGCTCCTCCATCACCACCCCCCACCCACGGGAGGAACGCGAAATGTCCCGTGCTTCGGCATCGGCAACCACAGAATCAGCAACCGAGGAAAAGGCCCGTATACGCGGCAGACGGCTGTCCTTGACGGCCCTTGTCGCCGCCGCCCTGTTCGCCGTCCCCACCACGGCGAGCGCGGCGACCGGCGAACAGCCCGCGCTGCGAGCGGCGAACAAACTGAACATCGGCATGCAGGCGCAGCAGAAGACGAACTGGTGCTGGGCCGCCTCCGGCAACACCATCGCCACCTGGTTCGGCCGCAATTACAGCCAGAACCAGTTCTGCAACGCCGCCTTCAACCGTTCCCAGGGCAGCACATGCCCCAACAACCAGGCCACGCTGGGCAATGTGCAGAACGCCCTCGACTGGGCCGGCATCAATGAAGGCCGGTACGTCAACGGCTGGCTGCGCTACTCGACCGTCAAGTCCGAGATCGACGCGGGCCGCCCGGTCGAGACCCGGATCCAGTGGCAGTCCGGCGGCGGCCATATGCACGTCCTCTACGGGTACGACGACGCGAACAGCATGGTCTACTGGGGCGACCCCTGGCCCTCCAGCAACCGCTACAACTGGGCATCGCACAACTGGTACGTGAACAACAACCAGTTCTCCTGGACCCATTCGCTCTACGGGATCGGGGCGTGAGGGCCATGACCGACCGGTACATACCGAGGAACGCCGCCCGCGCTGCCGCCGCCGGCGCCCTGACCGCCGCGCTGCTGGGCCTCGCCCCGCTCGCCCACGCCGCGCCGCCCCCGGCCGTCCCCGCGCCGCCGCCGGCGGCCGGGATCGCCGAGGCCCACGACGCGGCCGCCGCGCCCGCCAGCCTGGCCACGCTCTCCCGCTTCTTCGCCCGCGACGGCGCGGCTCGTGACGGCGCGGCCCATGACGGCGCGCTCGCGAAGACCGACGCGCGCCCGAGGATCGACGGCGCGACCGTCCCCGTCTACACGCTCGACCGGGACTTCGTGGCGGGCAAGGAAGGCGCCCCGATCGCCCGGCTGGACTTCCTCGCCAGCACCGCCGTCTCGGCCGACGGGCAGAAGGCGTCGGTGTGGACCGCGCGCACCGGGAACACCTGGAGCGTCGTCAACATCGCCACCGGCGACGACGAGACGCGCTACGCGGCCGCCGGCGCCCGCAAACTCAGCGGTGGCACGGTCTTCCGCGAGCCGCAGATCAACGCCTGGTACGTCCAGCGCGGCGACCGCGTCCTGCCCCTCGACGAGGACGCCGTGCGGGCGGTCGGCGAGCAGGGCACCACGGTCGACGCCTACCGGGACCGGGTGCGCAAGGCCTACGGCGCCAAGCTGCCGGGCTCGGCCTACGCGAAGAAGGGCGTGGCCGGCGGCTACGACGCGAAAGACGCCGTGAACGGCGACGCGACGTCCGTCGCACCGGGGACCGATGCGGACCGGTCGGTGAGCGCGGCACCGGAAGGTGACGGCGGCTCCCCGATCGCGGCCCCCGCCGCGATGGCCGGCGGGGCGGCGGCCCTGGCCCTCGGGCTGGGGGCCGTGGTGGTGCGCAGGCACCGGCTGCGGCACCGCTGACGGCACCCCCCCACGGGGCCGTCCCCCGCTCCCGCTCCGGCCCCGGCGGCCACCACCGCCGGGGCCGGAGTCGTGCCCGTCCACGGGCCGGGGACGGGGGCCGTCCACGGGCCGGAACGGGGCGGCCGCCCCCCGTGAGCGGACGTGGGCGGACCGGCGGCCGGACGGTGGAGTTGTCAGTGCCCGCAAGTAGGGTGTGTGACATGGCCGACCCCAGCAGCTACCGACCCAAGCCGGGACAGATCCCCGACTCGCCGGGGGTGTACAAGTTCCGCGACGAGCACGGTCGGGTGATCTACGTCGGGAAGGCGAAGAGCCTCCGCCAGCGGCTCTCTTCGTACTTCCAGGACCTCGCCGGCCTCCACCCGCGCACCCGCACCATGGTCACCACGGCCGCTTCCGTGGAGTGGACGGTGGTCTCCACCGAGGTCGAGGCGCTCCAGCTGGAGTACTCCTGGATCAAGGAGTACGACCCCCGCTTCAATGTGAAGTACCGGGACGACAAGAGCTACCCCTCCCTCGCGGTCACGCTCAACGAGGAGTTCCCCCGCGTCCAGGTCATGCGCGGCCCCAAGAAGAAGGGCGTGCGCTACTTCGGCCCGTACGCCCACGCCTGGGCCATCCGGGAGACCGTCGACCTGATGCTGCGGGTCTTCCCCGTGCGCACCTGCTCCGCCGGAGTGTTCAAGCGCTCCCACCAGATCGGCCGCCCCTGCCTCCTCGGCTACATCGGCAAGTGCTCCGCGCCCTGCGTCGGCCGCGTCACCCCCGAGGAGCATCGCGAACTGGCCGAGGAATTCTGCGACTTCATGGCCGGACGTACCGGTGCGTACATCCGCCGTTTGGAACAGCGGATGCATGATGCCGCCGAGGAGATGGAGTACGAGAAAGCGGCCCGGCTGCGGGACGACATAGAGGCGCTCCGCCGCGCCATGGAGAAGAACGCCGTCGTCCTGGCCGACGCCACCGACGCCGATCTGATCGCGGTCGCCGAGGACGAGCTCGAAGCGGCCGTGCAGATCTTCCATGTGCGCGGCGGCCGGGTGCGCGGACAGCGCGGCTGGGTCACCGACAAGGTCGAGGCGGTCGACACGGCGGGCCTCGTCGAGCACGCCCTCCAGCAGCTCTACGGCGAGGAGAGCGGCGACGCCGTCCCCAAGGAGGTGCTCGTCCCCGCCCTGCCGGAGCCGGCCCCGCCCGTCGTCCAGTGGCTGACCGGCCGCCGGGGCTCCCGCGTGGACCTGCGCGTCCCGCAGCGCGGCGACAAGAAGGACCTGATGACCACCGTCCAGCGCAACGCCCAGCAGGCGCTCGCGCTGCACAAGACCAAGCGCGCCTCCGACCTCACCACCCGCTCCCGGGCCCTGGAGGAGATCGCCGAGGCCCTCGGCCTGGACTCGGCGCCGCTGCGCATCGAGTGCTTCGACATCTCCCACCTCCAGGGACAGGACGTCGTCGCGTCCATGGTCGTCTTCGAGGACGGCCTGGCCCGCAAGAGCGAGTACCGCCGCTTCCAGATCAAGGGCTTCGAGGGTCAGGACGACGTCCGCTCGATGCACGAGGTCGTGGGCCGCCGCTTCCGCCGCTATCTGCGGGAGAGCCTGAAGACGGGGGAGTGGGCCGAGGAGGCCCCGGCCGACGAGCCCGGCGGCGAGGTCCCCGCCGAGAACGGCGACCGGCCCAAGCGCTTCGCCTACCCGCCCCAGCTCGTCGTGGTCGACGGCGGGCAGCCGCAGGTGGCCGCCGCCCAGCGGGCCCTGGACGAGCTCGGGGTCACCGACGTGGCCGTGTGCGGCCTCGCCAAGCGGCTGGAGGAGGTCTGGCTGCCCGGCGAGGACGACCCGGTCGTCCTGCCGCGCACCAGCGAGGGCCTCTACCTCCTCCAGCGCGTCCGCGACGAGGCCCACCGCTTCGCCATCGCCTATCAGCGCGGCAAGCGCTCCAGAAGCATGAAGGCCGGACCGCTCGACGCGGTCCCCGGCCTGGGCGAGACCCGCAAACAGGCGCTGCTCAAGCACTTCGGCTCGGTCAAGCGGCTGCGCGCCGCGACGGTCGAGGAGATCTGCGCGGCGCCCGGCATCGGCCGCAAGACGGCCGAGACCGTCGCCGCGGCGCTGGCCGCGGCGGCCCCGCCCGCCCCGGCCGTCAACACGGCCACGGGCGAGATCATGGACGACGCGGAGGAATGATGGACCTGGCCGCACAGGACGGCTGCGGCAGACCGCGCCCGGACCGGCGCGGTCCGTCGTCCGGGCCGCACGCCCGGACAGGCCTCACTATGGAAGGGAAGACGACGCCGGTGGCGCCGTCGGCAGAACGGGGGAAGACAGGATGAACGTGACCGAGCGGGACGGAGCACAGGTGAGTACGGGCACGACGGTGGACGCTACCGGCGAAGCGGCGGGCATCCCCGAGCTGGTGATCATTTCCGGCATGTCGGGAGCGGGCCGCAGCACCGCCGCCAAGTGTCTGGAGGACCTCGGCTGGTTCGTCGTGGACAACCTGCCGCCCGCCCTGATCCCCACCATGGTGGACCTCGGCGCCCGCTCCCAGGGCAATGTCGCCCGTATCGCCGTCGTCGTGGACGTCCGCGGCCGGCGCTTCTTCGACAACCTCCGAGAGTCGCTCGCCGACCTGGAGGCCAAGAAGGTCAAGCGCCGGGTGATCTTCCTGGAGGCGTCCGACGATGCCCTGGTGCGCCGCTTCGAGTCCGTGCGCCGCCCCCACCCCCTCCAGGGCTCGGGCCGCATCGTCGACGGCATCGCCGCCGAGCGCGACCTGCTGCGCGAGCTGCGCGGCGACGCCGACCTCGTCATCGACACCTCCAGCCTCAACGTCCACGAACTGCGCGCCAAGCTGGACGCCCAGTTCGCCGGCGAGGAGGAGCCGGAGCTGCGGGCCACCGTCATGTCCTTCGGCTACAAGTACGGCCTGCCCGTCGACGCCGACCTCGTCGTCGACTGCCGCTTCCTGCCCAACCCCCACTGGGTGCCCGAGCTGCGCCCCTTCACCGGCCTCAACGAGGAGGTGTCCGGTTATGTCTTCAACCAGCCGGGCGCCAAGGAGTTCCTCGACCGCTACACCGAGCTCCTCCAGCTCATCGCCGCCGGCTACCGCCGCGAGGGCAAGCGCTATGTGACGATCGCGGTCGGCTGCACCGGTGGCAAGCACCGCTCCGTCGCCATGTCCGAGAAGCTCGCCCACCGTCTTGTCTCGGAAGGCGTCGAGACCGTAGTCGTCCACCGGGACATGGGGCGCGAGTGACCGGCCGGACCTTCCGGATGCGTCGCGTCCGCAAGCTGGTGCCCGGCCGCCCGAGCGGCCGGGCCGAGGGCCGTGCGCACCGGGGCGCCCAGCCCAAGGTCGTCGCCCTCGGCGGCGGCCACGGCCTGTCGGCCTCCCTCGCCGCGCTCCGCCGGATCACCGGCGACCTGACCGCCGTCGTCACCGTCGCCGACGACGGCGGCTCCAGCGGCCGGCTCCGCGACGAGCTGGGCGTGCTGCCCCCCGGCGACCTCCGCAAGGCCCTCGCGGCGCTGTGCGGCGACGACGACTGGGGGCAGACCTGGGCCCGGGTGGTCAAGCACCGCTTCGAGAGCCGGGGCGAGCTCCACGGCCACGCCGTGGGCAATCTGCTGATCGTCGCCCTCTGGGAGCAGCTGGGCGACCACGTCCAGGCGCTGGACCTGGTCGGCAAGCTGCTGGGCGCCCACGGCCGGGTGCTGCCGATGTCGGCGGTCCCGCTGGAGCTCCAGGCGCTGGTCAAGGGCCACGATCCGGCCGTCCCCGACGCGGTCACCACCGTGTGCGGCCAGGCCACCGTGGCGCTCACCCCGGGCGAGGTGCAGTCCGTGCACGTCGTCCCGGAGGACCCGCCGGCGGTGCCCGAGGCCGTGGCGGCCGTGCTGGACGCGGACTGGGTGGTGCTCGGCCCGGGCTCCTGGTTCTCCTCCGTCATCCCGCACCTGCTGGTGCCCGAGCTGCTGGAGGCGCTCCAGGAGACCAAGGCCCGCCGGGTGCTCTCGCTGAACCTCGCCCCGCAACCCGGGGAAACCGATGGCTTCTCCCCGCAGCGTCATTTGGAGGTTTTGGCCCGACACGCCCCTAAACTCGCCCTGGACGTGGTGCTGGCCGACGAGGCCGCCGTGCCCGACCGGGACAGCCTCATCGATGCCGCGAAGCGGCTGGGGGCCACGGTCGAGCTGGCGCCGGTCGCCTCGCCCGACGGCTCCCCGACACACGACCCGGAGCTGTTGGCCGCCGCGTACGACCGTATTTTTCGGATGCATGGAAGGATCGGCCCATGGCGATGACGGCAGCGGTGAAGGACGAAATCTCCCGGCTCCCCGTCACCCGGACCTGCTGCCGGAAAGCGGAGGTCTCGGCGATCCTGCGGTTCGCGGGCGGGCTGCACCTCGTCAGCGGGCGCATCGTGATCGAGGCGGAGCTGGATACCGGGATCGCGGCCAGGCGGCTGCGCAAGGACATCCTGGAGATCTTCGGGCACGCCTCCGACCTGGTGGTCATGGCCCCGGGCGGGCTCCGCAGGGGCAGCAGGTACGTGGTGCGGGTGGTGGCGGGCGGTGACCAGCTGGCGCGCCAGACCGGCCTGGTCGACGGCCGCGGCCGGCCGATCCGCGGGCTGCCCCCGCAGGTCGTCTCCGGGGCCACCTGTGACGCCGAGGCCGCCTGGCGTGGTGCCTTCCTGGCGCATGGCTCCCTCACCGAGCCCGGCCGGTCCTCCTCCCTGGAGGTGACCTGTCCCGGCCCGGAGGCGGCGCTGGCGCTGGTCGGGGCGGCCCGCCGGCTGCAGATCGCGGCCAAGGCCCGCGAGGTGCGCGGTGTGGACCGGGTCGTCGTCCGCGACGGCGACGCGATCGGCGCGCTGCTCACCCGGCTCGGTGCCCATGAGTCGGTGCTGGCCTGGGAGGAGCGGCGGATGCGCCGCGAGGTGCGGGCCACCGCCAACCGGCTGGCCAATTTCGACGACGCCAATCTGCGCCGCTCGGCGCGGGCCGCCGTCGCCGCGGGGGCACGGGTGCAGCGGGCGCTGGAGATCCTCGGCGAGGAGGTCCCCGAGCACCTCGCGGCCGCCGGCCGGCTGCGGATGGAGCACAAGCAGGCCTCCCTGGAGGAGCTCGGCGCGCTCGCCGACCCGCCGCTGACCAAGGACGCCGTCGCCGGCCGGATCCGCCGGCTGCTGGCCATGGCCGACAAGCGCGCCCAGGACCTGGGCATCCCCGGCACCGAGTCGAACCTCTCCGATCTGTCGGACCTGTCCGAGGAGATGGCCGAGGGCATGGTCGGCTGACCTGCCCCGCCGTCACCCCGACGCCGCCCCCGTTCACCCGCAAGGGTGGCGGGGGCGTTGTGCTGTCCACGGCCGGGCGGAAAACGCGCCATTGACATGATCATGAAGAGTCGGAAGCCTGCCGTCCGTGCACCGACGTGACAGTCAATGGCAAGGGGGGCACATGAGACGCAGGACGAGAACGGCCCTCGCGGCGGCCGCGCTGTTATGCGGCGGCGGCCTCGCGACGGCACCCTTCGCTGAGGCAGTGCCACCGACGACCGCGCCACCGGCCGCGACACCGCCCGCAGGCCCCGACACCCTGACCGCGTGGACCGCCCGGGTCACCAGCGCCCAGGTCCCGCTGCTGCTCCGGGCCGGCGTCGACGGCCATGAACTGGGCCGGCGTGTCACCGACGGCGAGAAGACGCCCGTCGAGGTCGTCCTCACCGGCAGGCAGGCCGAGGAACTGCGCCGCCAGGGCGTCGACATCACCGAGAAGCGCGTACGGAACCACCAGGGCCCGGCGCCCAAGGGCGACGGGGTCTTCCGCCCGTACAGCGGGAAGAACGGCCTCCAGCAGGAGATCACCGACACCGCCCGCACCCACCCCGGCCTCACCAAGGTCGTCAGCATCGGCAGGACCGTACGCGGCCAGGACATCCTCGCCCTCAAGGTCACCAAGGACGCCGCCGCACGCCACGACGGCGACCGGCCCGCCGTGCTCTACATGTCCAACCAGCACGCCCGCGAGTGGATCACCCCGGAGATGACCCGGCGGCTGATGCACCACTACCTCGACAGCTACGGCAAGGACGACCGGATCACCAGGATCGTGGACTCCACCGAACTGTGGTTCGTCCTCTCCGCCAACCCCGACGGCTACGACTACACCTTCCAGAGCCCCGCCACCCGTCTGTGGCGCAAGAACCTCCGCGACAACGACGGCGACGGAAAGATCACCGCGGCGGACGGCGTCGACCTCAACCGCAACTTCCCCTACAAGTGGGGCTACGACAACGAGGGTTCCTCCCCGAACCCGGCCTCCCAGACCTATCGCGGGCCCGCCGCCGCCTCCGAACCGGAGACCAAGGCGCTGGACTCCTTCGAGAAGGAGCACCGCTTCACCTACGCCGTCAACTACCACTCCGCCGCCGAACTCCTGCTCTACGGCGTCGGTTGGCAAGTGGCCACCCCCACCCCCGACGACGTCCTCTACAAGGCGCTCGCCGGCACCCCCGAGAAGTCCGCGATACCCGGCTACCGGCCCCAGGTCTCCTCGGAGCTCTACACCACCAACGGCGAGGCGGACGGCCACGCGGCCAACGTCAACGGAACCATGATGTTCACCCCGGAGATGTCGACCTGTCAGACCGCCTCCGCGGTCGACCCCGACGACCGCTGGGACCCGGCCGACTGCCGTTCCTCCTTCATCTTCCCCGACGACGAGAAGCTGATCCAGCAGGAGTTCGCCAAGAACGTCCCCTTCGCCCTCTCCGTCGCCGAGTCCGCGCGCCACGCCGATCGCCCCTCCTCCTCGGTCGGCCTCGACGCCCCCGACTTCACCCCGCACGCCTTCACCACGTCCCACGCCCGTGACGGCGAGCAGACCGTCGCCGTCACCGCCCGCAAGAGCCTCACCGGCATCCGCGCCCACTACAGCGTCGACGGCGAGCCCGAGACCACCGTGCCCGTCAAGGCCTGGGACGGCGGCGACCGCTACGGCGGCGAGGACAACCTCCGCTTCGACCAGTACCGCGCCACGCTCCAGGGCGCCCACTCCGGCTCCACCGTCCGCGTCCGGTTCAGCGGACAGACTCGCGACGGGCACGGGACCACCAGCGAGCCGTTCACCTTCACCGTGGCCGACACCCCGCGCGCCGACACCCTCGTCGTCACCGACGAAGGCCCCGGCGGCGCCTCCCGGCACGCCCCGGACTACGTCAAGGCCCTCACCGACAACGGCCGCAAGGCCACCGTCTGGGACGTCGCCACCCAGGGCGCGCCGCCCGCGCTGGGCGTGCTCAGCCACTACGACACCGTCCTGTGGAACTCCGGGGACGCCCGCCCCGACGGCGCGACCCTCCTCGCCGTGCGCGACTTCGTCAACGAGGGCGGCAAACTGATCGCCGCGGGCACCAAGGCGGGCGGCGAGTCCCGGGTCGGCGACGCCGACACGGACGACTTCGCCCAGTACTACCTGGGTGCCGGTGCCCGCACCTCGTTCGCCCAGGCCACGCGCTTCACCGGCGCCGGTGAGCTCACGGGCGCCACGGCCGCCCTCGGCACCGGTGGGAGCCCGCTGGCGCTCGCCGGGGCCTACCGCCCGATCTCCGACGAGCTGCCGCCCGACACCTTCCCGCAGTTCCGCACTGCCGCAGCCGGTGAGTACCGCTCACCGGTGACGCAGAGTGATGGACCGGGGATGCGGGACCGCGGTGCCGCGGCCCTCACCACCCGGGACACCGTCCTGCTGGGCTTCGGTCTTGAACACGTGCCCGACCCGCGCGAGCGAGCCGGGCTGATCGGCGCCGCACTGCGCGCCATCGGCGGCTGACCTGCAGCTGAGCGGGATTGAGCACGGCTGAGCGCGCCTGACAGCCCCCGCCGCCAATGTCACGTACCTCCCCTGTTAGAGGTAGGGTCGGTGGTGGTCGGGGACATCCCAATACAGCCGCCGGGCAGCCCGGCACACCAACGAGGAGATCGGTTCGTGACGATCCGCGTAGGCATCAACGGCTTTGGCCGTATCGGTCGTAACTACTTCCGTGCGCTCCTGGAGCAGGGTGCGGACATCGAGATCGTCGGTGTCAACGACCTGACCGACAACGCCACTCTGGTGCACCTGCTGAAGTACGACTCCATCCTGGGTCGTCTGAAGCAGGAGGTCAGCCACACCGACGACACGATCACCGTCGGCAACATGACCTTCAAGACGATGGCCGAGCGCGACCCGGCCGCCCTCCCGTGGGGCGAGCTCGGCGCCGACATCGTCATCGAGTCCACCGGTATCTTCACCAAGCGCGAGGACGCGGCCAAGCACCTGGCCGCCGGCGCGAAGAAGGTCCTCATCTCGGCTCCGGCCAAGAACGAGGACATCACCATCGTGATGGGCGTCAACCAGGACAAGTACGACGCGGCCAACCACCACGTCATCTCCAACGCCTCCTGCACCACCAACTGCGTGGCGCCGATGGCCAAGGTTCTCGACGAGAACTTCGGCATCGTCAAGGGCATGATGACGACGGTCCACGCGTACACCAACGACCAGCGCATCCTGGACTTCCCGCACTCCGACCTGCGCCGCGCCCGCGCCGCCGCGGAGAACATCATCCCGACCTCGACCGGTGCCGCCAAGGCCACCGCCCTGGTCCTCCCGCAGCTCAAGGGTAAGCTGGACGGCATCGCCATGCGCGTCCCGGTCCCGACCGGCTCGGTCACCGACCTGGTCCTCGAGCTCGACCGCGAGACCAGCAAGGAAGAGATCAACGCCGCCTTCCAGAAGGCCGCCGAGGGTCAGCTCAAGGGCATCCTCGAGTACACCGAGGACGCGATCGTCTCCTCCGACATCGTGAACTGGCCGGCCTCCTGCACCTTCGACTCCTCCCTGACCATGGTCCAGGGCAACCAGGTCAAGGTCGTCGGCTGGTACGACAACGAGTGGGGCTACTCCAACCGCCTGGTGGACCTGACGGTCTTCGTCGGCGGCCAGCTCTGACCTTCGCCTGACCGGCAGTCCGCACTACTGTCACCAGGCACCGAGTGTGGGGATGGGGCTCGCACGACGCGACGACGCGTCGTACGGGCCCCGTCTTATGACTAACGAAGTCACGGAGTCACTGCATGAAGACGATCGACGAACTGATCGAAGGCGGCGTCGAGGGGAAGCGGGTCTTCGTCCGCGCCGACCTGAACGTGCCGCTCGACGGCAGCACCATCACCGACGACGGCCGCATCCGCGCCGTCGCGCCGACGATCGCCAAGCTCGCCGCCGCGGGCGCCAAGGTGATCGTCGCCTCCCACCTGGGCCGTCCCAAGGGCGCCCCGGACCCCCAGTTCTCCCTCGCCCCGGCCGCGAAGCGGCTCGGCGAGATCCTGGGCAAGAACGTCTCGTTCGCCACCGACACGGTCGGTGACAGCGCGAAGGCCACCGTCGCCGCACTGGCGAACGGCGAGGTCACGCTGCTGGAGAACCTCCGTTTCAACGCGGGCGAGACCAGCAAGGACGACGCCGAGCGCGGCGCCTTCGCCGACGCGCTCGCCTCGCTCGCCGACCTCTACGTCGGCGACGGCTTCGGTGCCGTGCACCGCAAGCACGCCTCGGTCTTCGACCTCCCCGCGCGGCTCCCGCACGCCGCCGGCGACCTGATCGCCACCGAGGTCGGCGTGCTGAAGAAGCTCACCGACGACGTCCGGCGCCCCTACGTGGTCGTGCTGGGCGGCGCCAAGGTCTCCGACAAGCTGGGTGTCATCGACAACCTGCTGAAGAAGGCCGACCGCATCCTCATCGGCGGCGGCATGTCGTACACCTTCCTGGCCGCCAAGGGCCACGAGGTCGGCATCTCGCTGCTCCAGGAGGACCAGAAGGGCAAGTGCCTGGAGTACCTGGCGGAGGCCGAGAAGCGGGGCGTGGAGTTCGTCCTGCCGGTCGACGTGCTGGTCTCGGCCGACTTCCCCGACCTGAAGACCAAGGCCCCGGCCAACCCCGAGGTCGTCGCCACGGACGCCATGCCCGCCGACAAGGAGGGCCTGGACATCGGCCCGAAGACGCGTGAGCTCTACGCGGCCAAGCTGGCCGACGCGGGCACCGTCTTCTGGAACGGCCCGATGGGCGTCTTCGAGCACCCCGACTACGCCAACGGCACCAAGGCCGTCGCCCAGGCCCTGCTGGACTCGGACGACTTCACCGTCGTCGGTGGTGGCGACTCCGCCGCCGCCGTGCGCATCCTGGGCTTCGACGAGAACGCTTTCGGCCACATTTCGACCGGTGGCGGCGCCAGCCTCGAGTACCTCGAGGGCAAGACGCTCCCCGGCCTCGCCGCACTGGAGGACTGAACCACCGTGAGTGCACGCACCCCGCTGATGGCGGGCAACTGGAAGATGAACCTCAACCACCTCGAGGCCATCGCCCACGTCCAGAAGCTCGCCTTCACCCTCGCGGACAAGGACTACGACGCCGTAGACGTGGCCGTCCTGCCGCCCTTCACCGACCTGCGTTCGGTGCAGACCCTGGTCGACGGCGACAAGCTGAAGATCATGTACGGCGCCCAGGACATCTCGGCGTACGACTCCGGCGCGTACACCGGTGAGATCTCCGGTGGCATGCTCGCCAAGCTCAAGTGCTCCTTCGTCGCGGTGGGCCACTCCGAGCGCCGCCAGTACCACGGCGAGACGGACGAGCTCTGCAACGCCAAGGTGAAGGCCGCCTTCGGCCACGGCATCACCCCGATCCTCTGCGTCGGCGAGGGCCTGGACGTCCGCAAGGCGGGCAACCACGTCGCCTACACCCTGGCGCAGCTCGAGGGCGGCCTCAAGGACGTCCCGGCCGAGCAGGCCGCGACGATCGTGATCGCCTACGAGCCCGTCTGGGCCATCGGCACCGGCGAGGTCGCCACGCCGGAGGACGCCCAGGAGGTCTGCGGTGCCATCCGCGCCCGCCTGGCGGAGCTGTACGACCAGGAGCTGGCCGACAAGGTCCGCATCCAGTACGGCGGCTCGGTGAAGTCCGGCAACATCGCGGCGATCATGGCGCAGCCCGATGTCGACGGCGCCCTGATCGGCGGGGCCTCGCTGGACGCGGACGAGTTCGTCAAGATCGTCCGCTTCGCCGACCAGTAGCGGCTATGACGACGGCCCCCCGCCGTCGTACCCTGTCGGGGCCGGGACCGGCGTAAACGCCGCTGCCCGGCCCCGCAGTGTTTTCCATCCAGTCAGTCCGAGAGAGTTGGTCCAGCCGTGGTCATCGGGTTCTCGATCGCCCTCATCGTCTTCAGCTTGCTGATGATGATGCTGGTGCTCATGCACAAGGGGAAGGGCGGCGGCCTGTCCGACATGTTCGGCGGTGGCATGCAGTCCTCCGTCGGCGGTTCCTCGGTCGCCGAGCGCAACCTCGACCGGATCACCATCGTGGTCGGTCTGCTGTGGTTCGCGTGCATCGTCACGCTCGGCGTGCTGATGAAGGTCGGCAGCTGACGCACCGTCGCGGACGCGGCCTATGATTGAGGGCGCGTCCTCGCGGCCGGGCTGTAACTCCTGCCACTGGACGCGCGTTGGGCCTTACGTAGACTGAGGCGCCCGCAGCGGAGCGGACTGTCGACCCCGCGGCGCAGCCGCTGTTCGGCACAGTGCAGCACCATCACGCAGGGAGTTACGACCGTGGCAAGTGGCAACGCGATCCGAGGAAGCCGGGTCGGGGCGGGGCCCATGGGAGAGGCGGAGCGGGGCGAATCAGCACCCCGACTGCGGATCTCCTTCTGGTGCTCCAACGGGCACGAGACGCAGCCGAGCTTCGCCAGCGACGCCCAGGTGCCCGACACCTGGGACTGCCCCCGCTGCGGCTTCCCGGCCGGTCAGGACCGGGACAACCCGCCGGACCCGCCGCGCACGGAGCCGTACAAGACCCATCTCGCCTATGTGCGCGAACGGCGCAGCGACGCCGACGGCGAGGCGATCCTCGCCGAGGCGCTCGCCAAGCTCCGTGGAGAGATCTAGCACGACCGAGCGGCCCGGCCGGACACCCGAAAAGGTGTCCGGCCGGGCCGCTTGTCGTTTGCACCGGGAATCGACGGCTGATCAATTAGGTTGGAGAGAGCGGGGAAATCACGAGGAGAAGTGGACTGATGTCCGAGATGAACGCAGAGAGCCGCACCAGGCTGGACCGCACTCCCGAGTGGAACGCGCTCGCCAAGCACCGTGACGAGCTGGGGGAGGTGCACCTGCGGGAGCTCTTCGCCGACGACCCGGACCGGGCCGGCAAGTACACCGTCTCCGTCGGCGACCTCCACCTCGACTACTCGAAGCACCTGGTCACCGACGAGACCCTGCGGCTGCTGCGCGAGCTGGCGGCGTCGGCCGACGTCGCCGGGCTGCGGGACGCGATGTTCCGCGGCGAGCGGATCAACACCACCGAGGACCGCGCGGTGCTCCACACCGCCCTGCGCGCCCCGGAGTCGGCCGTCATCGAGGTCGACGGGGAGAACGTCGTGCCCGCCGTGCACGCGGTCCTGCGGAAGATGCAGATCTTCACCGACCGGGTCCGTTCGGGTGAGTGGAAGGGCCACACCGGCAAGCGCATCAAGAATGTCGTCAACATCGGCATCGGTGGATCCGACCTCGGTCCGGCGATGGCGTTCGAGGCGCTGCGCGCCTACACCGCCCGCGACATGACGTTCCGTTTCGTCTCCAACGTGGACGGCGCCGACCTCCACGAGGCGGTCCACGACCTCGACGCCGCCGAGACGCTCTTCATCGTGGCCTCCAAGACCTTCACCACGATCGAGACCATCACCAACGCCACCTCCGCGCGGAACTGGCTCCTCACCGAGCTGCGCGCCGACGAGAGCGCGGTCGCCAAGCACTTCGTCGCGCTGTCCACGAACGCCGAGAAGGTCGCCGACTTCGGCATCGACACCGCCAACATGTTCGAGTTCTGGGACTGGGTCGGCGGTCGCTACTCGTACGACTCCGCCATCGGCCTCTCCCTGATGATCGCCATCGGCGGCGACCGCTTCCGCGAGATGCTGGCCGGCTTCCACCTGGTCGACGAGCACTTCCGGTGCGCGCCGCCGGAGGAGAACGCCCCGCTGCTGCTCGGCCTGCTGGGCGTCTGGTACGGCAACTTCCACGGCGCGCAGTCGCACGCGGTGCTGCCCTACAGCCACTACCTGTCGAAGTTCGCGGCCTACCTCCAGCAGCTGGACATGGAGTCCAACGGCAAGTCGGTGGACCGTGACGGCCGGCCGGTGAGCTGGGAGACCGGCCCGGTGGTCTGGGGCACCCCGGGCACCAACGGCCAGCACGCGTATTACCAGTTGATCCACCAGGGCACGAAGCTCATCCCGGCAGACCTGATCGGCTTCGCCCGCCCGGTGGACGACCTCCAGCCCGGGCTGGTCGCCCAGCACGACCTGCTGATGGCCAACCTCTTCGCCCAGGGCCAGGCCCTCGCCTTCGGCAAGACCCCCGAGGAGGTCGCGGCGGAGGGCGTCCCGGCGGAGCTCGTCCCCCACAAGACGTTCAAGGGCAACCACCCGACGACGACGATCCTCGCGAGCGAGCTGACGCCGTCGGTGCTCGGTCAGCTGATCGCGCTGTACGAGCACAAGGTCTTCGTCCAGGGCGCGATCTGGAACATCGACTCCTTCGACCAGTGGGGCGTCGAGCTCGGCAAGGTCCTCGCGAAGCGGGTGGAGCCGGCGCTGACGGAGGGGGCGGACGTGCCGGGTCTTGACGCGTCGACGGCGTCGCTGGTTTCGCGGTACCGCGAGCTGCGGGGGCGCTAGCCGCTGGGCTGCGGCGTCTCGGCCGGGCGCCGTCGCGGCGGGGTTGGGTGCCCCGGTCCCGCCCCTTCCCGTTTCCTGGGGGGCAAGCCCCCAGACCCCCCGGGGGTCCGGGGCGTAGCCCCGGGAAACGGTGAAAGGGCGGGGCTGGGGCCTCCCTCCCGCCGCAGCGGTGAGCAACCCCGATGGCGGCGCTCGGCGGTGCCGAACCCGCATACGGCGATGGCCCGCTCCCCTTTCGCGGGGGAGCGGGCCATCGCCGTATCTTCCGGGGGCCCGTCAGGGCGACGCCGGCGGGTACAGGTCGCGCGGAAGGTGGGCCGCCGCGGCCGCGTCCAGCAGCCACAGCGTGCGCCGCGTGCCGTACGCGCCCGCCGCCGGGGCCTGCACCTCGCCCGCGCCGCTCAGCGCGAGCGTCACCGCCCCGGCCTTGTCCTCGCCCGCCGCCAGCAGCCAGACCTCCCGGGCCGCCCGGATCGCCGGGAGGGTCAGGGAGACCCGCGTCGGCGGGGGCTTCGGCGCGCCGTGGACGCCGACGACCGTGCGCTCCGTCTCCCGTACGCCCGGAAGCTCCGGGAAGAGGGAGGCGACGTGGGTGTCCGGGCCGACGCCCAGCAGCAGGACGTCGAAGGCCGGCACGGGGCCATGGTCCTCGGGGCGGGCCGCCGCGGCCAGTTCGGCCGCGTAGGCCTCCGCCGCCGCGTCCGCGTCGTCGTACGTGCCGTCCGCCGCGGGCATGTAGTGCACCCGCTTCGGGTCCAGCGGCACCGCGTCCAGCAGGGCCTCACGGGCCTGCGTGGCGTTGCGCTCGGGGTCGCCCTCCGGGAGGAAGCGCTCGTCGCCCCACCACAGGTCCAGCCGGGACCAGTCGACCGCGTCCCGGGCGGGCGCCGCGGCGAGGGCCGCGAGCAGCCCGTTGCCGTTGCGCCCGCCGGTGAGGACGACGGACGCGGAGCCGCGGGCGGCCTGGGCGTCCACGATCTTCGTGATCAGCCGGGCCGCCGCGGCCTGGGCCATCAGCTCCTTGTCCCGGTGCACGACGATCTGGGGCGTGCTCACTTCTTCGCCGCCTTCTTGCCCTGGGTCTGGCCCTGACCCTGGGTCTGGCCCTGAGTCTGGCCCTGGGAGGGCGCGGACGGCTTGGGCGCGGCGGAGGGCTCGTCCGACTTCGGCGCCACCGGCGCCGCGTTCAGCCGGTCCACGCCGTACTTGACCGAGGACGCGTAGATGTCGTCCGGGTCCAGCCGGCGCAGCTCCTCCGCGAGGAGCTCGGCCGTGTCGCGGCGCTTGAGCGCCACGGCCCGGTCGGGCTGGCCGCGCATGGAGAGCGTGGCCAGGGCGCCGTCGGGGCGGTCCAGGGTGACGACGCCGTTCTTGGTCTCCAGCCGGACGGCCGTGAGACCGGGGCCGCCCGAGACCGAGCGCGTCACGGGCACCCCGAGGCGGTCGCCGAGCCACATGGCCAGCAGCTCACCGCTGGGGTTGTAGGGCTCGCCCTCCACCTCGGCCGAGGTGATCTCGATGCCGGGCTGCTGGTCCAGGGCGGCCGCGAGCATGGAGCGCCACGGCGTGATCCGGGTCCAGGCCAGGTCGGTGTCGCCGGGCGCGTAGTGCGCGGCGCGGGCCGACAGCTCGGCGACGGGCTCCTCGGCGGTGTAGGTGTCGGTGACCCGGCGCTGGCCGAGCGCGCCGAGGGGGTCCTTGGCCGGGTCGCTCGGGGAGTTGACCGGCCACCAGACCACCACGGGGGCGTCCGGCAGCAGCAGCGGCAGCACGACCGACTGGGCGTGGTCTATGACGTCGCCGTAGAGCCGCAGCACCACCGTCTCGCCGGCGCCGGCGTCCGCGCCCACCCGCACCTCGGCGTCGAGGCGGGCCTGGGCGCGGTCGCGCGGCGAGCGGCTGACGCGCTTGATGACGACGAGCTTGCGCGAGGGGTGCTCGCGGGAGGCGTTGTTGGCCGCCTTGAGCGCGTCGTAGGCGTGCTCCTCGTCGGTGACGATGACCAGGGTCAGCACCATGCCGATGGCGGGGGTGCCGATGGCCCGGCGGCCCTGGACCAGCGCGTTGTTGATCTTGCTGGCCGTGGTGTCCGTAAGGTCGATCTTCATGGCCGACGCCAGCTCCGTCCGTCTCGTGCGAGCATCTCGTCCGCCTCGACCGGCCCCCAGGTGCCGGCCGGGTACTGCGCGGGCTTGCCGTGCTTGTCCCAGTACTCCTCGATCGGGTCGAGGATCTCCCAGGAGAGCTCGACCTCCTTCAGGCGCGGGAAGAGGTTCGACTCGCCGAGCAGGACATCGAGGATGAGCCGCTCGTACGCCTCGGGGCTGGACTCGGTGAAGGACTCGCCGTAGGCGAAGTCCATCGAGACGTCCCGGACCTCCATCGAGGTGCCCGGTACCTTCGAGCCGAAGCGCACGGTCACGCCCTCGTCCGGCTGCACCCGGATGACCAGGGCGTTCTGCCCCAGCTCCTCGGTGGCGGTCCGGTCGAAGGGGGAGTAGGGGGCGCGCTGGAAGACGACCGCGATCTCGGTGACGCGGCGGCCCAGCCGCTTGCCGGTGCGCAGGTAGAAGGGGACGCCCGCCCAGCGGCGGTTGTCGATCTCCAGCTTGATCGCGGCGTAGGTGTCGGTCTTCGACTTGGGGTCGGTGCCGTCCTCCTCGAGGTAGCCGACGACCTCCTCGCCACCCTGCCAGCCGTGGGTGTACTGACCGCGGACGGTCTCCTTGCCGAGGTCCTTGGGCAGCGAGACGGCGCCCAGCACCTTGGTCTTCTCCGCGGCCACCGCGTCGGCGTCGAAGGAGGCGGGCTCCTCCATCGCGGTCAGCGCCAGCAGCTGGAGCAGGTGGTTCTGGATGACGTCACGGGCGGCGCCGATGCCGTCGTAGTAGCCGGCGCGGCCGCCGATGCCGATGTCCTCGGCCATGGTGATCTGTACGTGGTCGACGAACGACCGGTTCCAGATCGGCTCGAAGAGGGTGTTGGCGAACCGCAGCGCCAGGATGTTCTGGACCGTCTCCTTGCCGAGGTAGTGGTCGATGCGGAAGACCGCCTCGGCCGGGAACACCTCGTGGACGATCCGGTTGAGCTCCTGGGCGCTCTTCAGGTCGTGACCGAAGGGCTTCTCGATGACGGCGCGCCGCCAGGAGTTCGCCTTCTGGTCGGCCAGGCCGTGCTTCTTGAGCTGCTGGACGACCTTGGGGAAGAACTTCGGCGGTACGGACAGGTAGAAGGCGAAGTTGCCGCCCGTGCCCTGCGCCTTGTCGAGCTCCTCGATGGTGGTGCGGAGCGTGTCGAAGGCGTCGTCGTCGTCGAAGTCGCCCGAGACGAACCGGCAGCCCTGGACCAGCTGCTGCCAGACCTCCTCGCGGAAGGGGGTGCGCGCGTGCTCCTTGACGGCGTCGTGCACCACCTGCGCGAAGTCCTCGTCCGCCCACTGCCGGCGGGCGAAGCCGATCAGGGAGAAGCCCGGCGGCAGCAGGCCGCGGTTGGCCAGGTCGTACACGGCGGGCATCAGCTTTTTACGGGACAAATCGCCCGTGACGCCAAAGATGACCAGGCCCGACGGCCCCGCGATACGCGGGAGCCGTCGGTCCAGAGCGTCACGCAGCGGATTGCTGCTGCTCAATTTCATGCCTCCGGAGCGAGGCGCTTGAGCTCCGCCTCAGTGGACTTCAGCAGGTCGTTCCACGACGCCTCGAACTTCTCGACGCCCTCGTCCTCCAGCAGCTGGACGACCTCGTCGTACGAGATGCCCAGCTTCGCGATCGCGTCGAGCTCGGCCTTGGCCTGCTCGTACGTGCCGCGCACCGTGTCACCGGTGATCTGACCGTGGTCGGCGGTGGCCTCCAGGGTGGCCTCCGGCATGGTGTTCACCGTGTTCGGCGCCACCAGGTCGTCCACGTACAGCGTGTCCTTGTAGGCCGGGTCCTTGACGCCGGTCGAGGCCCACAGGGCGCGCTGCTTGTTGGCGCCGGCCTTCTCCAGGGCCAGCCAGCGGTCCGAGGAGAAGACCTCCTCGTAGGCCTGGTAGGCCAGGCGGGCGTTGGCCAGGGCGGCCTTGCCGCGCAGCTCCTTGGCCTCGTCGGTGCCCAGCGCGTCCAGGCGCTTGTCGATCTCGGTGTCCACGCGGGACACGAAGAAGGACGCGACCGAGTGGATCAGGGACAGGTCCTGGCCGGCGGCCTTGGCCTTCTCCAGACCGGTCAGGTAGGCGTCCATGACCGCGCGGTAGCGCTCGAGGGAGAAGATCAGCGTGACGTTGACGCTGATGCCCTTGCCGATCACCTCGGCGATGGCCGGCAGGCCCGCCTTGGTGGCCGGGATCTTGATCAGGGTGTTGGGGCGGTCCACCAGCCAGGCCAGCTGCTTGGCCTCGGCGATCGTGGCGGTGGTGTTGTGCGCCAGACGGGGGTCGACCTCGATGGAGACCCGGCCGTCCTGGCCGCCGGTGGCGTCGAAGACCGGGCGCAGGATGTCGGCGGCGTCACGGACGTCCGCCGTCGTGATCATGCGGATGGCCTCGTCGACGGTGACCTTGCGGGCGGCGAGGTCGGTGAGCTGCTGCTCGTAGCCCTCGCCACCGGAGATCGCCTTCTGGAAGATCGACGGGTTGGTCGTCACACCCACCACGTGGCTCTGGTCGATGAGCTCGGCCAGGTTGCCGGACGTGATGCGCTTGCGGGACAGGTCGTCCAGCCAGATCGCGACGCCTTCGTCGGAGAGGCGCTTGAGTGCGTCTGTCATGGGTTCTGCATCTCCTACAGGTTGTATACGGGCGCCGTCAGCGACGGGCGGCGTCGGCGATCGACTCGCGGGCGGCCTCGACCACGGCGTCCGAGGTCAGGCCGAACTCGCGGTAGAGCACCTTGTAGTCGGCGGAGGCGCCGAAGTGCTCCAGCGAGACGATCCGGCCGGCCTCGCCGACGTAGCGGTACCAGGTCAGGCCGATACCGGCCTCGACCGCCACCCGGGCCTTGACGTCCGGCAGCAGCACGCCGTCGCGGTACGCCTGGTCCTGCTCCTCGAACCACTCGACGGACGGCATCGAGACCACACGGGTCGGGACGCCCTCGGCCTGGAGCGCCTCGCGGGCCTCGACGGCCAGCTGGACCTCGGAACCGGTGGCGATCAGGATCACCTGCGGACGGCCGCCCTCGGCGTCGAACAGGACGTAGCCGCCCTTGGCCGCGCCCTCGTTGGCCTCGTACGTCGGGACGTTCTGGCGGGTGAGGGCCAGACCGTGCGGCGCGGGCTTGGCGGTGTGCCGCTTGACGATCTCGCGCCAGGCGATGGCCGTCTCGTTGGCGTCGGCCGGGCGGACCATGTTCAGGCCCGGGATGGCGCGCAGCGCGGCCATGTGCTCGACCGGCTGGTGGGTCGGGCCGTCCTCGCCGAGACCGATGGAGTCGTGCGTCCAGACGTAGGTGACCGGCAGCTTCATCAGCGCGGCCAGGCGCACGGCCGGGCGCATGTAGTCGGAGAACACCAGGAAGGTGCCGCCGTAGATACGCGTGTTGCCGTGCAGCGCGATGCCGTTCATGGTCGAGCCCATGGCGTGCTCACGGATGCCGAAGTGGACCGTGCGGCCGTACGGGTTCGCCTCCGGGAGGGGGTTGCCCACGGGGAGGAAGGACGACGACGGGTCGATCGTGGTGTTGTTCGAGCCGGCGAGGTCGGCGGAGCCGCCCCACAGCTCGGGGATCACGCCGCCCAGCGCCTTGAGGACCTCGCCGGACGCCTTGCGGGTCGCGACGTCCTTGCCGGCCGGGAAGACCGGGAGGGCCTTCTCCCAGCCGTCGGGCAGCTCGCCCGCGGTGATCCGGTCGAGGTCGGCGGCGCGCTCCGGGTTGGCCTCGCGCCAGACCTGGATCTGCTTGTCCCAGGCGGCACGGGCCGCGCGGCCGCGGTCGACGACCTGGCGGGCGTGGGCGAGGACCTCGTCCTCGACCTGGAAGTGCTGCTCGGGGTCGAAGCCCATGACCTTCTTGGTCGCGACGATCTCGGCCTCGCCGAGCGCCGAACCGTGCGAGGCCTCGGTGTTCTGGGCGTTCGGGGCGGGCCAGGCGATGATCGTGCGGGCCGCGATGATCGACGGGCGCTCGGTCTCGGCCTTGGCGGCCTGGAAGGCCGCGTACAGCGCCTGGATGTCGAAGTCGCCGTTGGGGGCCTGCTCGATGCGCTGGACGTGCCAGCCGTAGGCCTCGTAGCGCTTGAGGACGTCCTCGGAGAAGGCCGTCTCGGTGTCGCCCTCGATCGAGATGTGGTTGTCGTCGTACAGGGCGACGAGGTTGCCCAGCTTCTGGTGACCGGCCAGCGAGGACGCCTCGGCGGAGATGCCCTCCTCCAGGTCGCCGTCGGAGACGATCGCCCAGACGGTGTGGTCGAAGGGGGACTCGCCCTTCGGGGCCTCCGGGTCGAACAGGCCGCGCTCGTAGCGGGCGGCCATGGCCATGCCCACCGCGTTGGCGATGCCCTGGCCCAGCGGGCCGGTGGTGGTCTCCACACCGACGGTGTGGCCGTGCTCCGGGTGACCCGGGGTCTTGCTGTCCCAGGTGCGGAAGGCCTTGAGGTCCGCCAGCTCCAGCCCGTAGCCCGCCAGGAACAGCTGGGTGTACAGGGTCAGGCTGGTGTGGCCCGGGGAGAGGACGAATCGGTCCCGGCCCAGCCAGTCGGCGTCGCTCGGGTCGTGCCGCATCAGCTTCTGGAAAAGCAGGTAGGCGGCGGGAGCCAGGCTCATGGCCGTGCCGGGATGGCCGTTGCCGACCTTCTGCACGGAGTCCATGGCCAGGACGCGGGCGGTATCGACGGCCCTCTGGTCCAGTTCGGTCCATTCGAGGTCTGTGGTGGTCGGCTTGGTGCTCACCCTCGGATCAGGGCTCCTCTCCACATATGCGATCTGCCGGGGGCGGTATGTTCCGCCACGACGCGGCGCTGACGAGCCTACCCCCGCCTGGACGGGCGTTTTTTCGACTCACAGTCGGGCCGCACGGCTCTCATTTGATCGTCGAGTTCGCGTCGAGCGATCCTCGATCATCTGATCGCCGACCCGGGCAACCGCACCCGGACGGGATTCATTCCCTCCCCGGTGCGGGGGCCTCCTCTCCAGCCTGCCGGGCCCGGCGCCCGCCCGCCTCCCGGAGGGGACCGTTCTGCCGGGGTTCGGCCCCGTTCGGCCCGGTGGACCCGGCGTCTCAACACGACCCCACCCCGGCGGAGGCCCCGATGTCCCCTGCGTCTAGAGTGGCGTAGTACGCGCAAGCCTTTACCCGGGATTCACGCCCGGACGAGCTTGCTGGCCTTATCTCTCTCAGGGGTGTGCGTGACGGCCGTCGAATCCCGTCCTGCGGGGGTGCTCGCAGAGAGCCCTGGTCACCGGCCGTTCGGGGCCCGGGTCAAGGGTTTCGTGGCACTGACGAAGCCGCGCGTCATCGAGCTGCTGCTGATGACGACGGTGCCGGTGATGTTCCTCGCGGCCGAGGGCGTCCCGGACCTGTGGCTGGTGCTGGCCACCTGCGTCGGCGGTTACCTGTCCGCCGGTGGCGCGGGTGCGTTCAACATGTACTACGACCGTGACATCGACGCGATGATGGACCGTACGTCCCAGCGTCCGCTGGTCACGGGCATGGTGTCCGCCCGCGAATGCCTGGTCTTCGCCAGCGCGCTGACCGTCGGCTCGACGGTGTGGTTCTGGTTCCTGGTCAACCCCTTGTCGGCGATGCTCTCGCTGGGCGCCAACGCGTTCTACGTCGTCGTCTACACGATGATCCTCAAGCGGCGTACCGCGCAGAACATCGTGTGGGGCGGCATCGCGGGCTGCCTGCCGGTCATCATCGGCTGGTCCGCCGTGAAGAACGAGGTCTCCTGGGCCTCCCTGATCCTCTTCCTCGTCATCTTCTTCTGGACGCCGCCGCACTACTGGCCGCTGTCGATGAAGGTGAAGGACGACTACGAGCGCGTCGGCGTGCCGATGCTGCCGGTCATCGCGGGCAACAAGGTCGTGGCCAAGCAGATCGTCCTCTACAGCTGGGTGATGGTCGGCGTGTCGCTGCTGCTCCAGCCGCTGGGCTACACCGGCTGGTTCTACACGGCCGTCGCCGTGCTGTGCGGCGCCTTCTGGCTGAAGGAGGCCCACGCCCTCCAGGCCCGCGCCAACGCCGGCATCACCGGCGCGAAGCTCAAGGAGATGCGGCTGTTCCACTGGTCGATCACCTATGTGTCGCTGCTGTTCACGGCGGTCGCGATCGACCCGTTCCTGCGCTGAGCGCCCGGTAAGGGGCGCGGGGAACTGCGCGACCAGCCACGGACGGCCCGCAGCCGGCCGACCGCACCGGACTCCGCCGATGGGCGGGGGGGGGGGGGGGCGCCCCCCCCCCCCCCCCCCCCCCCCCGGGGGGGCCCCCCGCGGGGGGGGGCCCCCCCCCGCCCCCCGCCGCCCCCCCCGCCCCCCCCCCCCCCGCCCCCCGCGGGGGGGGGGGGGGGGGGCCCCAACCCCCCCCCCGCCGCCCATCGCCGTTTGGGCTACCCGTCGGTAGCATCCTGGCCATGGCAGACACCAAGCAGGCAGCGGCCGACCCCAAGCGGGCCGCGAAACTGGCCAAGCAGATCACCGCTTTCGCCAAGAGCCACGGCGGTGGCGCGGAGGGCCAGCTGGCCCACATAGGGCGGGGCACCACCCGGATCGCCCTCGTCGGCGCCAACGGCGAATGGGGCAACCTCGTCGCCCGCGACATGGAGACCGCGCAGGAAGCGGCCAGGCTCGCCGGGATCACCCTCCACGACGACTTCGACGGGGAGATGGCCGCCAAGGTGCGTACGGGCCCCTACGAGTGGTCCCGCATGGCCGGCATCCAGATCGGCGGGCCGAGGAACCCCGGCGATAACTGACGGCCCCCTCGTCCGTTAGACCCACCGGGAGCGGCGCCCCGGCGCCGCGCGGTGGGGACCGGCGAGGAGGGGGCGCGATGGACGCCAGGAAGGACGGCGGCATACCGCCGCTCGTCGACCAGTACAGCCACGGCGCCGTCCACGCGGATCTGGGGCTCGGGGAGTTCGAGACCCATCTGGCCGAGGCCGCCGGGTCCAGCGGGCCCGCGCCGCCCGGCACCACCTTCTTCGACAGCCGCGCGGGCCTGGCCGTACGCCGCTGGTGCCCGCCCCTGCTGGGGCTGGAGCCGCACTGCGCGCCCGTGCGCTATCTGGCCCGCCGCCGCGAACTGGGCGCCTACCGCGCCGGCCGTCTGCTGCTGCGCGGCGCGGGCATCGGGACGTTCCTGCTGGAGGCGGGCGCGACCGGCGCCCTCGCCCTCACCTCGCCGGACGAGCTGGCCCGCGCCGCCGAGGGCCGCGCCCACGAGGTCGTCCGGCTCGAACCGCTGGCCGCGCGGATCGCCGACACGACCGGAGGTTTGGACGCCTTCCTCGCGTATACGGCCGAAGCCCTCTACACGGCCTCAGCGAGCGCCACCGCCTTCGCCACCGGCGTCGCCTTCTGCGACGACAGCCCACCGGACGCGGCCGAGGTGCGCGAGGCCACCGGACGGTGGCTGCGCACGCGCCGCACCGGGGACACGCCGGACGACCCCGTGCTGATCCGCCATCTGCTGTGGAGCGCGGTCGCCACGGGCCTGCCCGTCCAGCTGCACTGCGCGCGGCCGCAGCGGCTGGCCGGCTTCCTGCGGGCCACCGCGAGCCGGGGCGTGGACCTGGTGCTGCTCGCGGACCCCTGGCACCGGCGGCAGGCGGCCCAGCTGGCCGCTGCCTTCCCGCACGTCTACGCGGACGTCGGGACCCGGCCGGAGGAGACGCTGCGCGAAGCCCCGTTCGGCAAACTGCTGTTCTCGACCGGGGCGCGGGCCCTGGCGGAGCTGTACGTGGTGGCCGCCCGGCTGTTCACCCGCGCCATGGAACGGCTGATGGGGGACTGGGTGGCCGACGGGTGGTGCCGGGCGGCGGAGGCGGCACGGATCGCCTCCCTCGTCGCGGCCGGCACCGCGCGCAGGGTCTACCGGCTGGACGCGGCGGCCGTCTGAAGCGCCTCGTGCTCACCGGCGGGAGCGGGCAGCACCGGCGCCTCGCCGCGCTCGCGCAGCGACAGGAACACCCGCAGCACGGCGACCCACATCAGACAGGAGCCGAGCATATGGGCGCCGACGACCACCTCGGGCGAGTCGTTGAAGTACTGCACATAGCCGATCGTGCCCTGGAGCATGATCACGACGAACAGCTCGACGACCTTGCGGCGCGGCCCCTCCGGGGACTTCACGGCCCGCAGCGCGAACCACAGTGCCACGGTGAGGCCGATGACGATGTAGACGAAGTCGACGTGCAGCTGGGTGACCTCGTGCCAGTCCAGCGGGATGCGGTGGACGTCCTTGGAGGCGTCGCCCGCGTGCCTGCCCGAGCCGGTGACCACCGTGCCCGCCACGATCAGCAGGGCGCTCGCGACGACCAGCACCCAGCCGAGCTGGCGCACCGGACGGGCCACCACGTCACGCGGCTCGTCGTCGCCCTCGCGGGTCCGCAGCCACATGATCGTGGCCACCGTCAGCAGCGAGGTGGCCGCCAGGAAGTGCGCGGCGACGATGTACGGGTTGAGGCCCGTCAGCACGGTGATGCCGCCGATGATGCCGTTGCTCGCGACGATCCAGAACTGCGCCCAGCCCAGCTTCGTCAGGCTGCGGCGGCGCGGGGCACGCGCGCGTGCCGCCACGATCGCCACACCGACCACCGCGCACAGCACGTACGTCAGCATGCGGTTGGTGAACTCGATGACGCCGTTGATGCCCATCGCCGGCGTGGGCGTCAGGCTGTCCTCGGTACAGGTCGGCCAGGTCGGGCAGCCGAGCCCGGACTGGGTGAGCCGCACCGCGCCGCCCGTCACGACGATGATCACGGACATGGCCACGCAGGCGAGCGCGGCCCGCTCGACGAAGCGGGCGGAGGGCTGCCAGCGGTCGGCGACGAGCTGGAGGGGGTTCAGCGTTTTCGGCACGGAAGTCATCGTAAGGGGACGCTTGTGCACGGATTCACGAGGGTCCCGCGTGCGCCCCGGCGCGTCCTACTCCCAGCGGAAGAAGCGCGCGGCCGCGCCCAGGCCCAGCACGGCCCACACGGTGAGGATGCCGAGGTCGGCCCAGGGCATGCCCGCGCCGTCGCGCAGCACGTCGCGCAGGCCGTCGGAGAGCGCGGAGATGGGCAGCGCCTCCAGCGCCGTGCGGACGGCGCCCGGGAACTTCTCCAGCGGGACGATCACCCCGCCGCCGACCAGCAGCAGCAGGAAGACCAGGTTCGCGGCCGCGAGCGTCGCCTCGGCCTTGAGCGTCCCGGCCATCAGCAGGCCCAGCCCCGAGAACGCGGCCGTCCCCAGGACGAGCAGCAGAACGACGGCGAGCGGGTTGCCGTGCGGCGACCAGCCGAGCGAGAACGCGACGGCCGTCAGCAGCGCGATCTGCAGGACCTCGGTGACCAGCACGGCGGCCGTCTTCGCGGTCATCAGCCCCCAGCGCGGCAGCGGGGACGCGCCGAGCCGCTTGAGCACGCCGTAGCGGCGCTCGAAGCCCGTCGCGATGGCCTGCCCGGTGAAGGCCGTGGACATCACGGCCAGGGCGAGCACACCGGGGGTCAGGAAGTCGACGGACTTGCCGCTTCCCGTGTCGATGATGTCGACGGCGCTGAAGAGCACCAGCAGGAGCGTGGGGATGACCACGGTCAGCAGCAGCTGCTCGCCGTTGCGCAGCAGCATCCGGGTCTCCAGCGCGGCCTGCGCGCGGATCATCCGCGACAGCGGCGCGGCCCCGGGGCGAGGGGCGAAGGTGCCGGTGGAGGTCATGCGCGCAGCTCCCTGCCCGTAAGTTCCAGGCTGCATTCCTCCGGGGGACAACCCCCGGACCCCCGGCCGGTCCGTGCGTACCCGGTCATGCCCGCAGCTCCCTACCCGTCAGTTCCAGAAACACGTCCTCGAGCGTGTGCCGCTCGACCGTTATGCGGTCCGGCATGACCCCGTGCTGGGCGCACCAGGACGTCACCGTCGCGAGCAGCTGCGGGTCGACCGTGCCGTTGACGCGGTACGAGCCGGGGGCCGGCTCGGCGGCGGCGGAGTCGGCGGGCAGCGCCTTGAGGAGCGAGGCGAGGTCCAGGCCGGGCCGGCCGCTGAAGCGCAGGGTGTTCTCGGCGCCGCCCTTGCAGAGCTTCTCCGGGCTGCCCTGGGCGATGACCTTGCCGCCGTCGATGATGGCGACGTCGCCGGCGAGCTGTTCCGCCTCGTCCATGTAGTGCGTGGTCAGGACGACCGTGACGCCGTCGGCGCGCAGCTCGCGCACCAGGTCCCAGGTGGCGCGGCGGGCCTGGGGGTCCAGGCCGGCCGTCGGCTCGTCGAGGAAGACCAGCTCGGGGCGGCCGACGACGGCCATGGCGAGCGAGAGGCGCTGCTGCTGGCCGCCGGAGAGCCTGCGGTACGTCGTACGGCCGCAGTCGCCCAGCCCGAGCCGCTCGATCAGCATGCCCACGTCCAGGGGGTGGGCGTGGAGGGACGCGGTGTGGCGCAGCATCTCCTCGGCGCGGGCGCCCGCGTAGACGCCGCCGCTCTGGAGCATCACGCCGACGCGCGGGCGCAGGCCGGCGGCGTCGGCGAGGGGGTCCAGGCCGAGGACGCGGACGGTGCCGGCGTCGGGCCGCCGGTAGCCCTCGCAGGTCTCGATGGTGGTGGTCTTTCCGGCGCCGTTGGGGCCCAGGACGGCGGTCACGCCGCCGCGCGCGACGGTCAGGTCGAGACCGTTCACCGCGGTTTTCGTCCCGTACCGCTTGACCAGGCCGTGGACCTCGACCGCGGGCTCTTCATGCATGCGGGAAGTGTACGGAGGGCGGGGCGGAACGGACCCCGGCGGGGGGCGCGGTTAGGTGACCCTAAGTGATCAAAGCCACCGTTCCGTGACCCGGTGGAGCTTGTCGCCCTTCGGGCAATTACGCAACAATGGTGTTGTGAAATACGCGGGCGAGGCTTCACGGAGCCCCGTGGCCGAGGCGGCCACCGGGTCGCGCCCGGCCCTGCCCGCACCGTCGCGGGAAGTGCCGGCTCCCGAGCAGCGCGCTCATGACGAGCAGCACGGCACCCGCAATCGCGTCGCCCGGTCCATCCTCGACCACGGGCCCTCCACCGCCGCCGAGCTGGCCGTGCGGCTGGAGCTGACCTCCGCCGCCGTCCGCCGGCACCTCGACACGCTCGTCGCCGACGGTGTCGTCGAGGCCCGTGAGAAGCGCGTCTACGGGGCGCGCACCCGCGGCCGGCCCGCCAAGGTCTTCGCCCTCACCGACTGCGGCCGGGACGCCTTCGACCAGGCCTACGACAAGCTCGCCCAGGACGCCCTGCGCTGGATCGCCCAGTCCGCCGGAGGCGGCGAGATGGGCGAGGCCGCCGTCGCCGCGTTCGCCCGGGCCCGGATGGCCGCCCAGGCCGAGGGGTATCGCGAGGCCCTGGAGGCCGTCGCCCCCGAGGACCGCACGGAGGCTCTCGCCCGGGCATTGACCGCGGACGGGTACGCTGCTACAGCGCGTAGCGCACCGGTCGGCGAACAGCTTTGCCAGCACCACTGCCCGGTCGCCCATGTCGCCGAGCAGTTCCCGCAGCTGTGCGAGGCGGAGACCGAGGTCTTCTCCCGCCTGCTCGGGACACATGTGCAGCGTCTTGCCACCATCGCCCACGGCGACGGAGTGTGCACGACGTTCATCCCCAAAAAGACCACCACCGCATCCACCAGCACGGCCGGGAGGAACCCCGCATGACTCTCCCCACGGAGACTGCCCACCCTGAGCTCGAGGGCCTGGGCACGTACGAATACGGCTGGGCCGACTCCGACGAGGCCGGTGCCGCGGCCAAGCGCGGCCTCTCCGAGGAGGTCGTCCGCGACATCTCGGCCAAGAAGTCCGAGCCCGAGTGGATGCTCAAGCTCCGCCTGAAGGGCCTGCGGCTCTTCGACAAGAAGCCCATGCCGACCTGGGGCTCCGACCTCTCCGGCATCGACTTCGACAACATCAAGTACTTTGTGCGCTCCACCGAGAAGCAGGCCGCTTCCTGGGAGGACCTGCCCGAGGACATCAAGAACACCTACGACAAGCTGGGCATCCCCGAGGCCGAGAAGCAGCGCCTGGTCGCCGGTGTCGCCGCCCAGTACGAGTCCGAGGTCGTGTACCACCAGATCCGTGAGGACCTGGAGCAGCAGGGCGTCATCTTCCTGGACACCGACACCGCCCTGAAGGAGCACCCCGAGCTCTTCCAGGAGTACTTCGGCACGGTGATCCCGGTCGGTGACAACAAGTTCGCCTCGCTGAACACCGCCGTGTGGTCCGGTGGCTCGTTCATCTACGTGCCCAAGGGTGTCCACGTCGACATCCCGCTGCAGGCCTACTTCCGGATCAACACCGAGAACATGGGCCAGTTCGAGCGGACGCTGATCATCGTCGACGAGGACGCCTACGTCCACTACGTCGAGGGCTGCACCGCCCCGATCTACTCCTCCGACTCGCTGCACAGCGCGGTGGTGGAGATCATCGTCAAGAAGGGCGGCCGCTGCCGCTACACGACCATCCAGAACTGGTCGAACAACGTCTACAACCTGGTCACCAAGCGCGCCGTGGCCTACGAGGGCGCGACCATGGAGTGGGTCGACGGCAACATCGGCTCCAAGGTGACGATGAAGTACCCGGCCGTCTACCTGATGGGCGAGCACGCCAAGGGCGAGACCCTGTCCATCGCCTTCTCCGGCGAGGGCCAGCACCAGGACGCCGGCGCCAAGATGGTCCACATGGCGCCGAACACCTCCTCCAACATCGTCTCCAAGTCGGTGGCGCGAGGCGGCGGCCGCACCTCCTACCGCGGCCTGATCGAGATCGGCGAGGGCGCCCACGGCTCCAAGTCGAACGTGCTCTGCGACGCCCTGCTGGTGGACACCATCTCCCGGTCGGACACCTACCCCTACGTCGACGTCCGCGAGGACGACGTCTCCATGGGCCACGAGGCGACCGTCTCCAAGGTCAGCGACGACCAGCTCTTCTACCTGATGAGCCGCGGTCTGTCCGAGGACGAGGCCATGGCGATGATCGTGCGCGGCTTCGTCGAGCCGATCGCCCGCGAGCTGCCCATGGAGTACGCGCTGGAGCTCAACCGGCTGATCGAGCTGCAGATGGAAGGCTCGGTCGGCTAGCCGCCGCCACCGCCCCATCGCAGCGAACCCTTTGTGACAGGAAGAGAGCACGACGACAGCCATGGCTGACAACACTCCCGCCGGCAGCACGACCGACGGCGCCATCCAGGTGGGCGGCCCCCGGCAGCCCATCGACGCGCGAGTGAGCGCGCCCGCCTCGTACGACGTCGCCGATTTCCCCGTGCCCCACGGCCGCGAGGAGGAGTGGCGCTTCACCCCGCTCCAGCGTCTGCGCGGTCTGCACGACGGCACGGCGGTGGCGAACGGCGCCGGCGTCAAGGTCGAGGTCGAGGCCCCCGAGGGCGTGACCGTGGAGACCGTCGGCCGGGACGACGCCCGGCTGGGCCGGTCCGGCAAGCCGGTCGACCGGGTCGCCGCCCAGGCGTACAGCTCCTTCGAGAAGGCCTCGGTCGTCTCGATCCCCAAGGACACCGTGCTCTCCGAGCCCGTACGGATCTCCGTGCGCGGCCAGGGCGGCGTGGCCTTCGGCCACCAGGTCGTCGAGATCGGCGCCTTCGCCGAGGCCGTCGTCGTCATCGACCACACCGGTGACGCCACCCTCGCCGCCAACGTCGAGTACCTCATCGGCGACGGCGCCAAGCTCACCGTCGTCTCCGTCCAGGACTGGGACGACACCGCCGTCCACGCCGCCCAGCACACCGCGCTGGTCGGCCGCGACGCCTCCTTCAAGTCCGTGATCGTCACCTTCGGTGGCGACCTGGTCCGCCTCCACCCCCGGGTCGTCTACGGCGCCCCCGGCGGCGAGGCCGAGCTCTACGGCCTGTACTTCACCGACAACGGCCAGCACCAGGAGCACCGGCTCTTCGTCGACCACGACACCCCGCACTGCCGCAGCAACGTCGTCTACAAGGGCGCGCTCCAGGGCAAGGACGCCCACGCGGTCTGGATCGGCGACGTCCTCATCCGCGCGGAGGCCGAGGGCACCGACACCTACGAGCTCAACCGCAACCTCGTCCTCACCGACGGCGCCCGCGTCGACTCGGTCCCCAACCTGGAGATCGAGACCGGTGAGATCGTCGGCGCCGGCCACGCCTCGGCGACCGGCCGCTTCGACGACGAGCAGCTCTTCTACCTGATGGCCCGCGGTATCCCGGAGCACGAGGCCCGCCGCCTGGTCGTCCGCGGCTTCTTCGCCGAGCTCGTCCAGCAGATCGGCATCGCCGAGCTGGAGGAGCGCCTCATCGCCAAGATCGAGGAAGAGCTGAAGGCGGCGGTCGCATGAGCGATTTCGTGAAGGTGGCCTCCCTCGGCGAGCTCGAGGAGGACACGCCCAAGCGCGTCGAGGTCGACGGCACCCCGGTGTCCATCGTCCGCACCGAGGGCGAGGTGTTCGCGATCAACGACATCTGCTCGCACGCGAACGTCTCCCTCTCCGAGGGCGAGGTGGAGAACTGCCACATCGAGTGCTGGCTGCACGGCTCCAGCTTCGACCTGCGCACCGGCAAGCCCGACTGCCTCCCCGCGACGCAGCCCGTCCCCGTTTACCCCGTCAAGATCGAAGGGGACGACGTGCTCGTCTCCGTCACCCAGGAGTCCTGAGTTCCCCATGGCAACGCTTGAGATCCACGACCTGCACGTCTCCGTCGAAGCCGAGAACGGCCCCCGGGAGATCCTCAAGGGCGTCGACCTGACCGTGAAGCAGGGCGAGACCCACGCCATCATGGGCCCCAACGGCTCCGGCAAGTCCACCCTGGCCTACTCCCTGGCCGGTCACCCCAAGTACACGATCACCGGCGGCACTGTCACCCTCGACGGTGAGGACGTCCTGGAGATGTCCGTCGACGAGCGCGCCCGCGCCGGTGTCTTCCTCGCCATGCAGTACCCGGTCGAGGTCCCCGGCGTCTCGGTCTCCAACTTCCTGCGCACCTCCGCCACCGCCGTCCGCGGCGAGGCCCCGAAGCTGCGCACCTGGGTGAAGGAGGTCAAGTCCGCCATGGAGCAGCTCCAGATGGACCCGGCCTTCGCCGAGCGCAACGTCAACGAGGGCTTCTCCGGCGGTGAGAAGAAGCGCCACGAGATCCTTCAGCTGGAGCTCCTCAAGCCGAAGATCGCGATCCTCGACGAGACCGACTCCGGCCTGGACGTCGACGCCCTGCGCATCGTCTCCGAGGGCGTCAACCGCGTCCGCGCCACCGGTGAGGTCGGCACCCTGCTGATCACCCACTACACGCGCATCCTGCGCTACATCAAGCCCGACTTCGTCCACGTCTTCGCGAACGGCCGCGTCGTGGAGTCCGGCGGCGCCGAGCTCGCCGACAAGCTGGAGAACGAGGGCTACGAGGCGTACGTGAAGGGTGGCGTAACGGCGTGACGATACTGCTGCCGGGCCTGCTGGACACCGACGCGATCCGCAAGGACTTCCCGATCCTGGACCGCGTGGTCCACGACGACAAGAAGCTCATCTACCTGGACAACGCGGCCACCTCGCAGAAGCCGCGCCAGGTCCTGGACGTGCTCAACGCCCACTACGAGCGGCACAACGCCAATGTCCACCGCGGCGTGCACGTGCTCGCCGAGGAGGCCACGGCGCTCTACGAAGGCGCCCGCGACAAGATCGCGGCCTTCATCAACGCCCCGAGCCGCGATGAGGTGATCTTCACCAAGAACGCCTCCGAGTCGCTCAACCTCGTGGCGAACATGCTCGCCTGGGCCGACGAGCCCTACCGGGTCGACCACGACACCGAGATCGTCATCACGGAGATGGAGCACCACTCCAACATCGTGCCGTGGCAGCTGCTCTCGCAGCGCTCGGGCGCGAAGCTGAAGTGGTTCGGCCTCACCGACGACGGCCGCCTCGACCTGTCGAACATCGACCAGGTCATCACGGAGAAGACCAAGGTCGTCTCCTTCGTGCTGGTCTCCAACATCCTGGGCACGGTCAACCCGGTCGAGGCGATCGTCCGCCGCGCCCAGGAGGTCGGCGCGCTCGTCGTCATCGACGCCTCCCAGGCCGCCCCGCACATGCCCCTGGACGTCCAGGCGCTCCAGGCCGACTTCGTGGCCTTCACCGGCCACAAGATGTGCGGCCCGGACGGCATCGGCGTCCTGTGGGGCCGCCAGGAGCTGCTGGAGGACCTCCCGCCGTTCCTCGGCGGCGGCGAGATGATCGAGACCGTCTCGATGCACTCCTCCACCTACGCCCCCGCGCCGCACAAGTTCGAGGCCGGTACGCCCCCGATCGCCCAGGCCGTCGGCCTCGGCGCCGCGGTGGACTACCTCACCTCGATCGGCATGGAGAACATCGCCCGCCACGAGCACGCGATCACGGAATACGCGATCCGCAGGCTCCAGGAGGTCCCCGACCTGCGGATCATCGGCCCCACCACGGCCGAGGACCGCGGCGCCGCCGTCTCCTTCACGCTCGGCGACATCCACCCGCACGACGTGGGCCAGGTCCTCGACGAGCAGGGCATCGCGGTCCGGGTCGGCCACCACTGCGCCCGCCCCGTCTGCCTGCGCTACGGAATTCCGGCGACCACGCGAGCGTCGTTCTACCTGTACTCCACCCCCGGCGAGGTCGATGCGCTGATCGAGGGCCTGGAGCACGTACGGAACTTCTTCGGGTGACAAGGGCTGACTGTGAAGCTTGATTCGATGTACCAGGACGTGATCCTGGACCACTACAAGAATCCCCACGGACGCGGTCTGCGGGACGGTGACGCAGAGGTCCACCACACCAATCCCACCTGCGGCGACGAGATCACGCTGCGCGTGCGGATGTCCGGTGGGACGATCGAGGACGTCTCCTACGAGGGCCAGGGCTGCTCCATCAGCCAGGCGAGCGCCTCGGTGCTCAACGAGCTGCTGGTCGGCAAGGACCTCGATACGGCCCGCCGGATCCAGGAGACCTTCCTGGAGCTGATGCAGTCCAAGGGCCGGATCGAGCCGGACGACGCCATGGAGGAGGTGCTGGAGGACGCCGTCGCGTTCGCCGGCGTCTCCAAGTACCCCGCACGCGTCAAGTGCGCTCTGCTGAGCTGGATGGCATGGAAGGACGCGACCGCCCAGGCGCTGGGCGAGGGCGCTGAGAGGAAGACCGCATGAGCGACAACGCAGACGCCATCACCGAGGCGACCGGCGAGGTGACCACCAAGCCGGCCACCGAGGAGGAGGTCCGCGAGGCCCTCTACGACGTGGTCGACCCCGAGCTGGGCATCGACGTCGTCAACCTCGGCCTGATCTACGGCATCCACATCGACGACGCCAACATCGCCACCCTCGACATGACCCTGACGTCCGCGGCCTGCCCGCTGACCGATGTCATCGAGGACCAGGCGAAGTCGGCGACCGACGGCATCGTCAACGAGCTCCGGATCAACTGGGTCTGGATGCCGCCGTGGGGCCCCGACAAGATCACCGACGAGGGCCGCGAGCAGCTCCGCGCGCTCGGCTTCAACGTCTGAATTCCTGTGATCGCCGAAGCCCCCGGCCCATGGCCGGGGGCTTCGGCGTGTTCACCGGCGCAGGGCACGCACGAATACCCGGAAGATGGTGACCCGCTCATCACCTTGGAGGCCGCGGAGAGCTGCCAGGAAGCCGATGAGCAGGGCCGCGAAGGCGGTCAAAGGGATGATCAGCAGGAGGAGTATCTCGAGCGGTGCCACGGCAGTCCTTTCGGAAGGTCGTCGGTTGGTGCGCCGATCGAATCTCCTGTCGCTGTGCTCCGGCATGGGAGCTGAGGCTGTCAGGAGTGAGTTTCCGCTGGTCAGAGCCTATGCTCCGGAATTCCGGCCCGGTCCGGATCAGCGTCGGAACCCGCGGTCGGGGGCCCGGCGATCGCTCTCCCAGAAGGGGGTGAACCAGTCCTCCGGGCTGAGGTTTGCCAAGCCCATGGACTGATTCACGATGTTGTCCGGGTGCTCGATTCCCTCCATCCACGGTTCGTACATCAAGAGCACGTCGTGGTCCTCGAAGAGCAGGTCCTTGCACGCCCACCAGTCGTAGTCGTCCGGCTGCTCCGGGATGCCCTTCGTGAACGTGGTAACCAGATCCGGGCTGTCGTCGACGAGGGAGGCGGCTGTTTCGAGGGCAATGTGCAGGGCCATCTCCTCTCCGGTGCAGCGTGGGCGGGGAACACGGCTGTTCTCAATGTCGTCAGCCAGGTCGTCGAAGGCTCGGACCATCTCTCGCCGCCAAGAGAGGCCCTGCCCCCATGTCTGTGCGGGCAACATGCCGAACAGGCCGACGGGTTGGTTCTTCGCGGATATGGGCTGATCCTCTAGGTACTCCAGTTCATCGAAGGCCATATCAGACTCGATTTCGAGGGCGGCCTGGAGCATGCGCAGGGTTCGCGGGCTGGGGCGCCACGGGTGTTCTTCTGCCTCGGCATCCTCGCCATCATCCGGTAGCGGGAATTCCTTGTATTTCGCACTCGCAAGAGTTGGTTGGTGGAAGTAGGCGATGCATGCAGGATCGCCGGCTTTGGCGCCTTGCTTGTACGCCTTATGGGCCTTCTGCCGCTTACCGTGCTTTTGGTAAAGGTTTCCCAGTAGTCGCATCGACAACACGTCGCCGTTGTCGAAGGCCCGCCTGAACCACGCTTTGGCGGCTTTTGCGGAAGCGTCCCAGCCGTCCTCGTGTCCTTCCTCGAGGAGCTTTTGCATCCGCTGGGCCGCCTGCTTGAGGGCTTCTTCTCCTGCCTCGTGCGGGGCGGACAGAGCGCTTCCCCATTGGCTGATCAAGCCAAGACCTCGCATGGCCACCGCATCCCCAGCGTCAGCCGCGATGAGGTAGAGCCGCTCGGCCTCCTCCTGCCGGTTCTGCATGACGTATACCTGGGCCAGATTGGTGGCCGACTCCCGGCTGCCTCGGGTTGCGCCCTCCAAGTAGAGTCTTTCGGCTTCCTTGTGATCTCCCTTTTGAAAGGCCAGCAGTCCGAATCTGAAGAAGGCATGGGCGACCTCGGCTTCAAGTGCCAGATTCCAAAACCTCTCTGCCTCATCTTCCTCCCCCCGCCTCTCGTGGACCTCTGCCAGCTTTACGGCCGCTTCTGAGTGGCCTGCGGCGAGGGACTTGCGCCACCACTTTTCCGCCTTCTTGTTACGCCCTTTCCTGGAGTGCCGGACCCCGAGATTCAGCATGCCCAGGCCGCTGCCTGCGTTCGCGGCCCGGAGCCACCACTTCTCGGCTGCGCTTTCCTTGTCCTGGTCGAGGAGGATCGAACCCAGATACAGCATGGAATCGACGTTGTCGGCTTCTGCAGGAGGCGTGAAGGCCCGAATCGCGAGATCTGTGCGACCTGCCTGGTACGCGGCGACCCCGACGCTGTAGAGCTCTTGATGAGAGGTGGCGTTTCCCAGCGCTGCCTCGTGGACTCTGTCGGGTACAGGGGGAGCTCCCGGAGTCTGGGACAGCATGTCGACCAAGTAGTCGAATGGCCGCCAGACTCCATCACCCACAGGCAACAGCAGTCGGCTGATTCCCAAGTGATGCTCGGAGGCCCATGCCAAAGCGTCGTCAAACGGCTCGGGTGCGAGTAGTGCCCCTTGCTCGTCGGCCAAGTAGTCGTCGTGCAACGCGGCGAGGAGCTCTGTGGGCAAAGAGCGCGACAGGCCGGCGCGCGCCAGATCGATCGCCGCGGCAACCAGTGCATGCCCCCGGGGATTGCCACCCACATAGCGGGCATTGCGCCACTTGTCCCAGAGCTTCGGGCCGGCGGAGACATACTCGGCGATCCCGTAACGCGCGTGATGCCGGACGGCTTCCGCCAATCGGGGATCGGATTGCGGCTGGACACGCTCGATCTCTGGTGTGCTCCAGACGCGTGCGAGATCAATGACCTCTGCCGCCTTCAGTACTGGATCGGCAAGGTCGATTCTGGTGTAGGTGTCGTTTCCTCCCTTCGCTTCGTCCTGGCGCGGTACACGGCGGTTGTACTCCGTGAGACGCATGGTCGAGAGGATGACCGCGCGGTGACTGATCAGCCTGCCCAGCACGTGCAGGTCGAGCCTGTCCGGGCCGAGGAAGGATTCAAGTTCGTCCAGCCATACGACACACTGGCGACCTTTCAACGCCTGTGCTGACACCTCATCCACACACTCGTCCAGAGGGTTCATGCGGCGAGGCTGCACCAGCTGGAAGTCCGGCACGAGACGGAGTATCGCCTCGTAGGCCGACCGGCTCTTACCAGCTGTCGAGTCCCCTCTGAGGAGTACCATGCCGCCCTGCTCGGCCGCTCGTCGAAGAGCTGCATCCAGCTTCTCGTCTGCGTCTCTAAGGACGTAAGGGGGGAGTGCGGCATGACCGTCTTCAGCCCTGGCTCGACGGACACCGAGCAGCAGAGGGTCTGCATCGCGTACACACAGCCCACCCGCTCCAGCAGGTACCACGACGTCACGAGGAGAAGCTGATTTCTCTGTCGCCGCCGACTTGCGGGCCGCTTCGCGTTTGGCGTGCCACACTCTCCGGTCGGCTGGGAGGGAGGTGCCAGCCAATTCCGTGAGAACGGTGAGCAGGGTGTCCAGCGCCCCAGTCGTGCTGGGCAGCGTCTTACCGGCTTGCCAATCGCTCAAACGGGAGCGTGAGAGGAACTCGCGCCCTGGCTTTCGACTGGCCGCTGAAATGCTCTCCAACTTGGGCGCGCCCATGTCTTTGATCAGTTGCTTGAGCTCTCGCCCGAAGCTCTTGTACGCGTGTTCCCCGCCCATACTCATCCTTGTGCAGTCAAATAGTCACCAGTCATGGTGCCTTAACGCACTGGCACGTCGAGACCCGTCAGGAGGCGGGCCGCTGCTGTGTGGCGCAGTGGATCCCGCCTCCGCCCTCGGCGAGCGCGGAGATGTCCACGGTGCGCACCTCGCGGCCCGGGTGGAGGGAGCCGATGATCGAGGCCGCCTCCTCGTCGGCGCCGCGGTCGCCGAAGCGCGGGACGATCACGGCGCCGTTCGCCACGTAGTAGTTGACGTAGGAGCCCAGGAAGTCCGGGCCGCGCCTGCCCAGGGCGGCGGGTTCGGGCTCCGGGAGCTCGATGATCTCCAGGGTGCGGCCGTGGGCGTCGGTGGCCGACTCCAGGGCCGCGCGGGCCTCTTCGTACACCCGGGTCCACACCGCGGGAGTGTCCACGGGCGGGCGGCTGAGGAGCACGGTGGCGGGCCCGGCGAAGCGGGCGAGGGCGTCGACGTGGCAGTCGGTGATGTCCTCGCCGCGCACACCCGGAAGCCAGATCACCTTCCGGACGCCGAGCAGCCCGGTGAGGGCCCGCTCGATGTCGTCGCGGGAGCGGCCCGGGTTGCGGTTGTCGTTGACCAGCGAGCTCTCCGTGACGAGCAGGGTGCCGTCGCCGTCGGTCTCCAGGGAGCCGCCCTCGGTCACCAGGGGAGCCTCGATCCGGGGGACGCCGGCCCACTCCAGCAGCCGGCGGGCCACCAGGCCGTCCCGGGAGTGCTCCTGTTTGCCGCCCCAGCCGTTGAAGCCGAAGTCGATCCCGGAGAGCGTGCCGTCCTCGCCGGTGACGAACACCGGCCCGGAGTCGCGCAGCCAGAGGTCGTCCACGGGCATTCGGACGACCTTCGCCGCGCCGCCGCATGCCCGGTGGGCATCCGTGTCGTCCCCCGGTGCCGCGAGCATCATCACCGGCTCGTAGTCGGCGATCGTCCGGGCGATGGCGACGACGTCCTCCCGCACGGCGGCCGTCCACTCGCCCCGGACCGGGCCGGCCGGAGGCCAGCCCATGAAGGTCGCGGCGTGCGGCCGTGCCTCGGAGGGCAGGTGATTCATCGTCGGATGCCCGTGATCGTCCATCCCGCGATTGTCCGTCAGAGGCCGCCCGTGTACAGCAGCCGGTTCGGCGTGCCCGGCTTCACGTCCGTCACCACGTCCTTGGTGGACTGCGCGATGAGCCAGTTGACGACCGTCGCCGAGCTCGCGGCGGGGTTCTGCGCCTTGTACAGGGCCGCGACACCCGTGACGAACGGGGTGGCCTGCGAGGTGCCGCTCTTGGTGGTGGTGCCGCCGCCCACCCGCAGCGAGAGGATCTCCTCGCCCGGGGCGAGGATCCGCGCGCACGGGCCGTAGCTGGTGAAGTCCGTCATCTGGTCCATGCGGTTGGTCGCGCCCACGGCCAGGGCCTGGAGGGCGGCGGCCGGGGAGTGGTTGCAGGCGCTGTCGTTGGCATTGCCGGCCGCCACCAGCGCCGGTGTCCCCTTGGCGGCCACGCTGTTCGCGGCGTTGTCCATGGCCTGCGACACCGGGCCGACGAGGGACGCGTTGAGGACCGAGGCCGGCGGCGCGCTCGTGGCCACGTACTCGAAGCCCGACACGATGGCCGACGTCGTACCCCGCCCGGCGCAGTCCAGCACCCGCACACTGACCAGGGACGCCCGGCGCGCCACCCCGTACGTCGCGCTGCCCACCACCCCCGCCACATGCGTGCCGTGGCCGCTGGCGCCGGCGCTGGCGCAGTCCCGGCCGTCGCCGCCCGAGGTCACCTCGTCGACGCCCTTGCGGGCCCGGCCGCCGAAGTCGGGATGGGAGTAGTCGATGCCGGTGTCCATGATGTAGGCGGTCACGCCCTCACCGGTGCCGTTGACGGTGAACCGGCCGTCCAGGGGGAGATTGCGCTGGTCCACGCGGTCCAGGCCCCAGGAGTCCGTCGCCGCCAGGCGGCGTATGGACGGAGGGCCCTCGGCCGCCTGGGCGTAGACCGCGTCCTCCTCGACGGCCTCGACCTCCGGCGAGCTGCGCACGGCCTCCAGCTGCTGCGGGGTGAGCCGGGCGGCGAAGCCGGTCAGGGTGTGGGTGTAGATGCGGTCCGGGACGACGCCCAGCACGCTCGTCAGCGTGCGCGGGCTTGCGCCCTTGCGCAGGGTGACGATGTAGTGCGCGGGCACCGGCTCGCCGGCCGTCCTGCGCAGCGGCGCCCGGTGGTGCCCCGGGCGCCCGGGGCCGTGGTCGGCCGCCGCGACCGGGGCGGCGGTGAGCGGGAGGGCCAGGACCAGGGCCGTGGTCAGGCAGCGGCGGAGCTGTCTCATGCGGCATCCGTTCACGAACGGGACGGTGGAGCGGGCGGGAGCGCCCACTCCACTGGATATGCCGGTTCATTCGAGCGGGCGACGCGAGCGCGGCCGACCGGCTGGCGGGGCTGCGCCATCCGTGTGAGCGGAGCGCGACGGGGCCGGTAAGGGGTGGGGAGGGGCGGCCGGTTCGCCTTGGACGGGCCCGTCCGGTTAGGTTTCCGGACATGACCGATGCTGTTGCCACCGCTTCCCGTACCACCGGCGCCGTCGCCGCCGGCCTCGCCACCCTCGCCGAGGACGGCACCGTCCTCGACACCTGGTTCCCGGCCCCCGAGCTGGCCGACGCGCCCGGCCCGGCCGGCACCGAGCGGCTGACCGCCGAGCGGGCCGCGGAGCTGCTCGGCGAGGGTGCCCTCAAGGCCGTGGGCCCGGACCCGCGCCGCGGGGTCGAGGTCGTCGCCGTCCGCACGGTCATCGCCTCGCTCGACGACAAGCCGGCCGACGCGCACGACGCCTACCTGCGGCTGCACCTGCTCTCCCACCGTCTGGTCAAGCCGCACGGCCAGAACCTCGACGGCGTCTTCGGCCTGCTCGCCAATGTCGCCTGGACCTCGCTGGGCCCGGTCCCCGTCGACCGGGTCGAGGCCGCGCGCCTCGCCGCCCGCGCCGAGGGCCTCCACCTCCAGGTGACCAGCGTCGACAAGTTCCCGCGCATGACCGACTACGTGGTCCCCTCCGGCGTCCGCATCGCCGACGCCGACCGGGTCCGTCTGGGCGCCCACCTGGGCTCCGGCACCACCGTCATGCACGAGGGCTTCGTCAACTTCAACGCCGGTACGCTCGGCACCTCCATGGTCGAGGGCCGGATCAGCGCGGGCGTCGTCGTCGGCGACGGCACCGACATCGGCGGCGGCGCCTCCACCATGGGCACCCTGTCCGGTGGCGGCAAGCAGATCATCTCCATCGGCGAGCGCTGCCTGCTCGGCGCCGAGTCGGGCATCGGTATCGCGCTGGGCGACGAGTGCGTCGTCGAGGCGGGCCTCTACGTCACCGCCGGCACCCGGGTCACGATGCCGGACGGCGAGATCGTCAAGGCCCTGACCCTCTCGGGCGCCGACAACATCCTCTTCCGCCGCAACTCCACCACGGGCGCCGTCGAGGCCCGCCCGTACAAGAGCACGTGGGGCGGGCTCAACGAGATCCTCCACAGCAACGACTGACGCGGCCGGGGCGGGGTCCGCGACCCCGCCCCACTCGGCGGTCCTACCGCCCGCCCCCACCGACCGCGTCCTCGTACACCTTCAGCAGCGCCTCGGTGCGCTCCTTCGTCGCCTCGCGCAGCGGCGCCCGCACCGGACCGGCCGGGAGGCCCAGCGCTCCCAGCAGAGCCTTCGCCGTGACCGTGCCGGGGAGGCCCGCGGCCATCATCTGTTCCGCCAGGGGCAGGACGCGCTGGTGGAGCCGGGTCGCCTCCGCGTTCTCACCGCGGTCGAACGCGTCCAGGACGGCGGCCAGCGCCGGGCCCGCGACGTTGGCCACGGTGCTGACATAGCCCGTTCCTCCCACCGCCCGCAGCGGAAGGTTGAGCTCCTCGCAGCCGGAGTAGTAGGCCAGGCCCGTCGCCGCGATCACCTTCGAGCTGCCGAGCAGGTCGTACGCGCAGTCCTTGACCCCGGCGATGCGCGGGTGCTCGGCCAGTCGCAGCATGGTGTCGGGCTCGATGCGGGTGCCCGTGCGGCCCGGGATGTCGTAGAGCATCACCGGGACGCCCACCGCGTCGGCCACCGTGCGGAAGTGCTCCGCGACGTCCTCCTGCGGCGGCCTGCTGTAGTACGGGGTGACCACCAGGACGCCGTGGGCGCCGGCCCGTTCGGCGGCCCGGGCCAGTCCGGCGGTGTGCCGGGTGTCGGCCGACCCCACCCCGGCCGTGATCCGGGCGCGGTCGCCCACGGCCTCGACGACGGCCGTGACGAGAGCGCTCTTCTCCGCGTCGGTGGTGGTCGGCGACTCGCCGGTGGTGCCGCTGAGGACGAGACCGTCGCAGCGGCCCTCCGTGACGAGGCGGTCGGCGAGCCGCTGCGCGCCGTCGAGGTCGAGTGCGCCGTCGGCGGTGAACGGGGTCACCATCGCACAGACGGTACGGCCGAAGGGGCTGGTGGGTGGCATGGCGTCACGCTCCGGGTTCGGGTGCCTCCCCGGATTCTGGGCCCCTTCGACCGTACAGGTCTATTTAAATGTTCTGAGCGACTCCCCTAAGCGCCGCTACGGCTTCCAGCGCAGCACCTGAGGGTCGTGGTCGCTCGCCTGGTCGGCGAACTCGGCGTTGATGTGGACGATGTCGTAGTCCACGCGGCTCACATGACGGCTGGTGAGGATGTGGTCCAGCACCTGGGAGTTGCCCTGGAAGACATAGCCGTACCGCTCCTTCGCGGGGAGCCGGGTGACCTGGTCCGTCAGGGCGTCGCCGGCGGTGAGGGCCTTGAGGGCGGGGGAGAACTGGTAGTCGTTGAGGTCGCCCGCGACGATCACATTGGCGTTCCGGTCGGCGGCGAGGAGCTGCTTGACGAAGCCGTTGACGAGCTTCGCCTGCGCCAGCCGCTGGGTCTCGGAGGTCCGGGCCGGGGACTGGAAGCGGCTGTCGAGGCCCTGGTCGCCGCCCTTGGAGTTGAAGTGGTTGGCGACGACGAAGACGTCCTTGCCCCGGAAGGAGAACTGGCCGGCCAGCGGCTTGCGGCTGTTGGTCCAGGCGGCGTCGCCCGGCTCGATACGGCCGGGGGAGGCGGAGAGGCCGGCCTTGCCGCCCTCCCGGACGACCCGCACGGCCGTGGCGGAGTCACCGCCGGGGACGTCCTTGAAGGAGACCCGGGCGGGGTTGAAGAGGAAGGCGGTACGGATGTTGCCGCCCGGCTGGCCGCCGTCCTTGCCGTCGACGGGGTCGATCTGCCGCCACTGGTACGCGGGGCCGCCCGCGGCGGCGATGGCGTCCGTGAGCTTCTTCAGCGTCTGCGTGGCGTCCACGACGCCGCCGTTCGTCGTGCCGTCGTTGTCCTGGACCTCCTCCAGGGCGACGATGTCGGGCGAGGCGAGGTTGGTCACCAGAGCCCCGGCGAGGCGGTCGAACTTCGCCTGCGGGGTCTTGGGGGAGAGGTTCTCCACGTTGTACGTGGCGACGGCCAGCTCGTCGCTCCGCTGCTTGCGCGTGGTCTCGCGCTGGAGCTTGTGGTCGGCGAGCGTGCCCAGTTCGGTGGCCTGGATGGTGTAGCCGCCGTGGTTGTCGTAGTCGAGCGGGCCCGCCGTGACCCCGGAGAGCTCGTCACCGACGTTCGCGACCGGGAAGGGGTGCTGGGCGTAGGGGAGGAGGGAGGCGACCTTCACCCGGCCGGCGTTGGGGTCGGCGTAGGAGCCGTAGAGGGTGCCGCCGCGCCCGGTGCGGTTGTGCCGGGGCGTCGCGGTGACCCACAGGTCCTTGTACTCGCTGGTGGCGCCGACGACGGGGGCGTCGACGACCTCGACCCGCATGCCCTCCAGGGACTCCAGCCGGTCCAGCGCGTAGCGGCGGGGCTGCAGCGGCAGCTTCTCGACGGAACCGCCGTGGGCGTCGGGCGCGTAGCGGGACGGCAGGGCCGCCGCGTTCAGCCGGACGGCGGCGGGCAGGGCGTTGCCGGAGGATTTCACGGTCACGGTGGGCTTCGTCAGCTGGGTGACCGACTGGCCGCCCGCCGCCTCGCCGCCGGGGTAGTACTCGGTGACGGTGCCGGAGACGAGCACGGAGTCGCCGACGGCGACGGCCGGGGCGGTCGCGCCGGTGAAGACGAAGATCGCCTCGCTGGTGGCCTCGTCGCGGTCCGGGTTCGGGTCCTGGACCCAGAAGCCGCGGGCCGAGCCGAAGTTCTTCACGGCCGTGACGACGCCCGGCACGTCCGCGACCTGCTTGCCGGCGAACGGCGAGAGGCGGGTGGTGCCCTGGATGTCGTGGACGCGGACACCGGCGTCGGCGGCGCTCGCGGACTGGGCCGGGACGATCAGCCCGGCCGCGAGCGCACCGGCTATGAGGGAGCCGACGGTCGCGGCACGGCGGCGGTGGGACAGCACAAAGTCCTCCGGTGGGAGCGATGAGGGGGCGACCGGGATGCCGATCGGATGAGATCGCCCGCCGTCATCCGAGCAACGGGTGATCTACGCGCGTCAATGTCCGCTGATTTCCGGCCAGTTGTCAAGGGTTCGGGCGCAACCCGTGGACGAACCGCGGGTAACGGTCCCTGCGATGCGCGGGCCGCCGCCGGAAACCCGTCTAAGGTGGGGCACTGCGCGCCCGGGACCGCGGCGCGGCCGTCACGACGAGGAGATGCCCCCCTGATGTCAGGAGACCGCCCGACCATGCCGCCGGTGCGGCTCCCCTCCGACGCGGAGCTCGCGCGCGACGCGCTCTCCGCGCCGCTGTTCGTCCGCGCCGCGAAGCTCGCCCGCTGGGCCGGCGAGGGCACCCCGGTCGGCGCGGGCGGCGAGCTGCTCGCCGGGCAGCTGAAGACGGCGACCGGGCTGCTCGGCCTGGAGGACGACGAGGACGGCCCGGCCTACGCGGCCGAGGCCTGGCAGCTGGCGCTGGACACGGGCCTGGTCGAATTCACCGAATCCCCCGACGAGCCCGCCGACGCCACCTCGGACGAGCCCCACGGCACGGCCGTCGCCGGCGAGGAACTGGCCACGCTCACCTCCGGCAGCCCCCAGGACATCCTGGACCTGTGGCTCGGCGGCCTGGAGACCGTCCTGGCCGACGCCGCCGCGCCCGACCTGGGCGACCTCGTCGAGCAGCTCTCCGAGACCGGCGACGGCGACCTCGACCTCGACGCGATCGACTGGAACCCCGAGGAGGAGGCCGACTTCCTCGACGGCGTCCTCGGCAACCTCTACCTGCTGACCGCACTCGACGAGGGCTCGCCCGACCGCCCCGTCCCGCTGCCCGCGCTCGCCGCCTCCATGATCGTCCCGGATGACATGGACGAGCCCACGGACGACGTCCTGGAGGAGGTCTCCGACGCGATGATGCGCCTGGACGACCAGTTCCGGATCCTCGCGCCGACCGGCCTGGTGCGCTACCAGCCGGTGGACGAGTCCCTGATCGAGGTCGTCGACGGCGAGGGCCACATCCGGGAGTCCGTCGACGGCGTGACCTCCGACCTCCCCGAGGAGGAGGACGTCAGCCGCTACGGCATGGTGGCCCTCACCCCGCTCGGCCTCTTCGCCGTACGGTCCCGCATGCTCGACGCCGGCATCGACGCCCCGGCCGTCGGCGACCTCGCCGAGTCCTCCGCCACCGACCTCCTCGCGGCGCTCCCCGGCCACCCCGGTTTCGCCGTGCGCGCCGAGGCCGAGCTGTGGCTCGCCCGCCGCACGCCGCTCGACGCGGCCCGCGAGCTGCTCGCCGCCGCGCGCGGCGCGGACGAGGAGGCGCCGGGGCGCCGCCTCGTGTGCCAGCAGACGCTCTCCCTCGTCGGCGCCGAGGCCGAGCCCGCGCTCCGCGAGGTCCTCGACGACCCGCAGCTCGGCGGCCTCGCCCGCGTCTGGCTCGCCGAGCACGGCGCGACGGACGTGCCGCCGCCCGGCGAGGACATGGTCTTCTGGCTGACCGTCGACACGATCGCCGCCCGGCTGGACACGGAGGCGGACGACCCGGAGGAGCTCCGGGAGCTCGTCGAGAGCCTCGTGAGCGGGCACAGCGGCTTCTTCGACACGGTGTGGCGGGTGGAGCACCCGGCGACGGCGGACGTCCTGGAGGCGATGGGGAGGCTCCACCCGGACAAGGCGACGGCGAAGGCGGCGCGCAAGGCGGCCTTTAAGGCGCGGTCGCGGGGCTAGCGCCTGCCGGGTTCCGCGGGCTTTCCGGCTGCCCGCCGGTGGGGGTTTCCGCGCCTGGCGGCGCGGGGTGGGGTGGGCGCGGCCCGGTGGTCCGGTTTGTGCCCACCCTCCCCCAGCTACCGCTGGGAGGTGCCCCCAGCCCTGCGGAACGCCTGCCCACAAACGGTCAGCCCCGTGAGGGCCCGTCCACCCCGCCCCGCCCCCGACCCACCCACAACGCTCAGCGGGAATCCCCCGCGACCCACCGCGTTGACCCAAAGGTGACGTACAAGCTCTCCGTACTCGACCGTTCCCGCACCCGTCAGGGCGAGGAGCCCGGGCAGGCGCTGCGGGACACCGTGCGGTTCGCGCGGGAGGTCGAGGCGCTCGGCTACCACCGCTTCTGGGTGTCCGAACACCACAGCGTCCCCGGCGTCGCCGGCTCCGCCCCCGCCGTGCTCGCCGCAGCCGTCGCCACCGCGACCTCCCGCATCCGCGTCGGCACCGGCGGCGTGATGCTGCCCAACCACCGCCCCCTGGTCGTCGCCGAACAGTTCGGCGTGCTCGCCTCCCTCTTCCCCGGCCGGATCGACATGGGCCTCGGCCGCTCGGTCGGCTTCACGGACGGCATCCGACGCGCCCTGGGCACGGCAAAGGACGCGATGGGCGACTTCGCGGGCCAGCTGGCGGAACTGACCGGCTGGTTCACGGGCGAGCCCACCCCGCACCCCGGCGTCCACGCGCTGCCCGCCGAGGGCCTCCGCCCACCACTGTTCGTGCTCGCCAACAACGCGGGCGCCGACACAGCCGCCCGCGCCGGAGCCGCCCTGGTCATCGGCGGCCTCAAGGGCGAAGGCGCGATGACGGCCGCCGTGGAACGCTACCGGGCGGCCTTCACCCCCTCCGCGTGGTGGGACGAGCCCTACGTCGTCGTCGCCGGCAACGTGGCCGTCGCCGGGACCCGCGACGCCGCCCGCCGGCTCTTCGTCCCCGAGGCATGGGCCCTGGCCCACTCGCGGACGCACGGGGCGTTCCCGCCCCTGCGCCCGGCCGAGGAGATCGAGGAGACGCTGGTCCCGGCGATGACGGACCGCGAGCGCGGGTTCTACGAGGCCGGGCTGCGCGGCCACATCCACGGCACCGAGGACGACGTGACGGCCGCCCTCGACGCCCTCGTGGCCCGCACCGGGGCCGACGAGGTACTGGTCACGACCAGTTCGTACGACCGGGACGCGCTGCTGGACTCGTACCGGCGCCTGGCCCGTTCCTCCCGTTCCTAGAGCGCCTGCGCCGCCGGCTTCACCAGGTCCCGTACCGTCTTGGACTTGACGAAGTCGCCCAGGGCCGTCATCTCCCACTCGCCCGAGTACTGGCGGATGAACTTGCACATCAGGACGCCCGTCTGGGGCTCGGAGCCGGTGAGGTCGAAGCGGACGAGCTCCTCGCCGGTCTGGGCGTCCAGCAGGCGGCAGTACGCCTTGGCGACCTCGGTGAACTTCTGGCCGTTGAAGGAGCTGACGGTGAAGACGAGGCCCGTCACCTCGGGCGGCAGGCCGCCCAGGTGCACGGTGATGGTCTCGTCGTCGCCGGAGCCCTCGCCGGTGAGGTTGTCGCCGGAGTGCTGGATGACGCCGTTGAGGATCTGGAGCCGGCCGAAGTAGCAGGCGTCGATCATGTTGCGGTCGGGGCCGTAGGCGATGACCGAGGCGTCGAGGTCGATGGCCCGGCTGTTCCAGGCGGGCTCCCAGCCGAGGCCCATCTTGACCGAACGGGTCAGCGGCTGACCGCCCTTGACCAGGGAGACCGTCTCGTTCTTCCGGAGGCTCACCCGGCCCTTGTCCAGGTTGATCTTCCCGGGGACCGCGGGCGGGGCGGCCGGGGCCGGAGGAACCACCGGAGCGGCCACCGGAGCCGGAGCGGCCACCGGAGCCGGAGCAGGCGCGGGCGCCGCCGCCGGCTCCTCCACGCTCACCCCGAAGTCCGTGGCGATGCCCGCCAGACCGTCGGCGTATCCCTGACCCACCGCGCGGAGCTTCCACGCGCCATTGCGCCGGTAGATCTCCACGACCACCAGTGCCGTCTCCGTGTTCAGCCGGGGCGGGGTGAACGTGGCGATCACCAAGCCGTCGTCCGCGCCGCGCACGGTGGCCGTCGGCTCGGTGCCCGCGAAGGTGGCGCCCTGGGCGTCCGGGCTCGCGGTGACCACGATCTTGTCGATGCCGGCGGGGACGGCCGCCGTGTCGACGACGATCGCGTCGGGCGTGGCGCCGGAGGCGGCGCGGTGCGTCACACCGGGGGCGCTGGGCTGGTTGTAGAAGACGAAGTCGTCGTCGGAGCGCACCTTGCCGTCGGCGGTGAGCAGCAGGCCCGAAACGTCGAGCCGCACGGGGGCGGTGACGTCCACCGTCACACGGGTGACGGAGAGCGGGATGTTCGAGCCGGGTGTCATAGCGGTCATGTACCAGGTAACGAGCCTTGGACCTTTACGGTTCCATGACCCGGAGGTCGAATCGGGCCGGGAATATTCGAACGCGGCCGGAAGCTGTGCAACTCGTCATTCGACTTTGATCATGGGGGGGCATATGTCGGACAACGGCAACGCGCATGTCGCACATAACGCACATGTCGCGCAGGGTACCGTCGCCGAGGGCTTCGAGCCCGTGCGCGAGGCGTTCGAGGCCACGCTGGCCGAGGAGCGCGCCGGGCACTCGGCGCAGCTGGCGGCGTACGTGGACGGCAAGCAGGTCGTGGACCTGTGGGGCGGGCCCGGGATCACGGGGGACTCGCTCACCGGTGTGTTCTCGTCCAGCAAGGGCGCGGCGCACCTCGTCGTCGCCCTGCTGGTGCAGGACGGCACGCTGGACCTGGACGAGGAAGTGCGCCACTACTGGCCGGAGTTCGGCTCGGCGGGCAAGGAGCACGTCACCCTGCGCGACCTGTTGACCCACCGCGCGGGCCTGGTCGGCGCCGACGGCGGGTTCACCCCGAAGGAGCTGGCCGACGACCGGCTGATCGCCGAGCGGCTGGCGGGCCAGCGCCCGTACTGGCGCCCGGGCACGGCCTTCGGCTACCACGCGCTGGTGATCGGCGCCCTGACCGGCGAGGTCGTCCGCCGGGTCACCGGGCAGACGCTTCAGGAGGTGTACGAGGAGCGGATCCGCGCCCCGTACGGCCTGGACTTCTACCTGGGCCTGCCCGAGGAGCAGGAGCACCGCTGGCTCTCCACCCAGCCGATGGACCCCACGCCCGAGCAGAAGCGGGAGAAGGCCCTGGGCGCCGCCGGGCCCGAGAGCCTCTGGGGCATAGCCTTCAACGTCAACCACCCTGAGCACCCGACGGACCTCGAGTCCTTCCCCAACTCCCGTGAGGTGCGTGCCGGCGGTCAGGCCTCCGCCGGCGGTGTGGCCTCCGCCCGGGGACTGGCCCGGATGTACGCGGCGGCGATCAGCGAGGTCGACGGGAAGGCGCCGCTGCTCACCGCCGAGACGGCCGCTCGTGTCGCGGAGGTCCACTCCTTCGGGCCCGACCTGGCCCTGAGCGGTGTGATCCACGCCTTCGGCCTGGGCTTCGCCGCCACGGCTGTGGATTACCCGTTCCTGGGCGCCCGTTCGTTCGGGCACAGCGGTGCGGCGGGCTCGCAGGCCTTCGCCGACCCGAGCGTCGGCCTCGCCTTCGGCTACAACCGGCGCCGGTTCGCCTTCCCGGGCGGGGCGGCCCCGGAGGTGGGCGTGCTGGCGAAGACCGTCCGCGACTGCGTGGTGCGGGTCACCCCCGCCTGACGCGGGGCGGGGCGGGGTGACCGGGCAATCCCGTTCCGGGCAATCGGGCGGGTGGGTGGGGTAGAACCGCGCCGAAGGCGCGGAAAACCCCCGTCAGCGGGGGCTGACGAACCCGCATTCGTACGCGGCGATGACCGCCTGCGTACGGTCCCGTACGCCCAGCTTGGCGAGCACGCCCGCCACATGGGTCTTGACCGTGGCGGGCCCCAGCGCCATCCGCGTGGCGATCTCCGCGTTCGACAGGCCGGTCGCCAGCAGCCGCAATACCTCCGCCTCCCGTTCCGACAGCTGTTCCCGCAGGGCCGCCGCCCTGTCGTCGCTCCTGGGAGCGGCGTGGGCGGCGGCCAGGGCGCGTACGGCGGCGGGGAAGAGCAGCGAGTCGCTGCGGGCCACCAGCTTCACGGCCTGGACGAGTTCGTCGGCGCCCGCGCGTTTGAGGAGGAACCCCGACGCTCCGGCGCGCAGCGCGTCGTAGACGTAGGCGTCGTTCTCGAAGGTGGTCACGACGACGACGCGCGGCGGGTCGTCCATGCCGGCCAGGATCCGCTCGGTGGCGCGGATGCCGTCGACCTCGGGCATCCGGACGTCCATCAGCACGACGTCGGGCCGCAGCGCGCGCACCACCGACACCGCCTCGGCGCCCGTGGTCGCCTCGCCGACGACCTCCACGCCCGGCTCGGCGCCCAGGATGGCCCGCAGGGCGGTGCGGACGAGGTGTTCGTCGTCCGCGAGGACGACGCGTATCGGGTCGGCGGAGTTGGTGGACGGGGTCACCGGGCCTCGCCCCGCAGCGGCAGCCGGGCCGACAGGCGCCATACGCCGTCGTGTTCGCCGGCCTCGCTGGTGCCGCGCAGCAGCCGGGCGCGCTCGGCGATGCCGGTGAGGCCGCGGCCGCCGCCGGGGCGGGGGACGCCGGCCCGGGCACCGGGTTTCACGGGGTTCTCCATCAATATCTCCAAGGTGTCGTCGTGCACGGCGACGCGCAGCCGCACGGGCAACCCGTCCGCGTGCCGCAGGGCGTTGCCGAGACCTTCCTGCACGATCCGGTAGGCCTCGCGGGAGGGCACCGGGGGGATCTTCTCCAGACCGCCGGACGGCAGGACGCACTCGACCGTGCCGCCCGCCGCACGGGTACGTTCCAGCAGGCCGCCGACGTCGGCCAGGGTGGGCGCCGGGGCGGTGGGGGAGGAGCCGTCCTCGCGCAGCAGCCCCAGCACGGCGTCGAGTTCGCCGACCGCCTCGCGCGCGGCCTCCTCGATCGCGGCCAGGGCCTGCCGGGCGAACTCGGGGTCGTGGTCCAGGACCCGGCGCGCGGCGCTCGCCTGGAGGCTCACCGCGCTGAGCGCGTGCCCGACCGAGTCGTGCAGCTCGCGCGCCAGCCGGTTGCGCAGGGCCAGCCGGTGCGCGTGCTCCTCGGCCGCCACGAGCCGGTCCGCCGCCGTGGGACCCAGCAGGACGGGCGCCCAGCGCGCCAGCAGCGAGCCCGCCGCCCAGGAGGTGGCGACGACCAGCGTCAGCAGCGCGCACCCGGCCAAGGGCGCGAGCAGCACGCCCGGCCCGGTGAAGACGCGCAGCCAGGCGACCTCGGCGAGCTTGCCCTGCCCGTCCAGGAACGGCAGGGCGATCAGGTACAGCGCCGCCGGCGGCGTGGCCAGCGACATCCCGCTCACGACGGCCCCCACCGCCAGGTGCAGCGCGCACCACGCGGCCGTCCGGCCCCGGGCGGCCCACGACCGGCCGGGCTCCAGGGCCAGCGCCTCCCGGGGCACCCCGCACAGCACCCGGGCCGCCTCGCCCTCGAAGGGGCGGACGAGCGGATGCAGCGCCGTGACGGCCACCGGGCCGAGCGCGAGGAACAGCACGCCGAACTGCCGGACGAGGGAGGAGGAGAAGAGGATGTTGCCGTCCGGCCGGAACAGCGACACCAGCGTGTTCGTCAGCAGGTAGAACGGCATCGACAGGGCGCCGCCGAGCAGCAGGTGCACCCAGCGCAGCCGGGCGCGCCGGCCCAGCGCCGCGCTCATGGGGCGCCGGAGCGCGGCCGTCACCATCACGCGCACAGCGTAGATCACTTGCGTCCGGAGGCTTTCGGCGCGGAGCCGGTGATGATCGGCTGGTGATCGGACGCGAGTGACGGCGGGCTCGTACAGTGCCTGCATGGACAACGGCGCGGTGCTGCACATCAAGGGACGGATACTCGTCGGACCGGACCCGGTGGACGGGGTGCGCGACGAGCTGTGGGTGGTGGGCGGGCGGATCACCTTCGACCGGCCGGCCGGGGCGAAGGACGTCACCACCGTCGAGGGGTGGGTGCTCCCCGGCCTGGTGGACGCCCACTGCCACGTGGGACTCGACGCGCACGGCGCGGTCGACGACGCGACCACCGAGAAACAGGCGCTGACCGAGCGTCACGCGGGCGCGCTGCTGCTGCGCGACGCCGGATCCCCCTCCGACACCCGCTGGATCGACGAGCGCGAGGACCTGCCGCGCATCATCCGCGCGGGCCGGCACATCGCCCGTACCCGCCGTTACATCCGCAACTACGCGCACGAGATCGAGCCCGAGGACCTGGTGGCCTATGTGGCGCGCGAGGCGCGGCGCGGGGACGGCTGGGTGAAGCTGGTGGGCGACTGGATCGACCGCGAGACGGGCGACCTGGGGGCCTGCTGGCCGCGCGGCGCGGTCGAGGCCGCCATCGCCGAGGCCCACCGGCTGGGCGCCCGGGTCACGGCCCACTGCTTCGCCGAGGAGACCCTCGCCCCGCTCGTGGAGGCGGGCATCGACTGCGTCGAACACGCCACGGGGCTGACCGAGGAGACGATCCCGCTCTTCGCCGAGCGGGGCGTGGCCATCGTGCCGACGCTGGTCAACATCGCCACCTTCCCCGGGCTCGCGGAGGGCGGCGAGCGCAAGTTCCCGCGCTGGGCGGACCACATGCGCCGGCTGCACGCGCGCCGCTACGCCACCGTGGGCGCCGCCTACGACGCGGGAATCCCCGTCTACGTGGGTACGGACGCGGGCGGATCGCTGCCGCACGGACTGGTCGGCCAGGAGGTCGAGGAGCTGGTCAAGGCGGGCCTCCCGGCGTCGGCCGCGCTGTCGGCGGCCACGTGGGGAGCGCGGGAGTGGCTGGGCCGGCCGGGCCTGGAGGAGGGCGCCCCGGCGGACCTCGTCGTCTACGACGCCGACCCGCGCGCGGACGTACGGGTGCTCGGCGCGCCGAGCAGGGTGGTGCTGCGGGGGCGCGTGGTGGCCTGAGCCTGGGGCGGAGTGTGCCGCGCGGGCACTTCTGCGACAGTTGGCTCGAATGCGGATGCGAAACCCACCCTTTGGAGTGAACTGGCGGTAGAGCGCCGCCCGTTCACCCTCCGGGCATCGAACATTGCGGAGTCAAGTCGTCGGCGCGCGATGTCCCCCATTGGCGCGCCGGCGGCTCCTTTCTCCCGTGGGGGTTCCACACACGTGTTCAGCACCACCAGCTCTTCCTTCGGCATGCCCGCGCACCGGTTCACGGCCCTGGCCGCGACGGTCACCGCGACCGCGCTCGCCCTGGCCGCCGCGCCCGCGAGCGCCACCGGTACCGCCACCGGATCCGGGTCCGGCCGGGCCGACGCGACCGTCCTGCGGACCGGGCTCGACGTCTCCCTGCTCGGCAAGGCCGCGCACGTTCCCGTCGAGGCCGTCCTCAACGACGTCAAGGCGCCCGCCGACGCCTCGAACGACGCCTCGAAGACCGCGCTCAGCGTCACCCTCGACGGCATCGAGGGCGGTGAGGCCGTCGACATCCTGCGCGCCGACGCCGCCACCGCCCGCGCCACCGCCGACCGCCGGGCCGCCAAGGGCTACGCCAACCTCGCCCACGCCAAGGTGCGCCTCCCCGGCCTGCCCCTGCGCTCGCTCGTCGAGATCCAGCAGGTCACCTCCGAGGCCGTCTGCGAGGCGGGCGCGAAGCCGAAGGCCACCGCGAACCTCCTGGGCTCCGTCTCCGTGCTCGGCAAGAAGGTCACGCTCACCCCGAACGGCCCGACCAAGGTGACCGTGCCGGGGGTGGGGGACGTGCGGCTGGACCTGTCGAAGACCGTCACCACCTCCCGCACCGCCGCCGCCACCGCGCTCGACCTCGACGTCTCCGTGGACCCGCTGGCGCTGGGCGTGGCCAAGGTGGTGGGCAAGGTGACGCTGGTACGGGCCTCCTGCGAGTCCCCGGCGGACCGGCCCTCCGACCCGGTGAAGCCCGGGGACGGTCCGGGCGCGCCCGCGAAGAGCGGCACCGGTACGGAGGCCAAGCAGGCGGCCGCCGGACGGACCGGCGAACCGGCCGGGCAGGACCTCGCCGAGACCGGCGGCGGCTCCGCCACCCCCTACCTCGCGGCCGCGGCCGGGCTGCTGGTCGTCGGGGGAGGGGGTGCGCTCATCGCCGCACGGCGCCGCAAGGAGAACGGGCGGGAGTCCGAGGGCTGAGAGCGCGGAGGCAGGGCGGGGTGAGGACGGGGCTCGGCCCGGCGGTGCGCTCAGCTCAGCGCGCCGCCGGTGCCTCGGCCCGGCCGTCGCCGACGGCCCTGTCCTCAGCGGCCCCGCTTCCGGCCCGGCGGCCGCCCAGGTCGTCGAGGGCTGTCCGCAGGGCGGTGACGAAGCGGTCCGACGTCGCGCGGTCCCGGACCGCCAGGCGGAGGTAGTCCGGCCCCAGCCCCGGGAACGTGTCGCCCCGGCGCACCGCGAAGCCGAGGCCGCGCAGCCGGGACCGCACCGTCGCCGCCCCCGGCAGCCGGACGAGGACGAACGGCCCGGCCGCCGGGCCCCGCACGGTCAGCTCCGGGAACTCCGCGAGCCGCGCCAGCAGATGGGCCCGGTCGGCGGCGGTCACATGCGCCGCGAGCGCGGACTCGGCCACCGCGCGCGGCGCGCTGCACGCCTCCGCCGCCACCAGCGCCGGCGACGACACCGGCCACAGCGGCTGGGCGCGCTCCAGCGTGGCCACGGTGTCGGGCGCGGCGAGCACATAGCCGACACGCAGCCCCGCGAGGCCCCAGGTCTTGGTGAGGCTGCGCAGTACGACGAGCCCCGGCAGGTCCGTGCGGGAGGCCAGTGATTCCCGCTCGCCGGGCACCGCGTCCATGAACGCCTCGTCCACCACGAGGATCCGGCCCGGCCGCGCCAGCCGGGCCAGGGCCGAGGCCGGGTGGAGGATCGAGGTGGGGTTGGTGGGGTTGCCGACGACCACCAGATCCGCGTCCCCGGGCACCGCGCGCGGGTCGAGCCGGAACCCGTCCTCCGGGTCCAGCACCACGCGCTCCACCGCGTGCCCGGCGTCCCGCAGGGCCGCCTCCGGCTCGGTGAACTGCGGGTGCACCACCACGGCCCGGCGCACCGGCAGGGCCCGCGCCAGCAGCACGAACGCCTCCGCCGCCCCCGCCGTCAGCAGCACCCGCTCCTCCGGCAGCCCGTGCCGCGCGGCGACGGCCCGCCGGGCCGCCCGCCCGTCCGGGTACGCCGCGAGCGTGCCCAGCGACTCCGCTATCCGCTCCCGCAGCCACTCCGGGGGCGTCCCGGACCGCACATTGACGGCGAGGTCGGTCAACTCGGCGCCCATGCCGCGTACTTCCACGTCCCCGTGGTGCCGGAGGTCGGGCTCGGGGGACGACGCGTGAGGGGCGCGCGCGGATTGCGATATGTGCATGAAATCAGACGGTACAGGCGATCGCGCACGTCGCTCGCCCGGACTTCCGCTTCCCGACGAGAAGGACACCGCCGGCCCCCGCCGACAGCAGCGCGGCGGCCTCCGCGACACCGGGCGCGCCCGTCGCCCTGCGGGCCGCTTCGGAGGGGTGGGGCACCGGCTGGGCGGCGAGCGCTTCGGCGCCGTACGCGGTCAGGGGCACCCCGAGGTGGTGGGCCGCCGCGAGGAGCCCGGGCTCGTCCGCCTTGACGTCGACGGTCGCGAGGGCGGCGATCGCGGCGGCGTCGGCGCCGCTCTCCTGGAGGGCCCGCCCGATGAGGGCGATCACCTCATCGGGGGACACGCCGCGGCAGGCGCCGACGCCGATGTGGAGGGTCGTCACCCCGTGCTGCCCGCTCCCGCGACGAGGCGGGAGGCCGTGCCGGGGGCGCCCGCCCAGTGGGTGTGGAGATAGGAGGCGTGCACGCCTCCCTGTACGAAACCCTCCACCTGGCGGCGGGGGTGCGTGATCCCCCACGCGGGGGTGGCGCCCGCCGTCGGCTCGATCACCGTGCGGTGGAACTCGTGTCCCCGGACGCGGGTGCCCGCGGCGGCGAGCGGGCTGTCGGTGAGCGCGACGGCCTCGCGATAGCCGAGGGTGAGGCGCTCCGACATGCGGGCGTCGGCGTCGAGGACGCCGCACATGGGTTTGCCGTCGAGGCTGCGGGCCAGGTAGAGCAAGCCCGCGCATTCGGCGGCGATCGGGGCGCCGGTCGAGGCGAGCGCCGCCACGGCCGCGCGGAGCGGCTCGTTCGCGGAGAGCTCCGCCGCGTACATTTCGGGGAAGCCGCCGCCGATGACGATGGCCGATGTGCCGGGCGGGAGCGACTCGTCCCGCAGCGGGTCGAAGGTCGCTACCTGTGCGCCGGCGGCGGTGAGCAATTCGGTGTGCTCGGCGTACGCGAACGTGAACGCCGGACCGCCGGCTACGGCGATCACGGGGGCACGGTTCGGGTGCGGGTCCGTCGTCGCGTTGTGCCCACCCTCCCCCATAGCCTGAACGGCATGGGAGGTACCCCCATCGCCCTGCGGAACGCCTGCCCACAACGCGGGGTTCCACGCTTCCTCCGGCAGCGGCGGTGCGCTGCGGGCCAGGGCCATCAGGCCCTCCAGGTCGCAGCCCTGGCGGACCCGTGTGGCGAACTCCGCCACCGCGTCCACCGCGTCCGCTCGTCGTTCCGCGACCGGGACCAGGCCCAGGTGGCGGGACGGCGTGTGCACCTGCCCGGCGCGTCGCACCGCGCCCAGCACCGGTACGCCCGATTCCCCCAGCGCCTCCCGCAGCAGCTCCTCGTGGCGGTCCGAGCCGACCTTGTTGAGGATGACGCCCGCGACCCGTACCTCCGGGTCCCAGGAGGCGAAGCCGTGCACCAGGGCCGCCACGGACCGCGACTGCGACGACGCGTCGACGACGAGCACCACCGGCGCCCGCAGGAGCTTCGCCACATGGGCCGTCGAGGCCAGCTCGCCCTGCCCGCTCGCGCCGTCGTAGAGGCCCATGACGCCCTCGACGACCGCGAGGTCGCAGCCCGCCGCCCCGTGGAGGAACAGCGGGGCCACGCGCTCCGGGCCGCACATGTAGGCGTCGAGGTTGCGGCCCGGGCGGCCGGTCGCGAGCGCGTGGTAGCCCGGGTCGATGTAGTCCGGCCCCACCTTGTGGGGGGAGACCGCGAGCCCCGCGTCCGCGAAGGCCCGCATCAGCCCGGTGGCCACCGTGGTCTTGCCGCTGCCGGAGGCCGGCGCGGCGATGACCAGGCGGGGGACGTGCGTACTCACCACTCGATGCCCCGCTGGCCCTTCTGGCCCTCGTCCATCGGGTGCTTGACCTTGGACATGTCCGTGACCAGGTCCGCGAAGTCGAGGAGCTTCTGCGGGGCGTTGCGGCCGGTGATGACGACGTGCTGGGTGCCGGGGCGGTCCCGCAGCACCTCGATCACCTCGTCCGTGTCGATCCAGCCCCAGTGCATCGGGTACGCGAACTCGTCCAGCACGTACAGCTTGTACGACTCGGCCGCCAGGTCGCGCTTGACCTGCTCCCAGCCCTCGCGGGCCTTCTCCTCGTTGCTGAGTTCGGAATCGCGCTGGATCCAGGACCAGCCCTCGCCCATCTTGTGCCAGTCGACCGTGCCGCCCTCGCCGGAGGCGCCCAGCACCCGCAGCGCGTTCTCCTCGCCGACCTTCCACTTCGCGGACTTCACGAACTGGAACACCCCGATCGGCCAGCCCTGGTTCCAGGCCCGCAGCGCCAGCCCGAAGGCGGCCGTCGACTTGCCCTTGCCGATGCCGGTGTGGACGAGGACCAGCGGCCGGTTGCGGCGCTGACGTGTGGTGAGCCCGTCGTCGGGTACGACGGTCGGCTGTCCCTTGGGCATTACGCGGCCCTCCGTGAGTCGGTGTTCCGTACGGTGCGTACCAGCGCGGAGACATTCTCCGCGCGCAGATCGTCGAGCGTCACCACCGGCCCGCCGAGCGCCCGGCCCAGCTCGCCCGCCAGGCCGAGCCGCACCGGCCCGGCCTCGCAGTCCACGACCACCGAGGCGACGCCGGAGCCCGCGAGCAGCCCGGCCGCGCGCTCGGCCCGCGCCAGCGGCTCCACGCCGCCCGTCGCCCGCCCGTCGGTCACGACGACCAGCAGCGGACGGCGCGAAGGATCGCGCATGCGCTCCACGCGCAGCACCTCGTGCGCCTGGAGCAGGCCCGCCGCCAGCGGCGTCCGGCCGCCGGTCGGCAGCTTCTCCAGCCGGGCCGCGCCCGCCTCCACGGACGACGTCGGCGGCAGCGCCACCTCCGCGCCGGCGCCCCGGAACGTCACCATCCCGATCTTGTCGCGGCGCTGGTAGGCGTCCATCAGCAGGGAGAGCACCGCGCCCTTGACCGCGCTCATCCGCTTGCGGGCCGCCATGGAGCCGGAGGCGTCCACGACGAACAGCACCAGGTTCCCCTCGCGCCCTTCGCGCACGGCCTCGCGCAGGTCGTCGCGCCGGACGACCAGCCCGGGACCGCTGCGGCCCCGCACCCGCTGGTGCGGGGCGGCGGCCTGGACGGTCGCGGCGAGGTGCAGCTTCGACAGCGCGCCCCCGCGCGGCCGGCGCGCCCCCGTCGTCCGGCCGTGCGCCGTGAGCGCGCGCGAGCGGCGCCCGTCGGCGCCCTCGCCGAGGCCGGGGACGGTGAACCGCCGGGTCCGGAACGGCTCCGCCGCCGCCACGGCGGGGGTCTCAGGGGCCTTGGGAGCCTCCCCGCCGCCGTCGCTCCCGGAGGCCGACGCCTCCTGTGGGGCGGGCTCGCGCCGCTGCGGCGGTACGTCCGTGGTGGCGGCCGGTGCGTCGCCGGCGTCCTGCGGGGGCTGCCCACCGCCGTCGGGGCCACCGTCCGGTCCGTTGTCCGGGCCGCCGTCCGGGCCACCGCCGGGGTCTTCCGGGCCCTCGGGCCCGTCCCCGTCCGGCTCCGGACCGTCCGGCTCCGGATCCGGCTCCTCGTCCTCGAACCCCGCGAGGATCTCGTCCAGCCTGTCCTCGTCCAGGCCGGGCGCGTCGAACGGGTTCCGGCGGCGCCGGTGCGGCAGCGCCAGCAGCGCCGCCTGCCGTACGTCCGCCGTCGTCACATCCGTACGCCCCGCCCAGGCGGCCAGCGCGGCGGAGGTGCGTGCTGTCACGATGTCCGCGCGCATGCCGTCCACCTCGAACCCGGCGCACACCGCCGCGATCCGGCGCAGCGCGCCGTCCCCGAGCCGTACGCCCGGCAGCAGCGCCCGCGCGGCGGCGATGCGCTCGCGCAGCGTGTCCTCCTCCGGCGCCCACTTGGCGGCGAAGGCCGCCGGGTCCTCGTCGAAGGCGAGGCGCCGGCGCACGACCTCGACGCGCTCCTCGGTCTCGCGGGAGGCGGCGACCTCGACGGTCAGCCCGAAGCGGTCGAGGAGCTGCGGGCGCAGCTCGCCCTCCTCGGGGTTCATGGTGCCCACGAGGAGGAAGCGGGAGGCGTGGCGTACGGAGACGCCCTCGCGCTCGACGGAGGAGACGCCGGTCGCCGCCGCGTCCAGCAGGCTGTCCACGAGGTGGTCGCCCAGCAGGTTGACCTCGTCGACGTAGAGCACGCCCCGGTGCGCCGCGGCCAGCAGGCCGGGCTCGAACGCCTTGACGCCCTCGCCCAGCGCCCGCTCGATGTCGAGCGAGCCGACGAGGCGGTCCTCGGAGGCGCCGACGGGCAGTTCGACCATCCGGGCGGGGCGGACGGCGCTGTCATCGACACCGTCGCCGCCGCCGTGCGGCCCGTCGGGGCAGTGGGGGTCCGGGGCCGCCGGGTCGCAGGAGAACCGGCAGCCCGCGACGGTCACGACCTCGGGCAGCAGCGCGGCCAGGGCCCGGACGGTGGTGGTCTTCGCGGTGCCCTTCTCGCCGCGCACGAGGACACCGCCGATCGACGGCGAGATCGCGTTGAGCAGGAGGCCCAGCCGCATGTCGGCCATGCCGACGATCGCGGTGAAGGGGTAGGTGGACGAGGACATCAGCGGTTGCCTCCCTGGGGGGAACGAATCAGTGGCGGCGCCCCGGGCGGTATGAACGGCAGTCCGCCCGGCACCCCGTCCTCGATCAGGCGCAGCAGCGCGTCCGTGTCCGCGTGCTCCTCGATCAGATCGCCGAGCCGGTCGAGCTGTTCCTCCCGCAGCGCGGCGAACGACGTGTCGGGGGCGGGGACGAACGCCCGTCCGGCCGCCTTCGCGACCTCGCGCAGGAACGCCCGGCGGAAGCCGTCGCTCTCCAGCGAGCCGTGCCAGTGCGTGCCCCACACCGCGCCCACCCGGCAGCCGTCCAGGCTGTGTCCTTTGTCATCAGAGATGAACGCCTCGGCCCCGCCCAGCACCTCGGCGACGCCGTGGTGGATCTCGTACCCCTCGACGTGCTCGCCCAGGGCCTCGCCGACCGGGCGGGCCAGGGTCTTCCCGACCGCGAACCGCACGCGCACCGGCAGCAGGCCCAGGCCCTCGACCGTGCCGGCCTTCGACTCGACCTCGTCGTCGATCCGCTCGCCCAGCAGCTGGAAGCCGCCGCAGATGCCCAGCACCGGGCGGCCCTCCGCCGCCCGCCGTACGAGCGCGTCGGCGAGCCCGCGTTCGCGCAGCCACGCGAGCGCCCGTACCGTGCCGCGCGTGCCCGGTACGACGACCAGGTCGGCGTCGGCGAGCTCCTCGGGGCGGTCCACGAACCGCACGACGACGCCCGGTTCGGCCGCCAGCGCGTCGACGTCCGTGAAGTTCGACATCAGCGGCACCGCGCACACGGCGACCCGCAGGACGTCCGCGCCGTGCGGCGGGGCGACCACGGACTCGCGGACCGCGCCGCGCAGGGACACGCGCAGGCCGTCCTCCTCGTCGATGCCCAGGCCGTGGGCGAACGGCAGCACGCCGAACGTCCGCCGGCCCGTCAGGTCGCGCAGCATCTCCAGCCCCGGCTCCAGCAGACTCACGTCGCCCCGGAACTTGTTGACCACGTAACCCGCTATCAGCTCCTGGTCCTCGGGGGAGAGCAGCGCTGTCGTACCGAAGAAGGAGGCGAAGACACCGCCCCGGTCGATGTCGCCGACCACGACCACGGGCAGGCGCGCGGCCCGGGCGATGCCCATGTTGACGATGTCGGAGCGGCGCAGGTTGATCTCGGCTGGGCTGCCGGCCCCCTCGCAGATCACGGCGTCGTGGGTGCGCCGCAGCTCGGCCAGGCACTCCGTCACCGTGCCGAACAGCTGCTCCTGGCGGCCCGCGTGGTAGCCGCGGGCGCTGAGCTCGCCCACCGGCTTGCCCATGAGGACGACCTGGCTGCTGCGGTCGCTGCCGGGCTTGAGCAGCACCGGGTTCATGAGGGCGCTCGGCTCGACGCGGGCGGCGGCGGCCTGCATGGCCTGCGCGCGCCCTATCTCCGCGCCGTCGCGCGTCACGAAGGAGTTGAGGGACATGTTCTGCGCCTTGAACGGCGCGACCTTGACGCCCTTGCGGACCAGCCAGCGGCAGATCCCGGCCGTGACCACGCTCTTGCCCGCGTCCGAGGTGGTCCCGGCCACCAGCAGGCCCCCGCCCGGCGGGCCCGTACGCCCGCTCCTGTCGGCTGTCACCGAGACTGTCACCGATTCCTCCCCGCCTTCCTGAACAGGCTGCCCACCGTACGAACCGCAACCGCCGTCCCCAGGGCCAGCAGCGACACCCGGCGCGAGAGCCGGACCGCGCGCTCGATGTCGGCCGTCCGCACGGGACGGTTCTCCCCGCCCAGTACGGGGCGGTGCTCGACGCGCCCGGCGTAGGCGAGGGTGCCGCCCAGGCGGACGCCCAGGGCCCCGGCGAAGGCGGCCTCGACCGGCCCGGCGTTGGGGCTGGGGTGGCGGGAGGCGTCGCGCCGGGCCACGCGCAGGGCGCCGCGCGGATCGGGCCCGGCGAGGACCGTGAGCGCGGCGGTCAGCCGGGCGCCCGGCCAGCCGACGACGTCGTCGAGCCGGGCCGACGCCCAGCCGAACCGCCGGAGCCTGGGCGACTTGTGACCCACCATGGCGTCGAGGGTGTTGACCGCCCGGAAGCCCACGAGCCCGGGCACGCCCCCCAGGGCGCCCCAGACGAGGGCGCCCACGACGGCGTCGGAGGTGTTCTCGGCGACGGACTCCACCACGGCCCGGGCGATCTGCTGCGCGTCCAGCGCCTGCGGGTCGCGGCCGCACAGGTGCGGCAGCCGCTCCCGGGCGACCTCCAGGTCCCCGGCGGCCAGCGCCCCGCCGATGGCCCGGGCCTCCCGGCCCAGGGACGTGCCGCCCAGGACGGACCACGTGACGGCGGCGGTCAGCGCGATGTCGGCCGCGCGGTGACGTCGCGCGGCACGGGCCAGCAGCCCGGCCCCGGCGACCGCGCCACCGGCGCAGACCAAGGTGTGGAGGGTGCCGTAGCCCCGGTGGTCGCGCCACAGCCGCCGCTCGACGGCCTGCGCGGCCCGCCCGAACGCGGCCACGGGGTGACCGCGGCGGGGGTCGCCGAGGAGCTGGTCGCAGGCGAAGCCCAGGGCGGCGCCGTACGCGAAGGAAAAGCGATCGCTGCCGGGCATGGCGAAGCGGTGTCCTCACTCAGGGTCCGCGCCCTGGCTCGACGTCGACCGGCGACCAGAGTCTCCTGGCTCCCGGATCCGCGCCGCCCCCGGCCTTCCGGCTCGCGCCGTGGCCATCGGTTGGGGGGACACTCCCCGGTGACAGTGGCGGGACCGCGCCGGATTCGCACCGGCTTCCTCTGCTGTCGCCGTTTGGCTCCGGAAGTCCACCATGGGGCGGGAAGGGGCGTCAACTCGCCCTGACCTGCGCTCCTACTGGCGCCGTCGGGCCGACCTCAAGACATATGCGCCGCTCTCTCGCCCACGGCCCGGACGCCCGGCAGCGCGCGCCGACGACGGAGGGGCGGGCGGGAGACGACGGAGGGGCGGGACCGGAGAACCCGGTCCCGCCCCTCCGCGAACGCACGCGGTGTGCCCGTCAGGCGACGATCAGATAGATCCCGTAGCCCACCGCCGCCGCGCACAGCGCGAAGCACGCGTACGCGCCGGTGCGGGTCAGAAGAGGCGAGCCGGTCGCGGAAGTGGCGCCCGCGGCCTCCGGCTTGCGGGACGTGCCGAGGATGCCGAGCGTGAAGACGCCCACGAGGCCGACGGTGACCACGAGGCTCACGCCGAAGACCTGGCCGAGAGCTGCCCAGTCGATGTGCATGGTGGTTCTTCCTCCGTTGCCCGGCGTCAGCCGGTCGTCGCGGCGGCGGGGGCGGCCGGGGTGGCGGGTGCCGGGGTGACCTGGGCGGCGGCCGGGGTCAGGGAGCCGGCGGGCGGCGGGGCCACGGCCTGAAGGGCGGCCGTGACGACACCGACGGGCTCCTCGGGGAGGCCCTGCGGCGTGCCCGGGTCGTTGACGTTGTCGTGGGTGACCGGCTTGCGGCGCGAGGCCGCCCAGATGGCGCCGGAGACCCCGAGGCCCAGGACGGCGACGGCGGCGATGCCCCAGTCGCCCTGGTCGGCCAGGAGCGCGGCGCCGGCGGCGACGAGGCCCGCGGCCGGGAGGGTCAGGCCCCACGCGGCGACCATGCGGCCAGCGGTCGACCAGCGCACCACGCCGCCCTTGCGGCCCAGGCCGGAGCCCATGATCGAGCCGGAGCAGACCTGGGTGGTGGAGAGCGCGAAGCCGATGTGCGAGGAGGCGAGGATCACGGTCGCGGCACCGGTCTGGGCGGCGAAGCCCTGCGCCGGCTTGATGTCGGCGAGACCCTTGCCGAGCGTCTGGATGATGCGCCAGCCGCCCAGGTACGTACCGAGCGCGATGGCCAGGCCCGCGGAGACGACGACCCACAGCGGCGGGTCGGAGTGCGGGGCGACGACGCCGCCGGTGACCAGGGCCAGGGTGATGACACCCATGGTCTTCTGGGCGTCGTTGGTGCCGTGGGCGAGGGAGACCAGGGCGGCCGAGGCGATCTGGCCGGCGCGGTAGCCCTTCGCGGTCTCCTGCTCGTCGCGGCCCTTGGTCAGGCGGAACGTCAGGCGGGTGGCGGCCCAGGCGGCGATGCCCGCCACGATCGGGGCGGCGACCGCGGGGATGAGGACCTTCATGACGACCTTGTCGGCGTTGACCGCGTCGAAGCCGACGGACGCGACGGTGGCGCCGATCAGACCGCCGAAGAGGGCGTGCGAGGAGCTGGAGGGCAGGCCCGCCAGCCAGGTCAGGAGATTCCAGACGATCGCGCCGACCAGCCCGGCGAAGATCACCTCTGGTCTGATGCCGGCACTCTCATCGATGATGCCTCCGGAGATCGTCTTCGCGACCTCGACGGACAGGAACGCCCCGACCAGGTTGAGCACGGCCGACATGGCCACTGCGGTCTTGGGCTTGAGCGCTCCGGTCGAGATGGTGGTGGCCATGGCGTTGGCCGTGTCGTGGAAGCCGTTCGTAAAGTCGAACACCAAGGCCGTGACGATCACGATCCCGATGAGAAGCGTGATGTTTTCCATTCACCCAGGCAATCAGTTCGATGGTCAGTACGCGGCGACCGTAGGGACTCCGGGTGAACGGAAGGTGAACTGGCTCGGGCCCCCCGATGACACCGCCCGGAGGCGAAGATCATGAAGACCGGTGAGCAGACCCCCGCCGCACCCGACGACATCAGCCGGACCTGGGCCGATGTCGTGGCCACGGCCCGCAGGAGCACCGCCGACCGACTGGTCGTCGGCACCTCGGGAAACGTCTCCGCAAGGGTCGGTGACGTGGTCCTTGTCACGCCCAGCGGGGTGCCCTACGACCGGCTCGGCCCCGGCGACGCCGTCGGCGTCGACCTGGACGGCCGCCAGGTCCTCGGCGAGCTCGCCCCCACCAGCGAACTGCCCATGCACCTCGCCGTCTACCGCGCCACCGACGCCGCCGCGATCGTCCACACCCACGCCACCCACGCCACCGCCGTCTCCACGCTCGTCGACGAGGTGCCCCTGATCCACTACATGGCCGCCGCCCTCGGCGGACCCGTCCGCGTCGCCCCCTACGCCCTCTACGGCACCGACGAGCTGGCCGCCCACACCCTCCGGGCCCTCGAAGGACGCACCGGCTGCCTGCTCCGCAACCACGGCACCCTCACCCACGGCGCCACCCTGGAGGCCGCCTACGACCGCACCGCCCAGCTGGAGTGGATGTGCCGGGTCTGGCTCACCGCCTCGTCCGTCCCCGGCCGCACCCCCACCCTGCTGAGCCCCGAGCGGCTGGCCGAGGTCGCCGCCAAGTACCGGGGCTACGGACAGCCCGGCTGAGCCGAGTCGCCCGGCGGCCCGCACGGGACCAGACTGGAGGGGATGGGCCTGAAAGGAGTGGCGGCCGTCGCCGCCACCACGCTGATCGGTGCCGGGGCCGCCGTCGTGGCGGCCGGACGGTACGCCGGCGACGCCGCCCTGCGGACCCTGCCCGGCCACCCGCCCCCGGGCGAGCACCGGCTCACCGTCCACGACATCACCCCCGGCACCGCCACCACCCCCGGCACGATCACGCTCACCCGCGCCCCGGCCACGCTGCGCCCCGGCACCTACGGGCTGGCCGGCCGGGGCCTGGCCGCCGTCGTAGGCGACGTCGTCGCCGACGTCTCGCACCCCCACGACTGCGTGGTCCGGCACCTGGAGCGCGTCACCCACGGCGCCCCGGCCCCCGGCGACCGGGTCTGGCTCACCCCGCAGACCCACCGGGGCAACCCGCGCGACGCCCTCGGCCTCGACCACGCCGACGTGGAGGTGCCCGGCGAGCTCGGCCCGCTGCCCGCCTGGTTCGTGCCCGGTGCCCGCGACACCTGGGTGATCGCCGTGCACGGCCTGGGCACCACCCGGGAGCACACCATGACCGTGCTGCCGTTCCTCCACCGGCAGCGCCTCCCCGTCCTCGCCCTCTCCTACCGGGGCGACCCCGGCGCCCCCCGCCCGGCGCATGGAATCAGCCACTTCGGCGCCCGGGAGTGGCGGGATCTGGATGCCGCCGTCCGCTACGCCGTCCGCAACGGCGCCCGTCGCGTCATCCTGTACGGCTGGTCCACGGGCGCGACGATGGCGCTGTTCACCGCCCTGCGGGACACCGGCTCCGCGCTGAGCGACCGCGTCGCGGGCGTCGTCCTGGACGCGCCGCTCCTCGACTGGCCCGCCGCGCTGGCCGCCCTGGCCGCCCACCGGCTCCCGGCCGCGCTCATTCCGCTTGCGGTCCGGGCGACGGAGGGACGCACCGGTCTGGCCCCCGAGGGCCTGCTGGCCGCCGCCGACCCCACCCTCCTGGACGTCCCCGCCCTCGTCGTCCACGGCACCGACGACCCCATCGCGCCCCTCCTCCACTCCCGTGAACTCGCCGCCCGGCGACCGGAACTGATCACGCTGCGGACCGTTCGCGGAGCGGGCCACGCGGCCTCCTGGAACGTCGATCCCACGGGCTACGAAGAGGCCCTGCGGCGCTTCCTGACCCCCCTGATGTAGGGCGCGAACAGGGCGCTCGCGCCTCGCACACACCCCCCGTATGACGTCCCACCACAGGTCGCCGACGGCTGGATAGTTGATTCCGATTGGGTTTTCGGAGCGTGAACGGCAAGACTGCTCCTGTGACGTCCCGTACTCCGCGCGACTCCCGGCTCAGACTCGTCCCCCGACAGCCGATCACCGCCGCCCGCCGGGCCGTGGCGAACCGGGGCGCCCGCCCGGCGCCCCGCCCGCCCGCCGGCACCCCGGCCCGGCCGGAACTCGCCCGCCAGGCCAGAGCCTGGCTGGCCGGCGCGGTCCGCCTGGCCCGCTGGGCGGCCGACGAGTGCTCCCGGGGCACGACCCTGCGGCCGGGCGCCGGCGGCGGCCTCGCCGCCGAGGAGGCCGAGCGCGCCGCGGCCGCCCTGGACCTGCCCCCCGCCCCGGTGCGCACCGACTGGGACCGCGCCCGGCTCGCCGGGCTGCTGGAGCTGCACGGCGGCACCGCCCGCCCCGGCTGGCGGCTCACCGCCTGGGAGCGGGACGACAGCGCCGTGCTGCGCGGCTGGGTCGCGCTCTTCGACGCCTGGTCCCTGGCCCACCCCGAGCCCCCCGGCACCGACTCCACCATCGCGGCCGAGGTCGTCGAGGCCGCCCCCCAGCTGCTGTCCGTGATGCACCTGTCCGCCGGGCCGGTCTCCGTGGCGATGCTCCTCGACCTCCTCCAACAGCGGGTGGCCGAGATCCGCGCCGAGCGGTGCGAGATCCCCTACGACGCGCCGGTCCCGCCGGGCGCCTGCCCCGCCGTCCCGCCCGCCCCCACCGCCGGCGACCCGCTGCCGGGGCTGCTGGACTGGGCCCTCGAAGGGCTCGCCTCGGTCGGCGCGCTCGTCATGCGCGGCGGCACCGGCCCCCGCGCCGAGGCCCTGCTCACGCCGCTCGGGAACTGGGCGGTGTGGGTCAAGCTGGAGCAGATCTGCGTGGCAGCCCAGAGCCCCGCCGGGAACATCGAGCTGTCCGCCGAGGCCATGCTGCGCGGCTGCGCCGACCTCACCCCGGGCCCCGCCCGCGCCGAGTACCGCGCCTGGCTCGCCGCCCGGCCCGTGCGCAGCGCCGTCACGGAGCTGCTGGACGCGGCCCGGGGCGACGACGCGATGGTGCGCGGCCTGGCCTTCGAGGCCCTGCGCGCGGTGGGCGCCCCCGCCGAGCCGGCGGTCCGCTCGTCGGCCGAGGAGCCGGTACTGCGCCCGTACGCCCTGCTGTGGCTCGCCGAGCACGAGGGGCACGACCCGGAGGAGGCCGCCGAGGTGCTCAGCCGGGAGGAGGCGACCTGGCTGTGGGTGGACACGGCGGCCGCGGTCGCGGACCACGGGGAGAGCCGGCTGCTGGTGCGGCACCTGGACTCGGCGGTGCAGGGGACCGTGCCGGGGCTGCTGGAGGAGGTACGGGCGGTGGGGCATCCGCGGACGGTGCAGGTGCTCGTTGCCTTGGCGGCGGCGCATCCGGACCCGGCCTTGGCGAAGGCGGTGCGGCGGGCCGCATTCCAGGTGCACACCGGGGGTGCGTAGGGAGGCGTTTCCCGGGGCTCCGCCCCGGACCCCGCTCCTCAAACGCCGGAGGGGCTGGGGTGGCTAAACGCCGGAGGGGCCGAACTGGGGCCCCTTCGGGGCGTACGTTCCGAAGCTCCAGACGTTGCCCTCGGCGTCCCGGGCCATGTAGTCCCGGGAGCCGTACTCCTGGTCCGTCGGGGGCATCACGATCTCCGCGCCGTGCTCGACGGCCCGGCGGTGGTGGGCGTCGGTGTCCTCGACGACGACGTAGACGCCCGAGGGCCCGCCGCCCGCCATGGCCTCGTCGAAGACACCGCCCCGGCCCTTGGAGCCGATCATCACGATGCCGTTGCCGTAGACGAGCTCGGCGTGGAGGACCGTGCCGTCCTCGCTCTCGTAGAGCGCGCTCTGGGCGAAGCCGAAGGCCTCCGTGAGCAGGCGGATCGCCGCCTTCGCGTCGTGGTAGAGCAGCGCCGGGCTGACGGCCGGCGCTGCGATGTGCGGGTCTGCCATGACGTTCACTCCTCAGCGGAAGGTGTCGCAGCGGGCCATGTCGCCCGTGGTGTAGCCGGTGGTGAACCACTGCTGGCGCTGGGCCGCCGAGCCGTGCGTCCAGCTCTCCGGGGTGACCCGCCCCTGGAACTTCTCCTGGATGCGGTCGTCCCCCACCGCGGCCGCCGCGGAGAGCCCGTCGTCGATGTCGGCCTTGGTCAGCTGCTTGATCAGCGGCCGGCCGGTGGACTTGTCCGGGGTGGTCGTCGCGTGCTTGGCCCAGACCCCGGCGTAGCAGTCGGCCTGGAGCTCGACCTTGACCGAGTTGCTGCCCGCCCCCGTGAGCCGGTCCTGGGCGCGGGAGAGCGTGCCCTGGAGGTTCTGGATGTGGTGCCCGTACTCGTGGGCGACGACGTACGCCTGGGCGAAGGGGCCGCCGCTCGCGCCGAACTTGGATTTCAGCTCGTCGAAGAAGCCCAGGTCCAGATAGACCTTGCGGTCGCCGGGGCAGTAGAACGGCCCGACCGCCGAGGTGGCGGCCCCGCAGGCGGTGTTCGTCCGGCCGGTGAAGAGGACCGTCGAGGCGGGTGTGTACGTCATGGAGCGCCGGGCCAGCTCCTGGCTCCAGAACGACTGGGCGCTGTTGACGATCGCGACGATCCGGCAGTCCTGGCGGGTGTTGGCGTCCTTGCCGGTGCGGCAGGTCCGGGAGACCTGCTGGTCCGTGCTGGGCGACGCTGCGGGGCCCGGCCCCTGGGAGCTCAGCCCCAGCTCGTTCGGCCCGATGCCGAAGAAGAGCCCCAGGGCCAGCGCGATCAGCCCCACGATGCCACCGCCGATGGTCAGCCCACCGCCCGGGATGCCACCGCCCCGCTGGTCCTGCACCTGGGAGGTGTCGAGGTCCGCGTCGTCGTCGAACTGCACGTGCCCACCGCCTCTCGGCTCCACCGCTCACCGGTAAGGGCTGTCCACCCCGAGTATCGGCGAATCGCCCCGGCCCCGCGCTCTCCGGCACGTCCGGGTGTGGCGGGTGACCCGCGAATCGGCTTGCGCGCCCCCGTTAGACTGGTCCGTATGGCATTCCTCCTCGTGCATTAGACGGCGTCATCGCGACCGAGTCCGTCCCTCCGCCGTCCATCACTGCCCAGGAGTAGAACCCCTCGTGATCACCGCATCCGGTATCGAGCTGCGCGCCGGCGCACGCGTCCTCATCGAGTCCGCCTCGTTCCGCATCGCCAAGGGCGACCGCGTCGGCCTGGTCGGCCGCAACGGCGCGGGCAAGACCACCCTCACCAAGTGCCTCGCCGGTGAGGGCATCCCCGCCGCGGGCACCATCTCCCGCTCCGGTGAGGTCGGCTACCTCCCGCAGGACCCCCGCACCGGCGATCTCGACGTGCTCGCCCGCGACCGCATCCTCTCCGCGCGCGGCCTCGACGCCGTCCTGCGCAAGATGCGGGAGAACGAGGACCGGATGGCGAACGGCAAGGGCGCCACCCGCGAGAAGGCCATGAAGAAGTACGAGCGCCTGGAGACGGAGTTCCTGACCAAGGGCGGTTACGCCGCCGAGGCGGAGGCCGCGACCATCGCCGCCAGCCTCGGCCTGCCCGACCGTATCCTCACCCAGCCGCTGCACACCCTCTCCGGTGGTCAGCGCCGCCGGGTCGAGCTGGCCCGGATCCTCTTCTCGGACGCCGACACCCTGCTCCTGGACGAGCCCACCAACCACCTCGACGCCGACTCCATCGCCTGGCTGCGGGACTACCTCAGGACCTACCGCGGCGGCTTCATCGTGATCTCCCACGACGTCGACCTAGTCGAGACGGTCGTCAACAAGGTCTTCTACCTCGACGCGAACCGTTCGCAGATCGACGTCTACAACATGGGCTGGAAGCTCTACCAGCAGCAGCGCGAGGCCGACGAGAAGCGCCGCAAGCGCGAGCGGCAGAACGCCGAGAAGAAGGCCGCGGCCCTCAATTCGCAGGCCGACAAGATGCGCGCCAAGGCCACCAAGACCGTCGCCGCGCAGAACATGGCCAAGCGGGCCGAGAAGCTGCTCTCGGGCCTGGAGGCGGTGCGCGTCTCCGACAAGGTCGCCAAGCTCCGCTTCCCCGAGCCCGCGCCCTGCGGGAAGACCCCGCTCACCGCCGAGGGCCTGTCCAAGTCCTACGGCTCGCTGGAGATCTTCACCGACGTCGACCTGGCCATCGACAAGGGCTCCCGCGTGGTCATCCTCGGCCTCAACGGCGCCGGCAAGACCACCCTGCTGCGGCTGCTCGCGGGCGCCGAGAAGCCCGACACCGGCGCCGTCACCCCCGGTCACGGCCTCAAGCTGGGCTACTACGCCCAGGAGCACGAGACGCTGGACCCGGAGCGCACGGTCCTGGAGAACATGCGCTCCTCCGCGCCCGACCTCGATCTCGTCGAGGTCCGCAAGGTGCTGGGCTCCTTCCTGTTCTCCGGCGACGACGTCGACAAGCCCGCGGGCGTGCTCTCCGGCGGTGAGAAGACCCGGCTGGCGCTGGCCACGCTCGTCGTCTCCTCCGCCAACGTCCTCCTCCTCGACGAGCCCACCAACAACCTCGACCCGGCCAGCCGCGAGGAGATCCTCGGCGCGCTGCGCACCTACAAGGGCGCCGTGGTGCTGGTGACGCACGACGAGGGCGCCGTGGACGCCCTGGAGCCGGAGCGGATCATCCTGCTCCCGGACGGCGTCGAGGACCTGTGGGGCCCGGACTACGCGGACCTCGTCGCGCTCGCCTGACCGGCCCGGGACCGCTCTTGATCAGTGCGGTCCCGATCATTCGGCCGAGGCGTGATCCATCATCTGAGTGAGGGCGGCTCGTACCGGGTCACCCTCCGTCGCTCCGGCGCACGCGCTGTACGGGATGCGGGGCGCCGTTCGCGCCGCGCGGTACGGGGCCCTGTCTGACCTGCCGCTTCGCCTCGCCACCCGTACGGCCGTACGAGCCCGATCATGCGGAATTGCCTGCTCCAGGGCCTGTCGTGGCCGGAAAACACGGACGTCCGTTCCCTTGGACTTCTTATGGACCTTGCCGAATGGGTGGCCAGGAGGCCGCCTAGGGGTGATCATGAGAGACAAGAGGCGCATCTCCCATGAGGAGGCACGGGTGGCCGAGACTCTGAAGAAGGGCAGCCGGGTGACCGGCGCCGCGCGCGAAAAGCTCGCGGCAGACCTGAAGAAGAAGTACGACTCCGGTGCGAGCATCAGGGCGCTGGCCGAAGAGACCGGTCGCTCCTATGGCTTCGTCCACCGGATGCTCACGGAATCCGGCGTGGTCCTGCGGGGCCGCGGTGGAGCGACGCGCGGCAAGAAGGCCGCCTCGGTCTGACGCCGCGCACCTTGTGAGAAAAGCGGTCAGGACAGTCCCACCCGGTCGGCCGACCGGCCGTCCGGGTGGTTACTGTGCAGTCACATAAATGACTGCGGGCAATTCGGAGGCCCCCATGACTGCCAGCGAGACCTTGCTCGACCAGGACGGCGTACGACTCACCGTCGATGACACGGTGGCCACCGTCACCCTCACCAACCCCGCCAAGCGCAACGCGCAGTCGCCCGCGCTCTGGCGGGCGCTGACCGAGGCGGGACGGCGGCTGCCGGGCACCGTGCGGGTCGTGGTGCTCCAGGGCGAGGGCAAGTCCTTCTCCGCCGGCCTCGACCGGCAGGCGTTCACGCCCGAGGGCTTCGACGGCGAGCCGTCCTTCCTGGACCTGGCCCGCGGCACCGACGAGGCGCTGGACGCCGAGATCGCCGCGTACCAGGAGGCGTTCACCTGGTGGCGGCGCAGCGACATCGTCTCCATAGCCGCCGTCCAGGGCCATGCCATCGGCGCGGGCTTCCAGCTCGCCCTCGCCTGCGACCTGCGCGTCTGTGCCGACGACGCGCAGTTCGCCATGCGCGAGACCAGCCTGGGGCTGGTGCCCGACCTCACCGGCACCCATCCGCTGGTGTCGCTCGTGGGCTATGCCCGGGCGCTGGAGATCTGTGCCACGGGCCGCTTCGTCCACGCCGCCGAGGCCGAGCGCATCGGCCTGGCCAATGTGGTCGTCCCCCTCGCGGAGCTCCCCGCCGCCACCGCCGACCTCACCGCGGCCCTGCTGGCGGCGCCGCGCGACGCGGTCGTCGAGACCAAGGCACTGCTGCGCGGCGCCCTCGACCGTACGTACGAGGAGCAGCGCGTCGCGGAGCGCGCGGCGCAGGCGCGCCGGCTGCGCGACCTCGCGGGCCTCGGGGAGTGACACCGAAGAGCTTCCCGCGCCCCTCCTCCTGACCGGCGCCGGGCCGGATTTCCCCTCGATACTTCCCTCGGTACTTCCCCTCGATCGCCCAAGCGGGGCGCGGCGACCCCGCCTATGGTGGCTAGGGACGGGAAGAGAGGCGAACGCCGATGACCGACACATCGAGTCAGCCCCACCAGACCGGTCAGAAGTCCGGCCCCGCCGTGGGCCGGCCCCCCGGCTCCGGCAAGGAGCCGGTCGCCCCCGCCGAGCGGGGTCGCACCACCATCGCCGACGGCGTCGTGGAGAAGATCGCCGGCCTCGCGGCCCGCGACGTCGTCGGCGTCCACGCCCTGGGCAGCGGTCTGTCCCGCACCTTCGGGGCCGTCCGCGACCGGGTGCCCGGCGGGCGGTCCGTCGCCCGGGGAGTGAAGGCCGAGGTCGGTGAGGTCCAGACGGCCCTCGATCTGGAGATCGTGGTGGATTACGGCGTCGCCATCGCGGATGTCGCCCGCGCCGTGCGGGAAAACGTCATCACGGCGGTGGAGCGGATGACGGGCCTGGAGGTCGTCGAGGTCAACATCGCCGTGACCGACGTCAAGCTGCCGGACGAGGAAGAGGAAGAGCCGGAGCCCAGGCTCCAGTGAGGAGCGCGTGATGAGCATGGCCGTGGCCGGCATGATCGCCGGCATGGCGCTCGGTTTCGCCGGCTACTTCGGGGGGTTCGGCGCTTTTCTGCTGGTAGCAGCGCTGGGCGCGCTCGGGTTCGTGGCCGGGCGGCTCCTCGACGGCGATCTGGAACCGGGTGAGTTCTCACGGCTGCTGCGTCCGCGCGACCGCGACCGTGACCGGCACGGGAGGTAGGGCGTGCGGGGAGGACGCGCGGTGGTGCCCGCCGAGCGCGGCGCCACCCGGATCGCCGACCGTGTCGTCGCGAAGATCGCCTCCCGGGCGGCCCTGGAGGCGCTGAGCGGCACGGCACCACCCGAGGACCATGAGCCCCCGCGCGCCTCCGTCGTCGTCCACGACGGCTCCGCCCGGGTACGGGTCCTCGTGGAGCTGGACTACCCCGCCGACATCGGCGCGCGCTGCCGTGCCGTGCGTGAGCGGATCGCCGAACGGGTCGGGGAACTGACGGGGATGGAAGTGCCCGAGGTGGTCATCACGGTCGAGCGGCTGCACTCCGCGCACACCGGCCGGACAGCGGGGGTGCGGGTGCGATGAGCGGTCCCGTGTCACTGGAGAAGACGGCCGGGGAGGGGACACCCCAGGTCGCCGAGGGCGGCCGCGTCCCCCGCTTCCGGTCCACGCGCAGGCTGCCCGCCGCCCTGCTCGCGGCCGCGACCCTGGCCGTCGCCGGGCTCTTGCTCTACGACATCGCCGCCGTCCGCGCCGGCCACCCCGCCATGGCCTGGCGCCGCCGGCTCGCCCACGAGCTGGCGACCCGTCACCTGGGCGACGGGCTGGTGATCGCCGGTGCGGTGGCGGCCGTTCTCGTCGGCTGCTGGCTGATCGTCCTCGCCGTCGCCCCGGGCCTGCGCGGAGTGCTGCCGATGCGCCGCGCCGACGGCACGGGCGACGACGGGGTACGGGCCGGACTGGAACGCGGGGCGGCGGCCCTGGTGCTCCGCGACCGGGTGATGGAAGTCCCCGGCGTCCAGAGCGTCCGCGTCGACGTCGGCCGGCGCGTGGTCCGCGCCCGGGCCCGCTCCCACTTCCGGGACCTGGACGAGGTGCGGACGGACGTGAACACCGTACTGGCCGAGGGCGTGAGAGAGCTGGGGCTGGCCCGGGAGCCGTCCCTGTCCGTGCACGTACGACGCCCGGCGAAGAAGTGACCGGGGTGGGGTGGTTTTCGCGGTGCTGAAGACCGTCAACCGGCTGCTGACCGGGCTCGCCGGAGCGCTGCTGCTGGCGCTCGGCGCCGCGGTGCTGATCGGCGCGCTGGACCTGCCGCGCCGCTGGGGCTTCGAACTGCCGTCGTCCTGGCCGTTCGACGGCCCGGACGACGTGCTGCTGCCGGGCGCGGACCTGCGCAGGTGGCGCGACAGGGGCTGGTGGTGGCCGGTGGTCATCGCGACCCTGGCCGTCGTCGTCCTGCTGGCCGCGTGGTGGCTCTCTGCCCAGGCCCGCCGACGCCGGCTGCGCGCGGTGGTCGTCCACAGCGGCGGCGGAGAGGTGGCGTCGGTGCGGGGACGGGCGCTGGAGGAGGTCATGGAAGCGGAGGCGGAGGGGATGCCGGGGGTGGAACGGGCGGCCGTCGAGCTGAGCGGCCGCCGGACCGCGCCCCGGGCACGGGTCGTCCTGACCCTGGGCGCCCACGGGGCACCGGGGGCGGCGCTGGCCCGACTACGGGAGGAAGTCCTCCACCACGCACGGGTGTCGGCGGGCCTGGCCCGGCTCCCGGCGGAGGTACGGCTACGGGCGGTGAGGCACCGGGCGGAGCGGGTGGGGTGACGGGGGTTGGCGGAGGGGGCAGCCGAGTTCCGGTCGCGCGCGGTTCGGGGAGCAGGTCACCAGCGCCACGGACAGGAACGAGGTGCCGCGCAGGTAGAACCCGAGCGATACGTCACCGCCCTGTGCCAGCCGCTCGGCGGCGGAGGCGGCGAGGGCCGCCGGCCGGGGCGTGTGCTCGGTCAGCCGTTCCGCCAGCCACTCGGCGGCTTCCTTGGGCTCGTCCCATGTGCCCTGGATCAGCCTGGGTGGTTTCAGCAGCCACAGGGCCGTCTCGATGGGCGGGATGTCGGTGGTCTTCCAGGCGGTGACGGCTTCGCGGTAGCGCTGCTGTACCTCGTCGGGGCTGGTGGGGGCCGGTGGGACGGACGGTGGTGGGCGGCGGACGCTCTCCTTGTCGAAGGCGGCCTTCTCGCCAGCCCAGAGGTACCCGTGAACGTGCAACTCGTCTTCCTGTCCGGGGAACGTGGGTGACGGCCCCCGCCTCCTCCGGAAGGCGGGGGCCGCCGGTTACGGGGCCGGTCAGGCCGTGAGGCCGAAGCGGCCGGGGTCGATGCCCGCCGCGTTCAGCTCGGCGGTGGTGAACCTCAGCGGCTGCGCGTCGGGCCGCTTGCTGTCGCCGAGGGCGTAGGCGTCCTCGGCGATGCGGGCGAGGGTGATGCAGGATTCGCCGTCGGGGTGGGTGTTGCCGCCGCACGCCGTGGCGAATCGAGCGCCGTCGATGTCGAGCCCGTACAGGTCAGTCATGGCGAACCTTCCTGAGCGATAGGAGGACGCAGAGGCAGCCATCGGCATTGGTTTGTTGCGTGGGTGCCCCGGCGTCCACGGACATTGGCACATCGTGGGGCTCGTGACGCGTCGAGACCAGTTTTATTCACGTCCTGGGGTAAAGATCACCGACGGCAGGCCGCTGACCATTCCGCCAGTTTCTCCCTGGCCGCTTCACCGAAAAGCGCATATTCCTCGTAGCGGTCGAAGTCCGCCCGGTATGCGGTTACGTCGCGATGATCCCGGAGGATCAAGGCTCCTGTGCCGGTCTCGACCGTGGCCAGTCGTCGGTCGTAGACAGTGAAGGTGCTCAGGGGAGTCTCTGGAATGCAGCCGCTCAACGGAATGATGCCGAGGCGTACGTTCGGGATTCGGGAAACCGAAGCAAGCCGGTCGAGCTGCATGGCCATCGCCATGGGTGGGAGGAGCGGCCAGCGTGCGGCCTGTTCCGTGAGCAGGAATGTAAAGAATTTCGACGAGTCATAGAGCACGCTCTGCCGTTCCAGCTTCTTGGCGACAGTCTTGGACTGGTCGCCGGGCACGTCGGCGATGCTGGCCCGTACATATTCCGGCGTGGCGAGCAGACCGGTGATCATCGACAGAAGGAAGAAACGGAACTCTGTCGTAATGGATTCTAGTCGCGCCAGCTCGTTCTGTTTTTTATCGAGACCTCTGCGGCGGGACGACCAATTGTCTTGCCACTCCGTGTTGGCCGTTCGAGCCAGGATGAGAACCTGAGCGGCGAGAGGGCCGGCGACCCCGAGGGCTTCCAGTATCAGCTCTACATCGACAATAGTGGGTGTGAGTTTCCCGCTTTCGATGTTGCTGATCTTTGTTTGGGACATCGCGCAGCGGCGGGCGAGCCAGGTCTGCGTCCTCCCGGCTCGCCGCCGTTGGTCTCGCAGCGATTCCGCTAGGTCCGACCTGGACTGACCCAGCCTTTCCGGCTCAAAGGTCAAGGCCCTTCACATACTCCTCGAAGGGCACCGACTCTTCCATGGCGATTCGCTGGTATTCGACGAAATGTGCCACATCGCCTTCGTGGACTTCGCGGCTGATCTGCCTGCCGTCCGGGTGGTAGTGCATGAGTACCACCTCGGCGCGGTCGAACATCCAGAAGTCGCGGACTCCTTCGAGAGGGTTCCTGCGGCCGGTCACGTCGAGGATGCGGATTTCTTCACCTGCGAGGGTGTGGGGTGCGTAGTACCGCGAGAATTCGAATCGCAGGTACTCGGACAGCGGTCGGGTGACGATGTGGACCCGTCCCTGAGCACGTCCCTCGCCCACTTGTCGGCGCAGCCGGTCGGTGTAGCCGGTCGATACCGTGGCGGGGTCGACGCGGGCCCCGTTGCGGAACGCCTGCAGCTCCTGGGTCTCCTGCGGCATGAGGTACTGCGGCAGGGTTTCAAGGCGCCATGCTTCCCGTTCGAAGCCCAGGAATCGTGCCTGCCATGCCTCACCATCCAAGAGCACGAAACGCCTCCCTCAGTACGCGCTCGGGGATCTCCACGAGCCCTTCGCCGACCGAGGGCTTGAAGGCCTCGGACGTCTCGCCCTGAACCAGGAACGATCCGGTGGCCGTCCGGTAGACGTTCGGGCAGTCGTCCTCGCCGCATTCACTGTTCCCGTTCCCGTTCGCGCTGCCGGTAAGCCGGGTGAGTTCCTGGCGCGCCATGGTGAACCCCCTTGTGATCGAGCCCTGTCGGGTCGGGCGACCACGACCGTAGGGGAGCCGCGGACTGCCGTCCATGCGGAGACGCGGATATTCGCGTGATCGCATAAACCGTGCCCGGGGCGGCCGGAAGGGCGGTGCCCGGAGCGTGAGCCTCGTCGCGGCCCGGCGCTCCGGGCAGGCAAACCGGACCGCCCTCAGAACCCGTGACGCGCCCCGCCGTCCACCGGCAGCATCACACCCGTCACATACGACGCCGCCGGCGACAGCAGGAACGCGGCCGTCCGGCCGAACTCGTCCGGCTGTCCGTACCGCCCCAGCGGGATCGTCGCCGAGCGGCGGGCGCGGGCGGTTTCCGGGTCGCCGGAGAGGGCGTCGAGCTCGCGCATGCGGTCCGTCGCGATGCGGCCCGGCAGCAGGCCGACGACGCGGATGCCGCGTGGGGCGACCTCCAGGGAGAGGGACTTGGCGAAGCCCGCGAGACCCGGGCGGAGGCCGTTGGAGATCGTCAGGCCGGGGATCGGCTCGTGGACCGACGCCGAGAGGACGAAGCCGATCACACCGCCCTCGCCGAGCGCGCCGGCCGCCGCGCGGGCCAGCCGGACCGCGCCGAGGAAGACGGATTCGAAGGCGGCGCGCCACTGGTCGTCGTCGTTGTCGGCGGCCGAGCCGGGCGGCGGGCCGCCGACGCTGATGAGTACGCCGTCCAGGCGGCCGAAGCGCTCCCGGGCGGTGTCCAGGAGCCGCTCGGCCGAGGCGGGGTCGGCGTTGTCGGCGGCCACGCCGACGGCGCCCGCGCCGAGTTCCCCGGCCGCCGCCTCGGCCGTCTTCGCGTCCCGCCCGGAGATCACCACGCGGGCCCCGTCGGCGACCAGCGCGCGGGCGGTGGCGAAGCCCAGGCCGCGGCTCGCGCCGGTCAGTACGTACACCCGGTCCTCAAGTCCAAGATCCATGGCGTCAGTCTGCCGTGTCCCGCCCCGTCAGCAGAAGGGCCGTGCCCACCAGGCCGATGTGGCTGAAGGCCTGGGGGAAGTTGCCGAGCTGCCGGCCGGCCTCGGGGTCGTACTCCTCGGCGAGCAGGCCGACGTCGTTGCGCACGGCGAGGAGCCGCTCGAAGAGCTCGCGGGCCTCCTTCGTCCGGCCGGTCAGGAACAGCGCGTCGGCCAGCCAGAACGAGCAGGCCAGGAAGGCGCCCTCGCCACCGGGCACGCCGTCCACCGGCTCGCCCTCGACGCTGTAGCGGCGGACGAGGCCGTGGTGCGGCAGTTCGCGCCGGAGCGTGTCGACCGTCGAGACGACGCGGGGGTCGTCGGGCGGCAGGAAGCCGACGCGGGGGATGAGGAGGGCGGCCGCGTCGAGCTCCCGCGAGCCGTAGTACTGCGTGAACGTGCCGCGTTCGGCGTCGTAGCCCCGCTCGCAGACGTCCCGGTGGATCTCGTCGCGCAGGGCCCGCCAGCCGTCGAGGTCGCCGCGGAGCGAGGGGTCCTCCTCCAGGGTGCGCACCGCGCGGTCGGCGGCGACCCAGGCCATCACCTTCGAGTGGGTGAAGTGGCGGCGCGGGCCGCGCACCTCCCACAGCCCCGAGTCGGGCTCGCGCCAGTGGTCCTTGAGGAACTCCAGGAAGCGGCGCTGGATGTTCCAGGCGTGCGGCCGGTCGCCGAGACCGCCGCGGCGCGCCGCGCGCAGGGAGTCGATGACCTCGCCGTAGACGTCGAGCTGGAGCTGGCCCGCCGCCCGGTTGCCGACCCGGACGGGGTAGGACCGCTCGTAGCCGGGCAGCCATTCCAGCTCCGACTCGGGCAGCCGGCGCTCGCCCGCCAGCCCGTACATGATCTGGAGGTCGGCTGGGTCGCCGGCGACCGCGCGCAGCAGCCAGTCGCGCCACGCCCGGGCCTCGTCCTCGTAGCCGAGCGCGAGGAGGGTCTCCAGGGTGAGGGTGGAGTCGCGCAGCCAGCAGAACCGGTAGTCCCAGTTGCGTACGCCGCCGATCTCCTCGGGCAGGGAGGTGGTGGGGGCGGCGACGATCCCGCCGGTGGGCGCGTAGGTGAGGGCCTTGAGGGTGAGCAGGGAACGCAGCACGGCCTCGCGGTACGGGCCGCGGAACCGGCAGCGGCCGGCCCACGCGCGCCAGTCGGCCAGGCTGTGGCGCAGGGCGTCATGGGGGTCGACGAGCGCGGGGCGGGGCTCGTGGGAGGGGTGCCAGGTGAGGACGAAGGCGACCTTCTGCCCGGCCTCGACCGTGAACTCCGAGCGGGTGCTGAAGTCCCGGCCGTAGGTGGTCACGGGCGGCTCGCTGCGCAGCCAGACGGAGTCGGGGCCGGCGACGGCGACGTGGTGGCCGTCGCCGCGGCGCATCCAGGGGACGATCGCGCCGTGGCCGAACCGCAGCCGCAGCACGCCCAGCATCTCGACGGACCCGCTGACGCCCTCGACGATCCGGACGAGGTCGGGGGCGCGGTCGCGCTGCGGCATGAAGTCGGTGACCTTGACGGTGCCGTCGTCGGTCTCCCAGACGGATTCCAGGACGAGGGAGTCGGCGGCGTAGGAGCGGTGGGCGCACTCGCCGGCGCCCACGGGGGCGAGCCGCCAGTGGCCGTGGTCCTCGCCGCCGAGCAGCGCGGCGAAGCAGGCGGCCGAGTCGAAGCGGGGCAGGCAGAGCCAGTCGACGGAGCCGTTCCGGCCGACGAGGGCGGCGGTTTGCAGATCGCCGATGAGCGCGTAGTCCTCGATGAGTGCTGACACGCGGGGCGTCCTTCCCCGGCCCCGCGCGGGCTACTCCGCAGGCGCGGCTGTCCGGGCGACCTCGCCGTCCTCGCCGCCCCCGGCGGACGCGGCTTCGGCAGCGGCGGTGGAAGCGGTCGCGGCCGCTGCCGCGGCGTCGGCGGCCCGGTCGCGGCGCTCTCGGCGGACCAGGACGAACCAGCCGACGGGCACGCACGCGCTGAACAGCCACCACTGGACGGCATACGCCATGTGGTTGCCGATGCTGCTGTGGTCCGGGTCGGGTACGGGCTGGGGCTGCTTGTCGCCCGTGGGGGAGATCAGCTCGACATAGCCGCCGAGGACGGGGCGGTGGAGCTCCTTGGCCTGGCGCTCGCTGTTGATGAGCATGATCATGCGGGGCGGCAGGCCCTTGGTGTCCTTGATGCCGCTGCCCGGCGTCTCGTCGGCGCGCAGCCGGCCCGTGACGGTGACCTTGCCGGAGGGCGCCGCGGGGACGGCCGGGAACGCCAGCTGGCCGCCGTCGGCGGGGATCCAGCCGCGGTTGACGAGGAGCGCCGTACCGTTGTCCAGCACCAGCGGCGTGATCACCATAAAGCCGGACTTGCCGGACTCGTCGGTGCGGTAGCGGACGACGACCTCGCCCTTGGTGTCGAAGGTGCCGGTCGCGGTGACCTTGCGCCAGACGTTCTCCTGCGGGACCTCACGGCCGGGGGCGCTGAGCGTGCCGACGGGCGCGGGGGCGTACGCCAGGCTGTGGGCGATCCGGTCGTTGCGCGCGACCCTCTGCTCATGGCGGTGGAACTGCCAGAAGCCCAGTTTGATCATCGCCGGAATGAGGGCGAGCCCCACGAGCGTGAGGATCACCCACTGCCGGGTCAGCAGGAAGCGGTACACGCGTTTGACGGTACCTGGTGGGGTTCGCCCCCCTTGCCACGGGGGCCCGCCCCCTCGCTCAGGCGCCGCCCTCCGCCGGGGTGACGTGCGACAGCAGCTGGACGAACGCCGCCTCGTCGATCACGGGCGTACCGAACGAGCGGGCCTTGACGACCTTGGAGGTGGGGGAGCCGGGGTCGTTGGTCACCAGCACACTGGTGAGCCGGGAGATGCTCGTGGCCACATGGAGACCCGCCTCCACGGCCCGGTCCTCCAGCAGCTCCCGGTCGATGGAGGTGTCCCCGGAGAACGCCACCCGCATCCCCTGCTTGAGCTGCCCGCCCGGCGCGTAACGGCCGGGGTTGGGGTAGGGGCACGCCGGGCGCTTGCGGCTGGCCCGCCAGGTGCCGGTGCCGCCCCGGTAGGACGGCTGATAACCGACCCTCGCCGAGTACGCCGGCGCGGCCGTCGGGCCGTCGGACCACTCGGTCAGCGGCTGGCAGGCCAGCAGCGGCAGCCGCAGCCCCGCCCCCGCCGCCAGGTGGAGGCTCGGCCGGAACGCCTCGGCCAGCACCCGGGCGTCGTCCAGCGCGTGGTGGGCGCGCTGCTGCACGACGCCGTAGTGCGCGGCGAGCGACTCCAGCTTGTGGTTCGGCAGGGGGAGCTTCAGCTCCTTCGACAGCGCGATGGTGCACAGCCGCTGCCGCACCGGGGCGGTGGTGCCCGCCCGGGCGTACTCCCGGGCGATCATCGACCAGTCGAAGGCCGCGTTGTGCGCGACGAGGACCCGGCCGTCGAGCCGCTTGGCGAACTCGCCGGCGATGTCCTGGAACAGCGGCGCGTCCGCGAGCACTTCGGACGTCAGCCCGTGGATCCACACCGGGCCCGGGTCGCGCTGCGGGTTGACCAGCGTGTACCACTGGTCCTCCACCTGCCCCTGGGCGTCCAGCTGGTAGACCGCGGCCGAGATTATCCGGTCGTCCCGGGCGAGCCCGGTGGTCTCCACGTCGACGACCGCGTACCCCTCGGGATACGCGGCCGGCCACGGGGTGGGCGATGCGGCGGCGGTGCGGTCTTCGAGCATGGTCCAAGAGCTTACGGGCCACCGCTGACAACGCGGGATCCGGCCGGTTCCGGCGCGGCCGGGTTCAGGCCAGCTCCGCCAGCAGCCCGCCTGCCGTCACCCGCTCCGGCCCCGCGCACGCGTCGACAGCACCGGGGAAGAGCCGGTAGACCGTGCCGGTCGCGCCGACCGGGGACAGCCCGTCCCCCTCGACGAACGCGAGGAAGACGTGGCGGCCGTCGGCCACGCGTGCGGCGGCGTGGCCGCCACTGCCCGCACTGCCGGCCGGCTCCCGGGAGTCCGGCACGCCCAGCGCGCGCAGCCGCGCCGCGAAGGCGGCGACGCCCTCGCCGTCGCGACGCCGGTAGCGCCACAGTTCGCCGCCCGGGCCGACCACGGCTGGGGCGGCCGTGCCCGGGCGGGCCGCGCCCGCGTCGCCGGTGGGCGGGTGGTCCGTGCCCGGGACGGGCGTGCCCGCAGCGCCTGCGCGGAAGGCGGCCATGTCGGCGCGGTCCGTGCCCGGGTCCGGCGTGCCCGCGCTGCCCACGCGCGGGTCGTCCGTACGCGGCCTGTCCGTGCCCGGCCCGCCCGCACCCGCGCGGTCCGCGCCCGTGCCGCCCGCGAGCGAGCGGTCCGTGCCCGCGCCGGGCTCGCCCGGCCCGTCCGACGCCGCGCCGTACGCGCGCCGCACGACGACCGTCTCGTCGCACCGCGCCGCCGCGTGCCAGCAGGCCACGTCCCACAGAGTCACCCGCGCCCCGCCCGTGAAGTGTCCCCACAGATCCCGTGCGAGCGCGCCCAGCACATCCCCGTGCCGGCCGAGGTCGTGCACACCGCTGTCACCCGGAAGGTGGACATCGGTCCACAGCGCGCGCCCGTCCGCCAGGTCCACGATCATCGGTGCGCAGATCCGGGACTCCCCGGCCAGGTCGAAGCGCTGCCGTACCGACCGGGGGTCGTACGACGCGTCCCGCGCCGCGGTGGTGCCGGAGACGGTCATGAACCCCGCGAAGGCGTCCGGCAGCTCGTCGAAGGGCACGTCGTTGAAGCTGAAGACCACCGGCACGGCATAGCGCGCCCCGGCCCCGGCGAGCGCCGTCAGGTCCAGGTCGACGTACTCGGTCGCGCCGTCCGGCGGCGGTGCCGAGGTCAGGTCGCCGGAGTGCACGGCGGCGTCGCCCCGGTACCGCAGCCGCGTGTAGTCGCACAGCCCGACCGCACGCCAGTCCTCGTCGAAGAACGCCACCGACAGATCGAGGTCCACCCGGGTGCCCTCGGGCTCCAGCCAGTGCAGGAACAGCCGCAGCACCCGGCCCCCGGGCAGCCGCAGCTCGCTGCCGCGCGGCACCGCGACGAGCGACGCCGCCGAGGACCGCTCGGCGAACGGCGCCGCCAGGGACGCCAGCCCCGGGTCCAGCACGGCGAGCTCGTAGCGGGACGCCGCGCCGAGCCGCCGTACCACCTCGGCCTCCAGCAGCCCGGCGACCCGGGCCACCAGCGCGGCGGGCAGCGGCGGCCGGATGTCGTCCACGCCCCGCGCCCCGCCCACCCGGCCCCGGGGGAAGAACACCCGCCGCGACGACGGCAGATGCCGCCCCCGCAGCGCGCCCAGCGCCCCGAGCAGCGGCCCGGGACCGGCCTTCGGCAGGCCGTGCTCCAGCGCCGCGCCCAGCTCGGGCGCGAGCTCCTCGCCCCCGTACACGCGCAGCAGCTGGTCCAGCCGCCGCACCAGCTCGCCGGGCCGCCGCGCCAGCAGCGCCACGGCCCCGGCGGCGTCCCCGCGCCGCAGCGCCTCCTCGACCCGGCCCGCCCAGGTGCGCGCGACGATCCGGACACCGTGCGGGGGCACGGGACCGCCGCTCCCCGGCCGCCACGCCCTGTCAGCAGCCCCGCCGGAGCCGTCGCCCCGCACCGTCACCGCCTCCGGGTGCTCCGCCGCCGTCCGCAGCAGTGCCTCGCCCAGCGCCTCCGCACCCGAGACCTCCGTGCCCCGCAGCGCCGCGAAGGCCAGTGCCGCTCGTGGGTGCCGCGCGTGTCCCTCGAAGGGGTGGAGGAGCTCCGCCGCGCGCTTCCACGCCTCCGGGTGCCGGAGCAGGTCCTCGACGAGCGAGGGCGTCGCGAATCCGTCCAGGACGGCCAGCAGTTCGCGCCGCAGCCCGCGCGGCACCCCGCGCAGCCGGGGCGCCGACAGCAGGTCCGCCTCGCCGCCGGACCACACCCACAGCAGGCGCAGCACATCCGTGGCGGTCGTCAGCAGCTTCGGCAGCCGCTCCCGCACGGCGGCGACGGTCGTGGGCCCGCCGTCGCGCAGCAGCGTGCCGAGCACCAGCGCCCTGGTCTCGCGTACGGGGACGTCGGCGGGCAGCCAGCCCAGGCCGCCCGGCTCGGCGTGTGCCAGGAGGACCTTGACGTCGTCGCGGTCCCGCGGGGACAGCGGCGTGGCGCGGGCCAGCAGCCCGGTCAGCTCGGCGGCCGCGTCCGCCGTCCGCGAGGTGCCCAGCACGAGCAGCCGCAGCGGCTCGTCCGGATACGACCGGGCGACGGCGCCGTCGGGCCGGGCGGGCCGCAGGAAGGGATCCGTACGGTTGACGCGCCGGTGGCACAGCGGGCAGCCCGTGTAGTCCGCGCCGTCCCAGCAGGAGCGGCACACCAGATGCGCGCACGGCGCGACGGGCAGCACGGCCCCGACCGTGCCGCACAGCACGCACGGCTGTTCCGGCCGCTGGAGCAGCAGGCCGAAGACCCGGTCCACGAAGAGGGCGTCCGTGTCCTTCGGCACCGACCGGGGGAAGCCGCGGAAGAGCGGCATGTGCGTACGGTCGGCGCCCAGCTGCGCGTCGATCGCGTGCAGCAGACCCCGCCCGGCATCGGCGAGGGCCCGCGCCCCGGCACCCGCCAGCGCCGTGCGCAGCGGTTCGGTCAGCGCGTGCCCCCGGTCCAGCAACTCGCCCTCCAGCGCGGTCAGTCCGGCCGCGACGGCGGGCGCGCTCACCGCGGCGGGCGGCGACGGCTCATGGTCGACGTAGACGGTCCGGGCGCGGCGGAGCAGCACGGCATGGAGCGTGGACACGAAGCGGATCCCCCTGAGAAAGCGAAAACGGGGGCGGAGAGCGGGCGCGCTCGGATTCATTTTGGCGATGAGGAGAAGGAAGCACACCGCGGAGCCGCCCCCGCACCCCGATTCTAGGCAGGGGCCGATCAAGGCGGCCAACCCTTTTCCCAGCTGCGGTACCCGTTGGTAACAACCCCTAGCGGCCCGCCCTCCGGCGCGCTTATGGTGCGGCCATGCCGCACCTACCGGACGTGGTCCTGTGGTCCATACCCGCCTTCATCCTGCTCACCGCACTGGAGTTGGTGAGCTACCGGCTGCATCCCGACGACCGCTCCGAGGGCTACGAGGCCAAGGACGCGGCGACCAGCGTCGGCATGGGGCTGGGCAGCCTCCTCTTCGACGCGCTGTGGAAGATCCCGATCGTCGCGGTCTACACGGCCCTCTACGAACTCACCCCCCTGCGCGTGCCCGTGCTGTGGTGGACGCTGCCGCTGATGCTGCTCGCGCAGGACTTCTGCTACTACTGGTCCCACCGGGGCCACCACGTCGTACGGATCCTGTGGGCCTGCCACGTGGTGCACCACTCCAGCCGCAAGTTCAACTTCACCACCGCGCTGCGCCAGCCGTGGACCACGCTGACGGTCTGGCCGTTCTATGTGCCGATGGTGCTGGCCGGGGTGCACCCGGCGGCGGTGGCGTTCTGCTCGTCGGTCAACCTCGTCTACCAGTTCTGGGTGCACACCGAGCGGGTCGGCAAGCTGCCCCGGCCCCTCGAGTACGTGCTGAACACGCCCTCGCACCACCGGGTCCACCACGCCTCGCAAGGGGGTTACCTGGACCGCAACTTCGGCGGAATCCTCATCGTCTGGGACCGGATGTTCGGGTCCTTCGTGCCGGAGGGGGAGCGTCCGGTCTACGGCCTGACGAAGAACATCCACACCTACAACCCGCTGCGCGTCGCCACCCACGAGTACGCGGCCATCGGGCGCGACGTGAAGGCGGCGCGGAGCTGGCGGGAGCGGTTCGGGCGGGTCTTCCGGGGCCCCGGCTGGCAGCCGGACCGTACGTCCGAGACGACGACGGAGAAGGCGACGAAGGCGGAGAAGGCGACGAAGCCGGCGACGGTCCCCGAGCGGGTCGCGTGAGAGCGGCTCGTGTGAAAGCGGCCCGTATGAAAGCGGCCCGAGCGGGAGCGGCTCGAGCTGGAGCGGTTCGCGCGAGCCGGGACCGCGCTGCCACAGCGGCGCTGGCGGCCTTCGGCGGCACGGCGCTGGTCCATCTGACCGCCCTGCTCACGGGCGCCACGCTCCTCGCCCACGCCACCAAGCCCGCGCTGATGCCGCTGCTCGCCGCCCACGCGCTGCTGCGCGGCGGACCGCCGCTGCTCGCGGGCGCGCTGCTCCTCGGCTGCGGGGGCGACACCCTGCTCCAGGTGGGCGGGGACTCCGGGGGCCCGGCCTTCCTGCTGGGCATGGGGTCCTTCGCCGCCGGGCACGTCTGCTACCTGCTGCTCTTCGCCCGGCACGGCAGCCCCGGCGGCGCCCGGACGTACCGGCTGGCGGCCCTCTACACCGCCGCCTGGCTCACCGCGGTCGTCCTGCTGTGGCCCGGCCTGGACGGGGAGCTGCGGGTGCCGGTCGCGCTCTACAGCCTGCTGCTGACGGCGATGGCGCTCGGCGCCACCCGTGCCCGCCTGCGGACCGGTGCGGGCGGGGCGCTGTTCCTGCTGTCGGACACGCTCCTCGCGAGCGGACTGGCCAAGTGGCCGCAGGCCCCGGCACCCCAGTTCTGGGTCATGCTCACCTATCTCGCCGCTCAGGGGCTGCTGGCCCACGGGGTGCTGCGGTGCCACAACGAGCTGGAGCAGGCCGAGCGAGAGACGGAAGAGGCCGGCCGGTCGCCGGCCGGCCCCTCCGTCGGGCACGGGTCAGATCAGTCCCGGACCGCCGCCAGGGCGTCCACGACGCCGAAGCCGTAGAAGCCGTTCACGTGCTTGGTGCCGGCACAGGTGGCCTTCCACTTGCCGGTGCCGTCGGGGTCGTACGCGGCCTTGGGGCAGCCCGGGTTCTTCGCCTGGGCCTTCATCAGCCACTGGATCTCCTGCGGGCTGGACTTCGGGTGGGTGCTCTTCAGCAGCGCCGCCACACCCGCCACGTGCGGGCTGGCCATCGAGGTGCCCTGGAGGTACGCCCAGTCGCCGCCCGGCATCGTGGAGAGGATGCGGCCGTCCTTGCCGGGCAGCTCGGGCACCTGGAGGTTGTCACCGCCGGGGGCGGCGACGTCGACGGAGTTCAGCCCGTAGCTGGAGTAGAACGACTTCTGCCCCTGCGCGCCGGTGGCGGAGACGGTGACGACGCCCGGCAGCTGCGAGGGGACGTCGAGGCAGACCTTGGGGTCTATCTTCCGGGGCAGCGGCGTGGAGTCGTTCGGGCTGGAGGCGTCCGCTATCTCCTTGGCCGACAGGTCGAAGTTGGAGTTGCCCGCGGCGGCGACGTTGACCACGCCCTTGTCCTGGGCGTACCGCGCGGCCCGGCCGACCGCGTCGGCTATCGCCTTCTGGTCCGCGTTGTCGGGGCAGTTGAACATCCACGGGTCCACGTAGTAGCTGTTGTTCGTCACCCCGGCGCCGTGGTCGGCGGCGAAGACGAAGGCGCAGACGACGCTCTCGGCGTAGAAGAACGAGTTGTCGTCCGGGGTGCTCACCTTGATGGCGGAGACCTTCGCGCCGGGAGCGACACCCGCGACGCCCACGCCGTTGCGGGCCGCGGCGATCGTGCCGGCGACATGGGTGCCGTGGTAGTCCTTGTCCGGGTTGTGGGGGCGCCACGCGCCGGGGCCGGTGTCGGCCTTGCCGGTGACACAACTGGCCGACTTGTCGGCGGCGAAGTTCGGGGCGAGGTCGGGGTGGGTGTCGTCCACGCCGGTGTCGATGACCGCGACGGTCACCTTCCCGCTGCCCGGGTTGACCTTGGCGGCCTTGTCCGCGCCGATGGCGCCGAGGTCCCACTGGAGGCCCTCCAGCGGCTCCTTGCCGGCCGCCGCGTCACGGGACGCCGCCAGCGCGCCCTCCTTGGTGAGCTTCAGCTTCTCCGGCTTGCCGTAGTCGGTCGTGGCGGCCTGCCGCAGCGGCGCGGTGCGCGTGGCGCCCGCCGAGGCCACCCCCGGCACGCCGCGCAGCGTCTCCGCGAAGTGCGGGTTCTTCGAGTGGACGACGATCACGCCGATCTTGTCGTACGAGGCCACGATGGTCCCCTTGGACCGTTCGATCGACCTCTTGATCAGCCCCGTCGTGGGGGCGCCCGGCTTGATGTTGACGACGTACGAGAGCAGCGGGCCGTCCGTGGTGACGGCGGCCTTCGCGGGAACGCCCGCCGAGGGGGCGGCCGATGCCGCGCCCGGCAGGAAGCCGAGGGAGGCGGTGAGTGCCAGACCGAGCGGGGCCGCCAGCAGGGCGCGGCGTCGTCTGAGTCGCAGATGAGCCATGGAGTTCTCCACATCATCCGGAAATCCGCCCGTGCGCACGGGCGTGCGGGGGCGGGGTGTGACGAGTGAAGCTAGCGCCGATCAGCGGGCCCGGGCAATGAATTCCTCAAGAATGCCGGTGGAGCCGAGGACTCCGGAGCGTCAACACGACGCCCGAGAACGGCAGTCGACAGGCGGAAGGGCAGGGACTGTCGCATACTGCGGTGTCGCTCTACGATGCGTGATCCCAGTCACAGGCTCGGCTCGCGCCCCCGTATCCACTCGTTTTGTTCAGGAGAGGCCGTGGACTCAGAAGAGGCCGTGGGTACCCCACCGACCGCGTCCAAAGGGCCGGCCGAGCCGGCCCGCCCCACCATCCCCGCCCAGCCCGACAACTTCCTCGACGTGCAGTCGAGCGACGAGTTCGGCGAACTGCGCAGCGCGCACCGCTCGTTCGCCTTCCCGCTCACCGTCGCCTTCGTCAGCTGGTATCTGCTCTACGTCCTGCTGTCCAACTACGCCGGCGGCTTCATGGACACCATCGTCGTCGGCAACATCAACATCGCCCTCGTGTTCGGGCTGGCGCAGTTCCTGACCACCTTCCTGATCGCCTGGTGGTACGCCCGCCACGCCGAAGCGAAGATCGATCCCAAGGTCGAGGCCCTCAAGGCCCGTCTGGAGGCGGGCGAATGACGCCACGCACCACCGCACTGACCGCCGCCGCCCACCCGCTGGCGGCCGGCGGCGCCAGCGATCACCGCACCCTGATCATCACGCTCTTCTCGGTCTTCGTCGCCGCCACCCTCGGCATCACCGTCTGGGCCGGCCGGCAGACCAGGGACGCCACCGACTTCTACGCCGGCGGCCGCTCCTTCACCGGCTTCCAGAACGGCCTGGCCATCTCCGGCGACTACATGTCCGCCGCCTCCTTCCTGGGCATCGCCGGGGCCATCTCGCTCTTCGGCTACGACGGGTTCCTCTACTCCATCGGCTTCCTCGTCGCCTGGCTGGTCGCCCTGCTCCTGGTCGCCGAGCCGCTGCGCAACTCCGGCCGCTTCACCATGGCCGACGTCCTCGCCCACCGGCTGAAGCAGCGGCCCGTGCGCACCGCCGCCGGCACCTCCACCATCGTCGTGTCGATCTTCTACCTGCTCGCCCAGATGGTCGGCGCGGGCGCGCTGGTCGCCCTGCTGCTGGGCGCCACCGGCGAGGGGGCCCGGCGCTGGATCATCGTTCTGGTCGGCCTGGTGATGGTCCTCTACGTGACCATCGGCGGGATGAAGGGCACCACCTGGGTGCAGATCGTCAAGGCGGTCCTGCTGATCGCGGGTACCCTGCTGATCACCATCCTGGTGCTCAACAAGTTCCACTGGAACCTCTCCACCCTCCTCGGCCGCGCCGCCGACGCCAGCGGCAAGGGCCGGGCCTTCCTCGAACCCGGCCTCCAGTACGGCAAGGACGGCACCTCCAAGCTCAACTTCGTCTCCCTCGGCCTGGCGCTCGTCCTCGGCACCGCCGGACTGCCGCACATCCTGATCCGCTTCTACACCGTGCCCACCGCCCGGGCCGCCCGTAAGTCGGTGAACTGGGCCATCGGCATCATCGGCGCGTTCTACCTGATGACCATCGCCCTGGGCTTCGGGGCCGCGGCCCTGGTCGGCCCCAAGGCGATCATCGCCTCCAACGAGTCCGGCAACACCGCGGCGCCCCTGCTCGCCCAGCAGGTCGGCGGGGGAGCGGGCTCCACCGGCGGGGCGATCCTGCTGGCCGTGATCTCCGCGGTCGCCTTCGCGACCATCCTCGCCGTCGTCGCCGGGCTGACCCTGGCCTCCTCGGCCTCCTTCGCCCACGACCTGTGGGCCAACGTCATCCGCAAGGGACGGACGAGCGAGAAGGAGGAGATCCTCACCGCCAAGCTCGCCGCGGTCGTCATCGGCGCCGTCTCCATCGCCCTGGGCATCTTCGCCCACCGGCTCAACGCCGCCGCCCTGGTCGCCCTGGCCTTCGCCGTCGCCGCGTCCGCCAACCTGCCGACGATCCTCTACAGCCTGTTCTGGAAGCGCTTCACCACCCAGGGCGCCCTGTGGTCGATCTACGGCGGACTGATCTCCTCCGTCACCCTGGTGATCCTTTCCCCGGTCGTCTCCGGCAACCCGAAGGCGCTCTTCCCGGGCATGAGCTTCGACTACTTCCCCCTCGGCAACCCCGGCCTGGTCTCCATCCCGCTGGGCTTCGCCCTCGGCTGGCTGGGCTCCCTGCTCTCCCGGCCGGCCCCCGACCAGGAGAAGAAGTACGCCGAACTCGAGGTCCGCTCCCTGACGGGCTACGGGGCGCACTGACCTTTCGTTGTCCTCACGCCGGACGGGCTACCGCGCTTTGTCCTCAAACGCCGGACGGGCTACTGCGCTTTGTCCTCAAACGCCGGACGGGCTGAAATCAGCCCGTCCGGCGTTTGAGGACCGGGGTCCGGGGCGGAGCCCCGAAACCATCACGTACGCTGCGGGCAGCGAACAAGCGTGCAACCCCGGCGGAGGCGCCCGTGCTCATCGACACCTACGGCCGCACCGCCACCGACCTGCGGGTCTCCCTGACCGACCGGTGCAATCTCCGCTGCGTCTACTGCATGCCCGAAGAGGGCCTGCAGTGGCTCGCCAAACCCGATCTCCTCACCGACGACGAGATCGTCCGCCTGGTCTCCGTGGCCGTCACCGCCCTCGGCGTCACCGAGGTCCGCTTCACCGGCGGAGAGCCCCTGCTGCGCCCCGGCCTCGTCTCCATCGTCGAGCGCTGCGCCGCCCTCGCGCCCCGCCCCCGGCTGTCGCTGACCACCAACGGCATCGGCCTGGCCCGTACCGCGCGGGCCCTGGCGGACGCCGGGCTGGACCGGGTCAACGTCTCCCTGGACACCCTGCGGCCCGAGGTCTTCACCGCCCTGACCCGCCGCAAGCGCCTGACGGACGTCCTCGACGGCCTGGCCGCCGCCCATGCCGCCGGCCTCGCCCCCGTCAAGGTCAACGCCGTGCTGATGCCCGGGCACAACGACGACGAGGCCCCTGACCTGCTGGCCTGGGCCGTCGAGCACGGCTACGAACTGCGCTTCATCGAGCAGATGCCGCTCGACGCCCAGCACGGCTGGAAGCGCGACGGAATGATCACCGCCGAGGAGATCCTGGCGAGCCTGCGCACCCGCTTCACCCTCACCCCCGAGGGGGAGGACGCCCGCGGCTCCGCCCCCGCCGAGCGCTGGACCGTCGACGGCGGCCCCGCCCGCGTCGGCGTCATAGCCTCGGTGACCCGGCCCTTCTGCGGCGCCTGCGACCGCACCCGGCTGACCGCCGACGGACAGGTGCGCACCTGCCTGTTCGCCACCGAGGAGTCGGACCTGCGCGGGGCGCTGCGCTCGGGTGCCACGGACGAGGAACTCGCCGGGCTGTGGCGGACGGCCATGTGGGGCAAGAAGGCCGGCTCGGGCATCGACGCCCCGTCCTTCCTCCAGCCCAGCCGCCCCATGTCAGCGATCGGCGGCTGACGTCCTCTCCCACTCCGCCAGCGTCACCACGTCCTTCAGGAAGCCGCGCAGGGACAGGAAGTTGGAGAGGTGCTCACGGTGTTCGTCGCAGGCCAGCCAGGTCTTGCGGCGCTCGGGAGTGTGGAGCTTGGGGTTGTTCCACGCGAGCACCCAGACGGCGTCGGCACGACAGCCCTTGGCGGAGCAGATCACGGCATTCTCGGGGGAGTTCACCCCTCGACTCTACGTGGCCGGACACGGCGACGCCGGGCAGCCACGGGGGGAGCCGCCCGGCGTCGGTCTGTCGCTCCGACGGGGGATGCGGAGCGCCTACGAAGTATGTCACGGGGGGCCCGGAACGGGGCACCGATCCACATGATTGATCTGAGGTTTTCTTGAGCTTGTCGCACTGTCCGGCCGGCCTTCGCCCGGAACCGGAGGGTCAGCTGTGGTCGTGCCCCTGATCGTGCCGGCCCGGCCGTCCCGCTTCCGCGACGGGTTCCGCGACCGTGTCGGAAGGCCGCTCCGGAGCCCGGCCCAGCACCGGGCGCGTCGGCGCCGGCACGAACGTACCGGGGAGCGAAGGGGCGTTCTCCCGGCCCGCGTTGGCGATGACGACGGCCACATACGGCAGCAGCGCGCCCAGGACCAGCGTGCCGATCGCCACGTAGCGCTCGATGTTCCACAGGACCACGGTGAGCACCACCGAGAGCGTCCGGATGCCCATCGAGACCACGTACCGGCGCTGCCGCCCGCGCACGTCCTCCGCGAGGCCCTGGCGGGCCCCGGTGATCCGGAAGACCTCCGTGCCGCCCAGCTTCCGCATCACGTTCCACCACCCGACTGCCGCACCGACTCGCTCGGTCCCGTACGTACACAACGTTACGCCGGGGCCTTCCGGCGGACGAGACCGGGTCGGTTGCGGGACGGCTCACCGATGGGCGCTCGGGGTGCGCATCCGGCGTACGGACGGATCCGACGTGCGCCGTAGAAGGGACGGCCCCAGAATGGCGGAGCACCCATGTCGCTCCGCACGAGGAGGCCAGATGAACTGGTTGTGGGCAATCGTCGTCGGACTCGTCCTGGGTCTGATCGCCAAGGCGATCATCCCCGGAAAACAGCAGATCCCCCTCTGGCTCACGATCCTTCTCGGCCTGGGCGGCGCCCTCCTGGGCAACTGGCTGGCGAGCGTGCTGGGCGTCCGCCACACCCACGGCATCGACTGGATCCGGCACCTGCTCCAGCTGCTGGGAGCGGTGGTGCTGGTCGCCCTCGGCGACCGGCTGTGGCTCGGCGTCCGGGGCGGCAAACACAGGGTCGGCTGAGCGAGGCCGAAAGCCGGGAGAACGAGGGTGGCCGGTGCGCGGAACCCGCGCACCGGCCACCCGTCTCGCTCAGGACCGCCTACAGACCGCGCAGCTCGGCGATCTTCCGGCCGGCCTTCAGGTAGACGGTCGCCTCCCGGCCGGCCAGCAGCTCACGGGCCACCTCGCCCAGCGGCCGGATGGCCTCGGCCTCCGGCAGCACCACGGCCTCCTGGCCCTCGGCGGTCTCCAGCACCAGCCGCAGACCGTTCTGCTTGGCCACCCGGCGGGCGGCCGAGGCGCTCGGCTGGAAGCCCAGCACCTTGCTGAGCACGGCCGTGGCCGGCTCCTCGCCGTGCTCGGACAGATCCACCACCGGCGTCTCCACGTCGGTGAAGTTCTTCTTGGAGAACTGCGCGACGAAGCCCGCGCGGGCCGCCATCGCCGCCTCCATGCCGTACAGCGCGGCCACGACCTCACCCGCGAGGATCTTCTTCAGATCCATCGGGTGCAGCGACTTCTCCTCGACGCGGGAGAGGACCAGCGCGATCTCCGCGTCCGTCCACTCCGTCCACGCCTTGAGGTACGGCTCCATCAGCCGGTCCGGCACCGACATGATCTTGCCGAAGACATCGTCGGCGGGCGCCGACAGCCCCACGTAGTTGCCCTTGGACTTGGACATCTTGGCGCCGGTGCCGTCGGTGCCCTCGATCAGCGGCATGGTGACGACCAGCTGGGGCTTCTGGCCGTGCACCTCCATCAGCTTGCGGCCCATCTGGAGGTTGAGCAGCTGGTCGGCGCCGCCGAGCTCCACGTCGCAGTCCAGCGCCACCGAGTCCAGGCCCTGCGCGATCGGGTACAGCATCTCCGTCATGGTCAGACCGGAGCCCGCCGCGAGCCGGTTGCGGAAGTCCTCGCGCTGGAGCAGCTGCGAGACCGGCACCTGCGAGAGCAGACCCAGCAGCTCCGGGAAGGTGTACGGCGCCAGCCACTCGCTGTTCTGCCGGAAGCTGACCTTCTCGAAGTCGAAGAACGGGCGGACCTGCTCCCGGTAGCTGGCCAGGTTGCGCGCGATGTCCTCGTCGGTCAGCGGCGGGCGCTCGGCCGTACGGCCCGTCGGGTCGCCGATCTTGGCCGTGAAGTCACCGATGATCAGCGTGACGTCATGGCCCAGCCGCTGGAACCGGCTGAGGATGATCAGCGGCACGGCGTGCCCCAGGTGGACGTCCGTGGCCGTCGGGTCGATGCCCAGCTTGATGTGGAGACCCTTGCCCTCGGCCTGCCGCGCCTCGATGCGCTCGGCCAGCTTGGCCACGCCCGGCAGCACCTCGACCGTACGCGAGGCGATCAGCTCCGCCTGGTCCTTCGGCGCCAGGTCCGACAGGTCCAGATAGCGCCGCGCCTTCGTCTCCGTGAGCAGCTGCTCCACGGCCGAGTCGGTGGAGAGATCCTGCGCCAGCAGAGCGCTGGCGCGCGCGACGGAGTCGCCGAGGCGTGTCATCGTGGCGTTCCTGTAAGGGGTTGTCGGACAAAGGACAGGACGAGTCTATTTGCTCCGCCCACCGGTCAGACGCCCCGGCTGACCGAACTCATGTTGAAGTCCGGAATCCGCAGCGCCGGCATGGCCGCCCGGGTGAAGTAGTCGCCCCACTCGCGCGGCAGCGTCGGCTCGGTGCGTCCCGCCTCACTCGCCCGGGACAGCAGTCCCACCGGGGACTCGTTGAACCGGAAGTTGTTGACCTCGCCGACGACCTCGCCCTTCTCCACCAGATAGACCCCGTCCCGGGTCAGGCCCGTGAGCAGCAGCGACGCCGGGTCCACCTCACGGATGTACCACAGGCACGTCAGCAGCAGGGCGGGACCGTCGTGGCCGCTCGCGGCGACCATCTCCGCCAGCGAACGGGTGCCGCCCGCGTCCAGGATCAGGTTGTCGGTGTACGGGGTGACGGGCAGGCCCGTCAGCTCCGCGCTGTGCCGCGTGGTGAGCAGGTGTTCCAGCACCCCCTCGCGGATCCAGTCGGTCGCGGCGATCGGCAGGCCGTTGTCGAAGACCGACGCGTCGTCGCCGGAGCTGCCCGTCAGCACGAACGGGGCGCACTCCAGCCCCGGCGCGGACGGGTCGCTGCGCAGCGTCAGCGGCAGCTCCGAGAGCTTCTCGCCGATCCGGGTGCCGCCACCGGCCCTGGAGAAGACCGTACGGCCCTCGGCCGCGTCCCGGGCCGCCGAGGACCACTGCTGGTAGACCAGCAGATCGGCCACGGCGGAGGGCGGCAGCAGCGTCTCGTACCGCCCGGCGGGCAGCTCGACCTTGCGGCCCGCCCACGCCAGCCGCTCGGCGAGCTCGGCGTCCAGGGCGCGCGGGTCGACGTCCGTGAAGTCGCGCGTGGCCCGCCCCGCCCACGCCGAGCGGGTCCGGTCCGGGGACTTGGCGTTCAGCTCCAGCGTGCCGGTGGGCTGGTCGTGGCGCAGCCGCAGCCCGGTGGAGGTGCCCAGATAGCTGGAGACGACCTCGTGGCGGGCGAAGCCGTAGAGCTCCCGCCCCTGCGCGCGCGCCCGGGCGAAGGCCTCCCCGAGGGCGGGGGCGAAGTCGTCGAAGACGGCGGAGGACGTCTCCGCGGGCGCCCCGGTGAACTCCGCCGACCCCGGCACGCCGGTCACCAGCGGCTGCGCGTCCTCGGCGGGCCCGGCCTCCCGCGCCGCGGCCTCCGCCGCCCGCACCAGCGGCTCCAGCTCGGCGGCGGTGACGGCCGACCGGGAGACGACCCCGGAGGCGGTGCCCTGGGCGCCGTCGACCGTCGCGATGACCGTGACGTCCCGGCCCCGGGTGACCCCGTTGGTGGTCAGCGCGTTCCCGGCCCAGCGCAGATTGGCGGTGGAGGTCTCGCCCGCGATGACGACACATCCGTCGGCGCGCGACAGCTCCAGGGCGCGCTCGACGATCTCGTGGGGCTTGTGCTGGCGAGGGCTCATCGACCGGCCTCCTGCGTCGTGTTGCTGTTCTTTCCCGGGGGATAACCCCCGGACCCCCAGCCGGATCCGTGTGTACCGCTCATCGACCGGCCTCCTGCGTCGTGTTGAGGATGTTCACGCCCCGGAACAGGGCAGACGGGCAGCCGTGCGAGACCGCCGCGACCTGGCCCGGCTGGGCCTTGCCGCAGTTGAACGCACCGCCCAGGACATAGGTGTCCGGGCCTCCCACGGCCTCCATGGAGCCCCAGAACTCAGGGGTGATCCCCTGGTAGGCGAAGTCCCGGAGCTGCCCGGCGAGACGGCCGTTCCGGATCGCGTACGCCCGCTGGCCCGTGAACTGGAAGTTGTACCTCTGCATATCGATCGACCACGACCGGTCGCCCACCACATAGACGCCCCGCTCCACCCCGGAGACGAGCTCCTCCGTCGACGGCCCGTCCGCCGCCGGGCGCAGCGAGACGTTCGCCATCCGCTGCACGGGCACGTGCTCGGGCGAGTCCGCGTACGCGCAGCCGTTGGAACGGTCGAGGCCGGTGAGACGGGCGGTGCGGCGGTCGGTCTGGTAGCCGACCAGGACGCCGTCCTTGACCAGGTCCCAGGACTGGGCGGCCACGCCCTCGTCGTCGTAGCCGATGGTGGCCAGGCCGTGCTCGGCGGTCCGGTCGCCGGTCACGTTCATGATCCCGGAGCCGTACTTCAGGGTGCCCAGCAGATCGGGGGTGGCGAAGGACGTGCCCGCGTACGCGGCCTCGTAGCCCAGCGCGCGGTCCAGCTCGGTGGCGTGGCCGATGGACTCGTGGATGGTCAGCCACAGATTGCTCGGGTCGACCACCAGGTCGTACGTCCCCGCCGTGACGGACGGCGCGCGCATCTTCTCGGCCAGCAGCGCGGGGATCTCCGCGAGCTCGGCGTCCCAGTCCCAGCCGCCGGCGCCCGTCAGATACTCCCAGCCACGACCGGCGGGCGGGGCCAGGGTGCGCATGGAGTCGAAGCCGCCGGTCTTGGGGTCCACGGCCACGGCGGTCAGCTGGGGGTGCAGCCGCACCCGCTGCTGGGTGGTCGTGGTGCCGGCGGTGTCCGCGTAGAACTTGTTCTCGTGCACGGTCACCAGCGACGCGTCCGCGTGCGCCACGCCCTCCACCGCCAGCAGCCGCTCGCTCCACTCGGCCAGCAGCCCGGTCCGCTCCGCGTCCGGCACGTCGAAGGGGTCGATCTCATAGGACGACACCCACGTCCGCTCCGCGTGCACCGGCTCGTCGGCGAGCTCGACCCTCTCGTCCGACCCCGCCGCCGCGATCACCTTCGCGGACAGCTTCGCCATCGCCACCGCCTGCGAGGCCACCCGCGCCGCGGCGTCCATCGTCAGCTCCACACCGGAGGCGAAACCCCAGGCACCGCCGTGCACCACCCGCACCGCGTAGCCGAGGTCGGTGGCGTCCGAGGAACCGGCGGGACGGGCGTCCCGCAGCCGCCACGAGGCGCTGCGCACCCGCTCGAAGCGGAAGTCCGCGTGCTCGGCCCCCAGGGCCCGTGCCCGCGCGAGGGCCGCGTCGGCGAGCGGGCGCAGCGGCAGCGCGAGGAATGACGGATCGATCTCATGCGGCACGGTCCACGCTCCTTATCGGTGTGAGTCGCAGTGAACCATGCCGTTAGGGTGTTACGGCCTGCCACCTCGTCATCCTCCGGCAGCGCCCGCCGTACGAGAGGAACCCGACGCGCAGTGTCCGCCATAAGTGAAGACGCCGCCCCCGGCGCGGACCGGAGCGCGGACCGCGCCGCGCTCAAGGGCGACTGCGGGAACTGCTTCGGGCTGTGCTGTGTGGCCCTGCCCTTCGCGCGCTCGGCGGACTTCGCCCGGGACAAGGACGCCGGCACGCCCTGCGCCAACCTCAAGACGGACTTCAGCTGCGGCATCCACGCCCGGCTGCGCGACAAGGGCTACCAGGGCTGCACCGTCTACGACTGCTTCGGCGCGGGGCAGAAGGTCTCCCAGGTCACCTTCCTCGGCCGGGACTGGCGCGCCGCGCCACAGACCTCCGGGACGATGTTCGAGGTCTTCCCCGTGATGCGGCACCTCCACGAGCTGCTGTGGTACCTCACCGAGGCCCTCACCCTGAAGGACGCCCGCCCCGTCCACGCCGACCTGCGGCGCCTGCTGGTGGAGACCGAGCGGCTGACCGAGGGCGACGCGGCGTCGCTGGCCGCCCTGGACGTGGGGGCGCACCGCCAGAAGGTGAACGTCCTGCTGCTGCGCACCAGCGAACTCGTCCGGGCCAAGGGCGGGCGCAAGGCGAAGAACCACCGGGGCGCGGACCTCATGGGCCGCCGGCTGCGCCGCGCGGACCTGCGCTGCGCCAATCTGCGCGGGGCCTATCTGATCGCCGCCGACCTCTCCGGCGCCGATCTGCGGGACGCCGACATGATCGGCGCGGACCTCCGCGACGCGGATCTGTCCGGAGCCGACCTCACCGGTGCCTTCTTCCTCACCCAGCCGCAGCTCAACGCGGCCCGCGGCGACGCCGCCACCGTGCTGCCCGAGGGCCTCACCCGGCCGGCCCACTGGGTGGCATAGCCCGGCCGGGGACTGTAGAGATCCAACAGCGACCGCCTGCCGCCGCTGTCGCAGGTCGCTTCTCACTTCCGTGACCTCTACCGCTACGTTCGGTGTGTAGTCCGGCAGATCCATGGATACGACATCGGAAGGGTGATCCTTTGAGCCGCTCGGTTCTCGTCACCGGAGGTAACCGGGGCATCGGCCTCGCCATCGCGCGCGCCTTCGCCGAAGCGGGCGACAAGGTCGCCATCACCTACCGCTCGGGCGAGCCGCCCACCGGCTTCCTCGCTGTGAAGTGCGACATCACCGACCCCGAGCAGGTCGAGCAGGCGTACAAGGAGATCGAGGAGAAGCAGGGCGCGGTCGAGGTGCTGGTGGCCAACGCCGGCGTCACCCGCGACCAGCTGCTGCTGCGGATGTCGGAGGAGGACTTCACCTCGGTGGTGGAGACCAACCTCACCGGCACCTTCCGGGTCGTCAAGCGCGCCTCGAAGGGCATGCTGCGCGCCCGCAAGGGCCGCGTCGTCCTGATCTCGTCGGTCGTGGGCCTGATGGGCTCGCCGGGCCAGGCGAACTACGCCGCCTCCAAGGCCGGCCTCGTCGGCTTCGCCCGCTCGCTCGCCCGTGAGCTGGGCTCCCGCAACATCACCGTCAACGTCGTCGCGCCCGGTTTCGTGGACACCGACATGACCCGTGTGCTCACCGACGAGCAGCGCGCGGGGATCGTCGGCAACGTCCCGCTGGGCCGCTACGCGCAGCCCGAGGAGATCGCCGCCTCGGTCCGCTTCCTCGCCTCCGAGGACGCCGCATACATCACCGGAGCCGTCATTCCCGTCGACGGCGGATTGGGCATGGGTCACTGATCACCATGAGTGGAATCCTCGCAGGCAAGCGCATCCTCGTCACCGGCGTCCTGACCGAGTCGTCGATCGCCTTCCAGGCCGCGAAGGTCGCCCAGAACGAGGGCGCCGAGGTCATCCTCACCGGCTTCGGCCGCCTCTCGCTCGTCGAGCGCATCGCCAAGCGCCTGCCGAAGCCCGCGCCGGTCATCGAGCTGGACGTCACCAACCAGGAGCACCTCGACGGCCTCGCCGACAAGGTGCGCGAGCACCTGGGCGAGGGCGCGCCGCTGGACGGCATCGTGCACTCCATCGCCTTCGGCCCGCAGGGCGCCTTCAACTTCCTGGAGGGCACCTGGGAGGACGTCTCCACGGCCGTCCAGGTCTCGGCGTACTCCTACAAGTCGCTGACCATGGCCCTGCTGCCGCTGATGCGTGAGGGCTCCTCCGTCGTGGGCCTGACCTTCGACGCGCAGATCGCCTGGCCGAAGTACGACTGGATGGGCGTGGCCAAGGCCGCCCTGGAGTCCACCAACCGCTACCTGGCGCGCGACCTCGGCCCCAAGGGCATCCGCTGCAACCTGGTCTCGGCCGGCCCGATCAAGTCGATGGCCGCCAAGTCCATCCCGGGCTTCGAGGAGCTCGCGGACGTGTGGAACCACCGCGCCCCCATCGGCTGGGACCTGGCCGACCCGGAGCCGGCCGGCCGCGGCGTCGTCGGCCTGCTGTCGGACTTCTTCCCGCGCACGACGGGCGAGATCGTCCACGTCGACGGCGGTGTGCACATGATGGGTGCCTGACCCTTCACACGAGGGGTGCCTGACCCTTCGTACTCCCACGATGCCCGTCCCGGCCCACCGCCGGGGCGGGCATCGGGCGTCTCCCGGGTCGTGCGGCGCCGCGCGCGCCCGCACACTGGGGGAGGAGGGAGGTGGACGGGCATGAGCCCCCCGATACGGCGTACGGCGGTGCTGCTGTTCGCCACCGTCGCCCTGCTGGGCACCACGGCGACCGCCCCCGCACCGCCGGCGCGCCACGAGGCCGAGTGCCACACCCGCCTCCACGGCTCCCACGCCGTCACCCACTGCTTCAACGGCAACGCCCTCCCCGACCGCGTCCAGCTGCACGTCGAGTGCGTCCACTGGTGGGACCCGGGGATGGACACCGCCCCCGTCACCGTCGGGCCCGCCAGCCACGTCGCCCTCGCCCAGCGCTGCTGGCTGGGCATCCGCCGGGCCTGGGTCACCCACGCACCCGGGTGACCGGGGGTCCGGCGCGGGTGGGAGACTGTCCCTCATGCCGGTCCTCGAAGAGAACCCCAATCCCAAGAACGGCCAGAAGGCCCTGCTGACGATCCTCGGCGTGATGCTCGGCATCACCGTCGTCATCAGCGTGATAGCCACTCTCGCCTCCCCCTGACGCCCCCGGCCCGCCCGCGGCGCCGCCCGGGGGTGGGGTTGGCACCACCATCCCCTAGGGGGTGGAGGTCAGGGTCGATTGGGTGGAAGGCCGGATGGGGGAAGGTGGCGGGTCTCCGTAGGTTCGTAGTACGCCGCGACGCCGCGGCGGACCCGACCTCCTGAAGGAGACCCCATGCCCGCCGCCGGCCCGCAGGCTCCCGCCGCCGTGTCCCGGCGGACCCAGACCCAGCTGACCCAGACCCGGCCGACCCGGAGCCGGCTGACCTGGTGGGCCGTGGCCCTGCCCGCCGCCGCGCTCGCGGTCTTCCTCTTCCTGCTGACGTTCCTGCTGACCGCCTCGCCCGCCTCGGCGGACGGCGCCTCCGAAGCCGGCGCGTCCGGGGGCGGTGCGGTCGCGCAGCTGGTGCGCTTCGCGTGGTACGCCGTGGAGCGTCTGGCGCCGTGACCGCCCGTGCGCCCATGACCCCCGCCCGGAGGGGGCGAGCCCGTCAACACCCCGCGCCTCGCCACGCGTTTCATGCGAAGCTGGACGGCATGAGCTCCGACCCGACCCGCAGGATCGTCATCCTCCGGCATGCCAAGGCCGAGTGGTCCGACGGCGACGACCACGAACGTCCCCTCGCGGACCGCGGCCGCAAGGACGCCCCGGCCGCCGGCCGCTGGCTCGCCGGCTCCGGCGTCACTCCCGAACTGGCCCTCTGCTCGACCTCCGCGCGCACCCGCGAGACCTGGAAGCTCGCCGTCTCCGAGCTTCCCGAACGCCCCCGTACGGTCTACGAGGACCGGATGTACGAGGCGTCCCTCGGCGAGCTGATCGCCCTGCTCAACGAGGTCTCCGACGAGGTGGCCGACCTGGTGCTCATCGGGCACAACCCCGGGATGCACGCCCTGGCCGACGCCCTCGCCGGCGAGGCCGACGGCGATCTGCTCGCCCGGATGAACCGTTCCGGCTTCCCCACCGCCGCGGTCGCGGTGCTGACCTTTACCGGGTCCTGGAAGTCCGTCGAGCACGGCGTGGGACGGCTCGTCGCCTTCTGGACGCCGCACGCCTGACGGATCCCCGGCCCGGCCTGACGGATCCCCGGCCCGGCCGGGCGATCCACGGCCCGGCCGGGGTGGCGGCCCTCACTCGTGGGTGTTGGCCGCCTCGACCTCTTCCCGGGTGACGCCCAGCAGATACAGCACCGTGTCCAGGAACGGCACGTTCACGGCCGTGTGCGCCGCCTCCCGCACCACGGGCTTGGCGTTGAACGCCACGCCCAGCCCCGCCGCGTTGAGCATGTCCAGGTCGTTGGCGCCGTCGCCGATCGCGACCGTCTGCGCCAGCGGCACCCCCGCCTCCGCCGCGAACCGGCGCAGCAGCCGGGCCTTGCCCGCCCGGTCCACGATCTCCCCGGTGACCCGGCCGGTCAGCTTGCCGTCGACGATCTCGAGGGTGTTGGCGGAGGCGAAGTCCAGCCCCAGCCGCTCCCGCAGATCGTCCGTGACCTGGGTGAAACCGCCCGAGACCACACCCACCTGGAAGCCCAGCCGCTTCAGCGTCCTGATCAGGGTCCGGGCGCCCGGCGTCAGCCGGACCTCCGCCCGCACCTTCTCCACCACCGACTCGTCCAGCCCCGCCAGCAACGCCACCCGCTCGTGGAGGGACCGCTCGAAGTCCAGCTCGCCCCGCATCGCCCGCGCGGTCACCTCGGCCACCTCGGCCTCACAGCCCGCGTGCGCCGCGAACAGCTCGATGACCTCGTCCTGGATGAGCGTGGAGTCCACGTCCATCACGACCAGCCGCTGCGCCCGCCGCTGAAGGCCGGCCGCCACCACGGCCACGTCCACGCCCAGCACCGCCGACTCGGTGGCCAGCGTGGTGCGCAGCTTCTCCGTGTCCGTGCCCGAGACCGCGAACTCCACGGCCGTCACGGGGTACTTGGCGAGCCGGAAGATACGGTCGATGTTGCCACCGGTGTCGGTGATACGGGCCGCGATGGCGGCGGTCGACTCGGCGGTCAGTGGGTGGCCGAGCACGGTGACGTGGGAACGGCCCTCACCACGCGGCCTGTTGTCGCCCCGGCCGGAGATGATCTCGGTCTGGAGGTGCATCGAGTCCGCCCAGCTGTGCACGGTGGAGCGCAGCTCGCCCTCGCTCGTCCAGCCGCCGACGGGGGCGGTGACCAGGGCGCACAGTGTGATCCGCCCCCGGGTGACGATCTGCTCGATGTCTATGACGTCGACGGCGAAGGCGGCGAGGGTGTCGAAGAGCCCGGCCGTGATGCCCGGCCGGTCCTTCCCGAAGATCTTCACAAGGAGAGTGGGGACATCGTCGCCGGTGGCGGCGGTGGCAGCGGGGATCTGCGATGCGCTCATGGTGGTCCTACGGTATCCGCACACCTGTCCCGGCTGACAACTCAGCATGTCCCCCGACGACGACCCGGCGGGCCCCTACCGCCGCCACGGCGCGGGCGGCGGCTCGTCCGGCGGCGGCACCGGCGACGACCCGTACCGGTACGGCGTCCCCGGCCGCCGCCGTGGCGGAGGCGGCACCGGCGGGCGGCTCGTCTGCGTCGGCGCGGTGAAGGGATCCTGGCCGGAGGAGCCCCCGGACGGGTCCCGCGCGCCCGGCTCCTCGCCGGGAGGGACCTCCCCGGGCGGCCGCAGATACGGATTGGTGTCCCCGCGCGAGGGCCGGTAGCCCGGCGAGGGGGCGTACGGCCCGGGCGCGTACGCCGGATCGGGGTAGCTGCGCCCCTCGTCCGGCCGCCGGCCGCGCGCGTGGGCCGAGGCCCGCCGTCCCGCCGCCCCCGTCGCGTACGCCAGCAGCCCGCCGAACGCTCCCGCGCCCAGCCCCCACACGGCCCCCAGCGCCAGCGCCAGGGGCACGCTGCCGGCCAGCTCCAGCCCCGCCCCCAGGGCGTCGACGCCCAGCACCGACAGGCTCGCGCCCGCCTTCACCCGCGTCGCCAGCACCAGCAGCGGCAGCGTCACCGCCGTGGCCACCCCCAGCGCCAGCCCGCACCGCCACGCGTACGCCCCCGGCCCGGCGCCGTCCCGGGGCGTACGGGCCCCCGTCAGCACCCCGGCCGTGAGCATCAGCAGCACACAGCCCACCGGCAGCAGCCACACCAGCGGCTCCAGATCGGCGATCCGGCCCACCGTCACCGCCTGGTCCGTCCCCGCGCGCAGCAGTTCGTCCAGCGGATGGGGCAGCACCTGGAGCAGGGACCCGTTCGCCGTGCCCCGCAGGGGGACGAACAGTCCCAGCGGCACCCCCAGCCACACCCCGTTCGGCGCCCCGAGCACGGCCGCGCCCAGCACCCGCCGGGGGTGGTCGTCGCCCGCCGCCGCGACCCCGGCGGCCGCCAGGCCCGCGACGACCGCCAGCACCAGCACCGTGCGCAGCGCCGAGGCCGCCGGGCGGACCGTCGCGTGGGCGGCCTGCCAGCGGCGGGGGAGCGGGGCCCGGCGGGCGGACAGCAGCGTGACCAGCAGGACGCCCAGCACCCACACCAGGCCGCCGAGCAGCGACGCCCCGGGCCGCACGGAGAAGCCCACCGACGCCTTGGCCTGGGCCAGGTCCCCGAGCCGGCCCGGCAGGCCGCCCCCGATGTCCCCGATGTCGCCCAGCCCCGGGATCCGTGTGGTGCCGCCCGTTGCGCCGAGGCCCAGACCGCCGCCGTCGAAGGTGACGGTGGAGGAGGCCGCCCACGCCAGCCCGCCCAGGACCAGGAGGAACAGCAGGGCGACCGCGGCCGCCCGTGCGACGAGCTCGGACCCCCGCACCGCGGGCCCCAGCGGCCGCAGCGACCGCGCGAACACCATGCCCAGCAGCAGCGCTCCCACGAGGCTGACGCCCAGCGGCGCGATGTCGATGGTGGTGTGCGCCCCGGCGCCTGTCAGCCCGAATGCTTCGACCGAGCCCGAGGGAGTGATGGAGCCGCCCACCGCGAGGACGACCACCGCCGCCGTCAGCGGGCCCAGCGATCCGGCCGCGTCCGCGCCGAGCAGATGCAGACCTATCGCCGCGACCCCGGCCATCGCGAGAAAGGCCCAGCTCACCGCGGCTATCGCGGTGAGTACGAGATCCGCGCCGCGCGCCGCGCGGCTGCCGCTGGTCAAGGTCATCACGGCCCCCCGGTCCCTACCAGTCGCCCCGGAAGCGGACGATCCGCGACGATCCCGCGCATCCCTGGGCGGTTACTACTGTCAGGGCGCGTTTCGCATCGGTCAACGGCGCCTGTTACAGGCCCGGTACACGGTCGTGAGGCTCCCGACTTTTGGTTGGGGGACTGCGCCTGAAATAGTTCCTCCCGATGTTCGCCATCCCTAGACTCCCCCGTGCAGGGGGCTCATCGGGGGACAAATAGTGGGGCATGGAGTGCCGGAACTCGTACTGGAATTGAACGGACAGACCTGGACGTTGGACCCGTCCCGGTCGTACACCCTCGGGCGCGACCCGCAGGGTGACATGGTCCTGGAGGACGCCCGCGTCTCCTGGCGGCACGCCACCGTCCGGTGGGGCGGTCAGGGCTGGATCATCGAGGACCACGGCAGTACCAACGGCACCTATGTACAGGGCCAGCGGATCCACCAGATGGAAATCGGCCCCGGTTCGGCCGTCCACCTGGGCAACGCGACGGACGGCCCGCGGCTGAACCTCTCCGCTGCCGCCGCCGCTGCCCCGGCCGCCGACCTCTACAGCGCCCAGACGGCGATGGCCCCGGCGGTCCAGCCGGGCCAGCCGGCCCCGCAGCAGTACCAGCAGCCGGGCGCCCAGGGCTGGGGGCAGCAGCCTCCGCAGCAGTACCAGCAGGTGCCGCAGCAGGGCGGCTGGCAGCAGCAGTACCAGCAGGTGCCGCAGCAGGCCGCCCAGCCGCAGGGCCAGGCGCCCGCCGGTGGCGGCGAGAGCCCGACCCGCTTCCACCAGGTGGCCGTCGGCCGGGTGATGCGCATCGGTCGTGCCCTCGACAACGACCTGGTCGTCTCCGACCTCCAGGTCTCCCGCCACCACGCGGAGTTCCGGGCCACCCCCGGCGGCTTCGAGATCGTCGACCTCGGCTCCCACAACGGCACGTACGTCAACGGTCAGCCGGTCCGTCAGCAGCTGATCGGCCCCCAGGACACCGTCGGTGTCGGTCACTCGACCTTCCGGCTGGTCGGCGACCGCCTCGAGGAGTTCGTCGACACCGGTGACGTCTCCTTCTCGGCCCGCCATCTGACGGTGACGGTCGACGGCGGCAAGCAGATCCTCAAGGACGTCTCCTTCGGCGTCCCCGAGAAGTCGCTGATCGCCGTCATCGGCCCCTCCGGCTCCGGAAAGTCCACCCTCCTCAAGGCGCTCACCGGCTACCGGCCCGCCAACCAGGGTGACGTCCTCTACGACAACCGGAACCTGTACAAGCAGTTCGCCGAGCTCCGCCAGCGCATCGGTCTGGTCCCGCAGGACGACATCCTCCACAAGGAGCTCACCGTCCGGAAGGCGCTGCGCTACGCGGCCAAGCTCCGCTTCCCCGGCGACACCGCGGCCTCCGAGCGCGAGGCGCGCATCGACGAGGTGCTGCGCGAGCTCAAGCTCGACATCCACAAGGACAAGAAGGTCACCGCCCTCTCCGGCGGCCAGCGCAAGCGCGTCTCGGTCGCCCTGGAGCTGCTGACCAAGCCCTCGCTGATCTTCCTCGACGAGCCCACCTCGGGCCTCGACCCGGGCATGGACCGCGACGTCATGCAGCTGCTGCGCGGCCTCGCCGACGACGGCCGCACGGTCCTGGTGGTCACCCACTCCGTGGCCGAGCTGGCGCTCTGCGACAAGCTGCTGGTGATGGCGCCGGGCGGTTCGGTGGCCTACTTCGGCCCGCCGGAGGAGGCGCTCAACTTCTTCGGCTACGAGACCTGGGCCGATGTCTTCTCGGCGTTCGAGAACTACCGCGACTACGACTGGGCGGGCCGCTGGAAGGGCTCGCAGCACTACCAGATGTACGCGGCCGACATCGACGCCGTCGCCCCGCAGTCCGTCCACGTCCAGCCGCAGGTGGTCCGCCCGCCGGTGCCGCAGAGCTGGGGCTCCCAGCTGTGGACGCTGATGCGCCGCTACAGCTCGGTCATCGCCTCCGACCGCGGCTTCCTGGCCCTGATGCTGCTCCTCCCCGCCGTCCTCGGCGGCGTGAGCACCCTCATCCCGTCCGACTACGGACTGGGCGCCCCCGCGCCGCGCCACTTCAACCAGGACGCCGGCACGATCATGCTGATCCTCGCGGTCGGCATGTGCTTCTCCGGCGCCGCCAACTCCGTCCGTGAGCTGATCAAGGAACGGGTCATCTACGAACGGGAACGCGCCGTCGGCCTGTCCCGGTCCGCGTACCTGATGTCCAAGGTGATCGTCCTCAGCCTCATCACCGTGGTGCAGGGCGTCCTCACCTGCGCCATCGGCTTCTCGGTCCGTAAGCTGCCGGCGCAGGGCCTCATCCTGAAGAAGTTCCCGGCCGTCGAGATGTGCCTCATGATCATCGCCCTGGGCTTCACCTGCATGATGATCGGCCTGGTCATCTCCTCCCTGGTGAAGACCAGCGAGAAGACCATGCCGCTGCTGGTCATGTTCGCCATCGTCCAGGTCGTCTTCACCGGCATCCTGTTCAAGCTGTACGACTCGCCCGGCATCGAGCAGGTCGCCTGGCTGATGCCGGCCCGCTGGGCCATCGCCGGTGCCGGCACCACGCTGGACCTCTCGCACATCATGGCGCCGATGGACAAGAGCAACCCGACGAACCTCGACCCGCTCTGGGCGCACACCGCCGGCCAGTGGGGCATCGACATGATCGCCCTCCTCGCCATCGGCGTCGCGTGCGGCTTCGCGGTCGTCCGCCTGCTGCGCCGCCACGAGCCCGAGGTCATGCGCAAGTAGTCGCGGCCCGCGCCGGTACGCCGAAGGGCGGCACCCCTCATGGGGTGCCGCCCTTCGGCGTGTGTGTCCTCCGGCCGTCAGTAGGCGGAGTTCACGTTGTCCATCGAGCCGTAGACCTTGGCCGCGTAGTTGCAGGCCGCGGTGATGTTGGCGACCGGGTCGTAGATGTTCCAGGACGTGCCCTCGACGTGGTACGCCTTGAAGGTCGGGTCGATCACCTGGAGCAGACCCTTGGAGGGGATGCCGGCGGCGGCGTTGGAGTCCCAGTTGTTGATGGCGTTGGGGTTGCCCGTGGACTCCCGCATGATGTTGCGGTAGATGCCGTTGTAGCTGCCCGGGATGCCCTTGGCCTTCATGATGTCCAGGGATTCCTTGATCCAGCCGTCCAGGTTGTTGGCGTAGACCTTGGCGGCGGGCGCGGCGGGAGCGGCGGCGGCAGCGACCGGCTTGCGCTCCTCGGACCGGCTGGCGGCCTCCTTCTCGGCGCGCTCCTTGTCGGCCTTCGCCTTGGCCTCGGCCTCGGCCTTCTTCTTGTTCTCGGCGTCCTTCTTGGCCTGCTCGGCCGCGCGGTCCGCCTGCTTGTTCAGCTCGGCCTGCTGGGTCTCGCCGAAGGCGGAGGCGTTCCACGCCACCGGCTTCACCGCCTGGGCCTGCTCGGCGTCGGCGGAACCGTTGGGCACGACCGCGAACGCCAGGGCGGCGACACCGGCCGCGGCGATTCCGGCCGCGGAGAACGTGTGGACCTTGGTCAGGCGGGTATAGCCAGAGATGGGGGAGCGCATGCTGAGCTGAACCTCTTCCGATCGATGAGTCGCACCGGCCCGTCCTGGCGCGCTGAAAGCGCCGTTTCTCGGTTCACGGCGCCGTGCGACGGAGCAAATTCTTAGCGGTCGCAAAATGCCGTGGCAAAGGTGTGACGTACTACGCCGCTTCGTTGAAGCGCCCTCCGCACGGCTCGGGCGAAAGGGTGCGTCACCTGCTCGAACCGCTCCTTATGGGCGCCTTATCCGTCCACTAGGCCGCTTCGTACGTGATGTGCGTCCCATGAGCGGGCTCACACCGGGAGGTCTTGTTTCTCACCCGGTGTGGCCGCGCCCCTGCGGAGAGTTTGCGATCAGAAACGTTCCTTTGAGGTTCTTGGAACCGGGCCTGGGGTCAGACCTCCACCAGCACCTGATCCAGGCTCTTGCGCACCAGGTCCGGCACCTCGCAGTCCGCCGCCGGATAGCCCACGGGGATCACCGCGAACGCCTTCTCGTTCACCGGCCGCCCCAGTACCTCCGACAGGAACCGCATCGGGCTCGGCGTGTGCACCAGCGCCGCCAGCCCCGACAGATGCAGCGCGGACAGCAGCATCCCGACCGCGATGCCGACCGACTCGTCCACGTAGTAGTGCTTGCGCCGGCTGCCGTCCTCGCCGAGCCAGTAGCGCTGCTGGAAGACCACGATCAGCGCGGGCGCGTCCGTCAGATGCGGCTTGACCTCGTCCGTGCCCAGCGGCCGCAGCGCCGCCAGCCACTCCTCGCCCAGCCGCCCCGCATAGGAGAGGCGCTCCTCTTCCTCCGCCGCCTCCCGGATGCGCCGCCGTACCTCCGGGTCCTTCACCAGGACGAACGTCCACGGCTGCTGATGCGCCCCGGAGGGCGCGGTGGCAGCGCACGCGATGGCGTCCCTGACCACCTGCTCCGGCACGGGATCGGCCGAGAACCGCCGCACGGTCCGCCGCTCCGCCATCCGCTCCCGCAACTCGGCGGCCCGCCCGACCGACTCCTCGACACCCATCCGCACGGGCCGGTACGGCACGGCCCGGTACGGCTCGCCATGGGTGGGGGTCCACTGTCCTATTGGTATAGACATGAGGAGAGCCTGCCCACGGGCCCACCGGCCTAAGGCTTACGGACTACGCCCGCCCCCACCGTCGGCCCGATCCCGGAAATGGCTCCGCTCGATACCGTGAGACCATGACCCATGGCCCCCGCTCCGGCCTCACGGCCGTAAGCACCGCCCTGCTCGCCATGAGCCGCCACCTGGAGGTGCGCGACGTCCTCAAGACGATCGTCGTCTCCGCCCGGGAGCTCCTCGACGCCGAGTACGCCGCCCTCGGCGTCCCCGACGACCACGGAGGCTTCGCCCAGTTCGTCGTCGACGGCGTCAGCGAAGAGCAGTGGAAGGCCATCGGCCCGCTGCCCCGCCAGCACGGCATCCTCGCCGCCATGCTCAAGGACGCCACCCCGCAGCGCCTCGCCGACGTCCGGCTGGACCACCGCTTCGAGGGCTGGCCCGGCGCCCACCCGGACATGAGCGACTTCATCGGGATGCCCGTCGCCGACGGCGACGAGATCCTCGGCGCCCTCTTCCTCGCCAATAAGAAGTGCCCCAAGCCCGCCGGCGGCTGCGGCTTCACCGCCGAGGACGAGGAGCTGCTGAGCGTCCTCGCCCAGCACGCCGCCATAGCCCTCACCAACGCCCGCCTCTACGAGCGCAGCCGTGAGCTGACCATCGCCGGGGAGCGGGCCCGCCTCGCCCACGAGCTCCACGACGCCGTCTCCCAGAAGCTCTTCTCCCTGCGGCTGACCGCCCAGGCCGCCGCCGCCCTCGTCGACCGCGACCCCGCCCGCGCCAAGGGCGAGCTGCACCAGGTCGCCCGGCTCGCCGCCGAGGCCGCCGACGAGCTGCGCGCCGCCGTCGTGGAGCTGCGCCCCGCCGGGCTCGACGAGGACGGCCTCGTCGCCACCCTGCGCACCCAGGTCAAGGTCCTCGACCGGGCCCAGTCCACCGCCAGGGTCACCTTCGCCGCCCATGGCGTACGGGCCCTGCCGGCCGCCCAGGAGGAGGCGCTGCTCCGGGTGGCCCAGGAGGCCCTCCACAACGCCCTGCGCCACTCCGGGGCACGGGCCGTGGACGTCACCCTCACCCGCCGGGGCCACGGCGCCGCCCTGCGGGTGGCCGACGACGGGCAGGGCTTCGACCCCTCCGCCGTGCGCAGGGCCGGCCGGCACCTGGGCCTGGTCTCCATGCGGGACCGGGCGAACGGGGTCGGCGGCGGCCTGACCGTGGAATCCGCGCCCGGCAAGGGCACGACGATCGAAATGGAGGTGCCCGGTGGCTGAGAGCCGTGTGATCCGGGTGCTGCTGGTGGACGACCACCAGGTGGTCCGCAGGGGGCTGCGCACCTTTCTGGAGGTCCAGGACGACATCGAGGTCGTCGGCGAGGCCGGGGACGGCGTCGAGGGCGTCGAGCGGGCCGAGGAGCTGCGACCGGACGTCGTCCTCATGGACGTGAAGATGCCCGGCATGGACGGGATCGAGGCGCTGCGCAGGCTCCGGGAGCTCGACAACCCCACCCGGGTGCTGGTCGTCACCAGCTTCACCGAGCAGCGCACCGTCATCCCCGCCCTGCGGGCGGGCGCGGCGGGCTACGTCTACAAGGACGTGGACCCGGACGCCCTCGCCGGTGCCATCCGGTCCGTGCACGCCGGGCACGTCCTGCTCCAGCCGGAGGTGGCGGACATCCTGCTGTCGCAGGACGAGGGCGGCTCGGGGAGCCAGGGGAGGGGCAACGGGCTCACCGAGCGGGAGCGCGAGGTGCTGGCCCTGATCGCGGACGGGCGCTCCAACCGGGAGATCGCCCGGGCGCTGGTCCTGTCCGAGAAGACCGTCAAGACCCACGTGTCGAACATCCTGATGAAGCTGGACCTCGCCGACCGGACGCAGGCGGCGCTGTGGGCCGTCCGACATGGGATCGGAGCCTGAGGGGCGGCCGTTCCCGGGCGGTAGCGGAACGTCGCGTTCTGATCAGAGATTCATGCGGTCGTGTGATAACCCCTCCGCCCCAGCAACCCGAATGGCCCTGGGCCGTTTTCCATGGCGTAACCGCGGCGGGAGCCGTGGCGACGCTCTGGCAAAACACTCAGGAAGGTCATAGGAAGAGTGAACAACATCAAGAAGGCCGCTGCTGTCACGCTCGCCGTCGGCGGTCTCGCCCTCGCCGGCGCCGGTGCCGCCTCCGCCCACGGGGCCCACGGCGCGCACGGCGTGGCGGAGAAGTCGCCCGGCGTCGTCTCCGGCAACGTCATCCAGGTCCCGGTCGAGGTCCCGGTGAACCTCTGCGGCAACAGCATCAACGTCGTCGGCGCCCTGAACCCGGCCGCGGGCAACCTCTGCGTCAACGAGTAATCAGCTCGTCGCACCACCCTCGCCACCCCAAAGGCAGGTCGGCTCCGCACCCGGCGGAGCCGACATCCGGGTGGCGGTCAATCGTCCGAAAGAGGGCAAACACCGTCGATGGCCGTGCCATCGGCGGTGCATTGGCGTTCATAGGTGCAGGGCCCCGTGGCAGGGGTCGACCAGGTCAGTCATCAGAAGGAAGAGCACCTATGAACAGTGCCAAGAAGGCCGCCCTCGCTCTGGCCGCGGCCGGTGTCGCCCTCGGCGCCTCCGTCGTCCCCGCCGCCGCCACGGATGACGACGGGTTCGGCGGAGCGCTGGCCTCCGGTGTAGCCAAGGGGTCACCGGGTGTCATCTCGGGCAACGTCATCCAGATTCCGCTGGACGTCCCGATCAACCTCTGCGGCAACACCATCGACATCATCGGCCTCCTGAACCCGACGTTCGGCAACACCTGCATCAACAACCCCCCGGTCGAGCACCACATGACCGAGCACCACGTCACCACCGAGCACCACCACGGCCGCCACCACGAGGACCGCGGCCGTGAGGGCCATGGCGAGGGCCGTGAGGGCCATGGCGAGGGTCGCGAGGGCCGCTAGTAAACAGGTCTCACGCCCTGTGCCTCCATCGGCGGCACGGACACGCGTACGGCGAGGCCCCGCGGACCCCTCGGTCCGCGGGGCCTCGCCGCCGCCGGGGGCGCGTCAGTGCCGCCCTCGGTCCCGCTCCTCCAGCATCGCGTTGTACGCGGCCACCCGCGCCCGCCTGGCCGTACGCTCCACCGGCCGCAGCGCCGCCGCCCGTGCCGCGATCTCCGAGGCGCTCACCGCGCCGCCGTGCTCACGCCCCTCGGTGTCCCCGGGCTCGTACGCGATCCCGATCAGCGCCCCGACCCGCTGCGCCAGCTCCAGCACCCGCGCCGCCCGCGGCGGATACCCCGGCGCCAGCACCTCACGGCTCTTCTCGGCCCGCGCCCGGTAGGCCTCCAGGGCCGCCTGGGCAGCGGGTCCCGAGCCGGCCACGTCCAGCCGGGTCAGCACCTCCGTCGCCTCGCGCAGCGCCTCGGCCAGCTCCCGCTCGGCCTCCGACAGCGAGGGCACATCGGCCGGCGGCGCGTCCCGCACGGCCAGGCAGTGCCACACCACCTCGACGTGCACATCGCCCTCGGGCCCCGCCTCGTACACCTCCGGCACCAGCCCCAGCGCCGTTCCCGGGACGACGACGGCCTCCTCGGCCTCCATGGCGCGGGCATTGAACTCCGGCGGTCCGCTCAGCCCCAGCGGATGCCCCGGCACCGGCAGCGCCAGCCGTAGTCCCGTCGCCCCCAGTGCCCTCAGTCGTCCCAGCGCCAGTGTGAGTCCCACCGGCCCGGACTCGCCGGGCAAACCGGTGACACGGTGGACCGCGTCACTTCCGGTGATGTGGTGTGCGGCATCATCGGGGGCGGCAAATCCGGCAAGGAGGGCATTTCCCCACGCGGTGAGCCGTCCTGAGCGATTCTCATCGAGCATGGCCCCCAGCCTAGGGACTGCCATCGGTAACCGGTGGCGTAGGTTTTTCCCAGGGGGCTGCGCCGACAGGCGCAAGCGACGAAGCGACTGCAATGGGAGACAACGCGCTCATGAGCGATGTGCTGGAACTGGTGGACGTATCCGTGGTCCGCGACGGCCGGGCTCTGGTGGACCAGGTCTCCTGGTCGGTGAAGGAGGGCGAGCGCTGGGTGATCCTCGGCCCCAACGGCGCCGGCAAGACCACCCTTCTCAATGTCGCCTCCAGCTATCTCTTCCCCACCAAGGGCACCGCCCGGATCCTCGGTGAGAAGCTCGGCTCGGTCGACGTCTTCGAGCTCCGCCCGCGCATCGGCATGGCCGGCATCGCCCTGGCCGACAAGCTGCCGCGCAGCCAGACCGTCCTCCAGACGGTCCTCACCGCCGCCTACGGCATGACCGCCGGCTGGCACGAGAACTACGAGGAGGTCGACGAGCAGCGCGCCCGCGCCTTCCTCGACGTCCTCGGCATGACCGAGTTCCTCGACCGCAAGTTCGGCACCCTCTCCGAGGGCGAGCGCAAGCGCACCCTGATCGCCCGCGCGATGATGACCGACCCCGAGCTGCTGATGCTCGACGAGCCCGCCGCCGGCCTGGACCTCGGCGGCCGCGAGGACCTCGTCCGCCGCCTGGGCCGGCTCGCCCGCGACCCGCTCGCCCCCTCGATGGTCATGGTCACCCACCACGTCGAGGAGATCGCCCCCGGCTTCACCCACGTCCTGATGATCCGCCAGGGCAAGGTGCTCGCCGCGGGCCCCATCGAGCTCGAGCTGACCTCCCGCAACCTCTCCCACTGCTTCGGCCTGCCGCTGGTCGTCGAGCAGCGCGGCGACCGCTGGACGGCCCAGGGCCTCCCGATGGCCTAAGGGAGCCCGGGCCCTTCCCGCACGCCCTGTCCGCCGGGCGGCCACCACCCCTACCATGACCACGTGGACACATGGGTGTGGTGGCTCGTGGCCGCCGTCGGACTGGGAATCCCACTGGTCGTGACCGCCATGCCGGAGTTCGGCATGCTCGCGGCCGGGGCCGTCGCCGCCGCGGTCACCGCGGCCGTCTTCCACGCGGGCACGGTGGCCCAATTCGTGGTCTTCGCCGTCGTCTCCGTCGCCCTCATCGCCGTCGTCAGGCCGATCGCCAACCGCCAGCGCGGCCGCCGCGGCGAGCAGGCGATGGGCATCGACGCGCTCAGGGGCCGGCAGGCCGTCGTCCTCGAACGGGTCGACGGCGGCGGCGGCCGCATCAAGCTGGCGGGCGAGATCTGGTCCGCCCGTTCCCTCCACGCCGACCGCTCCTACGAAGTGGGCCAGCAGGTCGACGTCGTCGAGATCGACGGCGCCACGGCGGTCGTCATCTGACCCCGTCGGCCAGAACCGGCCGCATCCCGACGAGCTGGGCCCAACGCCTGCACGGTGGCATCCGGTTCTGTAAGACTGATCAAGACCATTGCACCCACGCACTGGTCATGACCCACGAGACCTACGACAGCGGCATGGGGAGCTGAGCCACGATGGAACCGATCATCATCGTCCTGATCATCCTGGTGGTGCTCGTCTTCATCGCCCTCATGAAGACGGTGCAGGTCATCCCGCAGGCCAGCGCCGCCATCGTGGAGCGCTTCGGCCGCTACACCCGCACCCTCAACGCGGGCCTGAACATCGTCGTCCCGTTCATCGACTCCATCCGCAACCGCATCGACCTCCGCGAACAGGTCGTCCCGTTCCCGCCGCAGCCGGTGATCACCCAGGACAACCTCGTCGTCAACATCGACACGGTCATCTACTACCAGGTGACCGACGCCCGCGCCGCGACCTACGAGGTCTCCAGCTTCATCCAGGCCATCGAACAGCTCACCGTCACCACCCTGCGCAACATCATCGGCGGCATGGACCTGGAGCGTACCCTCACCTCCCGTGAGGAGATCAACGCCGCCCTGCGCGGCGTCCTCGACGAGGCCACCGGCAAGTGGGGCATCCGCGTCAACCGCGTCGAGCTCAAGGCCATCGAGCCCCCCACCTCCATCCAGGACTCGATGGAGAAGCAGATGCGCGCCGACCGGGACAAGCGCGCCGCGATCCTCACCGCCGAGGGCATCCGGCAGTCGCAGATCCTCACGGCGGAGGGCGAGAAGCAGTCCGCGATCCTGCGCGCCGAGGGCGAGGCCCGGGCGGCGGCCCTCCGTGCCGAGGGCGAGGCCCAGGCGATCCGCACCGTCTTCGAGTCCATCCACGCCGGTGACGCCGACGAGAAGCTGCTCGCCTACCAGTACCTCCAGATGCTCCCCAAGATCGCCGAGGGCGACGCCAACAAGCTCTGGATCGTGCCCAGCGAGATCGGCGACGCCCTCAAGGGCCTCAGCGGCGCCGTCGGCAGCTTCGGCGCCCCGGGCGGCGGAGGCGGCGGCACCCCCAAGATCACCAAGGAGAGCCCCCGCCGCGAGCAGCCCCCGATCGACTGAAGCCCTCTCCTTCCTCATGCATGATCGATTCATGCATGATCAGTGCGGCCCCCCGACCCCCTCAGGGCGGGGAGGCGACACACTGAAGCGAAGGAGATGGCCTTGTCCATCTGGCAAGCACTCGCGGTCCTCGCCGCCGGCGTCGGCGCGGGCACCATCAACGCCATCGTCGGCAGCGGCACCCTCTTCACCTTTCCGGTGCTCCTCGCCACCGGACTGCCCCCCGTCACCGCCAACGTCTCGAACACCCTGGGACTCGTCACCGGCAACATCAGCGGCGCCGTCGGCTACCGCCGCGAACTGCGCGGCCAGCGCGGCCGCGTCATCCGCTTCGGCATCACCGCACTGATCGGCGGCCTCACCGGAGCCGTCCTGCTGCTCGCCCTCCCGTCGAAGGCCTTCGACGCGATCGTCCCCGCGCTCATCGCCCTCGCCCTGCTGCTCGTCGTGCTCCAGCCCCGGCTCGCCCGGGCCCTCGCCCGCCGCCGGGAGCGCAACGGCACCGAGGCCCCCACCGACGGCGGCCCCGCCCTCCTCGCCGGACTGCTCCTGGCCAGCGCCTACGGCGGCTACTTCGGCGCGGCCCAGGGCGTCATGTACCTCTCCCTCATGGGCCTGCTGCTCCACGACGACCTCCAGCGCGTCAACGCCCTCAAGAACACCATCGGTGTCGTCGTCAACGGCGTCGCCGCGCTCTTCTTCGTCTTCGTCGCCGACGTCGACTGGACGGCCGTCCTCCTGATCGCCGTCGGCTCCACCATCGGCGGCCTCATAGGCGCGAAGGTCGGCCGCAGGCTCTCGCCCACGGTCCTGCGCGGCGTCATCGTCGCCGTCGGCGGCGTCGCGATCGCGCAGATGCTGCTCAGGTAGGGACCAAAAAGGTAGGGACCAAAAGGGAGAACGCTCCGGGCCCTTCCCCCGTGAAAACCCCGGGCCCGGAGCGTTACAGCAGCAGGCGCGGCCACCCGGCTCACGAGCCGGACTCCGGCGGACGGCCGGCGCACCAGCGCCCCACCGCCCCCGCCACTGCGGTACCCGCTGCCCGACGGCCGCATGCGAAGCCGCCAGTCAGGCACCACTACTGTGCGATCCCCGCCCGCCCGGCGCAACGGAATTTCCGGCCGCCCACCCGCGCGTGACGGGGCGCGGGAACGTCAGCCGGCCGCCGGAGCCTCGTACTCACCGATCAGCTGCGCCCGCCCCAGCGCGTGGAAGCGCAGGTGGAAGCCGACCACGGCCGGCGAGGCGGCCTCGTCCGGGCCCAGCTTCTCCCGGTCCACCGCGTACACCGTGAAGACGTACCGGTGGGGACCGTCCCCGGGCGGCGGCGCGGCGCCGCCGAAGTCACGGGTGCCGTAGTCGTTGCGCGCGTGCACGGCGCCCGCGGGCAGCCCCTTCATCTCACCGGTGCCCGCACCGGCCGGCAGCTCGGTGACGTCGGCCGGGATGTCGAAGACGACCCAGTGCCAGAAACCGCTGCCGGTCGGCGCGTCCGGGTCGTAGCACGTCACCGCGAAGCTCTTCGTCCCCTCGGGGGCGCCCTCCCAGCGCAGGTGCGGCGACACATTGCCACCGGAGAGGACCTGATCGCCCTTCAGCCTCGCCCCGGGCGTCACGTCATCGCTCACCACGGGGAACGAGGGCACCGGCGGATGAAAATCGTGGGGGAGCGGCCGACGCTTCTGCTCGGACACCAGGACACCTCCAGTACACGCGGACAGCTGAAAGCGCCAGCCTAGCGACGCCTGGACCGTCGGCACTGCGACCATATGGAGTGTGCTTCATGTACTTCAGAACATCGGACGACGGCAGAGCCGCCTTATGCGCGCCCTGACCCTGCTGCTGGCAGCCCTGCCGCTGCTGTTGCTCCCCGCCTGCTCCTCGTCGGGAAGCCAGAAGGCGGAGAAAACCCGGACCCCGGCCGTCACCACGCCACCACCGGGCTCGGTGCCCTCCTGGGCGAAGGGCATGAAGACCGTCACCGAGGACAAGCTGCCGCCCGAGGCACGCCGTACCCTCGAACTCATCGCCAAGGGCGGCCCCTTCCCGTACGACAAGGACGGCACCGTCTTCGGCAACTACGAGAACCGGCTTCCCAAGCAGGCCCGCGGCTACTACCACGAGTACACCGTCCCCACCCCCGGCGCCCGCAACCGCGGCGCCCGACGCGTCATCACCGGAGAGCACTCCGAGCGCTACTACACCGGCGACCACTACCAGACCTTCGAAGCGGTGGTGCACCCATGACCCGTCCGCTGCCCGCCCCAGGGCTCCCCGGCATCCTCAACGGATCGATCCCCCCGGGCATCTACCACCTGCCCCCTACCGAGGCCCTCACGGACGCCCGCACGGACGCCCCCACGGACGTCATGGCCCGCGCCGCCGAGGCCGACTGGCGGGGCGCCAGGCTCCGGCTCACCGGGGTCCACGACAAGGCCGCTTTCCTCGACCGCTGTGCGACGGACCTGGAGTTCCCCGAGTGGTTCGGCCGCAACTGGGACGCCCTCGCCGACTGCCTCACGGACCTGTCGTGGTGGGGCTCCGGCAAGTTCCGCGGCTATCTGCTGCTCGCCGAGGACTGGGAGACCTTCCGCAAGGCCGCCCCGGGCGACGCCCGGACGGCGGAGGCGGTCCTCCACGACGCCGTCGAGTACTGGGCGAGCACGGATTCGCCCCTGGTCGTCCTGCTGGGCTGACCGACGGCCGGGGCCCGGCTCCCCGGCCGCCGGTCATCGGCCGGGGGCCGTCCCCCCGGCTCAGAGCCAGTTCCGCTTGCCGCCCACCTCCGCGAGCCACTGGTGGAGGTAGGCCGCCCAGTCGGTCTGCTCGTACGTGCGCAGATCCATGGTGAACGAGCGGTAGGTGTCGCTGCCCGAGCTGAACAGCCCCGGCTTCTTGTCCATCTCCAGCACGACGTCCATCTCGCGGTCGTCCGCGACGAACGACAGCTCCACCTCGTTCAGCCCCCGGTACCGGTCCGGCGCATGGAACTCGATCTCCTGGTAGAAGGGCAGCCGCTGCCGCGTGCCACTGATGCGGCCGCGCTCGAGATCGGCGGACTTGAAGGAGAAACCGAGCCGGCCGAAGGCGTCGAGGATCGCCTGCTGGGCGGGGAGCGGATGCACGTTCACCGGATCGAGGTCGCTGGAGTCCACCGCGCGGGCGATGGCGAGGTGGGTGGTCACCCCCACGTTCATCCCGGTGAGGTGCCGGCCCAGGAACATGGTGACCGGCGTCTCCCAGGGGATCTCCAGCCCGAACGGCACCACGTGCGAGGCCTCCGCCTGCACCTCGAAGGCCCCGCCCAGCTGGACGCGGGTGAACTCCACGTCCTGCTTGTACTCGCCGTCGTTCCCCTCGACCTCGACCCGCGCCTGGAGCCCTACCGACAGCCCCTCGATCCGCTGCGGCACCGAACCTCCCTGGATGCGCACCTCGCCCTGCACCACCCCGCCGGGTACGACGTTCTCCTCGAACAGCACCGTCTCCACCGAGGCCCCGCCCGCGCCCAGGCTCGCCATCAGCTTCTTGAACACCATCGCGCTCTTCCTCCCCGGACCCGGCCGCCGGGCCCTTCCACTACGCTCGACCGGCATGACTGCCGCGCCTGACCGTATGCCACTCGACCGCGCGTTCTTCGACCGTCCCGTACTGGAGGTCGCCCCCGAACTCCTGGGCCGCACCCTCGTCCGGACGACCCCGCAGGGCCCGATCGAACTGCGCATCACCGAGGTGGAGGCATACGCGGGAGAGAAGGACCCCGGCTCGCACGCCTTCCGTGGCCGCACGGAGCGGAACGCGTCGATGTTCGGTCCGCCCGGACACGCGTACGTCTACTTCATCTACGGCATGTGGTTCAGCCTCAACCTGGTCTGCGGCCCCGAGGGCACGGCCAGCGGAGTCCTGCTGCGCGGCGGTGAAGTGATCAAGGGCGTCGACCTGGCCCGGGCCAACCGCCCGAAGGCCCGCCACGACCGCGAGCTGGCCCAGGGCCCGGCCCGCCTCGCGACCGCCCTCGACGTGGACCGCTCGCTCAACGGCACGGACCTCTGCGCCGGCCCGGGCGCGCCCCTCTCCGTCCTTCGGGGCACTCCCGTCCCCACGGGTCAGGTGCGCAACGGCCCCCGCACGGGCGTGGGCGGCGCGGGCGCCGTCCACCCCTGGCGCTTCTGGACGGACGGCGACCCGACGGTCAGCCGGTACCGGGCCCATGTGCCGCGTGACAGGAGCAAGCGAGGTCAGCCGGCCGGTGCTTGACTCCTGCGCCGAGAGGGCCTAACGTAGGCGAGCCGCTTGAGACGGGCAGCGCCCTGGGCGCGTCCGAGACGAGCGGCGACCACCACTACTGCGAGGACATCCCTGATCGGGGTCTATTTCGGCGTGCCGAAATATTCCTGCGGTCGGCTCGATTAGGAGCCGAAAGGGAAATCCGCTAAAGTAGTGATCACGCCGGAGGCCGAAAGGCCAAAAGCGAGAAACCCCGCTCCAACAGGGGGCCGGAAAAGGAATCCGAACCGGGAACGGAACGGAAAACGGATCTGGTAAGGTTGGAAACACCGAAGGGAAGCCCGGAGGAAAGCCCCAGTAATCAACACTGTGGGTGAGTACAAAGGAAGCGTCCGTTCCTTGAGAACTCAACAGCGTGCCAAAAGTCAACGCCAGATATGTTGACACCCCGTCCGTCATCACGATGGATGAGGTTCCTTTAAAAAAGTCCTGCCGGGTCCGATTATGGATCGGGTAGGCGCACACAGCGAGGACGCTGTGAACGACCGGGCCTATTCCGCCTGGTTGTTCCGCTCAACGCGAGTGTTTCACCGGCAGTTTTTAATTAAACGCAGCCCGGTAATCATTCACGGAGAGTTTGATCCTGGCTCAGGACGAACGCTGGCGGCGTGCTTAACACATGCAAGTCGAACGATGAAGCCCTTCGGGGTGGATTAGT